>JANNUS010000018.1:0-51190 GCA_031395485.1 Cyclobacteriaceae bacterium | reverse complement strand
TGAGAGGATAGCATCTTGGGTATTAATTCCTTTTGATTCAGCTTCATTCTTTAGTTTGGTGGTTTCTTGTTCTAGCTCTTTCGCACTGATCTGTTTTG
This sequence comes from Cyclobacteriaceae bacterium, assembly GCA_031395485.1. Classification (GTDB taxonomy): domain Bacteria; phylum Bacteroidota; class Bacteroidia; order Cytophagales; family Cyclobacteriaceae; genus UBA2336. Next base: position 51,092 of record JANNUS010000018.1, on the reverse strand, counting down.
ATCTGCGCTCAATAGGAGGATTCAGTTTTTCGGCTTTTTCAAACTCCGCCACTTTTTCCCTGCCGTCACGATAAGATGAAACTTTAAAATAATTGCTCAGTGCATTCACCGCTTTTGTACCCACACCATTCAATCCCACAGACTTTTGAAAAGCTCCTGAGTCGTACTTTGCTCCGGTGTTTATTTTGGAAACAACATCAACAACTTTTCCTAAGGGGATTCCTCTACCATAGTCGCGGACAACAACGCGTTGATCGGTGATCTTTACATCAATGTTCTTCCCATAGCCCATCATGTGCTCATCGATACAGTTGTCGACTGTCTCCTTTACGAGTACATAAATACCATCGTCTTTCGAGGAGCCATCGCCCAGCTTACCGATGTACATCCCCGGGCGAAGGCGGATATGTTCACGCCAATCAAGAGATCGGATACTAGACTCATCATATTGAATGGAAGCCGCGGCTTTCTCTGCTTTCGCCATACTACATAGTGGATTGTAAAAATAAACAGCTTAAAAAGTCAACTCAAAAATACAGTTTAAAAAATGTCTGTAGGTAAGATCCGGATAGCTATTAGCGGCCGTCCGGATCTTGGCAATTCAATTCGCACCTAATAAAACAAATTTTGAAGTCACTTCAAGCAATTACCCAATTTCTCTAACTACAAATATTAATAAACTGATTGCAGTTAACTGCCTGATAAAGAGATCATCAAGGAACAGATTTTATACTAGCTGTTTAGCTAGGACTTTCTTTACCACCAGATAAACCGGCCAACTTGTAGCCCACAGCCCAACCAACCCAACGCTCGAATAAATAATAAAACCAATGCGGCTGAAATCAAACTTCTCAGAACTGTTGTACAAACCAATGAAGCTCATGCCTATTACAAAGAAGATGTTTAAGGTGACTACCAGGCCGTGAAGCCATGTCCTGAAATCCTCCGCTGGAGCAATTTTTTTTGAGAACAGGTAGACCAGTACATTCGCCAACGCGATCAACGCCATTGCTGAATAGAAGAGCTGCTCCTTCCCTATTGCAAACCCTTCTGCTTCATAATCCATAAGGATCACTTCTTCCGGCAGCCCTGCATACACGTACATTAGGTTGGCCAACACGATCAACATCGAAAGAAACCACACGGCCCTGAAAAGCTTTAATGTCATTATTGCTAAATTTGAATCCTGCCTACCGGCAGGCGATGCAAATAAACATAAATCAGCGTGAACTTAAACCCAATCATTCTATCCATTCCCATCTTTTTTATCCTTATCGGGATTGAATTGGTTGCGGAGAGAATATCCCATCAAAAGCTCTATAGCCTTCCTGATTCCATTGCCAATTTAAGTTGCGGAATTACATCACAACTTTCTGGACTTTTCATGAAAGTGTTCGCTGTTGGTATTTATATGGTGATCTATGAGAATTTCGCATTGATAAGCCTGGAAGTTAATTGGCTCTACTGGCTTGGATTATTTCTGCTTACCGATTTAACTTACTATTGGGCGCATAGAATGAGTCATGAAGTCAACCTTTTTTGGGGCGGTCATGTTGTGCACCATCAAAGTGAAGAGTATAACTTATCTGTTGCCCTTCGTCAAAGCAGTCTTCAAATAGTGTGGACCTTCGCCTTTAGCCTTCCAATTGCTCTATTAGGTTTTCAGACAGAACACTTTGTTTATATCTCTGCGCTGAATACACTCTATCAATTTTGGATACATACTGAAATCATCCATAAAATGCCGCGATGGTTTGAATTGATTTTTAACACGCCTTCTCATCATCGTGTGCATCATGGTAGAAATCCCAAGTACATTGATAAGAACCATGCGGGCTCGCTTATCATCTGGGATAAGATGTTCGGAACATTCCAGAAAGAAGAAGAGCGCCCTACGTATGGCATTACCAAACCGATTAATAGCTGGAATGCTGCTTATGCGAATTTTAGTCATTATGTAGAAATGTCGAAAGACCTGAAGCGAATTCCGCATTGGAGCGACCGATTCAAATACCTATTTAAGAAACCAGGCTGGCTTCCTGAATACATGGGTGGATATCGTGCCGCACCCCCGGTGGATAAAGCAACCTATTCGAAATATGTGACCCCCTCTCCGCTTGTATTGAATCTCTACGTACTTTTTCAGTACGTGCTTTGCCTTGCCGGAACCTCCATGTTTTTGTTTAATGCCAGTAAGTTCACCTTAGGTGAGAAAGCCATTATCACAGTTCTTATTTCCATTGTAGTTGTTAACTGCGGAGTACTTTTTGAAAATCGCACATGGGTACGGTATTCCGAATGGATTAGGATAATTGTTTACCCTATTATACTGGCAGTTCTTGTTTATTCATATGCACTTCCCTCCTGGCTTTACGGTGCTGGAATTGTCTACTTAATCATTTCAGCCTTATGGTTCAGCGTCATCAATAGACAACTTCGGTATGTTCAGAATCTGTAGTGTTATCCTTTTTGCTTTGATCGTCACGAGCTGTGGTAAATCCTTACCTGAACTTAATAATCTTGATTTGATCGCATGGAAGAATGATAAAAATGCGTGTGGAGAATATCGCTCCAACCATATTGAAGAAATTCAAATACAGAAAGAAAAATTACTAGCACTCAATGAATCAAAAATCATAGTATTACTTGGAAGACCTGATCGCAATGAGCTTTACAAACGCAATCAGAAATTTTTCTACTACTATCTTCAACCAGGCCCCGCATGTTCAAATACAGTAGAAAAGACCTCAAGCCTTGCAATTCGTTTCAATGCAATGGGATTTGCGAAAGAAGTGGCTATCGAATAGGCTGTATAAAAGAGAAAAGGATAACCTAAAGGCTATCCTTTTCATTGATTTTAAAAGGTTTGGTAATAAAACCTTACTCTTTATTCTTCAGGTCTTGTACCTCAGATCTGATAATCTGCGCTAAGTTCTTCAACTCCTGCATACCTTTTCTAAGGCGCGTTCCAGCTGCGCTGTTAGCCTTTGTATAGAACTTGTCAGCATCGCCTTCTAGCGAAGAAATGAGATTTTTGAGGTCTTGAAATTTTTGCATTTTCCTAAGAGTTTAAAATGGTTAATTGATTTCTTACGCCAATTTAAATAAAAACCTTACAAATCAAGCCAAAAAGGCATTTTTTTTACCCCTTTGTAACAGAAACAAGCTCTTCCTTCAGGTAAAAACCACTATCAAGCTTCGATTTTAGGGCAGAAAACGCTGTTAATGTCCGTTCAACGTCTTCCATGGTATGAGATGCCGTTGGGATAATTCTGAACATAATAACGTCTTTTGGTACCACTGGATAGATCACAACCGAGCAGAATATGCCATAATTCTCTCTCAAATCCATGGACATGTTCGCTGCTTCTCCCACTCCACCTTTAAACAATACAGGTGTTGGAGGTGTGTGTGTATCATTAATCGCGAAGCCTCTTTCTTTCAATCCCGTCTTAATTGCAGACATAATCTTTTTAAGATTTGATCTTAATTCAGGATGCTTCTTAACAAGCTCAAGGCGTTTCATGGCACCAAGCACCAATGGCATCGGTAATGACTTCGCATAAATTTGTGAACGTACCGTGTACCGAAGGAACTTTAATATTTTTTTATCGCCTGCTACAAATGCGCCAATACTGGCCATCGATTTAGCAAACGTTGAAAAGTATAAATCAATTTGATCCTGAACACCTTGCTCTTCGCCTACTCCGGCTCCAGTAGCACCCATCGTTCCAAATCCGTGAGCATCATCCACAAACAGACGGAAGTTGTATTTACTTTTCAATGCAACCACGCCTTTCAGATCGCCCATGTTACCAGACATACCAAATACACCTTCGGTGATTACTAATATTCCACCACCAGTTTCATTAGCAAGTTTGGTAGCACGTTGTAGTTGCTTCTCCAAACTATCCATATCGTTGTGTGCATATACAAAACGCTTGCCCATGTGTAAACGAACTCCGTCAATAATACAGGCGTGTGACTCAGCATCGTATACAATTACATCCTTTCTATCAACAAGTGCATCAATGATCGAAACAACACCCTGATATCCGAAGTTGAGCAACATAGCATCTTCCTTTTTTACAAAGTCGGCCAATTGCTTTTCTAACTCAAGGTGATTTTTAGTGTTACCCGACATCATACGGGCACCCATCGGGTATGCTAGTCCGTATTGTGCAGCTCCATCGGCATCTGCTTTGCGCACTTCCGGATGATTGGCAAGCCCTAAATAGTTATTCAAACTCCAGTTCAAAACATTCTTGCCATTGAAAGTCATATGAGGACCAATTTCACCTTCCAACTTCGGGAAGAAGAAATAGTCGTCTGGTAAATGCGCGTACTTGGCCAACGGGCCGGCCTCCATTTTTAGCTTTTCAAATAAGTCGATCATTGGGTAACGTTTTTATTAAAATTCCCGCAAAAATAACCAAAAAACATGATCAACAAGTATAGACCCTAAAGGACTTGAAGACCTTTAGGGGTCTATACAGGCTCTAAGCAGGCTCATAATCAGATTGGCACAACCATTTTATTTGTTTAGCATTGCATTTTAGAGGTTTTAGGATGCCAAAAATTAAAAAAATACTAGTCGCGAATCGAGGAGAAATAGCCCTCCGGGTAATGCGAAGCGCCCGAGAGATGGGTATTAAAACGGTAGCCGTCTATAGCGAAGCAGACCGAGCAGCACTGCATGTTCGCTATGCCGATGAAGCTGTATTTATTGGCCCTCCACCCTCATCTGAATCCTATTTAAGAATTGATAAAATCATCCAAGCTGCCAACGAAACAGGCGCTCAAGCAATTCACCCTGGATACGGTTTCCTTTCCGAGAATGAGGACTTCGCATTAGCAGTCGAGAAGGCCGGTATGGCGTTCATCGGACCATCGCCCAAATCTATTGAAGTGATGGGTAGCAAGCTTGCGGCAAAAGCAGCTGTTGCCAAGTTTAATGTTCCGCTTGTTCCGGGTACTTCCGAACCGATTGGTGATATAAAGAAAGCTAAGAAGGTTGCTGCCGAAATCGGATACCCCATTTTGATAAAAGCCAGTGCGGGTGGTGGCGGTAAAGGAATGCGCATAGTAGAAAGTGAAAAAGATTTCAAGGAGCAAATGGAAAGAGCGGTGAGCGAAGCCACTTCCTCTTTTGGTGATGGCTCCGTGTTTATTGAAAAATACATTACACAACCACGCCATATTGAATTTCAGATTTTTGGCGATCAACATGGAAATGTGGTTCACCTCTTTGAACGTGAATGTTCCATCCAACGCAGGCATCAAAAGGTTGTAGAAGAAGCTCCCTCTTCGGTGTTAACACCGGAACTCCGCAAACAAATGGGTGAAGCGGCCATAAATGTTGGAAAATCATGCGGGTATTTTGGTGCAGGAACGGTTGAATTCATTCTTGATGAGAAATTGAATTTCTACTTCCTTGAAATGAATACGCGTTTACAAGTTGAGCACCCGGTAACCGAAATGATTACAGGAATTGACTTGGTAAAATTACAGATAAGCGTTGCGCAAGGAGAGAAACTACCCTTCAAGCAAGAAGACTTGCGAATTCACGGTCATGCTGTGGAGGTTCGTGTGTATGCGGAAGATCCAGCCAATAATTTCCTTCCGGATATTGGTACACTGCAAACATACAAACGGCCCCAAGGCAATGGCATTCGCGTTGATGACGGTTTTGAACAAGGTATGAGTATACCTTTTTATTATGATCCGATGATCGCGAAACTCATTTGTCATGCCGAAACACGTGAAGGTGCCATTGAAAAAACTATTCGCGCGATTGCAGAATATGAAATTACAGGACTGGAGACAACTCTCGGGTTTTGTAATTTTGTAATGAACCACGAGGCCTTCAGAACCGGAAAATTTGACACACGTTTCGTTGAGAAATATTTTAAACCAGAAGTACTAACGGCTTCCCGCAACGGAGATGAAGAAATGATTGCCGCTGTTTTAAGTACGCATTTACTTCAAGAGATAACGGCTCCGAAAGCCACTGACGAGTCGGTTCATTTCAATACAAGCAAGTGGAAGAAAAACAGGTTACAATAACTGATGTTACGTAAAATAAAAATCGTACGTCATTTCGCAACGAGGCACGAGTGGAGAAATCCCCCCGAGGGTCTCTCCTTCTGCTGGGAGACTTCTCCGTTCGTTCCTCCCTGCGAAGTGACGGGCGTAGTCTTTGATTTTGAAATTTTGAATTAAAGCATGGCTGAAATTAAACCGTTACGCGCGTGGCGTTATAACCACATCATTTCAAAAAATCTTGAAGCAATCACCTCTCCGCTTTTCGATGTGGTTTCCGATAAGCAGCGAAAATCACTCTATAAAAATCCATACAATAGCATTCATCTTTCCGTTCCTCAAGAACCAAATCCATCCGAACGCGCACAGAAACTTCTTGAGGATTGGAAAGCTAATTCCGTTATAGAACAAGATACATTGCCAGGCATCTATGTATACTATCAGTATTTCAAATTACCGGGCGCACCGAAAGAACAGTGTCGCAAAGGATTTATATCAAATATCCGAATTCATCATTGGGATGAGAATGTAATTCTTCGACACGAGAACACCATTCCAAAATCGGTAAACGACAGAATTGAATTACTTCAGAAAACAGAACTGAATGTTAGTCCCACGCACGGGTTATATACTGACGCTTCCTTTGAACTCGAAAAGTACATGGACGAAGCCATTCGTGTTCCCCTTTATGAAACTGAAGATTACCAGGGAGTTCGCGATGTACTTGCTATTATTCACGATGCAACGGTTGTTCAGAAATTTATTAATGTACTGAAAGAGAAAGCAATCATTCTTGCCGATGGGCACCATCGGTATGAAGGATCCCTTGTGTATATGGATCAGCAAAAAGCAAACAATCCAAATCATACCGGAAAAGAAGGCTACAACTTTCACTTGATGTACATGACAAACACGGAGGCTGGCGATCTGAGAATTCTTCCCACCCACCGATTGATTAAAGATTTGCCAAATTTCAGTGAAGAAGAGATTCTTAAAAAACTTGAAACAGATTTTACCATTAAGCCGGTAGAAGATGCCGATACATTAAACGAAATCATTACCGGGAAACAGTGGGCCTTCGGACTGATATTCAAAGAGAATGCTTATAAGATAAGGCTAAAGCCTGAAGCACTCACGACCATGCGATGGAATTTTCCTGATGTGGTAAAGGAGCTTGACTTAACCGTGATGCACTATTTTATTATTGAAAAGGTATTGGGCATTAACGGAAAGGATCAACGTAAATCAGAAAATATCGCATTCGATAGGAGCTTTTCAGATTGCATTAAAAAAGTATTACAAGATGAGGCTCAACTTGCCATCATCACCAATGAAGTCTCCATTGAGGATGTAAAAAAAGTCTGTCACAGTGGCGCAACGATGCCGCAAAAATCAACGTACTTTTATCCCAAGGTTATTTGTGGATTTTTATTCAGTTCCATCAAAGAAAATGAATTTCAAACACCCGCTTATTCTCGCTTCTAGCTCTCCACGCAGGCAGTACCTGATGCGCGAAGCCGGTTATGACTTTACCGTAGAAAAGCCGGATATTGATGAGTCCTTTCCGAAAGAATTGCCTGTTGAACAAGTAGCCAAATATCTCGCATCCAAAAAAGCTGAATACTTTCGCATTGAACTGCACAATGAAATTGTGATCACTGCAGATACTGTTGTGATTCTAGATAATACCATCCTAAATAAACCTGAAAACAGAGATGAAGCTATTAGCATGCTTTCCAGGCTGAGTGGCAGAACACACCTAGTCATGACGGGCGTTTGCATCCTCTCCTCCGGAAAAGAAGAAAGTTTTGACGATACCACGGAGGTAACGTTTAAAAAATTATCTCCCGCTGAAATTGAGTTTTATGTTGACACCTACAAACCATTCGATAAAGCTGGAGCCTACGGGGCACAGGACTGGATTGGATTGGTAGCAATCGAAAAGATTATTGGGTCGTATTTCAATGTAATGGGACTGCCCATGCACAAAGTCTATGAACATCTAAAACATTGGTAGAAATGATCCTTGGTTGCTATTCCATAAACATATTACCGTAAAGATTCCTAATTTCGCACTACCTTAATGCCTATAGTATGTTAGCTCTTAAACGCATATTCAAGCGTAATACACACAATCTACTTTTCAAGCTGATATCAAGTGCAGGTCGATCAATCAATCGGCTGTATGAAAATAGGAATCATGATACACAAAGCAATGGAGAGGAATGGCTACTAAAGCGAATCGCTGCTGTCAAACCAAAATTAATTTTTGACGTTGGTGCAAATACAGGTAAATACTGCTTGTTGGCAAAAAAGCATAACCCAACTTCCAACGTTGTATGTTTTGAGCCTGTAAATTCAACTTTCTCAAAATTAGAATCTGCCGTAAAATCACTCTCGAATGTTACATTGGTGAAGTCTGGATTATTTAGTGAGAATAAAAAAATTACAATTAATATATACCCTTCACACACCCATGCATCTTTATACCAGCTAAAGGCTGTTCCGTATGAGAGCACAGGAAAGGAGGAGATCGATTTAATTATGGGTGATGATTACATGAAGAGTCAAAAAATTGAAATTATTGATCTCTTAAAACTTGATGTTGAAGGTGCTGAATTAGATGCAATAAAAGGATTTGAAAATGCGCTGAAACAGAAGAAGATAAGAATAATTCAGTTTGAGTTCGGTTACATTAATATCACAACTAAAAATCTGCTCATTGACTATTATGAGTACTTTAATCAATTAGGCTATATCGTTGGTAAACTTTATCCAAAAAATGTAGCGTTCAGACCCTATAAGTTTAAGCATGAAGATTTCATTGGCCCAAACATGATTGCTGTTGCCAAGGATGACAACGAACTAATACAACTCCTTTCGTAGCTGACTGGAGCAAAATTTATTTCACGCAGTAATAAATTAGCTCATCATTTTTAATACCAAATCGATGCCTTTCATCCGCGCTAAATTTTTCTACAAATCTATCTTCTTTAACAGAGAAACCCGCCTCTGATAATCTGTCTTTATAATCCTGTCCGTACACACGAACGTGATCAGTTTTACCAAATGCTTTTTTCCTTCCAGCTCGAGTGGTGATTGAGAAGTCTTCATACGTCTCTTTCCTTTTATAATCAATCGGAACCTGAAGTATACACCAACCACCAGGCTTAAGGACTCGCCTAACTTCCCTCATAGCTTTACGGTCATCCGGTATATGCTCAAGAACGTGATTACACAATACAACGTCAACACTATCGCTCTCAAACGGAATAGAGGTTATATCAGCCTTCGTTATTTTAACCGGGCCACCATAATTATAAATTTCCGGAAACAAGTCGCAACCAATGTATTCAATGTTTGAATCCCGGGAAAAAACATTATAAAACATTTCTTCCGGTGCAAAATGTAATAACTTCTTTTTTCTATCGTCAAACAGCGTAGTTGAATCTTTGAAATACAGCCACAACAATCGGTGACGCTCAAGAGAATCACAGTTTAAACATCGAGCATTCAATCGATGGCTCAGTCCGAAAGGCGCGAATACTCTAAAAGAAGATTGGCAAATAGGACACAGCACTGCATCACCTTTGTACTGTAGCTTTTCCCTCAATTTCTTAAAAGCCTTATAATTTTCCTTGATATTTTCAAAGACCGATTTGATCATCACGATAAGAATTTAAACTGATTGCAGTAAGGTACGAAATTTAAATAAATCATAAATATGAATCCAGCCAAGCATTACCGGCTGAAGAAATAAAGAAGAGACACTCTTAAAAGTATATCAAAAAGAAGAGAAAAATTATCAACTTTGAATATTATATATAACAGAAGTCAAATCACGTATAGTCAGCTTATATAAAAGAAGTTTAAAAATGGAAAGTAAAAAAAGAATTTTACTAGTAAACTCATATGCCGTCAACAATGGTGATCTCGCACTAGTTATTGCTTTGTATGAACAGCTGATCGCACAGGGGCATACAGTCAACATAGCTACATTCTATTATGAATTTTTGAAGGACAAATATCCAAACCTTCCATTCATTAAAGAACTAAATGATTACAAATTCATAATTCAGGCTACATTCATAAAGAAACTATTCGGCAGGATAAACTTCTACTTCAATAAAGCCTATCATAATCACGATGTATTTATTGCAAGCCCTGGCGGTTACGTTAACTCCTACTATGGACTTAAAAGGAGTTTACTTTCGCTGATTTTAGCCAAAAATCAATCAAAAAAAACAGCCATCTATTCCCAATCGGTTGGGCCACTAAACGAAAAGGATAGAAAACGATTAACAGAATATAGTAAGTCAATTGATGTCATTCTTGTTCGAGATGACTTTTCAAAAGATTGTATTTCATCTTTCCCATGTTCATCGAAGGTATTTCAGACAAAAGATGCTGCATTCTTACTCCCACCCAGAATCTCGAAAGCTGCATTAGATTGCAAGACGGTTGCCGTTTCAGTTCGAGAATGGAAGTTTGATAATCGTGATATGAACGATTTCTATAAGATGATTCAGTCATTTTGCTATGTTGTGCTTGCGAAAGGTTATTCCATTGAATTTATTTCTACATGTCAGGGGGTTGAAAACTATCGTGACGATTCCCTGGTGGCAAGTGTCATCAAAGATCGTATTATAGCGGAACACCCTTCTTTTAAAGAGAAGATTACTGTCAACTCAAAATATCACACCTACCACGAGTTAATTGAATTACTAAACACAAAATACGCTTTCACCATTGGTACCCGTTTACACATGTGTATTTTGTCGCTTATTAATGGAACTCCCGCCTTTAATATTAGCTATGAAATAAAAGGAATTGAATGCTATAAATATCTCATGTTAGAAAATTACTCAGCAGATTTTAACGAATCGCAAGAGATTGCCTTAACTAAGTTTAATGATTTTATTGAAAATTATAGAAGCATTCAAGCATCACTTCTCGATAAGATTTTGCCGATTCATGAAGAAAGCAAAGAGTCGCTAAAAATGTTCCTTAAAGAAATGGGGATCTAACCTGAATAATCTTTTTGCCGCTCAATAGCATCAACTGCCAAATGGTATAATTTTCCAATCTGCTTAACCTGATCGTATTGAGCCTCCATGTGTACACGTCCTTCGACCCCCATTGATGCAGCCATGTCAGGACGTTCCAATAATTTCATCATATAGGAAGCCATCCCAGAAAAATCACCTTCATCTACCAAGAATCCAGTTTTCTCATGTACAACAGCGTCACGTATGCCACCATGAAACGTACTGATTACCGGTAAACCAGTCGCACACGCTTCCAATATACTTACCGGAGTCCCCTCCATATCACCATTCGGGGCTGTAACAGAATGCTGAACAAATGCCAGAGCTTTACTCATGAAACCACGTATCGCTTCTTGCTTTAGAATCCCTGGAAACATAATAGCTTTCTGAATTCCAAGTGAGATCACTAATTTTAAACACTCTTCATATAACCCTTTGTGAGCTCCAATCATTACTAAAGTCGCATCCGGGTGTTTTTTCCAAACCTGATGAAAAGCTTGAATGGTAAACAAAGGACCCTTCTTTGCAACAAACCTACCAACCGCTAAAAATAAATGCTCTTTTCGTCCAGGTGATAATGTAAACTTTAACAAATCAACACCGCACGGCACAACCTCCACCTTTTCAGAATTTGCACCAAGTTGCATAATTCTGTTTTTCATGTCAGCCGACACTACAACGATCGATGCTGCACTCGCAAACAGAGCCAGGTATTTATTCGCGTATCGACTAAGTAATTTTCTATCCGTTGCATCGTGACCATGGAAAATAACGATTAACGGAATCCTCAAATCACGACATATCGGAGCTAAATGTGCAGCAGACAATCCATAGTTAGCTAACACAACATCTATCCGATTTTCCCTGAAGTACCTTTTTAATCCATAATGTGAGAAGTAATTATTCCGTCTGCCCGAAATGCCTTTTACAATCTTATGAAGAATCCAGAAAATCCACGGGCTCAATAATTTGCCATCCTCCTGCCGCTCCGGCAATCTTCCGCTATGAATGGTATACACTTCTGCAAGTTTAGAGAAGCCAGCAATTTGATCTCTGATAAATGTCTCAGAATATGAATTGCGCTCAGAACGGGTAATACAAATTCTCACGTAATGGGTTGCTTTGATTTAACAATCCCCTGAGGAGTCCAAACTTTTTGCTCTTGGCGGGTTTCAGAACGTATCTTCCTATTCTTAGCAATGGATTCTGGTGTATTGTACCCGCGTTTATGATCAAGATGGATGCAAATGGCACTGTAACGGATCTGCTTGCCCTTAACACCAAGGTTTACTAACCGTTCACCAAGTTCTCTATCCTGTCCGCCATATTGCATATCTTCATTAAATCCATTTACAGTTACAATATCCTTTTTCCAACCAGATGAGCCATGACCATTCCATGTAGCTTTTGTTGGCGTGAAAAGATTCAAGAGTTTTTCTTGCAACCCCCGACTAGTCAATTTCAATGTCTTATACGTTCTTTTCAATCCGTGTGCATACAGCCATTGAACATTAAAGGCATTGCCTTTCTGAATGTCATCCTGGCTGATAGTCTTACTGGTTTCCATCGGCAGCATAAAGTAGCCTCCGGAAAGAAAGCACCCGATCTCGGCATTCTTAACATGAGTTTCAACAAAGTCGTTGCGAGGTATGCAATCGCCATCAGAAAATATCAGGTATTCAGTTGTAGTAGCAAGAATTGCCTTATTCAAAATAGCAGATTTTTGAAAACCATTATCTGGATGCCAAACATGAATAAACTTCAGCGATGAAGTCTGTTTAAATCGTTCAACCAATTCCTTTGTTGGCGGCCCCGAACCATCATCGGCAATAATGAGTTCGAAATTCTTATACGTTTGGCACGCATATCCCCAAATTACCTTTTCGAGCCAAGCGGGGTTATTATAGGTGCTGATGATAACGCTGACGTTCATTTAAGTATTAGCTGTTATTCAAATAAGTACACTGATCAATTTCAAGATTGGAAAACATATCATAATATACGGTCGCAACATTATATTTTATAAATTCACGGTCAATTACATTAGACAAATGAAAATTTACGAGATCACGTTATGAAATCGATTATTCAAAAGTTATCGTACAAACATAAGAATAATAAATTTCAATATTATTCACGCAATCTCCTTAGACAACTTATCCCAAATATTTTTTTTAGGATTAGGCTTACTAAAAAACTGGCTACCGTAACAGAATTCGATGACGCATACATTAAAAAAAGAGTTAACTATTACAATAAATTAAAAACACAGCACGAACTACATTCCGGTATTCCGCTTTCAAAATTTAAGCTTAAAAAAGAGTCTAAAGTATATTTTTTCGATTGCTATGAATACACACGGTACTTCAGCTCGCATCTTAAGGTTAATTTTCTATTTGGAGATATTACGTATACCCCGAAAGAGCCATCCATTACTAAAAGTAGACCCGTACATGGGGACAATTCCAACTCCATTATTTTAAAACTTAATAAAGTTCGCCACTTTATTTTTACAAATGATCAGAAGGATTTTTTGAATAAGAAAGATCTACTTATTGGGAGAGGGCGCATAGCAAGGGTTCATAGAATCAAATTCTATGAGATGTATTTCAATCACCCCTTATGTAATATTGGGCAAACTAATAAAGGGAGTAAGCACGATCACTGGTGGAAACCTAAAATGACAATAGACGAACAACTTGATTTCAAATTTATACTATGCCTTGAAGGGAATGATGTTGCCAGCAATTTAAAATGGGTCATGTCTTCTAATTCCCTGGCGGTTATGCCGAAACCTAAATTTGAAACATGGTTTATGGAAGGAACCCTTATACAGGACTATCATTACATTTCACTGAAAGACGATTTCTCTGACCTAGAAGAAAAATTAACGTACTATATTACACATAAAGAAGAAGCACTAAAAATAGTAGCGAATGCAAACGACTACATTGAGCAATTCAAAAATAAAAAGCAAGAAGACTTAATTTCTTTACTAGTGTTAGAGAAATACTTCTACAAAACAGGGCAATCAAAACCAAAAAACACCTTACTCTTTGATGCCTAGCCAATTATTATCTAAATCGGTATAAACAAAAAAGCCTTCCTGCAAGCAGAAAGGCTTTTGAATTTCTTTTACAACAGAACTACTTATCTGTTTCTTCCTCCTTCTTACTCTCTTTCTTTTTCTCGGCAGCCCGTATCTTATCGCCATCTTTTAAGCGTTTAGATACTACCAAAAAAGGGCCTGTAACCACTTCCGAACTGTCGTTTATGCCCGATAATATTTCAATATTATCGTAGTCACTTATACCAGTTTTCACTTCAATCATTTTCGCTAGTCCTTTTTCATTTAAAAAAACAACAATTTTATCAACCTTCTTTTTCTCTGCTGGCTTTTGCTGACTTGATGCTGGTTGATTATTTCCCGATTGTCCGCTTTGAGAATTCACTTCCTTCTTTTCATCTGGATTTCGCGTAGTTACAGAAGCTAATGGAACAGATAAGACATCAATTTTACGGTTCGTGAGCACTTCTACGCTAGCTGTCATTCCCGGTCTGAAGGGATACCGATTACCTTTCGCAAGTAAATCCTGATAAGAAGAATTGAGTATTAGAATCCGTACTTCAAATTCAGTAATAGCATCGGCAGAGAGTTTATCCTTTGCTGTATTGGCAATATTCGTAACAATACCTTTAAACTGTTTCCCCTCATTTGAATATGCGTCTACGTCAATCATGGTTGTGTCGCCTGTGTGCACACGAACAATATCGTTCTCATTCACATTAACCCTAACTTCCATTTTACTAAGATCAGCTATGCGAAGCATTTCGGTTCCCTGCATTTGAGCTGTACCTAATACTCGCTCGCCCTTTTTTACGCCAAGTTTTGAAACAATGCCATCCATGGGAGCCGTGACATTTGTAAGGCGCACATTCTCTCGTGCTTCACGCACAGTAGCTTCGCTGCTTCGAACGATATACTTCGATGCTTCCAGCGATTGCTTTGCCGACTTTAAATCATTCTCAGCTATTTTATAGTTTTGCTGCGCAAGTTGCCAGTCTGATTCCGCTATAACTTTTTGATCCCACAATTTACTTTGACGATCATAATCCTGCTTCGCTCTTGTGAATGTCGCCTCAGATCGAGACAATGACGCTTCCGAAGATACCATATTTGCACTCTGCTGATTTAAGGAGGCCTCCGCACGCTCTAGTTGCGATACCCAAGTGTCTGGGCGGATCTTCACCATTAATCGGCCACGACTCACGGAGTCGCCTTCCTCAATAAGTAACTCTCTTATTTCGCCCGAAACTTCAGGAGCAATTTTTACTTCCGTTACCGGCTGAACCGTTCCTGAAGCACTAACCTTTTCTACAATGGTAGCCCGCTTAGCTTTCGCTAATTCTACTTCCAAATCTTTTGCTTTACCGATCCAACCTTGAGAGCGGCCTATAAAAATTACAAGTAATAAAACTACAAGAGCTCCAATAAGCCCATATACCATTTTGTTCGATTTGCGCTTCTGTTTTGCCATGACTATGTGTTAACTTTTTATATTAAAATTCTAGTGGTAACGCTTGATAAAAATCAAGGATTTTCTTTTTAAATATGAAATCGTATTTACTTCTCAATAAATCCGATTGCGCACGGAATAAATCATTTTCAGAGGTTTGATAGTCAACAAAATTTACCGCACCATTTTCAAATCGTTGTTTTGTAACGCGAAAAGCTTCATCGTTCGCATTCACTTGCCTTTCAGACGCAACGTAAGTTTTAGATGCTGCCACTGCATCATTGTAAGCTGTTTCAACACTTTGTCTCAATCTATTTTCATTTTCAATTAATGAAATGTCTGCTATTTCGCGGTTTATAGCAGCTCGTTGAACTGAAGATCGGGTGGATAGTCCGTTAAAAATGGGAATAGAAAGGTTGAAGCCTAATCCTTTACCGAGGTTATTTTTAAATTGTTCCTGGTATCCAACCGTAGTATAGGACAATTGCGGAACTACCTGATCATAAAAAACCCGTTCAGTCGGATTACTCTGTAGATACCCAATTTCAACCGGCACAATAGAAGAACCCTCAACACTAACATCCTTTCGGGCTGAAGAATAGAGGGTGGATAAGGATCCATTAAGCGTAAGCCTTGGAAAATAGTTACTCTTAGACGATTTAAGCGCGAGTGCTGAAGTCTTTTGACGTAACCGGGCTGCTTTAATTTCGGGCATAGACGTGATGGCAATCTCAAATATCTCTTCTGCAGTTTTATTGAGAACTAATTGATTTTCAATATTCACCTGCGGTATCTCAACATCAAGCTGGGAAGATCCCGGTAACTGTAGTGCTTGCTTTAGCTGAAGTAAGGAGAGGTTGAGGGCATTTTCGCGTTGAATGAGATTTAATTCGTTAGTAGCGGATTGTGCTTCTAATAACAAAACATTAGCCCGCGGAACAGACCCGGCCTCTGCCAATTTTTTAGTTCTATTTAATTGTTCTGTTGTTGACTTTAACTGAAACTGAGCGTTGCTATAAAGCTCTTTATTAAAAACCACATTCAAATACAAGGTGATAACATTTAAGATAACATCATTGCGCGCTTTAATTAAATCTTGATTCAACGCATCCAACTCGGCTTCGCTTTGTTTCATATTGTAAAACAATCGGAACCCATTCCATAACAAAAGCGAACCGCTTACATTGGCATTCAATGAATTAATTCGTTGCTCTACAAACTGATTTGTTGTAGGATCAACATTTCTTCCCCAGTTAAATCCATAATTAGTAGAACCATTTACCGTAGGAAGCATAGCCATCTTTGCCTGAAAGCTATTAACTTGACCCGTCTCAACCCCATAGGTACTTCGCTTTAGAGTAAGATTATTAGAAACCGCATGATCAACGACTTCTTTTAAGGTCCAAACCTTTTTTCCTTCTTGTGATGTAGCGGTAAGCGTAATAACTGTAAAAGCAATAAGTAATAATTTTCTCATCATTTCTTAACGATCAATATCTGGAATATAAATAACTTCTTTAACCCAACTTAGACTCCGAACGTACGCCAATGTTACAGGTTTCACTCCGGAGTCCATTTCTATAACTAAACAGGCTAAATCGTTCTTTCCTTTGCGCGAAACCGACATGGTGGCAATATTACAATCGTCATGGGCGAGCACATTCGCCAGGAAAGCAATACTTCCCTTTACATCGGCAGCAAAGATAATTAGTGTGTGTAGATTAGCAGTAAAATCAGCTTTAAAGCCATTCACCTCAGCAATATTGATAACGCCACCTCCCCTGCTTTCTCCCAGTACTTCAATCTTTTTCCCCTTCAAACTTAGAGTTAAGCGAATCGTATTCGGGTGTAGGGCAGACGCATTACCAATTGACTTAAAATGATAAACTAATCCTTTCTCCTTTGCTAACTCCAGAGATTCCTTAATCCGTTTATCATCTGTTTTAAAATCGAGCAAGCCAGCAATAATGGCGCGATCGCTGCCGTGGCCTTCATACGTTCGGGCAAAAGAGTTATAGAAAATGATGTCCGCTTCTTCCGGCACACCACCTAACAGCTTAAGTGAAGCACGCGCAATTCTCACTACGCCAGCCGTATGTGAGCTCGATGGGCCAATCATAACAGGACCAATCATATCAAAAACACTGCTTTTTTCGGCCATGATTGAAATTAATTACGGTATTTGTCGCAAGAAAGATACGCATGTTACAAGCAGAGGCTCAAAGTTTGATGCAATGAATATCAATTATACTGCAATAGGTGCCTTAATACCCGGGTGCGATTGGTAATCTAGAATCTTAAAATCTTCGAACATATAATCAAAAATTGAAGCCGGCCTCCGTTGAATTTCCAGTTTAGGTAACGCGAATGGCGCTCGTTCAAGTTGAAGTTTTGCCTGATCGATATGGTTAATATACAAATGAGTGTCTCCGCCTGTCCATACAAATTCACCCGGCAATAAATTACATTGCTGCGCGAACATATGAGTAAGCAAGGCATAAGAAGCAATGTTAAAGGGCACGCCTAAAAAAAAATCGGCACTGCGTTGATAAAGCTGACATGACAATTTTCCATCGGCTACATAAAACTGAAACAATGCATGACACGGGGGTAGTGCCATTTTATCAACCTCGGCTGGGTTCCAGGCCGAAACAATATGCCTGCGCGAATCAGGTTTTTGCTTTATCTGGTTAAGAACATTCGTGATCTGATCGATTGTATTTCCATTCGGTGCAGGCCAGCTTCTCCATTGATGTCCATAAACGGGGCCTAAGTCTCCATTAGCATCGGCCCACTCATCCCAAATGCTCACGCCATGCTCATTCAGGTATTTAATATTGGTATCGCCTTTCAAAAACCACAAAAGCTCAATAAAGATAGAACGCGTATGAAGTTTTTTTGTAGTGAGTAGGGGAAAGCCCGTAGAAAGATCGAAACGAAGTTGCCTGCCAAATACAGAAAGAGTTCCGGTTCCGGTGCGGTCGGTTTTCGATACACCTGTCTCCAGGATTTCTTTCATCAGGTCAAGATATTGCTTCACAGCGCTGTGGATTACAAGTGCAAATAAACAAAAATACCCTCGCTTTTAAGCGAGGGTATTTCAATTGAAGCGACTTTTTATTAGCGCCTTGCTTCTACTGTGCGGCTTTCCCCATCAACTGTGATTGTAATCAGTTTGTCACAATCACCATCTCCAAAATCAACTACAATTGTATGTGATTCCGTGGAGATAGTTTTAATTCCAGAAACTGGTATTGGGCATAACCTGTTGTGACGAATAGGATGATCTGTATCAATTGCCATTTCGTACCCTACTCCTCTGCGGTTTTCACCTGAAGCGGTTCCCCATACCAGCACATAATCATTGATGGGTAAATTTTCACGATGCCATTCTCTAACCAATTCATGCTCGCGGGTTGCGCTTGTGCCATCAGGCCAGGTAACCAATCCGCCAACAAGTGAAATGCTAAATTTTGGTGCAACCTCAAGATTCGCACTAATGTTGGTAACGGTTCGCGTTCCTTCTAAATTGATTCCATTAATCTCGTAGTCAACAAACGTTATTACCGCAACCGAACCAAGGTTAAGTCTTCTACCTTCAAACGTAACTACTATTTTACCCTTCCGAACATTGCCACGAGGGTCAGTACATCCGTCAGAACTGTTTGCACTAAAGTTTATTTCTATTGTACCAAAAGGGTTTTCTAGTGTTGACCCTTCTCCCGGAGTAATCGTTACTACAACGCAGTCATTGATAATACGGTCATCATTTTCCTCAGCCGACATTCGCCCACCTGCTTCGGGTGCTGTTACCATGGAAATATTTGCCATGTCATCGGCATCTTCAAAATAGGCATCTGTAATAGCATCCTCAACCGCTTCTGAAGCTTCCTGATTAAGAATGGTTGCCTCTTCACTACATGAAACTGAAAAGCCAAGCGATACCACGGCAAACATCGCTGCCGCTTTTGTTAAGAATCTATTCGTTTTCATAAGGTTTTGTTTTTTCATAACCATTTTTGTTTGTTTTGGGTTTTAGACCGCTAATACAATAAAGGGTTTAATTGAAAACTGAAATATTTAATTTAGCACAAAATACCTTCCATTAAACGTTTATAGCAAGCATGAAACTGTTACTCAACATACTTATAGTATTCATATTTTACCCGATCTACTTTCAGGCATCCGCCCAAAACTCCGTAAAAATTGCCAAACTTAAGTACAATGGTGGTGGCGACTGGTATGCTAACAAAACAGCACTACCCAATCTCATTAAGTTTTGTAACGAGCAGTTGGGTACAAGCTTGTCACCCGAAGATGATGTAGTTGAAGCGGGAAGTAAGGAACTATACCTCTATCCTTATTTATACATGACTGGTCATGGAAATGTAGTGTTCAGCGATAGTGAAGCTGCCAACCTGAGAAACTATTTACTGGGTGGCGGGTTCCTCCATATTGATGATAACTACGGTTTGGATAAGTACCTTCGGATAGAGTTAAAAAAGGTTTTTCCGGAATTGGAATTAGTTGAACTCCCATTTGATCATCCGGTTTACAACCAGAAATTTAAATTCCCCAAAGGATTACCAAAAATTCATGAACATGACGGTAAACCCTCACAAGGCTTAGGATTAATTTTCGAAGGCCGCTTGGTGGCTTTCTATTCGTATGAATGTGATCTTGGCAATGGCTGGGAAGATGCTGCCATTCACCACGATCCAGAAGCAAAAAGAAGACAAGCTCTTGAAATGGGCGCTAATTTGATTTCGTATTGTTTTACGAGTTCAAAATAGATTATCAAATTCAGAAAATCCTTTTATTGATAATTATTAAAGCTTCTTCTCAAAAACCTCGGCTAACTTCCGATGAAGTTCAGCTCCCCGCAAATTCTTAGCAACGATTACTCCATTTGGATCGACTAACACAGAAAATGGAATTCCATTAATGTTATACAATTGAGCAGCTTCTGATTGAAAGTATTTTAAATCCGATACGTGTGTCCAGGTGAGATTGTCCTCATGAATTGCTTTAACCCAATCTTCTTTCGAGCGATCAAGCGAAACACCAAATACCTCAAAGCCTTTGTCTTTAAACGTCTGGTAGGCACGCACTACATTTGGATTCTCTTTGCGACAAGGACCACACCACTTCGCCCAGAAGTCAATCAATACATACTTACCACGAAGTGATGAGAGCTTAACAATTTGTCCATCAGGATTAGGCAATGCTATTTCAGGAGCTACTTGCCCAATAGCTACTACTTGGTTTTTTTTCACCATAGCAGCGAAATCTTTTGCATGGCTTGAATTAGGCCAGGCTTTCAATACCTTCTCGGCCGTTGCAACGTAAACATCAATATACTTGTCTTTATCCAGTGATTGGCCGCTTTCGAGTAAATTCACAACGCCAAGCGAGGCTGGCTCTTTTTTAATCAACTCCGCCACCTGATCACTTCCTTTAGATGCTAAAACCTGATACTGCAATTGCAAGTCAAGCATCCTTTTTTCGTCAGCTGCTTGCTGTGCTTTTTGAAACTCTTCACCAAGCTTGGTTGCATCGGGCGTTGCTAATACAGCTTGCTGAATTCCTTGTGCCCTCTTAATAAACTCGATTTCGGGTGATCCTTTTACCTCAAAAAATCCGGCTGCATTGTTGCCATCTACATTTACCTCAATATCTGTTCTGTTAAGAATCAAATCCACTGTTTGCAAGTTGTAAAAACTGATTCTATAATAGCCAGGCTCGCTCAAATTGATTTTCTTTGAAAAAGTATAATTGCTTTTAAGATTAATTGTATCCTTCCAACCTTGACCACTTCGCTTCAACTCAACAATAGATATTGTTCCGTTTTGAGGAAACCCAACTTTACCTTGTATTGTTACATTCCAACCGGAAGACTTAGCCTCCTGACCGTTTGATGAACAACCGCATAAAATTACAAGCGCTGAAACCAAAAAAATGATACTTCTCATACGAATTAATTTTCTAATTAGATATATACTCATCAATAAAGAGGCCAACAACAAAACTTAGATTAACGTTCTAGCCTTAACTAATACCTTATCCAATCCATTTAGGTTCTTCCCTCCCGCTGTTGCGAAAAAGGGCTGTCCGCCACCTCCCCCATCAATTTCTTTTGCCAGTTCCTTTACCATACTACCAGCATGATATTTATTTAACTGCGCAAGCTTCTCCCCAATCATTACCGTTACTTGTGGTTTACCCTCAATGTCAGCTGCGAGAACAAGCAACAAATCATCGAATTGATTACGCAACGCATACGCAATATTCTTTAATGCATCGGAACTGGAAACGGTGACCTTTTCAAGAATCAAACTACATCCATTAACGGAGACAACTTTCTTCGCTAACGCATCTTTTAACTGATTTGCTTTTTCCTGGTTGAAAGCTTCTAACTTCTTCTCCAGCGCATGCTTTTCTTCCATAAGGTTTTTCGTAGCAGCGAGAACATCCTTTGGTTTTTTTAACAATTCACTTATCTGGTTCAGCAACGAAAGGTTACTGTTTACAAATTTTTCAGCCTCATCAGCCGTGATAGCTTCAATCCTGCGAACACCTGCTGCTACCGAACTCTCAGAAATAATTTTAAACAAACCGATTTGCCCCGTAGCCGAGACATGCGTACCTCCGCAAAGTTCTACCGAAAATGTTGGATCAAATGTAATTACGCGGACAAAGTCACCGTATTTCTCTCCAAAGAGTGCCATGGCTCCTAATTTCTTCGCGTTATCAATCGGAACAGTACGTTTCTCATCAAGGGTAATGTTCGCGCGTACTTTTTGATTGACAATATCTTCAACCCTTTGAATCTCTTCTGCCGTCATCGCAGCAAAATGGGAGAAGTCAAAACGCGTTACATTCTCGTTAACCATCGAACCCTTCTGCTCTACATGCTTGCCCAAAACCTGACGAAGCGCTGCATGCAGTAAGTGTGTAGCCGAATGGTTATCCATCGTAAGTTGGCGCTTGCGCTTATCAACTAATGCATTAAAACTCGCGTTAAGATTTTCCGGCAACCTATCTGCAAAATGAACGATCAACTCATTCTCCTTTTTGGTATCGGTTATGTATATCTTTTCGTTTGCGCTTTCAATGAATCCCGTATCACCAACTTGTCCGCCACTTTCGGCATAGAAAGGTGTCTTGTCGAATACCAGCTGAAACAGTTCTTTGTTCTTCTGTTTGAGTTTGCGGTATTTAATAATCTTTACTTCCGCTTCCAGATGATCGTACCCGATAAATTCTGACTTCGCATCCTTGCCCACTAAAATCCAATCACCCGTTTCTTTTGCGGCATCAACTTTCGATCTTGATTTTTGCTTCTCCATCTCAGCCTTAAATCCTTCCTCATCAACCGAGAACCCACGCTCACGAGCGATTAACGAAGTTAGGTCAAGCGGAAATCCGAATGTGTCATACAATTCAAAAGCTTGTTCTCCACTGATTGTCTTCAGGCCTTCTATTCGCTTCAATCCTTTCTCCAGAGTGCGTAAGAACGAAGTTTCCTCCTCAAAAATTACTTTACTCACGTAATCTTTCTGCAATTCAAGCTCTGAGAAAACACTTTTCAATTGCCCTGCTAAAACCGATACCAGTTTATATAAGAAAGGTTCTTTAAAATTCAGGAACGTAAAGGCATATCGAACTGCTCTTCGTAATATTCGTCTGATCACATAACCCGCACCCGTGTTGGAAGGTAACTGTCCATCGCAAATAGCAAATGAAACCGCGCGGATATGATCGGCCATCACGCGCAAGGCAATGTCTATCTTCTCGTCTTGTTTATATTTTACACCAGCTGCCTCCGCAATGAAATTAATGAGCGGTGTAAACACATCCGTATCGTAATTCGAGGTCTTCTTTTGAATGGCCATGCACAAGCGCTCGAAACCCATTCCGGTATCAACGTGTTGCGCAGGAAGTTTTTCAAGCGAACCATCGGCCTTGCGGTTGAACTCCATAAACACGAGATTCCAAATCTCCACCACTTGCGGGTGATCACTGTTTACAAGTTCACGTCCGGGTTTCTTTTTTATTTCATCCTCTGATCGAAGATCAATGTGGATTTCAGAACACGGACCACACGGACCGCTCTCTCCCATTTCCCAAAAATTATCTTTCTTATTTCCGTGAAGAATCTGATCGTCTTTTACAAATGTTCTCCAAAGTTGCTTCGCTTCTTCATCCACAGGAAGGTTATCACCTTTGTCACCTCCAAAAACTGTTACATACAACTTATCCTTTGGGAGTTTATAGACTTCCGTTAATAATTCCCACGCCCAGGCAATAGCATCCTGCTTAAAGTAATCACCAAATGACCAGTTGCCCAGCATCTCAAACATGGTGTGATGGTAGGTGTCAATACCAACCTCTTCTAAATCGTTATGTTTACCGCTTACACGCAAACACTTTTGTGTATCGGCAATGCGGTTAGATTTCGGTGTGGCATTGCCTAGAAAATAATCTTTAAACTGAACCATGCCTGAGTTTGTAAAAAGCAGGGATGGGTCGCTCTTTAGCACAAGGGGCGCTGAAGGGACGATTTGATGCGCCTTTTTCTCAAAAAACTCTAAAAACAACCTCCTAATCTCGCCCGATTCCATCAATTTCTGAAACGTTAAACTTTTCGATTTTTCGTATATTGCACGCCCAATGCTAAGTAGCCTTGGATGAACGAGCAAAAATAACTGCTACGAATTGAGATTTCGCAGATTTTACATATTTTTTTAAACCTGATGAGTCGATCAAAGTTTAAGTACAATCCAGAAACCTGTCAATACGAACCAACTCAAACTTCAATTTTAAGTTTATTTGGTATTGCGATTTTGTTTCTTATTTCCACCTCTTTGATCTTCGGAGGTATCTTATTTTTACATAGTAAACTATTCATAACGGAGAATGGCAGGGCGCTAAAAAAGGAAAACATGGCGCTGGCAAAACATCACGCTTTACTGCAGGTAGAATTAGCCAAAGCCAATGGGGTGCTTGACAATTTAAATAATCAAAATTCTATACTTCATAAGAAGATCTTTGAAGCCCCTATAGTCGCAACAGTAAATATACATTCAACTGAAACCTTTCTTTTAGCTGACGCTTCTGAATTTAGAGCTGAGGTTCTCGACTTAAAGAATAAACTCGCTACAATTTCTGAAACTTCATCCGATCATACGGCAAGCTTTAGCACTATTGAAGTAAATAAAAAACGGTTGACATTTCTAATGAATGTACCATCCATTCAACCGATTGAAAACTATGAACTAACCAAACTTGTTTCAGGGTTTGGCAAGCGCATTAACCCATTTCATAAAGGAAATTACCATCACCCAGGAGCAGATTTTGCTGCGGCACGCGGAACATCGGTTCTTGCTACTGCAAAAGGAACAGTAGTTGACCTTAAGAATGGATCGACTTTGCAAGCAGGTTATGGCAATTACATTGAAATTGACCATGGCAATGGAATACAAACACGATATGCTCACCTCGACAACGTTGCTGTTCGAATGGGGCAAAAAGTTTCAAAGGGCTTTGTGATTGGAACCGTTGGTATGAGCGGTGGCGCAGTGGCACCACATGTACATTATGAAATAATCCGCAAGGGTACTCAGGTTGACCCGGTGCCATACCTACTTGAAAATTTGAACAGTAAGTCACATGTCGAGCTACAAAAATTGGGAAGCAAAAGAAATCAATCATTAGATTAAGTGACAAGGAAGTTTACATATAACCCCAATACTTGCCAGTTCGAGCCAGAATTATTAACGGGCAAAAAACTTTTAAGAAAACTGCTTCAATTCCTCGGCATTTCAGTTTTAGCCGGGTCAACTTTGTTCTTCTGGTACATCAATACCTATACACCAGTAGAGGAACAGTTTTTACAGCAACAGAATTTGACATTACAGGTTCAATGGAAATCACTACAGCAAAATATTACAGAAACCGATAACCATCTACGTGAATTAATAAATCAGGACGATAACAATTATCGTATTATTCTAGACCTTCAACCACTGACGCATGCCGTTCGTGAAGCTGGTGTGGGTGGTACCGAACCATTTTATATTGCTGATGTGAAGCCATACCAATTAATAAGTGAAACGTATAAACGATTCGAAAAACTGAAGCATCAAATTGAAGTTGAAAAACAATCCTTTCGGGAGATAGCTAAAGTCGTGGAGACAAAACGTGCTATGTGGGCATCCAGGCCAGCCATTCAGCCAATCGACAACAAAGATTTAACGAGGCTTCATACCATGTTTGGATTGCGTTTTCACCCTTTATTAGGCTATGTACGGCCGCATAAAGGACTTGATTTTACTGCCGCAAATGGAACTCCCGTTTATGCTACAGGCAATGGTCGTGTATCAACCTCCTATTATTCACATACATTTGGAAATGTTGTTTACCTCGATCACGGATTTGATTTTGAAACCCGATATGCTCACTTATCGAAATACACCGTTGAAGCCGGTCAATATGTTAACCGTGGGCAACTAATTGGTTATGTCGGTAATACTGGAACATCCGTATCACCTCACCTGCACTATGAAGTGCTCTTTAAAAATGAACAGATTAACCCTATTAATTTTTTCCAGCGTGATTTAAGCAATCAAGAGTATGAGAAGCTCATTACGTTAAGTTCTACAGAAAATCCTGCACTGGACTAGTCCTTGCATAACATCCGTTACTTAGATTTCATGCGATTTTACTTCACACTTCTTACACTCTTCATTTTTTCATTCTCCTATTCTCAGGACATTAATACTAAAGGAATAGCCACCATCATTGGCGTGGGTGATATTATGATGGGTAGTAATTATCCTGAATCCGTATTACCATCACAAAATGGTGTATTCCTTATGAAGGATGTTGAGCATATCTTAAAAAATGCAGATGTAACTTTTGGAAATCTGGAGGGCACGTTACTCGATTCTGGCGGAGCTCCTAAAACATGCCGGGATCCAAAAATCTGCTACGCTTTTAGAAGCCCTGTTAGTTATGTACAAAATTTAGTAAATGCAGGTTTTGATATAATGAGCCTGGCGAACAATCATGCAGGTGATTTTGGCGATGTGGGAAGAAAAAGTACCATCATAACATTAGACGAAGCAGGAATACTACATACAGGCCAACTGCCAAAAAGATACATCACATTCGAAAAGAATGGATTACGTTATGGATTAGCTGCTTTTGCACCAAACAGTAATTGTATTAGCATCAATAATCTACAGGAAGCAAAATCCATTGTACAAGAAATGGATGGTTTATGCGACATTGTAATCATTTCCTTCCATGGTGGTGCCGAGGGAGGTCAATATCAAAACGTGCCTCGTAAACATGAGCCATTTCATGGTGAAGATCGTGGCGATGTATACGAATTTTCACATCAACTTATTGATGCGGGAGCCGATATAATATTTGGGCATGGGCCTCACGTTACCCGCGCTGTGGAGATTTATAAAAATAGATTTATCGCCTATAGTCTTGGCAATTTCTGCACTTATGGAGGTATTAATGTAGCTGGTATTAACGGGTGGGCGCCCATCATAAAAGTATTTGCTGATGCAAAAGGTGGTTTTATAAAAGCAGAAATTACGCCTACATACCAAATTGCCCGTGATAGGGTGAGAATTGACACGGAGAACCGGGTGATAAAGAAAATACAAGACCTTACAAAAAAAGATTTTCCTGAAGTGCCCGTACGCATTGACGATAAAGGATTAATTACCTACATTGCTCAACAAGATGGCTTATAAAGAAAAAGAAATCGAGAAACTCTACTACTCTATAGGCGAAGTAGCAGAACAGTTCAGTGTAGCACCATCGCTCATACGTTTTTGGGAGTCCGAGTTCGACTTAATCAAGCCAAAAAAGAATCGCAAAGGCAATCGTCAATTTACCAAAGAGGATATTGACAGTGTACGCACCATTTACCACTTGGTAAAGGAAAAGGGCTTTACATTATCAGGTGCGAAAGAGATGTTACGCAACGATAACAACTCAGTTAAAGACAAAATCGAGTTAATTGACTCGCTCAAATCTATTCGTAGGTTCATGGTCGAACTGCGCGACAAACTCCATTAACAAATTTGAAAATTTATTGATTTGAAGATTTGAAGATGCCAATTGGGTATTATCAATTTCTTAATTTACGGCTTAAATTTTGAATCTTAGCTCATAAATAATTTTCAAATCAGCTAATCTTCAAACTTTCAAATTAAAGGAATGGATCAAACCCGACTCTCTCTACTAGCGCTCCATTTTATTCCGGGCATTGGGGATTATCTCGTACGGCAGGTTGTGAGTTATTGCGGGTCAGCCGAAAAAGTTTTCAATACACCGAAAGGAAAACTATTAAAAATTCCGGGCGTGGGCAGAGTAACAGCGGATGCAATACTAAATGGGAAGCCTTTTCAAAAAGCAGAAAAGGAATTAGCAAGAGCAGAGAAAGAATCAGTTGAGTTATTATTCTTTACCGATAAAAAGTATCCATCACGGCTTAAAAATATTCCAGATGCACCTTCCATTCTCTATGCAAAGGGAAATATTGATTTTGAAAACCCAAAGACGTTAGGAATAGTAGGTACACGTCAGGCTACCAGTTATGGAAAAGAGCGCGTAGAATCGCTTGTAACAGAGCTTGTACCTCATGGTGTTCTAATTATAAGTGGCCTTGCCTATGGAATTGATATCCATGCACACAAGTATGCATTAAAGCATAATTTACCAACTGTGGGTGTCATGGGCAGTGGTATGGATGTAATCTATCCGGCAGCACATAAGGAGACTGCACTTAAGATGCTGGAGAACGGTGGAATTGTTACGGAAAATCCATTTGGCACAAAGCCTGACGCGCATAACTTCCCACAACGAAACCGAATAATAGCTGGCTTATGTGACGCGCTGGTTGTTGTCGAGGCTGCTGCAAAAGGTGGGGCACTTATTACTGCAGAGATCGCGAACAGCTATAATAAAGATGTATTTGCTTTTCCCGGAGGCATTGGCGAAACCTATTCTGCAGGTTGTAACAATCTCATAAAGATAAATAAGGCCAACCTACTTACTGGTGTGAAGGACCTCGAGTACATTATGAACTGGGATTCTTCCGAGATTCCAAAAAAAATAAAGCCAAGCCTTTCACTCAGCGAGTTTGATGAATTTGAACAGATTGTTTTGAAAATTATGGTTGAGAAAAAGGCAGCAGTACTAATCGATGAGCTGAGTTGGAAATCAAATCTTCCAATAAGTCAGTTAGCCTCTGTTCTGTTAGGGCTAGAATTTAAAGGGGTGATTAAATCGCTCCCGGGAAAACAGTATACGATTGCAAAAAATTGATATTTAATCTCTCTTCTGATTACATTTTTCCTTGATTAGCTCGTATGATTTTAAGTCGCCCAATTCACCAGCCTTACTCAAATCAAGACAGCCATTTTTTGCATCGCCAAATTCAATGCGAAGAATGCCCCGCATACTGAAGGCGTCAGCATTTTTAGGATTGATCTGAATGATCTTCGAACAGTCATTGATGGCATCCTGATAGGCCTGGAGGAACTGCTTGGCTTTACCACGGCTAAAATAAGCCTCTACATAGTTCTCATTAATAGCAATCGCGGCTGTATAATCATCTACTGCTCCATAGTAATCCTGAAGTTTCATTTTTACGTTACCCCTTGCAAAAAAGGCATCGGCAAATTTTGAATTCGATTCAATCGCCAAATTATAATCTTTCATGGAGCCATGTCGATCGCCAAAATTGTCCTTAATATTTCCACGTAAGTAGTATGCGGAGGCATTGGTAGGATCTAATTCTATTGCCCTATTAAGGTTAACAAGAGCCTCAACATAATCGCCCTTTTCTAAAAGAACTCTTCCTTTCTGGGTATAGTCCTTGGCAGTCTGTGCGAACGATAGAAGCGATAAAGACAAAAAAACAAATACTAAAAGTGGGAATTTCATGATCGTTAATTATTAATTCAACAATATTAAACCATAATCATGCCTAAATAACCCCATAATGATTTCAATGTTTAGTGAAAACATCATCCGCCATGGCCAATGCCTTTAAAAAAGCTTCTTGATTAATTCCCTGAACGACTCCCTTCTCCTGAAGATATAAAAGAATGGTTTCGGTAGCAAGATTACCCACTAATTCATCCTTCGCCATGGGACATCCACCAAATCCCTTTATAGCACCATCAAAGCGTTTACAACCTGCTTGGTAGGCAGCGCTAACTTTTTCTAAAGCAGTTATTGGATTTGAATGAAGATGTGCACCAAGCTCAATCAATGGGAATTGTTTTGATAGTGCTGAGAAAAGATAAGTTATTTGTTCCGGTGTAGAAACACCGATCGTGTCTGCCAAAGAAATAATCTCAACTCCCACCGTATTCAATATATCAACAAACTTTCCCACAATGTCAACATCATATGGGTCGTTGTACGGGTTTCCAAATCCCATGCTGATGTATACTACTTGCTTCTTATTATTAGCCACGCAGATATTTTGAATCTCCGATATACTGTTTAGCGCCTCCACTATTGATTTATTGGTATTTCGCTGCTGAAAAGTCTCTGAAATAGAGAGTGGAAAACCCAAATATCGAATGGCATCATGTGTTGCAGCTTCCTCCGCTCCACGGGTATTGGCAACAATAGCCAAAAGTTTCGAAGTTGTGCTGCCAAGATCAAGCCCTTCTAACACTTTAGCCGTATCGCGCAATTGTGGAATTGCCTTAGGTGAGACAAAACTCCCAAAGTCAATTGTGTCAAACCCTACCTGAAGAAGTTGATTGATGTATCGAATCTTCTTGTCGGTTGGTATAAACTCTTCCATGCCTTGCATCGCATCCCGTGGGCATTCAATTATCTTCATTGTGTAATTATAACAGTAAAACTAAAATATTTGCCATTTTTGTTTCGAAACCGACTCTCCTACTATGAATATTCAGGAACAGGTAGACCTACTTCCCTATAACACGTTTAAAATTCGCGCAAAGGCAAAGTATTTTACTTCCATTCATTCCGTTGAAGATTTTCAGGAACTCATAACAACGAACCAATACAAACAGGAAAAAACCCTAATCCTTGGTGGCGGGAGTAATGTTTTATTAACAGGTGATTATAACGGTCTTGTAATAAAGGTAGATATCAGAGGAATTGAAGTAATTGCTGAAAATGAAGACACCATAATACTAAAAAGTGGAGCTGGAGAACCTTGGCATTCATTTGTGATGCATTGTGTATCGCATAATTGGGGTGGCATTGAAAATCTTTCACTTATACCAGGCACAGTAGGCGCTGCGCCCATGCAAAACATTGGCGCGTATGGTGTCGAAATTAAAAATGTGATCAAAAATATAGACGCAATTGATCTACAGAGTGGTGAAGTTAAAGTCTTTACAAACAGTGAATGTTCCTTCGGCTATCGTGAAAGTGTGTTCAAACAGCAGCTCAAAGGAAAATATTTTATTTCAAGTGTTACTTTAACACTAACCAAAAAAAACCACCACTTCAACACGTCCTATGGAGCTCTTGAGACTACATTAAATCAACACGGTGTGCATGAACTTTCGTTGCGTGCAATCAGTGATGCGGTGATTACAATTCGTCAACAAAAATTACCAGACCCTGCTGTGATTGGTAATGCAGGAAGCTTCTTCAAGAACCCAACAATAACGAAACAACACTTCGAAAAACTAAAACTTTTGTATCCGCAAATTCAAGGTTACACTTCTGATAATCAAGGAGTTAAAATACCAGCAGCTTGGCTTATTGAGCAGTGTGATTGGAAAGGAAAAACTTTTGAAAACATTGGTGTTCATCCACATCAAGCACTTGTGATTGTAAATTATGGCGGGGGTACGGGTGAAAAAATTTGGGCGCTTGCGCAGAATATTTTAACATCCGTTAAAGAAAAATTTGATATCAATCTTCAACCCGAAGTGAATGTGATTTAGTAAAAGCTGATGAGAAAAATCAAGGCACGTGCTCTGTAAAAATTCCGTCAATCAAAAAAAATATCTGAAAAATTTTTGAGAATTAATTTTTTGTTATACCTTTTCGTAAGTTTTAACATAAAAATTTAAACGCTATGGCAAAAAAAGCAAAAAAGGCTGCTAAGAAAAAAGCAGCTAAGAAGAAGAAGTAATTAGGTTAACACCTAAGGAAACTTTGCGAAGGGAAGTAATTTGGAATTACTTCCCTTTCGTTTTTTCAAGAAACTCTATAGTACAAACGCTCATTAAAAATTGAACTTGTGTTGATTTTCATTCGATTACGTAAATTTTGTTCAATTCTTACTTGCTGTAGCGCCTGGGGCACTGTACTTTGAGTGATAGTTCACCACTATAATCTCATCCGATGGTTAAGAAATCTACTACGCGTGCTGCAAAAAAAGTAGCGGCAACTCCAAAGAAGAGTACTATAGCTTCTAAACTTAAAGCACCCAAAGTCACCGCGATTGAAAAAGTTTGTGAAGCCGTTCTTATTAAGTTAAAATCTTTGAACCTTGAACTGACCTTACAGGCTGATATCGAATGGTGCCTTGGAAGTTATCGTCATGATAAAAATCCGTCAGGACTATTTACAATGGCCGAAAAGGCCTTAGCTGTACTTACTACTAATCGCGCACAAAATGCTAAAGGTGTACCTGCAAGCCTGTTGAAGGATTTGGCAAGCGCGCTTAAAAGCAAATGAGGAACTTCTTTATATCATGTGGGTAACATTGGTCAGCTGACCCTTGTAGCGTTGTGCTGTTACCCCAAATTTCAATAGAAAGTCTACGCCTTCGTCTGTTGCAATTCCCTTATGCTCTGCATAGGAGTTCAGGTACACAACCTTTGTTATGCCAGCACTATAGATAATGCGAGCACATGCAAGGCATGGAGAAAGTGTTATATAAAGCGTAGAGCCATCAACCGAAGTCTTATTCTTTACCGCATAAAGAATTGCATTCTGCTCCGCATGTATAGCCAATGAACAGCCTCCCTTTGAATCGCGGGGACAGCCCACCACTGGCCATTCTTCATCGCAGTTATGTGTACCAGATGGTGGCCCATTATATCCGATTGAAATAATACGTGTGTCTTTCGTAAGAACTGCACCGACATGTCGTTTAATACAATGTGACCGTTTAGCCAGGTTCACTGCCAACTCCATAAAAATATCATCAAAAGCGGGTCGGGACATTAGGGGTTAAATTTAGCGTTACGAATTTCGAGTTGAAGATTATATATTCGCCAAGTTAATTTGAATAATGGTTAGCGCAAAGTCCAAGCTCGTAGTCTTGTTATTCATGTCTTTCAATGCACTGTTTGCTCAGGATGCTACGGTACTTAGGCCAAGTCCAACCGCGATAACCGCTATCCGATATAAAGATTCATACATAAAGATTACTTATTGCCAGCCTCGTAAACGAGGAAGAGAGGTTTTTGGAAAATTAGTACCCTATGGAGAAGTGTGGCGAACAGGCGCCAATGAGGCCACTGAGATTACGCTAACGAAAGATGTTTTTATAAAAGGAACACTCGTACCGGCTGGTACCTACTCCCTCTTCACTATACCGGGAATGGAAACCTGGACTATTATTCTTAACAAAGACCTCGGACAATGGGGTGCTTATAATTATAACTTTAAACTGGATTTTTTAAGATTTGAAGCACCTGTCCTGAAAATTGAGAATGAAGTATACGAGGCCTTTACAATCCAATTCGACCATCGAAACAGTGTGGCCGATCTTTTGCTACTTTGGGATAAACTAAAAATTAGTATCCCTTTTCAATTTATTGAACCCAAACCTTGATGAAAACAAGTTTATGCATTCTATCAATACTTCTGGTTGGTAGCGCTGTTGTAGCTCAGGAAACAGAATTAGATAAGCGGAATGGCTTTAAAGATATTAAGCTGGCTTCCTCTATTGATTCTGTAAAAGGAGCAAAGTTCAAAAAGGATTTCATTGAGAAAGGGCACCATCCAGCTAAAAGCTATTCAATTGAGCACCCAGACTATCAGACTATCGGGGAGGTGAAGATTGAACACATCGAAGTAAAGACTTATAAAAGCCTGATTTATGAAATCCTTGTTATCACAGATAAAGACTTAAGATTAATGAAAGGCATGGAAGCCGCGCTTGGTAAGCCTATTTATAACGTACGCGATGAATCATACAATTGGGGCGGTAAAAATGTTGGTTTAAAATTTAAATCCCATTCGAAAAACCAGTTGGCGTTACTTTACAGCTCCACTATTGTACACAAAATGATACGGGAAGACAAGGCTAAAAAAATTAAAGATATCTCCGGGGATTTCTAATTCTTATTAGCGATAGCATTTCGTTTCGACCAGCGCGCGTACAAAAAGATCGCGATAACGGCAATTAGTAGTGCGATAAATTGCGAATGGGATAAGTAATCTTTTATGATAAATCCCCGTTTTAGATCCCCTCTAAAGATTTCAAGTACGCCCCTACCAAAAGCATAGAAAACTAAATAGAGCAAGAAAAGTTGCCCATAAAATTTTTGATAATATCTTTTTACAACCAATAAAGCAATCATCAAGAAAAAGATAAACCCTGCTTCCATTAGCTGTGTTGGATACAATGGAGTATTGAGTGGCTCAGCTTGGCATACAGGATCAGTAAATGTTACACCAAAATTACCTCCACCTGGTTTGCCGTGGCAGCATCCAGCAAGAAAGCAACCAAGTCTGCCAAACATATGCACCAAGCACGTTACAATAGCCATGATGTCGAGCATTTTGTACGTGTGCAGCTTCTCTTTTCTAAAATACCACAGCATGGTTGGTACAGCAAAAAGAAATGACCCATAAAAAACGAAACCGCTACCGGTAAACAATTTTCGTGGACTGCTCAGGTAATACGATGGGTTCTCGAAAACCAAAAATATCTTACCACCAATAAATGCCGAAACAAAAATGAACAAGAAGAGGGAGTTTGCTTGGTCAAACGTAAGTCCTAGTTCCCTTCTGCCTTGCAAAGTCATGTATGCAACGGCAGCAATCACACCTAAGGCAATCATGAAACCATAACTGTAAACAGTAATTCCGCCTAATTCAAAAAGTATTGGATGCATAGCTGCTGAATGATTCTATTTAAGGCCAAGCAAGTTTACCACAAATGGCGCAACTCATGATTAAGATGCATAGTTTTTTAGAAATACTCATACTCTAAATTTTAGTTTTTATATGAAATACGATAAATAACATTTGCGTAATCATCCGATACTAGCATAGAGCCATCGGGTAGCATTAATATATCCACGGGGCGGCCCCATACTTTTTGGGTTGACGAATCAAGCCATCCGCTGGCAAAGGTTTCATAACTGCTAACTTTTGCATTATCTTCAACTCTCGCTAAGCCAATCTTATACCCCGACTTTTTACTACGGTTCCAAGAGCCATGTTCTGCTATAAAAATATTATTCTGGTAGCCAACAGGAAACATTGTGCCGGTACAAAACTTCAACCCCAGTGGAGCAACATGCGCGCCTAGCGATTTTGCAGGTGGCGTGAAATTAATACAGGCACGTTTTTTTCCAAACTCCGGATCCTTAATTAGCCCAGCATGACAGTATGGAAATCCAAAGTGCATATCTTTCTTTGGCGCATAGTTCAATTCACAAGGTGGTAAATCATCTCCCATCATATCGCGGCCGTTATCGGTAAACCATAATTCATTTGTTGTTGGATGCCATGTAAAACCAACTGTGTTTCGAATGCCCCTTGCGTAAACCTCCCTATTTGTTCCGTCCTGATTAATTCGGGTAATAGAAGCATATATTTCGTCCTCCGGATCGCAAATGTTACAAGGTGCACCAACCGGTACATATAATTTACCATCCGGGCCAAATGCAATGTATTTCCAACCATGATGAGCCTCCTTAGGGTATTTATCATTTACCACAATCGCTTTGGGAGGAGAAGCAAGTTTTGATTCAATGCCAATATACTTTATTACACGGCTTACTTCTGCTACATATAAATCACCATCTTTAAAGGCAACTCCATTAGGCATATTTAGTCCCGAGGCAATAACCCACTTCTTATCCGCTTTGAAATCTCCATCAATATCTTTCACGGCATAAACCTTATCCCCATCTCTATTTCCAACATAAATAATCCCCGAAGGGCTTATCGCTAATGACCTTGCATTTTCAACTTCGGCAAACACTTCAATTTTAAATCCAACTGGAAGTTTGATCTTATCCAATGGCAGTGTCTTTTGATAATCGGTTAATGCTTGAACACTGCCATCATCCGATAGAGCTGAGGATTGGGCTTTTTCGGTAGCAGCGCCTCCCGAACATTGCAGGAGGAGTATTATTACCCCATACATCAACAGTATCTTAAAACGCATAGCAATTCATTTGGATGGAAGATAATTTTTTTCGCCTTGAATTGAAACTAACTTTTTACGAATGCAGAAACTATTGATTTAATCAGACCAAATCTGGGCTTATATTTGCGACATGATTTCGATTTCCAATATATCATACTACATCGGTGGGCGTGCCTTGTATGAAAATGCCAGCATGTTTGTTAAGCCCAAAGATAAAATCGGATTGATAGGACTGAACGGTAGGGGAAAATCGACACTCTTAAAGCTTATCCATGAGGAATATTCCCTGGATGCAGGCTCCATCTCGAAAAGCAACGATTGTACGATAGGCTTTCTTAATCAGGATCTTCTCTCCTACCAAACAAGCGATTCTATCCTGACGGTAGCCATGGGCGCTTTTAAAGAGGTGGTAGACATTGAACGACAGATCGA
The DNA here is from genome assembly GCA_031395485.1 of Cyclobacteriaceae bacterium. Taxonomy (GTDB): domain Bacteria; phylum Bacteroidota; class Bacteroidia; order Cytophagales; family Cyclobacteriaceae; genus UBA2336. The sequence continues at coordinate 14,682 of JANNUS010000018.1, read as the reverse complement.
GGCCATCATCCTGAAACTGGAAACAGAATACTCAGACGCATTGGTTGAAAAGCTCTCGAAACTTCAGGAAAAATACGAGCAGATGGATGGATACACCATGCAATCAAAAGCAGAAGAAATTCTGGAGGGCATTGGATTCGTAACGGCTGATTTGCACAGACCATTAAAGGAATTCTCAGGTGGTTGGCGCATGCGGGTAATGCTTGCCAAGTTATTGTTAGAGAAGCCATCATTGCTCATGCTGGATGAACCTACCAACCATTTGGACTTACCTTCCATTGAATGGGTTGAGGGCTACCTGAGAAGTTATGAAGGTGCAGTAATGGTGGTCTCACACGACCGGCAGTTTCTGGACAATGTGATTACCAAGACAGTTGAAGTTACACAGGAGCAACTATTTACCTACGAAGGAAACTACTCGTTTTATTTAGCGGAAAAAGAACTACGTCAGGAAATTCAACAGGGCGCATTCGAGAACCAGCAATCCAAAATCAGGCAAACAGAACGTTTCATTGAGCGGTTTAAAGCCAAGGCTTCAAAAGCCAGACAAGTGCAATCGCGTGTTAAGGCACTTGATAAAATCGACTTAATTGAGGAAGTAATTGACGACACTGCAGCTGTAAACTTCCAATTTAAGTTCAAACAGCAACCCGGAAGATTTATTTGCACCCTTAAGGATGTATCTAAATCATACGGCTCACTTGAGATATTGAAGAATACTTCTATATCCTTGGAACGCGGAGATAAAATTGCGTTAGTAGGTGCCAACGGAAAAGGAAAGTCTACACTGCTGCGTATTGTATCCGGCATAGAACCAGTAGAGGGCGAGCGAACAATGGGTTACAATGTAATTCAGGCTTTCTTTGCACAGCATCAATTAGAATCGCTGCATGTGGAGAATGAAATATTGGATGAAATGAAGCAAGCAGGTTCTGGAAAAACTGAACAGGAACTGCGAGGCGTATTGGGTTGCTTCCTTTTTTCGAATGAAGATCAGTTTAAGAAAATTAAAGTGTTATCGGGTGGTGAGAAATCGCGCGTAGCGTTAGCAAAGACGCTCATATCAGAGGCAAACTTTTTATTGCTGGATGAACCCACAAACCACTTAGACTTTATTTCAGAGAACATTCTTATCCAGGCCCTACAACAATATGCAGGCAGTTTCATTGTTGTATCACATAACCGGTACTTTGTAAGTCAGATTGCCAATAAGATCTGGTATATCGAAGATAAACAGATCAAAGAATACCCCGGTACGTATGAAGAGTACGAATACTGGAGAAAGAAAAATGAACATACTGAGCCTCCTGTAAAGAAGATGGAAGCTCCGGCACCTAAGAAAGAGCAGCCTCACCTAAATGATGCCACTGATAAAAAACTAAAGTCACTTCAAAAGGAACTAAAGCAACTCGAAGTGAAAATTGAAAGTCTGGAATCACAGAAAAAACAGATCGAAGAAGAAATGTCCAAGCCTGATGTATACAGTAATTTTGAAAAACTAAAACAAGCTCAGGATAAATTTAATGAGGTGAACTCTGCGTTGGAAATTGACTCAAAAAAATGGGAACAATTAATAGAAGATATTGATCAACTCGCCTCAACTTAGTGTCGCGACTAAAAAGTAATTTTCTCCAAAAACAAACTTAATCCCAGCAAAATTGCAAGAATAGAAAAGCCAATAAGTGCTTTCCCAAATTCTGATTTAACATTTACGTGTACCATAGTTTCATTAAAAGATATATCGAAAGCGAAGCGCAAGATCAACTGAAACAGGCTCAATTTGAGCAGAGTCTTCCGACCTATATATTGAATTCAACGCATATCGTAACCCAGGGTTTATGGCAATTCGATAATGATCACCTACTTTATAGCTTAGTTCGCTACTAACCAACCCACTGAAATTTATTGTCCGGTAAGGAGAATCAGCACCGGAAGATTGCGTAACCTTATCTAAATCACTATTCTCTGGCGTTAGTGTGTTTTGCAGAAAGATATCGGTTGAAATGCCCGTATTAATTTGAAGCGCTAAATTCTTCTCAAACAGGATAAAGCCTGCTTGAATAGGAATACTCATATACTTCAAATTACTACTGACTTTATACGGACTGGTAGCAACGAGTTGCTCGTTACTTACTATAAACTCATTCAACGATGCCTTTGTACCCAACGCAGCACTGGATGTATATTCAGCATTATAGCTTAAATAAGTAACACCGCCCTGCAAAACTATTCGTCTGGATATTTTGCCTGCTACACTGACAGCTGCAGAATAACTCGTACCCGCTGAAGGATTAGAGGAGGATGCAATATTATCAAACCCCTGTAGGCTCAATGACGATGAATTCGTATTAGGGTGAAATGTTCCTGCGCCAATACCAACAGAAGTCCAAATCTTTTCGTTTACAATAATCTCCTCTTGTTGATATTTTCTTTCTTCATCTTGCAATCGAGCCAATAACAACATACCAGCATCAGGTTCAGTCGGTGGTGAAATAATTAATGTTGGTTGAAAAACCTTCGACAATTTCGGAAGTGGTCTTTGTAGTTGAGAAAATTCAACCTTGGCATTTCTTGACCTGCTCATTTCTTCATTTATTACCGCAACAATTTGCAAAGATTCAGTTCCGTCCTTTAACATCTTTGAAGGCTTCACAGAAGAATTTGATTGATCTAATGCTGCAGAGGTTGAATTTGAAATTATTGACTCTTGTGAGTTAATTTCATCTAAATTGTCAAGGGTAGCATTATTCAACTTGGCCGATTGGGAATTTTGAACTTGGGCACTGTCAAGATAATATACACCACCAATACCCATAGCAAATACTATGGAGGCTGCCGCTAATAGCTGAATGAGAATTAACAGGCCTTTTTTTCCCGAATGTTGATCAAGGTCTAATTCTACATTCGTCCATACAGTGTCAGACGGCTCAATTTCCGCGTTACGAAAAGCTCCTTTAAACGACTCTTCAAACTTTTGCTGCTCCATATGTTTGATGATATTTTGACTCCTTCATAATTTTAGCTTGTAATAAATTTTTTGCGCGCGCATATTGAGATTTCGAAGTACCCTCCGATATGCTTAACATTTTAGCTATCTCTTTATGACCATAACCCTCAATAGCAAACATGTTAAAAATAACCTGACAACCTTGTGGCAACGACTGGATCATCTCTAACAATTGCGTAAAGTGTATTCCAGACAGGCTTGCTTCAGGCTGAGGGATTTCAATCTCTTCAACATCTACCATTGGAAAGAGGTAGAGTTTTTTTCGATGGTGGTTGAGGGCCGTGTTCACCATAATCCTCGTCATCCACGTTTCTAGTTTAGCATCTTGCCTAAAACCCTCTAAACCATGAAACACCTTAACAAAGCCCTCTTGTAAAATGTCTTCCGCTTCAGGAGTTGACCTCGAGTAGCGGAGGCATACCACCATCATTTTCTTACAAAAGCGATCATATAAAGCCTTTTGAGAGGCTCTGTTTCCTTTACGACAGGCTTCGATAAGCTCATTTTCACTGAGCATGCTCGTGTTTATATGATCGGTTTGTTTGTTTGACACTACATTTACAAAGAAGGTTGGAAGTGATTAAGTTTAAGTTTTAGTTTTAGTTTTTGTTTTTGTTTTTGTTCAATGAAGAAATTGTATTTAATAATAACCATTATTTCAGGCTGTGCTCCGATACCACAAAGTTCCGATAATCAATCGGAAAACGGCAAGGTTCTTCAACTTTTTGATATCGCATATGAACCGCAGATTAAAACAATTAAACTAACCCAGCTTGGGGTAGATTCACGATCTCAACTGCTACCATCTGTAACCCCAATAGGTACTTGGAGCCTGCAACTTGAGTTCGATGATTTACGAGGTCAGCGAGATACCTACAACGCTCAGGTTATTCATTGCAACCACGACTGGACAAAATCTACTTTAGCTGATTTGGATTACCTAAATCAATACAACGAATTTCCCATTACCACTTTCGACTTTTCATTAGATACTCATATCCCATACGTTCATTATAAATTCAAGTTGCCACCTGTTAAACTTCCAGGCAACTATGTTTTACTAATATACCGTGGTACAGATCTATCGGATATTATTCTGTCAAAACGTTTTATGGTCTATGATCAAAAAGTAAACCTAACGCGGCAAAAAAATTTAGTTGGTCAGGGTGCTTTAGCGAGTGTTAACCAACAATTGAATTTTGTTATTAACTATAAAAATATTGAGTTAATCAACCCAATTGAGAATATCAATGTTACTATCCGACAAAACCAGCGATGGGATAATCTTCTCCAACAAGTCAAACCAACGTTTATACGAGAAAGTAGCCGCGACTTGGAATTTAATTTCATCGATCAAGAAATGATGTTTAAAGGTGAAAATGAATTTCGCTTTTTCGATATACGATCATTAAACTACCCAGGAAGGAATGTTGCTACCGTAAATAAAACAGTAAGACCCTTTGAAGTTAAAATTCAAGCAGATAAAACTAGGAACGGTGAGGTGTATTCATCCTATGACGACTTAAATGGAGGGTTTAACACTGATAACTATGATTTTAGAAACGCTGTATCAGGCAATTATGCGAATATCCATTTCACATTAGCTTCTCCAAAAATTATAGATGGAGAAGTTTTTTTGAGCGGATCATTCACCAATTGGAATTTAACTACCGAACATAAGATGAAATACGATTCTTCGAATAAGGAATATCGTGCAATGGCTCTTCTAAAACAAGGCTGGTACGACTATCACTATGTTACTAAATCGGCTAAACTTCCGAAGCACCATTTTGAAGGGAGTCACTTTGAAACAGAAAATGACTATGAGATTTTTGTATACTACAGAAGTTTTCAACCACAAGCAGATCTATTGCTTGGATACTACCGGCTAGAGGAAAATCCGCATTAAGCGTAAACCATTTCCTTTTCTATTCCTTTTTGGATAGAATCATTGTGGGCAATATCTAACATACCAAATCCTTTATGACAGAAATGACCTAGCCCATTCTCATAAATGAATCGCTGTACCTCCGAAGCCGCATACAGCGTGAATGGAAAAGTATAGCCACGCACTTCAAACTTTACATCATTATCATATACCGGATAAATGCGGGCAAATTTTTTATGTGTTGACTGAATTCGTTGGAGGTAATCAGAGTCTGGCACTATCTGAAATTTATAGAATGCGATAATCTGCTCGGCCGAATACTTTCCCGTTGCTTCCATCCTATTAATGGTAACATCATATAACAGATCTGAAAACTCATCCGTTTCAGGATTAATAAATTTCTTACCAGTCTCATCATTAAACCCTGCCTGAACCGGAACAATTGGAGAGATGCATAAAAACTTCGCCTCTTCCGAAATTTCGACTGCCTCTTCCTTCTCAAATGAATCCGGGGTTAAATGAAGGCTGCCAATCATAATATCCTTTTGCTCAAATAGCCGAGCTAGAAAATAATCTAAGAATGGCTGATCGGCACAAGAGAAAACCAGTGTTACTTTTGATGAGTAAAAATGGAGACCCTTACGGCTGATCTTTGTTTGACCTTTAAGACCAGAGAATATAAATTGTGTAAATTGTTGGTAATCCTTTTCGGGACCAAAAATTAAAATACCCTTAATGAACTGGGCAAGCAGGTATTGATGATGGAACGGCACATACGCCCCGCGATTCTTAAGTGAAAAAATAATCCTGGTTCTCAACTTCTTAAAAAATTAAAAAAGGGTCTTAAAAAATCAATTCGAGTAAACCCCCGCTTCATACTGATTGTGAGCAGTTTATAAAGCTACAAAAAATTAAGAAACGATTTAAACCTGATGTAAGGAATAATTAAACATTGAACCTAAAGTGCATGATATCGCCATCTTCAACGTGGTATTCTTTGCCTTCGACCGACATTTTTCCGGCCTCCTTGCATGCTCCTTCTGTTTTATACTGCTGATAGTCAGATAGTTTAATAACCTCAGCTCGAATAAACCCCTTTTCAAAGTCAGTATGTATGACCCCAGCCGCTTGTGGAGCCTTCCACCCCCTTTTAATCGTCCAAGCCCGAACTTCCTTTTCACCTGCGGTGAAATAGGTAATCAGATTTAAGAGCGTATAGGAAGCTCTGATAAGTTTATTCAGTCCCGACTCCGTTAGTCCATATTCCTGAAGGAAAACAACTCTATCCTCTTCACTCTCTAGCTCTGCAATTTGTGCTTCAATAGCGGCCGATATAAGTACAACATCTGCCCCTTCAGCCTTTACCAATACTCGCAAAGCATCTACATGATGATTTCCTGTGTGCAAGGATGCTTCATCAACATTTGCAACATACAATACCGGTTTGGCGGTAAGCAACTGTAAATCAGCTATGGCTATTTTGTCTTCTTCAGGTACGATAACTGATCGGGCATTTTTCCCTGACAGCAGGGCTTCCTTAAAAAGTAGAAGTGTGCTGAGCTCCTTTTTAGCTTTAGCATCACCGCTTTTAGCAATCTTTTCTGTTTTTGAAACCTTTTTATCAACAGATTCGAGATCCTTAAGTTGAAGTTCCGTATCAATAATTTCTTTGTCGGCAATAGGATTAACGCGTCCATCGACATGCACTATATTGTCATTATCAAAGCACCGTACAACGTGCACAATTGCATCAACTTCCCGTATGTTGGCGAGGAATTGGTTTCCTAAACCCTCACCCTTGCTGGCTCCCTTAACTAGCCCTGCTATATCAACAAACTCCATGGCTGTTGGAAGAACTCGCTGAGGATTAACTAACCCTTCTAAGATTTTCAAACGAGAATCAGGAACAGAGATAACGCCAACATTTGGTTCGATTGTACAAAAAGGGAAATTTGCTGCTTCCGCCTTATTGTTGGATAGCGCATTGAATAAAGTTGATTTCCCTACATTCGGTAGCCCCACGATTCCGCATTGTAATGCCATAAGCGATTAGTTGTTTCAGATAAAGGCCGCAAATATAGTCTGTAAGAGAGAAAACAAAAAAAAGCCCTTACTACAAGGGCGTCTAAGCTAAAGTTAGTTATTAGACTAATCCCACTTAAGTTCACTTTCCGCTCCGGGTGCCTTAGCAGCTTCTGTTTCTATATGCTCAGTATGTTCTTCCCTTGCATGATCAAATTGAGAAAAATCTACATCGGGCATTAATTCATTTTTTACATGATTTACAGTATTGTTGAGCGCTTCCATAAACTTATTAAAATCTTCCTTATACAGGAAAATTTTGTGTTTTTCGTATGTAAAGCCATCTTCCTTAAAGCGCTTTTTGCTCTCGGTAATAGTCAGATAATAGTCATTGGAGCGGGTGGCCTTCACATCGAAAAAATAAGTTCGCTTACCGGCTTTTACTTTTTCGGAATAAATCTCATCTCTGCCATTGTTCTTGTTCTCTTCCACAATCCGTCTGTTTAAGGTTAGGTTAATTAATTGTGTTAATATAGTATTTTGGGCAATTATTGCAAACAATGAAAATTTAATGGCTGCATCATTTGAAGATCAAACAGTTATAAAAACGCCATAAATGATTGCTATTATTCGATAAATAAGTCATGAAAATTAACCTACAGGAAGGAAAGCAATCGACCAGTTTAGAACTTTTAGCTCAACAATTGGTCGAGGGGTTTATTACAGGTTTACATAAATCACCCTACCATGGCTTTTCAGTTGAGTTTGCCGAACATCGGCTATACAACGAGGGCGAGAGTACAAGGCATATCGATTGGAAAATTTTTGGTCGTACCGACAAACTTTTTACAAAGCGTTACGAGGAGGAGACTAACCTAAGATGTCTTATCGCTATTGACACTTCCTCTTCGATGTTCTATCCTACCGAAACAAAAAGGAAAATCAGATTCAGCACATATACAACTGCTGCACTCGCATATATGTTAAGTAAACAGCGTGATGCGGTTGGACTATGCCTTTTCTCAGACAAAATTGATACTCTTACTCCCGTTAAATCGTCAAGCTCACATCTGGGTAAAATATTTATTCAATTAGAACATCTGCTGAATCGAAATAGCTCCATAGGCAAAACAAACGTATCAAAAGTATTGCACGAATTAGCGGAGAAAATTCACAAACGCTCTCTTGTAATAATTTTCAGTGACATGTTTGATGGGGAGGACAACCAAGAACTGTTTAAAGCACTACAGCACTTGAAACACAATAAACATGAGGTAATCGTTTTCCATGTTATGGATAAAGACACGGAAATGCTCTTTAATTTTGAAGATAGACCCATGGAATTTGTAGATATGGAAAGTGGTGATAAAATAAAATTAAATCCAGCCGATTTAAGAGACACGTACAAGCAAGAAGCAGCGTTGTTTTATCGAAATCTTAAAATGCGATGCAATCAATACAAAATAGATTTTGTTGAAGCTGATGTTAAGAAAGACGTAGACGTGATTCTACAAACCTATCTGATCAAACGGGCAAAGATGCGGTAGGTTAGTTGTTTGTTGCTGGTTCTTGGTTGTTCGTTAAAGGTTAATTGATCTATCCGAAGAACGAACAATACACAACGATCAACGATTAAGCCTCCTGATGTAACCAGGATTTCTTTACACCAAGCTCCTCTTTTGTTTCCACATAATCTGGATCAGGCACACAGCAATCTACCGGGCAAACAGCAGCACACTGTGGCTCTTCATGAAAACCGGTACACTCTGTACACTTACCCGAAACAATATAATAAAACTCATCAGAAACGGGCTTCTGCTGATCCTTAGCATCTTGAGTTGTACCGTCCTCCAGATCAACCTGTGCTAGTTTAGTACCACCAGCCCAATTCCACTCTCTACCACCTTCATAAATAGCCGTATTAGGACATTCAGGCTCACAAGCTCCGCAGTTAATACACTCGTCAGTAATAATTATCGCCATTTTCCTATTTTTGAGGCCTTAAAAAACGCTGCAAAAGTACAGCGCAAAAGTTAACCAACAAAACAAGTTAATCCCTCTAAAAGTTTACTGGATGATACTTAATCAACGAATACAAGTTTTTGTACAATTAGGAGTTCACCTCGAACAGCTTCCAGCAAAGGATGCAGAATTATTGGCTGAGCGCGCACGACAGGAAAATCTATGGTTTTCAAAAGAAAATTTTGACAAAGCGCTAAGCGGTGTGAGGGCATTTCTAAAAGCTGACGAATTAACCCAATGGACTAGTCACTACTCATTGACACCCTCAAAACCAAAAACCGTTGCTCTTGTTATGGCGGGAAATATTCCATTGGTAGGATTTCATGACTTTCTTAGTGTACTAATTAGCGGCCACCGTGTGCAGATTAAGATGAGCTCAAAAGATTCTGTCCTGTTGAACTATTTGATCAGACAACTCGTGTTAATAGATTCCTCCTTTGCAGAGACTATTGCCATCAACGATAGGCTTGAAAATTTTGACGCAATAATTGCTACGGGCAATGATAACTCAGCGCGATATTTTGAAAGCTACTTTGGAAAGTATCCGAATATTATCCGCAAAAACAGAACTTCATACGCGATCATTACCGGCAATGAATCGGACAATGATATAGAAAAACTCGGAATAGATATATTTAGCTATTTTGGATTAGGCTGCAGAAATGTTTCAAAAATATATGTACCCAGTACGTATGATTTAACTAAACTTTTATCAAACTGGAATCTATACAAAGAAGTAATCCATCACAATAAATATTGTAACAACTACGATTATCAAAAATCACTTTTACTGTTAAACAGAACTCCTTTTCTTGATAATGGATTTATTTTACTTCAAGAAAATAAAAAACTAGTATCCCCTATTTCTGTTTTGTATTACGAATATTACGAAAACGAAGCTGCCCTGAAAATTGAAATACATCAAACCGCTGACAAAATTCAGTGTGTAGTAGGGAACTCAATTCTAGCCACAATACCTTTTGGCCGAACACAGTGCCCATCGGTATGGGACTATGCTGACCAAATTGATACCTTAAAATTTCTTTCAGCGTTAAATTAGATCAAGGCTTTGTACCCCGGAGGATTTCTACCCAACCGGTATATACTTTACCACCGCTTACCTGCAAACGATAAAAATAAACACCGTCTGGTGAACCACCGCCATCCCAAAGATTATCAGGATTGTAATTGCCTGACGAAAATACTTCTTTACCCCATCGGTTTGTTATTGATAATTTACTTCCTGATGCAGGCAGGTTTCTAATGTAGAATACTTCATTGAGCTTATCGGGGTCATTATTCGGAGTGAAAATATTGGGGATAAAAATGCGCTCATCGAATGGTAATACAAATTCATATTCTTTACGACAACCATGACCATCCTCTAAGTAAATAGAATAGAGTCCAGCTTCCAATGAATTGAATGCAACTGAATATAGTACTGGATTTTGCACAGCTAAAAGCGTATCCGTTGAAATAGAATTGCTAACAAGCCATACCGCATAAGGCTCTTCATAACTTTCCTGAATATCAATTTTTAGGGAACCGGTTGGCGCATCGGGTAATGACACCACTGTTGTAACCGATAAAGTATCTAAAGCACCTAAAGGCGCATCTATAAATGCGGTAGCTACAACGCATCCGGAAGTGGACGTCTGATCCTGAGATACCTTAATTTTATAAGGTTGTTCAGGATCAAGTGGGGCACTCAATGAAGGGGTTGTGAATGGGAACAATGATTCACCATACGTTATTGACCCAGTGAATGAAAATCCATTTTGCAGTATTTCAAACTGATAATCGTATTGATTTACTGAATCACCTAAAATATTTATTAAGGTAAGGCCTCCATCAATTCCCTTACAGGTAAAACCAAAGTCTACTGCATATGGTCCAGCGATTATAATAGGGTTATTTCCAACAATAGTATTTACAATGGTGGGGCACTGGCCAGCACCCGTCCGCAACCAAACAAAATAGCTGCCGCGTGCAAGTGGGGTAATTATGACTAACCCATTTCCAGTATAATATTGATCTACATAGACAGTTGGCTCATCTAAAAGGCTATTTGAGATTCCAACTTCATATTGAACTGCCGGTAAATAATTATTAATAATGATAGAAATATTTCCTTGCGAGACACATGAAGCATCTGAGCTGCCAACACCACCAATTTCGATTGCGTCTGGATAGGGAACAAAGATTGCAAAATCCTGTTCGCAGCCTGAATTATCAACAACTGTAACTACACGATTACCTCCCGCTATATTACTAAATGTGTTAGCGACAGGCACAACAGTTATCCCATCTATCTTAAATACATATGCTCCACCTGTTCCACCAGATGGAGGGGTTGTTACTATAATAGATCCGTCATTATTTCCACAGGTTGCGCTTGTTGTAGAAAAAGCAGAAATAATTTGTGTTGTGCTCTCTGTTATTGTAAGCGATGCCGCTGCGTTACATGGGTCAGCGCTTGTTCTTCTCACACTTACAATCAAATTACCAGCTGGAAGTCCAACAACACCACCAGGCTGACCTGCAGTAAAATCTACCCAACTTAATGGATTAGCAGGAGTTAACGACCATTGTAATGGATTTCCCGTTTCACCGCTAACATCAATTGTTACAGCACCCGTTGGTGAGCCAAAGCAACCGGGTGAAGACGGATTAGATACAATAGGTGTGCCGATTGTACCTGATTGATCGATTGTAACGGTTCCCGATTTAATACAGCCCGGATCACCATATTCGATTGTATAGTTATATAAGCCTGCAGGAAGTGCCAATAACGTAAACTGGTTAAAGGTTGTGCGACTTACAGGTCCGGTAATGTTTATTATAACTCCCGTATTATTGATTGCCGGAACGGCAGGATTTATATCGAAGAAAATTGAGCCATTAGAAAGCGTGCACGTTGCTGGCGATGGCAACGGATTTATACTTACTGTCGCACAATCTCCCCCAACACAGCTTGAAACTATAATATTTCTCGTTTGTAAATCTGAACAAAATCCAACAGTAACAGAATATGTAATGAGATGCGTGCCGACTCCTGCAATAGCCGGATCAAATGTTCCGGTTAGGGGATTGGTTATTCCTACTCCTGACCACGTTCCACCAGGGGTAGCAGCGGCCAACATTACTGGGGCACCTGTCACACAGAAAGGACCTGCTGGAATTATTGTAGCATCTACATCTTGAACATTTATTGTTATAATTGCAGTGCTTGTTCCGCATCCTGGAACGGTAATAGAGTACTGATATCTAAATGATCCCGCAGCTAAGCCTGACAGATCCACATCATCACCTGTTATTGTTGCTCCGCTCACATCTAAATCTGTCCATGAGCCACCAGGGTCTGGTGTTCCAGATAAACTAGCAAATAGATCAAAAGATGTGTCTGTATTACATGCCGAAACGGTATTATCAGCTCCGGCATCCGGAGTTGAATTAATAACATTGACTGTAACAATCGCTGTTGCATTAGCACATGGTGCTGTTCCTGTTACTACATATTGGTAGCGATAATTGCCAACCGCAAGCAAAGTAAGATTTACATTATTACCCGTGATGACAGCACCACTTGCATCCATATCAATCCAACTTCCTCCTGCATCTGGCGTACCTGCAAGGCTTGCGAACAAATTAAATGAAGCATTGGTATTGCATGCTGTTACAGTATTGTCGGCTCCTGCATCTGGTGAAGCAATAACATTCACTGTCACTACAGCCGTTGCATCCGTGCATGATGCCACACTTACACGATATTCAAATGTATAAACTCCTACTGCAGCTCCTACTAAGTCGACAGTGTTAACTGTAATCGTCCGGGCTGATCCACTCAACTGTGTCCACGTTCCTCCTGCATCGGGTGTTCCGCTTAAGCTTGCAAACAAATCAAACGCACTTTCTGTATCGCATGCTGATACCGTATTATTACTGCCGGCATCGGGGCTTGTAATTACATTAACCGTTACGATAGCTGAAGCATTAGCACAAGGTGCTGTACCTATTACAGAATATTGATAACGATACACTCCTGTTATTAATGTTGTAAGATCAACTGTGTTGCCAGTAATAACTGCTCCGCTCGCATCCAAGTCTGTCCAAGTTCCACCTGCATCCGGAGTACCTACTAAACTCGCGAGTAAATCAAATGCAGTATCGGTATTACAAGATGATACCGAATTGTCATTTCCTGCATCGGGTGCTGCAATGACATTCACTGTAACAATAGCATTTGCTGATCCACAACCAACAACAGTAATTGTGTATTGATAGCGGTATGTACCCGGAGCTATTCCTGTAAAGTCAACATCATCTCCTGTTACGGTCGCACCACTGGCGTCTAAATCTGTCCAAACTCCTCCCGGATCAGGCGTACCTACTAAACTTCCAAACAGATCGAAAGCTGAATCGGTTTCACATGCAGGTACCGTATTATTTCCTCCTGCATCGGGTGTTGAATTTATAACAGTTACTGTTACGATAGCTGCTGCGTTAGCGCAAGGTGCCACACCAGTTACTAAATATTGATAACGATAATTGCCAGCGGCCAGTGTAGTTAAGTCAACAGTATTGCCAGTTATTACAGCACCACTTGCATCAAGGTCTGTCCACGCTCCCCCAGCATCAGGTGTGCCACCTAAACTTGTAAATAGACTGAAAGCAGTCTCTGTGTTGCAAGCGCTTACAGCGTTATCAGCGCCTGCATTTGGAGCTGTTGATATTGTTACGTTTGCAGTAGTGGTATTTGGGCAACTTCCGTCTGTGAAACTATAAGTGACAGTGTACGTGCCTGACGTACTTGCTGCTAAATCAATCTCGCCTGTTGTCGGATTAATTGACAATCCTGCTGTTGAACTGTACGAACCTCCACCTTGTCCTGTTTGTGCAACACTTGCTGTACCCGTGGCACAGAAAGGATTACCTGGATAGCTGATAGTAGCAGTTGGTATCGCGTTGATCGTAACGTTCGTTGTTGTGAAGTTCGGGCAACTGCCGTTCGTGAAGCTATATGTAATAGTGTAAATGCCTGCAACGCTTGCTGCCAAATCGATCTGACCCGTTGAAGGATTGATTGACAGGCCCGCAGTTGAACTATACGTTCCACCTCCCTGACCCGTTTGTGTTACACTCGCTATACCGATTGCACAAAATGGACTGCCAGGATAACTGATGGTTGCAGTTGGTATTGTGCTGATCGTAACGTTCGTTGTTGTAGCGTTTGGACAACTACCATTTGTGAAACTGTAAGTAACAGTGTAAATACCTGCAGTACTTGTCGACAAATCAATTTGCCCTGTTGAAGAATTAATTGATAACCCTGCTGTTGAACTATACGTTCCTCCGGCCTGACCAGTTTGTGTAACGTTAGCAGTTCCTGCTGCACAGAAAGGGCTGCCCGGATAACTAATCGTTGCGGTTGGTAATGCATTGATCGTTATGTTTGCTGTTGTCGTATTCGGACAGGTGCCGTTTGTAAAACTGTACGTAACGGTGTAAATACCTGCAGTGCTCGTAGCTAAATTTATCTGACCCGTTCCTACATTGATCGAAAGTCCTGCTGTGGAACTATACGTTCCGCCTGCTTGACCAGTTTGTGTTACGTTAGCAGTTCCTACTGCACAAAATGGGCTGCCCGGATAACTAATCGTGGCGGTCGGTAATGCGTTGATCCTTATGTTTGCTGATGTTGTATTCGGACAAATACCGTTTGTGAAACTGTACGTAACGGTGT
>JANNUS010000017.1:0-245714 GCA_031395485.1 Cyclobacteriaceae bacterium | reverse complement strand
GAATAGCTGCCCAAGTCAATAGCGTTTTGTCGCTGCAATTCCGAAACAACGGCAGCAAAAAGCCTAACAGTGCATAAAGAAGCAAAATGTCTCCATCCCACAGTAATAAAAGATGGATGGAACCGATGAGCAGTAAAATGAATAATCGCCTGAAAAATATTTTCAACGGATTGATCCCTTTTTGTTCATTTCGAATGAGAATGATAGAGAAGCCGATGCCAAAGAGGAGAGAAAAAATGCTGTAAAACTTTCCATGGACGAAAATTAACTCGAGCAATGCAAAAACTCTGTCTGCTGGCCAGGTGGAGATCGCTTCTCTTTGTGTTGGTGAACAAAACCCCCAACCTGTGAAGCCGAAAAGGTTATCCATAAAAATTCCGAGAATGGCAAAGCCTCTGATGACATCCAGGATGTCGGCTCGTTCATTTTGCAAGGTGGGGCTTAATGTGTTCGTCATTTAAAATTAGATTTTGGTAGTTTGGCAAACAGTAGATTTAGAAATCAAAAGATGGTTACAATTTTTGCAGGCGTGCTTACTTTTTTAAACCAACTTTTCATGAATCGCCTTACTCACCGCCTCTGTCTGCGAATGCACATGTAATTTTTCGTAGATCTTTCGAATGTGCGAACGTACCGTGTCGAGACTAATATTAAATTCAGCAGCAATTAATTTGTAGCTGTTGCCTTTACTCAAGGAGGTTAGTACTTCTTTTTCTTTCGGTGTAAGTTGATATGGATTTTCAGTTACAGGCTTTTGCTGCATGGATGCCAGCACCATGCGCGCAATGCTTGGTGACATAGGCGCACCACCTTCCATCACTTCTTCAATGGCGGAAAATAGTTTACTGGAAATATGCTTCTTCAATAAATAACCTGAAGCTCCGGCACAGATGGCATCAAACACATGCTGGTTGTCGTCAAACACGGTGAGCATGAGAATAGGAATATCTTTATCAACAGCTCGAACCTTGGCCACGGCCTCAATACCGGTCATGCCAGGCATATCAATATCCATGAGTAATAAATCCGGCTTTTTGCTTTCTAAGTGGCTATTTACCTGCATTGGATTTCCATACGCTCCAAGCAGATTAAGATTATTATTCAATTTCAACATTGCCTGGATACTTTCGCTCAGCAACTGATTGTCTTCGTAGAGTAAAATAGAATGTGGCGTCATATTGAGACTGTAAATATCAACACTACTTTAATACAGCGGTATCGCATCATCATGCGATGGAAACCTTTAACACAACCTCAGTTCCTGATCCGATAATGCTTCGTAATTCAAGCGTTGCATTTATCTCTTTCGATCTTTCGCGTAAGTTGCGCAATCCGTTGCCGGCTTTTATTTTTTGCTCATCAAAGCCCTTGCCATTATCTTTTATGAACATCATCAGAATATGATCCTGTTGATTTAAACTAAT
The DNA here is from genome assembly GCA_031395485.1 of Cyclobacteriaceae bacterium. GTDB lineage: Bacteria > Bacteroidota > Bacteroidia > Cytophagales > Cyclobacteriaceae > UBA2336. Next base: position 244,290 of record JANNUS010000017.1, on the reverse strand, counting down.
CTCTACCTTGCTTGCCTCACTGTACTTAGCAGCATTATTAAGGGTCTCTTTAAAGATGAGAAAAAGATTCTTGCGTTGGTCGGCATTCAGTATCAAATTTTCTATACCTTTTTCAGAAAACTGATATTCAATATTTTTAAGTTCAAAAATTTCCGTGGCGAACTCTCTCATCCGGATGAGTACCTGACTCATCGAATCATGGCGTGGGTTAATAGACCACACCATGTCACTCATATCTTCCATCATACATGCCGATTGATCACCAATGCGCTGAAGGTAGCTTTGCGTATTTCCATTTTTTTCTATGAGCGCTACTTGACTTAGAATGTTAATGCTAGAAAGAGCTGAGCCCATGTCGTCATGTAGATCACGGGCAATATTGTTTCGTACTTTTTCAATCTCAAGCAAACGTTTTGAGCGATTGATTACACGATAGCGGTTTATGAGTAATGTACTAATCACTAAAACTGAAATCAAGCCAATGATACCAAGCGAAATTATAACTCGCTGCCGACTGAGCGCGAGCGTTTGTAGTTCCTGATCTTTTTTTAACAAAGAAATTTCTTTTTCTTTTTTCTCGCTATTGTATTTTTCTTCCAGTTCTTTCAATTGAAGAAGAACTACATTTCCCTGCACACTGTCGGTTAACTCCATGTGCATTTTTAGATACTTAAAGGCCTTGTCATATTGTTTTTTAAGCGCATAGTATTCACTCAATCTTGAATATTCAAGCACTTGCCGTTGTCGATCACCGGTGCGAATGGTTGTATTAAGGTTAGATAAAAGTGTAGCCTCGGTCACTTTTTCTTTTTGATTTTCGATATCGATACCGATTAGCTCTGATTTTATTTGCCTGCTCAATGTGCTGTCGTGAAGTTCTTGAGCAAGTTTCAGACTTTGATTCAGGTTTTCCTTCGCACGATCAAGGTTACCCATTCGCTTATACAACAGCCCGAGCTGATGTTGGGTGCGGCTTACTTCGTTGGGCATTTTAATGTCAGTAGCAATTTTTATACCCCTTAGATAATGCTCCTCCGCACGATTGAACTCTCCAAGTTCTTTATAGACATCACCAAGTCCAGTGCCGGAAGTTACTAGCCCGCGCTTGTCTCCCAACTCTTCTTTTAATTTCATGGAACGCTCGAGGTATTTTTTTGCATCATTATACTGTTTGAGCTGAAAAAGATCTTTTCCCAGACTATGCAAACAAAATGATTGGCCACGCTTATTTCTAAGCGTTTCAAACAAACGAAGTGACTGCAAATGTGAATCGGCAGCTTTTTTGAATTCGCCAAGGTTGGTGTAAAGATTACCCATGTTAAGTAATTGACCTGCCTTATTTTCGTCTTCAATTTTCCAGCTGCTCAAATTTTCAAGCATATAAGGTAACGCCTTTTTGTATTCGCCAGTGTTTTTATAAAACAAACTGACTGCCTGATTATAATTAAATTTCATTTTAAAATTTCCTGAATTATCCTTAATAAGTTTTTCTGAGGATTGAATGAAATAGTAGGCACTATCCAAACGTCCGGATTGTTGATAGCAGGTAATCAAATAATTATAAGCAGTGGACAACCATCGTACTTCTTGTGGGGTATCGGCTAAGGAAACTACCCGCAGTGCTAATTTTTTTGCCTGAGCCAGGTCTTTGCGTAAAAATTCATTCGTTAAACCAAGCAAGGCATGAAGCTCTGTTGTGTCGTGTCGCTGCAAAGCAACAATGCGTTGAAGGCTGTCAATTAAAGTGGTTTGCGCGCAGAGAGTTTCTACACTTAATACCAAAAGTAATATTGAGAAAATCTTTTTCAGGTAGTCTAAATTTTAATGAAATTAATAAATGAAAGTAAGGATTTGCCTACTCAATCGAAACGGCACAAATGGGGTACTATCCTGTTTTTTCCTTAGTTTTGATTACTTTTTAAACGAATGGCCGAAAACACCTACAAGTCAAATACTTTCAAGAAGCCCGAAAAAGAAAAGAGGGGTAAAGGTTCAAAGTCTCCATCCACTGTTAACTGGGCATTTTTTAAGGATCCCCGGTTTATTTTGACGATAGGCTTTGTATTACTGATTAGTTCAATCTCCCTGTTTGTCGCTTTTCTCTCATACCTATTTACTGGTAAGGCCGATCAAAGTGTAGTGGAAGGGTTGGGTCAGTCTGGTTTACTGGAGTTGGGCATTGAAGCTGAGAACTGGCTTGGGTTGTATGGAGCATTAACATCTCATTACTTTATTTTCCGGTGGTTTGGTATTTCAGCATTTCTTATTCCTCCAATATTTTTTCTATTAGGATTTCGCCTCGCGTTTAAGCGCGATTTACTTCCGCTGTTCTCTGTATTTATACTCTCACTTTTTGCGGGCCTGTGGCTGAGTTTATTGTTTGGCTATTTAACCTTGAGCGTAGATGGTGTTACGGAGTGGAGTTTTCTGGGAGGAGGACTGGGATATCACCTCGCGTTATTGTCGCACGGATTGTTGGGATGGGGAACGTTTCTATTGCTCATTCTCTCTTTATTTATATTCATCATCTTCTTTTTCAACGTTACCGCCATCAATGCTTTCCAACCAAGAAATCCTAAACCGATGGGCAATGATGCGATACTAGCGGGTGAAACTCCTGCCGAGTATACAGATGAAAAAGATAAATGGACGAGTGAATTAAAAAATGAACTGGTTGTACCACCTCTGATTTTTGAAAAACCTGAAGTGCCAATTTCGAGTATTCCATTAGAAGTTGAAAGACCTGAACCCCAGAAGACGGCAGCAGCGGAACCAGCCTTTAGTATAGAAGAGCGAACCGAAACGGATGAGCTTGCTGAAAAACTGGTAGAAGAAAAGGGTATTTATGATCCTACGCTTGATTTAAGTAGTTATAAATTTCCTACGCTTGAATTATTAAATGAATACGAATCGGGGAAAGTTCAGGTAACGCAAGAGGAATTAAATCAGAACAAGGATAAAATTCTCGCTACGCTTACTAATTTCAAAATTGGTATCTCAAGCATTAAAGCCACCATTGGGCCAACGGTAACGTTGTATGAAATTGTTCCGGAGGCGGGCATTAAAATATCGCGCATTAAAAATCTGGAAGATGACATTGCCTTAAGTTTGGCTGCACTTGGTATTCGTATTATCGCACCTATTCCTGGAAAGGGAACCATTGGTATTGAAGTGCCAAACAAAAACCGTGAGATGGTAAGCATTCGCTCAGTGCTGGCTTCACCGGGCTTTCAAAAAACAGATAAAGAACTTCCAATCGCTATTGGTAAAACAATATCAAACGAAGTATTGGTCATTGACCTTGCCAAGATGCCGCACTTACTGGTAGCGGGTGCAACGGGTCAGGGTAAATCGGTGGGGTTAAATGTTATTCTGGCTTCTCTATTATATAAGAAACATCCATCGCAATTAAAATTTGTATTGGTTGACCCAAAGAAAGTGGAAATGTCGTTGTTCAGTAAAATCGAACGGCATTATTTAGCGAAGCTGCCCAACAGTGAAGAAGCCATTATTACGGATACGAAGAAAGTAGTTCATACACTCAACTCACTTTGTATTGAGATGGAGAACCGCTACGAAATTATGAAGGATGCAGGGGCGCGAAATATAAAAGAATACAATACAAAATTTGTTGCCCGAAAACTTAATCCCAAAGATGGCCATCGATTTTTGCCCTACATCGTGCTGGTGATTGATGAGCTTGCCGACTTAATGATGACAGCTGGCAAAGAAGTAGAGACTCCGATTGCCCGATTGGCACAACTTGCTCGTGCCATTGGTATTCACTTAGTCGTTGCCACGCAACGTCCTTCTGTGAATGTGATCACCGGTGTTATCAAAGCCAACTTTCCGGCACGGTTATCTTTTAAAGTTACTTCAAAGGTAGACTCGCGTACGATTCTCGATACAGGTGGTGCTGATCAATTGGTTGGTCAGGGTGACATGCTATTATCTTCCGGTTCAGATATTATCCGTATTCAATGTCCATTTGTAGATACTCCTGAAATTGAAAAAGTTTGTGATTTCATTGGCTCACAGCGCGGATATGATTCTGCCTACTTGCTTCCTGAATATGAAGGCGAAGATGAAGGTGGAGTATCGGATATTGACCTTTCTGATCGCGATGCTTTGTTTGGAGAAGCTGCTAACATGATTGTTATGCATCAGCAGGGTAGTACATCTTTACTTCAGCGTAAGCTAAAACTTGGGTACAATCGTGCGGGCCGATTGATTGATCAATTAGAAGCCGCAGGTATTGTTGGTCCTTTTGAAGGAAGCAAAGCCCGTGAGGTCTTAATTAAGGACCAGTTGAGTTTGGAACAGTTATTGAGTAGTTTGAAGGAAAAACACGGTCGGTAAGCTAATTTTTTCTTCGACCCTGATTAACACCCTATAAAATAGAGCACACAATGAAACGATTTTCTTTTACACTGGCATCTTTCTTCGTTATTCAGTTAGCGATAGCACAATATGATCCTCAGGCGTTAGCGACCCTGGACGCGATGAGCAAAAAATATAAGGTATATACTTCTTTCGAAGCCAACATCACGTCAAGCATGACCAACGAAACCGAGGGCATTAAAGAAGATTTTAAGGGCAAGATCACTGTAAAAGGTGAAAAATTTAAGCTGGTGATGGATGAGCAGGAGATTATTAATAATGGCGTAACGGTATGGACCTACTTACCTTCCGCAAAGGAAGTCAACATCGATAATTATGATGCTTCTTCGGAAGAGATTAACCCTTCCAAAATTTATGAAATTTATAAGAAGGGATTCAAGTACCTGTACTTGGGTGAAAGCACAGATGCAGGAGTTGTGTGTGAAGAAATTGATTTAGTACCCGAAAAAAAGGACTCACAATATTTTAAGATTAAAATGATGGTAGGTAAAAAAGATAAGAGCATTCAGAGCTGGACCATGTTCGATAAAGGCGGAAACAAATATAAATACACCATTTCAAAATTTATCCCAAATGTAAATGTGGCGGATGCGTTGTTTACTTTTGATGCCAAGAAATATCCGGGCGTTGAGGTGATTGACTTACGGTAAGCGTTGTTAGTTATCGGTTAATCGTAGTTTTTTGATTAACCGATAACTAGTACCTTGGCACTATGAATCGTGCACAGCTCTTTGAGCAAATCAAGACAAAAAATTCTTACCTCTGTGTTGGTCTTGATACCGAGCTTGAAAAAATTCCTTCCCACTTAATTTCTGAAAAGGATGCGGTTTTTGAATTTAACAAGTACATCATTGATGCTACTCATGAATTTTGTGTAGCCTACAAACCGAATATTGCATTTTATGAAGCACTCGGTTCAAAAGGGTGGGAGAGCCTTCAAAAGACACTAGAATTTATACCCAACAATTGCTTTACCATAGCCGATGCTAAACGTGGCGATATTGGTAACACCTCAACGTTGTATGCGAAAGCTTTTTTTGAGCAGATGAATTTTGATTCCATTACGGTAGCACCCTACATGGGTGAAGATTCTGTAAAGCCATTTTTAAAGTTTAAAGACAAGTGGGTGATTCTGCTTGCGCACACCTCCAACATAGGTAGTGCCGATTTCCAATTAATTGAGTCAAAAATTACTGGAAGAAAATTATACGAGGAGGTTATCCTTAAATCGCAAGCCTGGGCAACGCCCGATCAGCTTATGTATGTAATAGGTGCCACCCGTGCCGATAAAATAGCGGAGATCAGAAAACTCGCGCCTGATCATTTTTTCCTCGTGCCCGGCATTGGTGCACAGGGCGGTGATTTGCAAGAAGTTTCAAAATGCGGAATGAATAAGCAATGCGGATTACTAGTCAATTCATCGCGTGCAATTATTTATGCTTCATCGGGAATGGATTTTGCTGCGGCCGCTAAGAAGGCCGCCAAGAAGGTAAAGGATGAAATGGAGAAGCTCTTAAATGATTTTAATTTGTAAAGTTTTTAAACCCTGTCTTTAGGGAGAGCCCCATAGAAGCACCTGACGACTACAACGTATTGATTTTTGGTTTACAAAATCGTAAATAGTAAACCTATCAGCCGAAGTAAAGCACGTTTGTAGAGATAATCTAAAGCCACTCCCTTGACTGAATCTTTCCTCCATTACATTTGGCAATTTCAGTATTTCAGAAAAGATGATTTAAAAGCATCTGAAGGAGAGGCATTGCAGATATTTCAACCCGGCATGCTCAATTCAAATGCAGGCCCTGATTTTGAGGCAGCTAAAATTAAATTGGGAAGCCTTGAGTGGCGTGGAAGCATAGAGATTCATATCAAGGCCTCTGGTTGGAACGACCACCATCACAGCAATGATCGGGCTTATGAAAATGTAGTACTACATGTTGTTTGGGAGAACGACAAACCCATTAAGCGGACAGATGGTAGTTTTATGCCAACATTAGAATTGAAAAATCGAGTTGATCTTACCCTCTGGAATCGTTATAAAAAACTTTTTACCAGTGCGGAGTCAATACCATGTGCAACTAGTTGGTCTAAAATTTCAGACATAACGAAACTTTCCATGCTTGACAAAACGGTCGTGCAGCGGCTTGAGTCCAAAGGAGAGGTCGTTAAAAAAATCCTGGCTAGTAATAATAACAATTGGGAAGAAACCTTTTACCAACTTATTTGTAAAAATTTTGGATTTAAAGTAAACGCTGAACCAATGTTTCAGTTGGCGAAAGCAATGCCGTTTAAAATATTACTCAAGCATCTTGACAAGCCAATCCAGGTTGAGGCGCTTTTATTCGGCCAGGCAGGGTTTTTAGAAACGGCAAAGGAAGATGAATACCTACGTGTCTTAATCAGAGAGTACAACTTACTACGGCAAAAGTATAGGCTCGATGCAAAGCAAATGAATGTCGTGCAATGGAGATTTATGCGGCTACGACCAGCCAATTTCCCGACCGTTCGGTTAGCTCAACTAGCATCACTTTTGCAAATGCAAAAAAATCTTTTTTCGAAAATTTTGGATGGTATATCCATTAAAGATTTAACTGAATTACTGGAGGTCGTTCAAAGCGAATACTGGCAGCAGCATTATCAACCGGGTAAAAAGAGTAAAACAATTGTTTCCGCGCTTGGAAAATCAAGCGTCCAAAATATTATTATCAATACGATTACCCCAATACTTACTGCGTATGGCCAGTTGCATGACGACCAACGTTATATAGATCGAGCAGTTGATTTTTTGCAACAGATACCCGCAGAGAACAATCGGATAGTGAGGGAATGGTATGGGCTTGGTTATAAAGTAACTTCTGCATTTGACTCACAAGGATTGATTGAATTATATAATAACTTTTGTGTTAAGCGTAGGTGCTTGGAGTGTACAGTAGGAGCGTCAATTATAAAAGCTTGATAATGCAAACGTTCGTTCAAGTACTTAACATTCTTTTTATCCTTGGTATTTCATGGTGGATATGGAAACAAGAGCCCGGTATAATGAGAAAGTTTTTCTGGCCTGCATTAGCCGCAAAACTTTCGGCAGGCATATTGGTAGGAATCATTTATGCTATTTCCTACACCACCAGCGATACTTTTTCAATGTTTGAGTGGGCACTTGAGCTAAGCTTAATGGCTCGGACTGATTTGGTGGGTTATTTTGAATTTTTAGGAAGCTCCCCTGAGGGGTATTTTCTTGGCATCGATCGTACAATTTTCTTTGTCAAGATAACGAGTTTGTTTGCGCTGCTTACCTACGATAACTATTGGATAGCCTCGCTTTATTTTTCATTCATTTCTTTTTTAGCAGCCTGGCGATTAACAAAAATAGTGTGGCAGCACATTCCCCGGTTAGGAGTTTCAGCAGCTATAGCTTTTCTATTTTTTCCATCGTGCGTTTTCTGGGCTTCTGGTATCATTAAGGAATCACTAGCAATGGCTGGTCTATTTTATCTTGCCTCATTATTTCTTCAGGTTTGGTTTAAGCATAGAATCACGGTGGTTCAGGTTTTAGCAGGTGTATTTGCAATTTGGATCGTGTGGAATTTGAAATATTATTATATCGGTTTATTTATTCCGATTCTACTCGCTACATGGTTTACAAGAAAAATTACGGAGACGCGCAGCGTTAACCAATTTTCAAAAGAGGTAACGATTTGGTTTTCTATAGTATTGCTGGCGGTTTTCGTAGTGAGCTTTGGGCACCCCAATTTCTCCATTCATAAGATTGCGGATGTGCTGGCGTCTAATAATGAAATGGTATTGAAGAACTCTAACCCGGATGATATTATTCAGTACTACAAGTTGACTACGGGCTGGAGTATTTTTATTAACGCTCCCTTAGCCTTGATTTCAGGATTGTTCAGGCCATTTATTTGGGAGGCTAATACTATGTTAAAGATCCTTGCTGCAGTGGAGAATTTATTTTTATTGTCATTTTCAATAGTCGCTATAAAATCCATCGGTAATATTAAAAACTCACCTAATCGTGTCTTGATTATGGCCATCCTCACGTACTGCCTTGTTTTATGTTTACTCCTTTCGATTTCATCACCAAATTTTGGAACGCTCGTCCGTTATCGGATTGGATTTCTGCCCTTTCTTGTGATGTTGCTGGCAAGTCAACGTTCAGTTATCAAACCATTAGCAAAATTATTTAATGTTTACATAGCGGAGGATTAAACCTGACAGCTACCTTTACTAATTATTCGATCGTATGAAAAACCCAGTAATAATTTTTGGTGCTAATTATCTTGGCCGATCCGCAAAAGAGATTTTTGAAGTGAATGGAAATGTGGTATACGGATTTTTAGATGACAATAAAGCCCTGCACAGTAAGGAACTTGATGAAACATTTATTTTAGGCAGTACAGATGACGATGGTTTTTTAAAACTCATTGGAAAAAAGTGTGAAGCGTTTATTGCAGTCGATGATAATAGGCTGCGGAAAAGCCTGGTTACCATGCTACAAGAGGTGCGCCATGTTCAGCCCGTAAACGCTATTCATAAAGATGCCGTTATTGCAACGCATGTTGAATTAGGGTATGGCAATTTTATTGATCAGGGAGTTAGTATTGGTGCGGGTACTAAGATTTCAAGTCATTGTCTGCTTCAGGCAGGTTGCGTTATTGGAGCGGAGGTCTCGTTGAGCGACTTCGTTCAGCTTGGCATGGGTTGTATAATCAGTGCAGGGGTAAAAATTGAGGAAGAAGCATTTATTGGTTCGGGTGTTACGATTGTATCGGGAGTAACAGTGGGTAAAGGTGCTCGCATTGGCGCTGGGTCGGTCGTTATAGGTCCGGTAAAATCCGGTGAAACAGTATTTGGGAATCCGGCACAAACTGTAAAGGGTTGAATCAGGAATATTGACTTATGAGAATATCTGAGACCGATCTGATACTTAATCGCGATGGAAGTGTCTATCACCTAAATTTATTACCGAAACATATTTCCGATACAATTATAACCGTGGGCGACCCTAGCCGGGTGTATAAAGTGAGTCAATACTTTGATGAAGTTGAATTTGAAATGAACAAGCGTGAGTTTATTACACATGTGGGCACGTTCAATGGAAAAAAGATAACAGTGATCAGTACCGGAATAGGAACCGATAATGTTGAAATTTTCTTAACTGAAATTGATGCGCTTGTTAATATTGATTTAAAAACCCGGGAGCCAAAGGTGCGGAAGAAAAAATTGAAAATTGTACGCATCGGTACATCCGGTGCCTTGCAGGAAGATGTACCGCTGGGATCGCATCTTTTTTCTAATTATGCTGTTGGGCTTGATAACCTGATGCAGTTTTATGACTTACCAATGGACTCGTTTGAAAAAAAGATTGCCGAAGACATCCAACTGAAATGTTCATTGCCCTTTATCCCCTATGTAGTTAAAGGATCGGAGCTTTTGCAAAAGCAAATTTGCGCGGATATGATTTCTGGGAACACCGTCACCACTCCGGGGTTTTATGCTCCGCAAGGAAGAAAAGTACGAGCCGCTACCCGCATGTCGAAATTGTTTGAAGATTTAAACTACTATCACAACAAGAGCAGTGATTTCTGGCTTACAAATTTTGAAATGGAAACAGCCGGTTATTATGCAATGGCTCGATTATTAGGCCATGAGGTATTAAGTGTAAACGCCATTATTGCCAACAGGGTAAAGAACAAATTTTCAAAAGACCCTGATAAGGTTATTGATTCGCTTATTAAAAAAGTGTTAGAAAGAATCTAACACATTAATTACCATTGATTGCGCTATCCATTCGCACAATGTTTCTTGCCGCGTTTAACGGATCGTCATTATAAAATCCAGAAAGTATGCGATGTGCAATTTGTTCAATGATAAGCTCATTGTCGGTTTTTCCATGCTTACCTTTCCAAAATACCCGATTCGGGTGTCGCTTCATATCATCAACATAAGTTTTCGCACGGTTAAATTGTTCATCCGAAAAGCTAATGGTAAAGCAGGTTTTGACTTTTTGAGTATCCATAAAGAAAAAGTTACAATCCGTGTGCCAGTTAAATTGATTCTGAATTATAGCAAGAAATAGAATTAAATGTCAAGCTTTCGACCGCAAGCGGGCATTGGTGTTCATAGTTGGGACGGTATTCTGAAAGGAGTAATTTTGCAGCCTACATGGAAAATCAACATAACTTCACTCTTTCAAATGGTATACGTGTCGTGTATCAGCGGGTTGCATCAACAAAAATTTTTCATTGTGGAGTCTTCCTCGATGTAGGTAGCCGTGATGAGCATACCGCAAATCAAGGGATCGCTCACTTTTGGGAGCACATGGCATTTAAGGGCACTTCAAAACGAAGTTCTTTTCATATAATAAGCAGCTTGGATTCAATAGGGGGTGAGCTTAACGCATTCACCGATAAAGAGCGAGTGGTTTTCTTTGCTTCCGTTCGCGATCAGTATGCCGAAAGAGCCATCGATGTATTGTCTGACATCACTTTCAATTCTATTTTTCCAGTGGCGCAAATTGAAAAGGAAAGAGGAGTTATTCTGGAGGAAATGGCTATGTACCTCGACAACCCCGATGATTCTCTTCAGGATGAATTTGAAGCCATTATATACAAGAGTCACCCAATGGGGATGAACATATTGGGCAAGCCTGAAACCATAAAATCATTTAAGCGTAAAGACTTCCTCTCTTTCTTTAAAGACCATATCGACACACAACGAGTTGTTTTCAGTTGTGTAGGAGATATTTCGGTAGACACTATTGAGAAACTAACCCGAAAATATTTTGACGTTGGTAAAACTTCCCGAAAAGTGAAGCGAAAGAGAGCAATCCCATATCAACCTCGCGAAAAGGAACTCTTTCGTTCTGTAAAGCAGGCCAAATGTGCGATCGGGAGAGATGCTTATCCAATGCTTCATGAAAATCGCATTCCCTTTTTCATGTTGGTAAATATGTTGGGCGGGCCTGGAATGAACTCCAGACTGAACTTATCATTACGAGAGAAATATGGTTTCGTTTATTCTATTGATGCTCATTACATCTCGTATACCGATACCGGAATGTTTGCGGTTTTTTTTGGTACCGACCCAAGGCAATTAGAAAAGGCTGTTAAACTCGTACAGCAGGAATTGAATAAGTTTTGTGAAAAACCGTTAAGCTTTAGGCAATTGAAAGCTGCTAAAGAGCAAATAAAAGGACAACTGGCCATGTCGGAAGAAAACAATTTAAGTCATATGATGATGATGGGTCGCAGTATACTTAACCGGGGAAGTGTACCAACCATGGAAGAAATATTTCAAGAGATACAACAAATAGATGCGGGTAAATTACTTTTGATAGCGCAAGAAATGTTTGACCCTAAATCACTGAGTTACTTAAAAATGCTACCCGTTAAATAGTAAAGTTCATGGAGTTTATACCATTACCAATTCAAAAATATGCTGAAGCACACACTTCGCAGGAAAGCGACATACTAAAAGTTGTTAGCCGTCATACACATGCTCATGTACTAATGCCCCGTATGTTATCGGGCCATATGCAAGGAAGAATTTTGTGTATGATCAGTCACATGATTAAGCCAACGTATATTCTTGAGATAGGAACCTATACTGGTTATAGCGCAATTTGTTTGGCAGAGGGCTTGCGGCCAGGCGGAAGGCTTATCACTATTGATATTAACGAAGAATTAGAGAACACGGTGCGCGGATATTTTAAAGCTTCTCGATTTGAGGAGGCAATTGACTATAAAGTAGGAAATGCAATTGAAATAATACCAACGCTGCAAATGAGTTTCGATCTCGTATTTATTGATGCTGATAAAGAAAATTATCTGCGCTACTACGATTTGGTTATCAATCGCGTACCTTTGGGTGGATACATCCTTGTCGATAACGTATTGTGGAGTGGTAAAGTGCTGGATGAAAAACCGGATAAAGACACGCGGTCGATAAAAGAATTTAACGATAAAATACAAAGCGACATACGCGTTGAAAATGTGTTGTTGCCCGTGCGCGATGGAATAATGATGATACGGAAAGTAGCGGAATAGATTTTTTAGAGCTGCTTATTTTTTAAACTACTTAACAATGAAGTTTACAGCCGCGGTGTTTGTGTTTTTTTCGACCTTCGCTATGGCGCAACCTGTGCAGGTTCCCCATAAAATGCAATTCGCAGGTATGACCTTAACGATACGCGATGATGCACGAAGAGAAATTCAGAAAGATGTTGACGCGCTTATACGATCTCCCAAACATTTAGCCATTAAGGCTGATCGCGCTAAAACCTATTTTCCGATCATTGAGAAAATTTTTGAAGAAGAGCGGGTGCCGGATGATTTTAAATATCTTGTATTACAAGAGAGCGCGCTTATCAGCAATGCTGTTTCCGTCTCCAATGCTGTCGGGTTCTGGCAGTTTAAAGACTTCACTGCAATTGAAATGGGTTTGCGGGTTGATCAGGAAATTGATGAGCGGATGAATATTGTATCCTCCTCACGGGCGGCCGCAAAATATTTTAAGAAAAATAACTATTATTTTAATAATTGGCTTTATGCATTGCAGGCATACCAAATGGGCGCAGGAGGTGTTCTTCAATCTGTTAAGAATTTTGAAGGTGGTGTTAAACACATGGAGATTACCAGTAAGACGTATTGGTATGTTAAGAAATTTCTAGCGCACAAAGTTGCCTACGAAAATATTGTTAAAGGCGCTGGAACTCTTATAGTTATTCCATGGGTTAATAATAGTAGAAAATCAGTTGATGAATTGGCGCGCGAGTTCGCTCTTCCTGCCGCAGAACTTAAAGCTTATAATACATGGGTACGCACAGAATATATTCCTGGCGATAAATCCTACACCGTTATCATTCCTGGCGATGGTAAAGCGTTAATAGAGGCTACTGCAAAGGCAACTAAAATAGCCGAACCTGTTTTGCAGGCAATAGTAAAACCTACCTCATCCAGTAATGAAATTTTGACCTTAAATGGCATTAAAGCCATGAAAGCCAAAGAAAATGAAACTGCTACTGCTTTTGTAACGCGAGCAGACATTGATTTATCCTACTTTTTAAAATGTAACGATCTTTCAATCAGTGATAAACTAGTACCCGGAAATTTCTATTATTTAAAAAAGAAAAGGCCGCGAGCTGTAGTCCCTCAACATATAACCCGAAAAGGTGAAACCCTTTGGTTCATAAGTCAGAAATATGGAGTTCAGCTTCGAAAGCTGCAACGATACAATCAACTGGAATCAACGAGTGTACAGGAGGGAGTAATCATTTTTCTTTCGGGAAGGAAGCCGAGCTCAGCTAGTGTGAGCGTCTCTGAAATAGCAGAGGTTGATCCAACAGAGTCTTTTAATTGGGCTATCGAACCTCAAAAAGAACAACTCGTTGTTACAACGATGTCCAAGAGTATCGACTCACTAAGTACTAATAAAGACTTGGTTACTATAAGACAGGAGCCGATAGCCTTGGAGGTATTACAAAAGCCAACAAAGCATATTGTTATCGCTGGAGAAACCTTGTATTCGATTGCAAAGCGTTATCAGGTTGATGTAATGGAAATAGTAAAATGGAACAGCCTTACGTTAGAGGCAGGAATTAAGCCTGGACAAGTTTTATATCTTAACACGCTAAATCCTGTTAACACGCCAGTAGGGGTGCAACCCGAAAACGTTATTCATTTGGTGAAGCCTTCTGATACTTTATTTAGCGTTGCTCGGCAATATGGAGTATCCATAAAAGAGCTTATGGATTGGAACCAAAAAAAGGATTTTGCCCTTACTGCTGGTGAAAGTCTTAAAATTCGTAAGCCACAATAGTCTTATTTAGTCTTTTTGTCTCTATTATGTAAGATAATAAAGCTCAAATTGACATAGTAGCTATCAATACTCCTAAAAAAATATACTTTTGTGAAGAAAAATTGAATTTAGACTTTTGAATCTTTTCGAATGGTGATGCAACAAGCGATAACCCTTGATTTAGTGATGCTGGTGGACGACAACGACACCGACAATTTTATAAGCAAACGTATTATTGAGATAACGAAATTTGCAAAAGGTGTTGAGGTTAAAAGCTCCGGTAAAACTGCGCTTGACTATCTTAAAGAAAATCAAAATAACCCAGATAAACTCCCCAGTCTTATCTTCCTCGACATTAACATGCCCATTGTAGACGGTTTTGTGTTTTTGTATGAGTTTGAAAAATTTAATGAGATTGTGCGTAATAAATGCAAGGTGATTATCCTATCAAGCTCTGACAACAAGCGCGATATCGATAAAATTGTAAACAATAACCACGTCATTAAATTTATAACTAAGCCCCTTACCGAAGTTGCCCTAGACGAGATTAAGTTCAGCTGAATTTGATTTTATTATTGGAGGATTATTGGTACTTTTTCGCCTAATCTCTTTGGGAATGAAAAAGTACAAACTTATCGTTGCTTGCTTACTAGCATTCGTATTTATGAATAGCGTAGTTGCTCAAGTCGTAAAAATCGATTCAGCTACGAATTGGAGAAAAAGCTTTAAAGGTGGCCTAAATATTAATCAGGCGGCATTCTCATCGAACTGGAAAGGTGGCGGAATCAATTCAATCGGAGTAAATATGCTCATGAACTTCAAAGCCAATTACAAAAGGAACAAATCCTCTTTGGATAACGAAATTGATTTGCAATATGGCTTTGTGCGTAACGATGGCCAGGGTTTTAGAAAAACACTTGATCGGATATACCTTGATACCAAGTACGGCTATAAAATCAGCAAGGTATGGGATGTATATACATCCTTAAATTTTTTGAGCCAGTTTGCTCCCGGCTATGTGTATAATGATGACGACTCAAAAAGTGTAATTTCTGATATCCTCGCTCCTGCTTTTGTTACCTCATCGTGGGGAGTAGAGTATCATCCGGTTGATTATTTCAAAATACGTATTTCTCCGTTCTCGCCCCGCCTGACAATTGTTAAAGATGGTGCCCGATTAGCTCCTCTGGTAGATCCCATTAAACCGTATGGTGTAGATACCACGGAAACAATACGTACAGAGTGGCTTGCATTTCAAGTATCAGCAGAATTCAACCGTGATATAGCTAAAAATATTAACCTTAAATGGCGTTACCTGCTGTTTGCGAATTATGAAACGTTAGAGATGAAAAAGATTGACCATCGGCTTGATTTAAGCCTTACTGCACGCGTTAATAAATTTATAACAACAAGCTTTGGTTTGATTGTATTGTATGACTTCGATCAGGTTGAAGAAGTTCAAACAAGTCAATTATTGAATATCGGATTGCTGTATACATTCCAGAATTACACAGATAAAAAGTAAAGTCAGGCCAGCGTTAAAGCGTGCTTGGGCAAAGGCATTAAAACTGAAGCTATGTCAAAGGAAAAGTTTATTGAAGCAATTACAAAGGCATACACCACTCCGCTACCGGCTATTTACTTAGGGGCAGGAATTTTTCAAGGAGAAATTGTATCCGAAGCGAAGGTAAATTTACCCTTGCGTATGATGACCCGCCACGGTTTAGTAACGGGAGCAACTGGATCTGGCAAAACAAGAACCCTTCAATTAATAGCAGAGCAACTTTCAGCTGCAGGTGTACCCGTATTTATGCCCGACATGAAAGGAGATATTTCAGGTATGGCCAAAGCGGCTGCATCGAATGACAAGATCAATGAGCGTGCAAGGTCGTTGGGTATTGTGTATACCCCTTCATCATTTCCTGTTGCGTTGTATTCGCTTAGCGGAAAACTAGGGGCACAAATGCGCGCCACGGTAACTGAGTTTGGGCCAATCCTGCTAAGTAAAATTTTGGAATTGAATGAAGTTCAATCCGGTGTATTGGCAGTGATATTCAAGTATGCCGATGATAAGAATTTACCGGTTGTGGATTTCAGCGATCTAAAAAAGGTGCTAAACTATTTATCAGAGGGGGCGGGGGCGCAGGAAATAAAGGCTGATTATGGTAAAATATCTACGACTACCTCCGGCACCATTCTCAGAAAAATTGTAGCGCTTGAGCAGCAAGGTGTTCATGAAATTTTTGGAGAACGGTCGTTTGAAATTGGTGACTTGTTTGAAAAGGTTGACGGCAGAGGTGTTATAAGTCTATTGAATGTTTCTGATATTCAAAGCCAACCCTCTATTTTCTCAACGTTCATGCTGTCTTTGTTAGCTGAATTGTACCAAAATTTACCCGAAGCGGGCGATCTGGATAAGCCCAAACTGATTTTCTTTTTAGATGAAGCGCATTTACTTTTTAAGGATGCCCCCAAGGCATTCATGGATCAGATCGAACAGGTCATTCGCCTGATTCGCTCCAAAGGTGTTGGAATATTTTTCTGCACCCAGTTAACACAAGATGTTCCGCCTACTGTATTATCACAATTAGGCAATAGGGTTCATCATGTTATAAGAGCCTTTACACCAAATGATGTGCAGGCGTTGAAAGAAACGATTAAGACCTTCCCAACGTCAGCGTTCTATGATATGGAACAACAATTTACACAACTCGGAACCGGGCAGGCTTTTATTACCGTGTTAAATGAAAAGGGTATTCCAACCGAGACGGTCGTAACGCATCTGGCGCCTCCGGCTTCGGTGATGGGGCCACTTTCGAGCGAAGAGTATCAAAGCCATGTTGAGAATTCTGATGTTTATAAAAAATATCAAGAGACTGTTAACCCACAAAGTGCTTTTGAAATATTGAATGCACGAATGCAGCAGCAAGCTGAAGAAGTTGAAGAAAAGTCTCAAACACGGACTGCAACTGGGCGAAAAGAAAAGTCAACTTTTGAAGAAGTTATTTCTTCGCCCGTAGCGAAACAAGTAGGCCGTGAATTGGTACGCGGTGTGTTTGGTATGCTGTTTGGCACAACTACACGAAGGGCAACGAGAAGACGAATTTTTTAATTTTTGCTCATTAAGTATTTCTTAGGTGTAACCGCAAATTTCTTCTTAAAGGCTGCTATAAAATGACTGGTATTGGCGTAGCCAATTTGGTAGGCTACTTCGTTTACTTTAAATTTTGCTGAATCTAATAGAGCACGAGCATGATCAAGCTTGTGATCTAGTAAGTAGCCAAATACTGTGTTGCCATAAATTTCCTTAAAGCCAACTTTAAGCTGATATTCATTAAGCCCTGCTTGTTTGGCTAGGTTTTTTAGACTTAACGGTGCCTCCATGTGCTTCAATAAATATTCCTTGGCATGTTTTATTTTACGTACAGTTTCCTGGTCGTTTAAAAAGGGGCAGTTTTCAACATTTTTTTTCTTTTCAGAAAAGTATAGACTTAGTAATTCTAGTACTTTTCCATGGTAGTATAGTTTCGAAACGCCTTCACCAAGACTTACTGTAAATAACTGGTTCAGCACCACATGCAGGTGCGAAGGAATTTCACGTTCATCGTAAAATTTGGTCTTTGCATTTTCTGGTTTTAAAAATGGGATCGATTCATGCGTAAAAAGTTTATGCAGACTTTCCAACATAATAGACAGCGAAACAATTCGAGTTTCAGGCGCAAGCTGTAGCTGAAAGGGTAAATCCATTTCAGGGTTATAAAAGAAATAATTTCGTTGCTTTTCAATTTGCCGGCTATAGTGTGGCCCAAAACCAAAAATTGCTGAACCGTTTAAGCAGAAATAGAAATGGATGATGTTCCGATGAATTTGGGAATTGATTGAGATCCATTCTGACCCGGAAGCATCGGCTATTTGCAAGCAGAAGTCTGTATGATCCAATAGGGTAATAAAAACACTTTTAGAGGTATTTTTTATTTCTGTTTTTCTTGTATCAATATTCATACATTAAAAAATGTCATAATTCATATCAGTTTAACATTCAATTGCTCATTTTATAGTCAAAAATACCAATTTTTTGATTTTTATGGTATGAAATCAAAGGATGGCATTATTTATACTTTTAAGGCTATTTATTGTTTACCAAGGATTTCATATTTACGGCTGTGATTCGTTTTTTAAGTTTTCTTTTATTGGTTCCGCTCATAACATTATCACGGCAGACGTCTGATACGCTGACCTCCAAGCAACTGGATGAGGTTGTTGTTACCGCAACTCGCAATGAGCGAAGCATGGGGGCATTACCAATGCCTGTATCCTTAATTACCAACGCACAAATCAAAACCATAGGCTCACTTCGTTTGAATGATGTACTTACTGAGCAAACGGGATTAGTAATAGTACCGCAAGTGAATGCGCAAGGAAATGGCATCCAGATGCAAGGGCTTAATCCAGATTATACTCTCATATTAATTGATGGAGAACCAATTATTGGAAGGTACACAGGCTCACTTGAACTTAGCCGCATTGCTGTTGGCAGCATTAAGCAGATTGAGATTGTAAAGGGTCCCTCCTCAAGTTTGTATGGCTCAGATGCGTTGGCGGGTGTTATCAATATTATTACCGAAAGACCACAAGGCAATCGGGGTAATTTCTCTACCCGTTATGGTACTAACAATACTTTCGACATGGCTGGAGGTATGAGCCTGACAGGGAAAAAAATGGGGATGTATCTTTTTGGTAATCGCTTTAGTTCCGATGGGTACGACCTTTCACCTGAAAATTTCGGAAACACGGTTTCTCCCTTTACAAACTATACACTCAATTCAAAGATTACCTATAGGATTTCTTCCGATATGGACCTTACCCTATCGGGAAGATATTTTACAGAAAGTCAGCAATTTAATTTTGAAGTAGAATCCAATGGTGAGCTAATCCGTACTGCTGGCGATGGAACTACTGCGGACTGGAATTTTAATCCTGTTTTTACCCATCGGGTTTCAGAAAAATTAAAAACAGTTGCACGATTTTACTCCACTCGCTATAAAACCAAAACTCAACTTGAACTTGAAAGTGATGGAAGTCCTTATTATAAAGATGATTTTAAGCAATCGTTTCTGCGCCCAGAGCTTAATGCCGAGTATTTTTTCAACAAAAAAAGTATCTTGACCCTGGGCACAGGCTATATCTATGAAAGGGTTCAAACATCCCGGTACGGAGACGTGGAACGGAGAACCCAGGAGACTACGTATGGACTTTTTCAACATGAATGGTTTCCAACGGAAAAGTTTTTGGTCATATTCGGTGGCAGACTTGATTATAACTCCATTTATGGTAGTCAGTTTAGTCCCAAAATCTCAACAAGATTTGAAGTCAATAAGAAATTGACATTAAAAATGTCTGGCGGTGTTGGGTTTAAAGCGCCTGACTTTCGGCAATTGTATTTTAATTTTAGCAATTCTGCTGGTGGCGGGTACAGTGTATTGGGCACCGAAGTCGCAATTTCTCGGTTGGCCGAGCTAGATGCAGCCGGGCAAATAGAAATTTACTTGTTTGATCCTGCAAAGTTGGGCAATCTGAAAGCCGAACGCTCATTGTCGCTAAACGTTGGTGCTCACCTAGAAGTGTCGCCTTCGCTAAGGATGGAGTTGAATACCTTTCGCAATAGCATTGATAATTTAATAGAAACGCAAGCTGTCGCTATCACCACTTCAGGGCAAAGTATTTATAGCTATCGTAATATTTTACGAGCATATACTCAAGGAATTGAATCCGATTTTTCATTCCGTATACTCAAGCATGTAAGCCTTTCATTTGGCTATCAGATGTTATTTGCAAAGGATAAAGATGTTGCTAGAGCCGTAAAGCAAGGCGATGTGTACTGGCGTGATCCAAACACACTGGTAACAAAACGATTGAACCCAACCGAATATTTTGGACTGTACAATCGGTCCCGACACACGGGCAACGTGAAAATATTCTACGCTAACATAAAGAAGGGTATAGAAGCAAATTTGCGAATAATTTACCGTGGAAAGTTTGGTGTAGGTGACATCCGAGGCAATATTCAAGGTCAGGTTATTCCAGCATCTGACAGAAACAATAACTCTATCCTGGATGTGTATGATCAATTTGTTGACGGCTATGCCGTAGTCAATATCTCAGCAGCAAAGACTATAAAGCAACTTGTTCGTTTCCAATTGGGTGTCGATAATCTATTCGATTATACCGACTCCATCGTCATTCCCAATCTTCCGGGAAGACTATTTTATGCAAGTGTTTCTTGTTCGTTTTCAAAAAATAAATCCAGTAACAAAAAATTAATTTAATCTATATGAATATGATCAAATCAGTTTACTCTATTTCTCTTTTAGCAATCAGTTCTATTGCTTTCCTAAGCTGTAGCGATGATGAGGCTCCATCGACCCCCGTTGTGTCCACTACTTTTACCAATCTTCCAGCCGATCCGGGCACAGGATTTGACCCCATGAATGGACAACCCACAGGAATAACAGGGAAGTTTACATTTTTTAATTTTAAAACTGGCGAGATTGTTCCTAATGCTGACAGCGCTACGGTAGGATGGGACTTAGGATTTCGTGCGACATCGATCATTATAAATAGCAACACCAGCGGCCCGGGCACTAGTCAAGTAAAACTCGTTGATGGAATTTTTGATGCATTGACAGAAGCACCGATTGATGGTTATTTTTCTGATAATGACCCAAGCCCGATTGCCGGAGCCCCAAATACTAATCTTGCTATCCCTACCGGTTCTGGACAGGGTTGGTATACTTATGATGGTGCAGCAATGGTAAATAAACCGACAGCGGGAAAGATCATCGTAGTTAAAACTTCAGACGGTCGATATGCCAAAATGGAAATTTTAAGTTATTACAAAGATGCTCCTGCAATTCCTACATTTAACAACGAGGCTCGGTATTATACGTTTCGGTATGTTTATCAACCGAATGAGACAAGAAGTTTCGAGTAGGTTTTTAAAATTATGAAAAACCATTTCGGCTAACCGATGGGTGTATTACTTTCAAGTTTAGAAATCAGTGTCTAACCCCAGCCGTTCTTTTAGGATTTTCAGGTTGGGGTTCTTCTCAGCTAAATGTTCAAATTTTTCTCGATTGGTATAAATCACTTTTTTCTCATCAGACTCAGTAAGTTCTCCCATAAGTTGAATCGTGTTGTTGTTTAGCGTATCTCTCAAAAAAGTAAGCGTGTCACTTTTAATGGTATTAATAAGGGTATCCTGAAAACTGTTGTGTAGATGAACAATTATTTGATTGTTGCGTATTTCAATTTCCTGTGAAAGCAGATGGTATTCAGCCTGATAGAGCTTACGAGTTTCGGCAAATTCTTTCCATACAGCCCGCAATTGATCAGGTGTAAAGGGCTGGTCAGTTTTTTTGACTGCTTCGGGGCTGGGCTTTTGTTCTTCCTTTATTCCTACTTTAAGCGCGTTAAGCTTTGGAATTTGTAATGTGCTCGTTGCCTTTACTGTTTCAGGCGCAATGATTTTTATGATTTCGGGAGTCTTTGGAGAAGGTGGAGCTAACTTTTCTGGTTTTGGCTCTTCTACGATTGGTATCGCTTCTGAAATTTTTTCTGCGATTATGGGTTCGTCACTAATTTTTTTTTTAATCCTACTGGAGTAGTTGCTTCCTGTTCAATTAGTAGTTGCCTGGGTTCAATCACCGAGAGAACATGTGCCATTTTCATGAGGGCGAGTTCGACCAGAAGCCGCTGATTCTTGCTGGCTTTGTAGTTGATGTCGCATTGATTAGCAATACTTAGCCAGGATAACAGTAGCGAAGGAGAGGAGGCGTGTGCCTGCCGTACATATTTCTTCTGAACACTTTCGGGAACTTCCATCAATTGCACTGTGCGTGCATCTTGCGATACCAGCAGATTCCGCAGATGTTCTGAAAGCCCAACAATAAAGTTATGGCTATCAAACCCTTTGCGGAGTATTTCATCCAGTAAAAGCAGAGGTTGCGAGTGATTCTGAGTGAGAAGGGCATCAACAACCTTAAAATAATAATCGTAATCAAGAATGTGTAAGTTCGCTAGTACATCGGTGAACGTAATGGGTTTACCGGATGAGTAGGTAACCATTAAATCAAAAATGGAGAGTGCATCACGTAAAGCACCATCTGCCTTTTGAGCAATTAAGTGCATGGCTTCATCTTCTGCCTTTACACCTTCATGCTGTGCTATTATTTTCAAATGGGCGGCAATGTCAGCTATTTGTATCCGATTGAAGTCAAATATCTGGCAACGCGAAAGAATGGTGGGTATTACTTTATGTTTTTCGGTGGTGGCCAGAATAAAAATGGCATACGAAGGAGGTTCCTCCAGTGTTTTCAAAAAAGCATTAAAGGCCGAATTTGAAAGCATGTGCACCTCATCGATTATATAGACTTTGAATTTGCCAAATTGTGGAGGATAGCGAACCTGATCAATCAGGTTTCGAATATCTTCTACAGAGTTATTGGAGGCAGCATCCAATTCAAATATATTAAGCGAATTCGTTTCAGCTTTCTCATCGAAACCATTTATAAGCTTAGCTACAATGCGCGCGCAGGTAGTTTTGCCAACTCCGCGTGGCCCACAAAAAAGGAGTGCCTGTGCTAATTTATTGCTGTCGATGGCATTTTTTAGTGTTGTGGTGATATGCTCCTGGCCAACTACTTCAGCAAACCCAGTGGGGCGGTATTTTCGTGCCGATACAACAAAATTCTCCATCTGCTGCAAGATAATTTTCAATTGACAATTAACAATGAACAATTGACAATTCGTTCGCTACACCCATAGAACTTTTTAAACCCTATATTTGTATTCTGATTAATTGATGGTTAGTCATTGTTCATTGATAATTGATAAAAAATGGGGTCGACCGGTTTTGACAGGATGCGTACTGTCATATGCCAGCATGCAAGCTCATGAGGGTAGAGCTTTGATCACTGCTCTCAACAATTTACGTGGCGAGACAAACTACGCCATGGCTGCTTAATTTATCCAATAGGGTAAATTAGCCTCGTCCCGATAAGATCGGGAAAGCCATCATCGCTCAGTGCCTATGTTCTGCTGGTACTGGTATGGCGGTGTCGAATGTAAGAACTGCTTCGTGCGATGTTGCTAAGTACGACTAAGACACAGTAACTACGGAGTTTGTTAGGCTGTTGCCTGCCTTCAGATTCCCGACAATCAAAGTCAACTAAGCATGTAGAACGTATGATTTTATCTTCTCTGGACGAGGGTTCAATTCCCTCCGACTCCACCCACGACCGCCATAGCCTGTATTTATTAAGGCGAAGGCGGTCTTTTTTTTAAGCATGGGTTGTCTATTTGATAACTAGCTTTTTTTAGGCTTTGTTTTTCTTCCGGTCTTTAATTTCACCCATGTTTCGCGAATGGCTATTCTGGGTAATGAATTGCCATACTGCTCTAAAAAATTCCTTACTTCTATTTTATGATGCTTGACTGCATTACGCAATACCCATGAAATTGCCTTTGTAATTAATACCTCCTTTTCATGTCTGACTCGTAGAATATTTTGAAAAGTGACTTTGAGGATCGGTTCATTCCTCTCCTTTCGCAAAGGGGCACAGCACAGCACTAATGAAGCCCTTCTTTTCTCGATCATCTCACTTTTTGAAAACTGAACTAGTAATTTTTTCCATGTTGAAAATTGTGGGAGGATTTCTGTTTTTGAATATTTTCCAGCACACAACGTATCTACTTCAGCCCAACCCTGCAAGTAATTTAACCAATGATCGAAATGAATGGGATCAAATTTTAGCAGATCTTTAGGTGCATTGTCGAGCAGAAACCCAGCGATCAATTTTTCAGTGAAAGATTTCCCTTCTATAAGGCTTGTTAGTAAATCAATGAAAGCATGCGCTTCAAACGAGTGGCTTTTCATAAAGCTCTTTGTTATTGCTCGCATTTTGGGGTTGTTAATCGGATAGCGAGGATGTTCTGTTCCAAGATAATTGTCTAGGAATGTGTGTTTTGTTCGCTTTCCGGATTTAGCCTTAATGGACTTTAATAATTCTGCGTGATAGGCATTCATGGTTATCAGACAGGCTATGTGGAGATCGAGGTGCGATTCAGTGTGAGGATGATCATGTTTTAGTCGCGGTTTAAACTAGATCTACGAAAAAAAGCTCCGACAATTGTCAGAGCTTTTTTTATTTTGGTTGATCAACGATCAACTACTTCTTTTTCTTAGCTGCTTTTTTCTTAGCTGCTTTTTTCGCTTTCTTTGCCATAGCGTTATAAAGTTTAGTTAAACATTAAATAAAACTTCTGTTAAGATACCACTTCATTATTAAAATCCAAAATTTTAGGTATTTTTTTTAGTGAGCACAATTTCGCAGGTATCCTTAAAGTAAAACTGTAACACAAAAATATCTTCTATCACCAGCGTTTTTAAATCATCAGCGAGTATGAAATCAGTTGGTGTTAATGGTTGATAAGAATGAAGTAGGCACGAATAAAAACATAAATGTTGTATAATCGCAAATAAATTTTCACGCAATGGCTACAGAGAGTAAAGAAAAACAAATACACATTCTCATCGGTTGTGCCGATGCTCGCGACCTTAATCAAGTGCAGTTAGATGCTGTAAATCATACCATCACTGATTTTAAGAAAAGAGAGGAAATTGATGTAGAAATGCATGTAATACGTGCTGCAGGGTCGTTTGTAACCCCCGATGTTGTAATGGATATCAAGCGAACCTTTGAGCAAGCACAGCGCAGTACGACCGATCTGAGTATTCCGATTAGTTACTTTGTTCATATTCAAACGCATGCTCACTTTACACAAGATTCAAACGATAGCTACATCAGCCATGTTCACGATTTAAAGATTGTAGACGGCTCGCCTTTGAATTGTGGTATGCTGGGTGCGTCATCAGTAGGGGTTGAGATTGAGCAAATGATTGTGGAGCAAAAACCTGAAATTGATGTTCGCGGAAAGCGTATTAGAATCCACAACGACACCAAAATAAAGTTGCTGCTTAAGGAAGTTTATGCCTATGATGGCTACCTGGCTGGAGATTGGATTACCAGTATCGACTTGCTGCGAACACATCCTCGGCATCAACGAACGATACTGGAGAAGGCAATCGCCAATGATCCTGAATTGAAAATGCTCAACATTCAAATTACGTGTGGCATTATGGATTATGCCATACACTCCCTCATTCGTGTTGATGACGGAGAACCCGAGGTTGATTTTTGGGATACCGTTCAAGCATACATACGGAAGCACGTTAAAAATGAGCGGGAATCTAAAGAGCTCCTCATTGCGCAATCACAAAAGCAAAAGCCGTTGGCTGGTCTGGTAAGTATGGCGAACCCGCGACAGGCCTCCAGAATTCTTGCTGCTAATTATTACATGACTATAAAAGGGATTGAGCATACCGGAGATTATCTTCCCAATACTTTGTTTAATATGACGGGTACTTCATTCGATATTCCACACACACCTTTTGGCCCCTACGTTATTGCAGGTTTCTTCTATGCAGTGAAACACCTTAACCTTACCGATCAAATGGTGATGGGGTATGACGCTAGCCAAACCGGAAGGATTGTTCAAAAAATTAAAAATGATCCGATTATGAATATGATCGTTAATAAATTCAAAGTGAATCTTATACCGATTAATCATGTTGATTTAATGGAAAGACCTTAACGGAGGTGATCCAAGATAAATTTTTTAGATAGTCAGCTTTCCTTAATTTTGCCGACCCGTTTATTGTTAAAAGGCTTAGTTCAACGCCCAGTGGGACGGGCATAGAATAGGGGAAAGAAAACTTGTAAGAAGTAACAATGGCTCTGTAGTTCAATGGATAGAATATAAGTTTCCGGAACTTAGGATGCAGGTTCGATTCCTGCCAGGGCCACGAAAAACCGATAACAATTTTTTTGTTATCGGTTTTTGTTTCAGACGGATCGATTTGGCGTATCGGCTAAACCATTCGAAGTACTATCTCCTAATAATGCTCCCCACGGTTGAAGCTCCGGAACTTTGTCAAAGATAACTTTTAGTACTGCCAATCCTGGAATTGCCAGGAACATTCCGGGTATCCCGCAGAGTGCCCCACCAATGAATACTCCGACAATCGTGACCAAGGCATTGATCTTAACTTTATTTCCCACAATTAAGGGCATTCCAAAATTGTTATCCAAAAATTGAACGACAGCCAGAATTATACCTACCCAAACCACGCTGCTGATATTGTCTGAGCTTGCCAATGTAATAAGCATGCAAAGAATATTGGCTACTAAAATTCCTACATACGGAATTAAATTCAGTAACGCAGCGAAGAGTGCCAAGAATACCGCGTATTTGATACCAAGAATCAAAAAACCGGTTGTATTTAATAAGAATACCAATGTGGTTTCAATTAATAACCCGGTCATGTATTGTTGCGCAACTTTTGTTGATTCAGTTAATACTTCGGTAACCTTTTGCGCTGATCCGTTTTTAAATGCATTGATTAAGAACACTTTAATATTTCTTTTATAATAGAGAATTAAAAACGTGTATATGGGTATAAGCACTACATACACCAGAATTCCAGCAAGCGAGTCGAATGTTGACCCAACTAATCCGGGTCCATTGTCCTTAAAATCGTTGACGGTATCGTGTATATACTGGTTCTGTTTTCGAATGGTAATATCGGTGGTTTGTCTAAACCATACTTGAACGGAATGGCTAACTTCGTTTACACGCTCCTTTAATGCTGGTACATCGTCCATAAAATTCATGATCTGACTTGATAAGAAATAAAGCACACCGACACCAACAATGATGGACAGGAGGAGCGGAAGAAAAATGGATAACGACTTATGAAATTTTTTCCTTACCAGATACTGACTAAGCGGTAGCAGGATGTTGGCCAATAAAATCGAAAACAGAATAGGTAAAATGATATCCTTCCCAAAGAAAAGGCCTAAGCAGATCAGGGATACTGAAATGAGCGTGAAACTTAACTTTTGATAGAAGGGCGTATTGGTATGGCTATTCATAAAATCAATGTGTAAAGGTGAGTATGTCTATTGCATAGTGCGTTACAAACTGTGACGAGAATCTTACACATATCACATATATTTCAAGCGATTTTCTTAAACTTTTCTATTTTTATTTCTTCGTAAAATACTGGACCGCAATCCATCCAGAATGGACATTCGCACCACATTGAAAATAGATTTCTTCCTATTCCGTTCAATGTTAATGATTCCGGCAGCTTTTGCAGTAGGACCTGATTGATCCCGGTTATTTTTAACTACCGCATTTACAAAAAGTGTTCGCAGATCATTGGTGGTTTGTTTATTCTTATTTAGGCTTGTGATGTGCAGATCTGCATAGTCAATATCTAAGTGACCATTCGAAGTAAATTCTGTGTATGTAAAATTGAAGGTAAGGCTGTTTAAATAACCTGATTTTACCCGAATATTGGCGACCCTTGTAAGAACAGGATTTAGCTCCGCAAAGGACATCTTTGAAATAGATCCATTCGCATAGTAGTTTGCTGAACCATCTAATGGAAATTGGAAGAAGGCTTTGAATCTTCCCGAGTTCATGACTAGCCCTGTAACTTCCAAGGCTGCGGAGACGGGGCTATTTTCCTGTATTCGATTGTTAAGCCCGGTAAATATTGCACGAACTTCATCCAGTGTAGTTATTCCTGAGGCAACTCCTTTCACTGGAAATTCTTCAATCGTCATCCGTGATTTGTGTATCAGGATAGAATCTATTTTTATTTTCCAGGAAAGATTTAAAAAACTCTCCATAGGTAAGGGAACATCCGTTTCATTCACGAAAGGGATTCTTTTGTCCTTAAAAGAGAATGACTCAAATGAGTGAACTACAATTTTTTCGACTACAAGTGTACTGTCGATAAGTTTATCAAATGCAACACCTTCAAACGTAAGTTTAGGAATGGAAATGTTTAGGCGAACGATCTGATCTCCTACATAATGAGCAAATTTAAACTTGCTGAAGTTTGGAATGAGCAATATGGAGTCGAGTATGATTTTTTCCTCTTGCGTATTGAAGGAGAGTTGCTTAATGGTACCTCCATACATTCCTTCCTGTCGACTAAAGTTTATTTGTTGGCCAATACCAGTTGAATTTTTTAGTGAATAGTGTAGCGTATTGTTTGACTCAACCCAAACGGCTGCATCCGTAAGGTGAAGCGTAAGGAGGACCGAAGCTGTAACAACCGTATCGGCTATAATTTGTGCGTCAATCGTATTCAACGAAATTGAATGGCATTTAAATACGGTATATTTTGAATTGACGACTTCTTGAATGGGTTGTTTTATATTCTTGTTGTATAACACCTTCC
This sequence comes from Cyclobacteriaceae bacterium, assembly GCA_031395485.1. GTDB lineage: Bacteria > Bacteroidota > Bacteroidia > Cytophagales > Cyclobacteriaceae > UBA2336. Next base: position 215,705 of record JANNUS010000017.1, on the reverse strand, counting down.
CGCTATCGAGCATGATTTTGTTTACGTGAATGGTTTTATGTACCAGCAACGGGAATAAACTAATACCATCAAGGGTTACTGAATTTAGTCGAAACGAATGCGGGACAGCATTCAGACTATCCGGAATGGAACTCCATTGGAGGTTTTTGATCAACACACGGCGAGTGAACAGATTTACGTCAATGGATGAAACTTTTCCATTGTACCGGTATATTGTTGAACGGATTTCACCCTCTAAATATGTTGTAAGTAAAAGAAAAGTAATCCATACCAGCAGGAAACTGCTACCCAGTGTAATTACTACCCATTTGTATGGAATTTGGTGACTCCAAGATTTCACGTTATAGTGATTTCAATTCTAAGTTTCTGGCATACCTCAGGCCGATATCGGAAATGAATAAGAGAGCTCCTACTACACCGTACGTGATAAGTACGTTAGTAGCTCGTTCAGTTCCACCACTGTTAACAAACAGTATGGATAAGTAGGTAAAGCCCGCGATTAGGAGAATTGTAAACAGTGCTCCAAGGATTCTTTTAGTAGTCATATTCGTGGTGGTTAGCATTATGAGTATAAAGGAGAGCACGTTTAGGATGTGATGTATTACACTGTGCTGTGAGGATATTACAAGTATCACAGGTACCCTATTAAACATCCGGGGTTAATTCTTAAAGTATGTGATTTATGTAAGATTGAATTGAATGTGTGTAACACCTTGGTGTTTGAAAGTCTTCAATTTTATCCTCGTAATTCCATTTAGGATTTACACTAATCACCAACCAAAACAAGTATGAAAAAATATATTTTAGGACTCGTTGTGATGGTTTCACTCTTTAGTTGCGATACCAAAGAGAAAGAAGCATTGCAGAGCAAAGTTGACTCTTTAAGCTATCAACTGAATGTTAGTAAGGAAGCAGAGGCCAAGTTGAACGAGGTGGGCATCCTCATCGATTCGATTGACGCAAGCCGGAAAGCCCTGCAGTTGAGAATGATTGAAGGCAGTTCGTACGCAGACTATGTAGGCCGCTTACGCGAGATTAACACGTATGTGCAGCAAACGGAGGCCAAACTAGCAGCATTAGAGAAGTCTTCAAAGAAATCTTCAAAAGCTTCTGCAGCATCCATCAGACGGTTGAAAGCAGATTTAGCACAGCGTTCCGAAGAAATCGTTGCACTTCAATTGCAACTGGCAGAGGCACGTAATGATAACATGGCCTTGTGGGTACGATTAAACCAGAAGGATTCAATTTTATGGATGAAGGATCAGGTGATCAAGCTGAACGAAAACGATATTGCCTCGTTGGAAAAACTGTTTAACGATACCCAGGCAGAGAACAAAGTAGCCGTGGCAAACCTGTATTATGATCAGGCATCTGCGTTAGAAACCGTTGCGAAACGCACTCAATTTGCACCTCGCAAAAAGAAGGCAGCCAGGCAAGAAGCCTTGGAACTTTACAAACTTTCGTTGTCGTTAGGAAAACAAGAAGCACAAGTGAGAATTACGGAATTAGAAAAGCAGTTGAGTTAATATTTACTCCAAAAAAATAAGCCATCCCGTATTACGGGATGGCTTTTCTGTTTTTGCTCTTTAAAAATTTCATTTAGAACTACTTATTCATCTTGAATATCCGTGTTATTCCATTTCTAGGCGTTGGTGTTTAAGACTACACCGAAACAATCCAACGATAATAAACTAAATAGAGAAACGGAAACTCCATAACCACAAATAATCCCAAGCTAGCATAAACACACTTGTTGTGTGCTGGCCTGCCTTACTCAATCTTTTTATTAATCTCGTCCTTAAGGGGTCTTAAATGTCGGATTAAAATTGACCAGATTATCGAGTCGTCAACATTGTCGTATGAATGAATTAATCTGTTTCTTAAACTTATTATTTGCGTGGCATTCTCAACTCGTTTGTTTTTGATTCTTTCAAGAATTTGTTAACAGCCTCTCCAATAATTCCCAAATGTCGTTCAACAGCCCCTTTGGTCTTTAGGTCTTTCTCGTATTCAGTGAATGATTTTATATCTTTTGTAAAATTTTCTATCAACTCGATTGAGTTGGAAATGTCAGACAAAAACTTTTTCTCCTTCTCTGTCATAGATCAACTTTTTTGTCCGGTTAATATTTGATTTAAGATATGGGTTTCGAATCGAGTCCTCTGTTAATAAATCTACCTTTCTCTTGAAAAGAGTTTCAAGTTTGTCCCATAGTGAAAGTAGTGCTTCTCCACGGTCGGCTGGGTCGTCAATGTCAATTTTAACAACTACATCAATATCGCTTGTATTTGAGTCAAAATGGTTGGTAATGGATGAACCGAAAGCATAGATTTTGTCCACCTTATGTGAACGACATAAGTCAACAAAGTCTGTGTACCTCTCTCTTATTAAAGTCATCAAGTCCATGTCCAAATATACTCAATTTTTTAGCGTCATTTTTTGTCAGGCGGGCTTGCACACAACGTTTGGCTATAAGCCATATTGCTTATAAATCCCTATTGGGTTTAGCGCTACTAATATAATCTTCACTTTCATGGCAACCAACGGATTTATCGTTGAGAAGAGGAATACGTCCTGTCATTTTTGAAAAACAGAAAACCTCTGAGAGGTATCTACCAGAGGTTCTGTTTATTTAGTACTTACACTGTTTATTTCCAATGACCTTTGCCTCGCTTATACCCGCTGGGCGTTTGTTGCCATTGACCTTGAACATACCGTGTTCTTCCACGGGGTGGAACTCTGTATGATCCATCGATCCAAACATAGGATGTGCGGTTATATGAATAGTATCCTGGCACCCAAACATAGCGTGGCGAGGGTGCAATAATAATTATTTCATTGGGTGGTTCTGGCGGCCCCGTTGCTACAATATAGCCCGAACAAGCTGTTAGTAATTGTCCGACCGCAATCAATGCGAGAAAGGCTCCTGTAAATTTTAATGTTTTCATTTTAGTTATTGTTTAAGTTGTTCAAAAAAATTAGGATTCATCTTTTGTTGTGCGTACCAGGCCGATGCCGGAAATAAAAAACAGCTTGCCGGAGTATTGGCAACGTTGTGTATTCATTAGAAAAAGTTTGGGAGGTTAAAGAATCACTAAATAAAGCCCGGCAATGCTCAATGCTATAATAAGTGCCAACGTAATGTGCCATTTTCTGAATTCGTTACTATAAAATAGCGTCAGACTCTTGTCTTTATTAGCGATTCGATTACTCGCAATTTTCTGTTGATAGGCATGCTGACGTAATTGGAATTTTTCAAATCCCTTTCGGGTTACATCCGGAAAATTTTTAATCATGTCCATATTCATAAGTTTTAAATTTATGAATGTAAGGTGGAAAGATTTCAGGGCTGAACTCTTACAAGCAATCTATTGGGTGTTACATAGATCACTGATTTGTATAATGAGATATGCTACATCCGCTCCATGTACCAGTTCAATTCTTTTTCCATTTTTTTGTAACGGAAAATAGTCGTGATGATTTTTTGCAATCGCATGAAGGCGGTTTCGCTTTTCACAACATAGTCAAAGGCGCGGTGGTGGATACAATTTACGGCTACGTCAATTTTATCTTGCGAGGATAGCATCACCACAGGAATGTCGGGATTGAAGGCTTTTATTTTATCCAACACTTCAATTCCGTTCATCGCATTTTTATCGATACCATCGAGGTGATAGTCTAAAATGATAACATCGGGGTTGTGGAACAAGCTTTCTATGCAGAGCTCGCCTGTTGCAAATTTTTCAATGCTGAAATCAGCATGGTCCAGAAATTGAATCTCTAACGATTTTAAAAACACGGCATCGTCATCGACCAGGAATATTTTTATTTTCTCTTTTATCATGCTGTGGTGTTTTTAATCGAGTTAAACTCTTCTTTTAATTCTTTGCAGGCCTGGGCACAAACATTTTCAAGCTGTAATACCAGATCGGGTATTCCATCGGTCTGTTGCTGGGTGCTGGCATACTCCTGAATTTTCTTGGCCATATTCTCAAAATCGATGCTAAGTCCTACGACAGAAAACGAAGGAATCATTTTATGCGCTGCTGCGTAAAGGGCTTGCCAGTCTTTATCCTGTAAACTTTGTTTCATCGCACCGATGAGCGTGGGTGTTTGCTGCAGATACAGCGTAATCATTTCCATCATTAACGTAGGATTTGATTTTGTAAGCCGTACGATGTACGCCATGTCAATACACCTTACCTTTTTCGTTTGACTGGTTAATTTGCCATTCGTTTCGGTAAGCCTGATAAAGGTTGGCTTTTTTACTAAGCCAACGATTTTACTGTACAAGAGCCGTTCGTCCACGGGCTTGGCGATGTAGTCATTCATGCCAACCGATTTGCATTTGGCTAAGTCAACGGTGGTAACATCAGCTGTAAGAGCGATGATCGGGATTTTGGAATTCATTTTGTTTCGAATGTATTCGGTCGTCTCAAACCCATTCATCTCGGGCATTTGAAGGTCCATCAAAATAATATCGTACGATTTGGATTGCAGTTTTTCAATGGCGATTCGTCCGTTGTCGGCTATGTCGCGTTCAAAACCGAAATCATCCAACAGTGTTTTCATCAACAACTGGTTAAGCGCTATATCTTCGACCACTAACACTTTGATGTTCTTGATCTCCTGGTCTAACTCAACTAATCCAATTTCTGATTCGGCTTCTGCTTTTGTTTTTAGAAAACTTAATTGAAAACTAAAGATGGATCCTTCTCCAATTTTACTTTTTACCTGAATGCTGCCAAGCTGCGCTTCTACCAATTGCTTAACAATGGCGAGTCCTAAGCCGGTACCGCCATACAAGCGTGACGTGCCACTGGAGGCCTGTTGAAAATTCTCAAAAATCTTATCGATTTTGTTCTCGGGTATTCCAATGCCGGTATCCGTAACCGAAAATTCAATGGTTACGCGTTCAGCATCTTCCTGCACCAACTGAGATCGGACACTTATTTTTCCGATGGTTGTAAACTTTACGGCATTGCTTACCAGGTTTAGAATAATCTGGTGTAATCGTACAGGGTCGCCTACCAACACTTCCGGAATTTTGCTATCGTACTCTTTTATTAATTCTAAATTCTTTTCCTGAATTTTTGTCTCGAACAAATGCAACATGGCCGAGATGGAGGTCGCCATTTTGAAAGGAGTCTGTTCAAAAATCATTTTTCCGGCATCTACTTTTGCTAAATCGAGGATGTCGTTAATAAGTACAATGAGGGCATCGCCACTCATTTTTATCGCGGTTAAGTATTCTTTTTGTTTTGCCGTAAGATCTGTTTTTAATACAACTTTTGTAAACCCGATAATCGCATTCATAGGCGTGCGAATCTCGTGGCTCATGTTGGATAGAAATTGTTGCTTTGCTTTCACGGCATCTTCAGCAATGCGGGTGGCGCTTTCTGCTTTACGCTTTGCTTCTTCCGCAACTTTAGTGGCCGACTCGGCTGCCACTTTTGCTTCGTTTAGTTCGATGGCTATTCCTTTTTGGTAGGCCTTTTCTGCATTTTGAAATATAAGTTCTTTGTTGGCAATGCCCAACTCTGCGGCACGTTTTCCTTTCTCTTTATTAGCAATTCCTAGTTCAGCGGCTCGCTTTCCTTTCTCATCGTCTTGAAAGGCAAGTTCGATGTTAGCAATGCCTAACTCCGCTGCCCGTTTTCCTTTCTCTACTTTTTGAAGGGCAAGCTCTTTCTTGGCCAGGAGTAGGGCTGACGAAAGTTTGTCCTTCTCTTCTTTCAGAGAGGCAATTTCTTTGAGGGCACCACTCAATTCATCGATATTGGATTTTTTTAGTTTTGCCATTATTGTGTTTCAATCGGGGTTCCTAATTCTTCTATCGGACTTCGTTTTTTATCTTTCATTTGTTTGAAGTGAGAAGGCGTAAGGCCTGTCACTTTTTTAAATTGGTTTGATAGATGCGCCACACTACTGTAATGCAACTTGTACGAAATCTCAGTAAGGGTAAGCTCATCATACAACAACAACTCTTTCGCTCGTTCAATTTTATGGATGATGATAAACTGCTGTATGGTGATGCCTTTTACTTCTGAAAATAGGTTGGATAGATACGTGTAATCGTAATCCAGTTTTTCACTGATGTAATCCGAGTAATTCATTTTCGGTACCTCCTCGGAGTGATGAATCATTTCCGTGATTACATTATTGATCTTCTCAATCAGTACTGCACGCTTGTCATCCATCAATTCAAGCCCAGAGGCTTGCAAGGCAACGTTAAGTTGATCCCGCTGCTCAGAAGAAAGATCTTCCATCACCTCAACCTCCCCCAAATCAACTACGATGAAGTGAAGCCCGATTTTTTTCAGTGCTTCTTTCACCGCCATTTTGCAGCGGTTGCTCACCATGTATTTGATGTATATTTTCAAGTAAACGAACGTTTGATGATAATACGTGACAAAGCTGAAGATTTATCAGCGGAAAAGTGTTACACACTTAAAGTCGAGTGTTACACAAATCACAGGTTCTCTTTGCCTTTGTAGTCATTTAAAAAGAAAGAGGCTACTCAATGGAGCAGCCTCTTTTAAGATTAAGTATTAAGTGTATTACTGTGCCTCCGTAACAGCATTCTTATCAAGAATAACTGAAGTTTGAGCGAGTGCTCTTCCATTGATAGATGCACCTGTTTTAAACGCAATACCAGTTTTCGATAAGATGATACCTTCAAAATGAGAAGTTGTACCTAAAGAAACCGTACCGGCTACTTGCCAGAAGATGTTCTTCGCTTGTGCGCCACCGGCTAAGGTAACATTCACTGCACTACTCACGGTAAGATTACCAGCAATCTGGAAGATCCAAACATCATCAGCGCCACCTGAGATGGTAACATTTGATGGTACAGTAACAGTGTTCGTCCATTTGTACAGACCGGGAGCAAGTGTTTTGCCTCCAATGTTTCCAGTGCCCAGGGCTAAGAAATCGGGTGTAGGGCGACCGGCTGCATCCGTGTATGCAGTTTGCATATTGCTTACGGCTGTAGTTAAATTGCTAGGAGTTGGGCTTGCCATGTTGGCAGCGTACATTTTCCCAATCACTTGTGCTGAAGTAGCATATCCGGTTGCATTTGTTAATGCAAAACCTGTGTAAAACGATGTAGCGGAAGGACTCAAACCTAAGTCACCTGTAATGGCAGAAGTAGCAATGTTTGTAATTGTTGTTTTAGCAAGAATCACATAATTACCGGCTGCACCAAGATTAACTGGAGCGAGCGTTGAACTACTACCACCAGTTGTAAAACTCTTTACAACGTTAGCGGCAAGTGGTTGCCCACTTAAGTCCTCAGCACCTGTTGTTATCGTTGCTGTATATACTGTGCTAACAGCAAGGATAGATGTAGGCGTAAACGTGGCTGTCTTTCCAGAATATGAAACTGTTCCAGGAACGACTGTTACTCCCTGCATAACCGTAAAGGTTGAACTATTGATGGTTGCCGGATCCATGGCTTTATTAAATTCGAACGTAACTTCACTGTTACGCGCAACGCCTGTAGCATTGTTACCTGGATTGGTTGATACCACGGAAGGTGGACCAGTCGGACTTGGATCATTGTCTTTTTCACAACTCACCATAAACACAGCTCCTGCAATTGCGAGTGCTGTAAGTACATTTTTTAGTTTCATCATAGTATTTTATTTAAATCGCGAACGATATTTAGATGAAGAATACACCGTGCGACTGTCCGATGTATTCCGCATTGCATTATTCATTTCAGGATTGATTATTTTTTTATCGCTGGTGAATAACGATGTAAAGGTGAGATCATTCGTACCGCAAAGTGTTACAGGTTATTGGGGTAATGTTATATAGATCACGTGTTTTGGAGTCACGTTTTTTAGTAGACTTCTAATGTTTGTTTCCTGGGTTTGTAGTGTTTGGATGGTGTGGGTTATTTGAATTCTTGTTCCATCCCTTGTGCTTGCCGTTGTCTTTACTAATGTATACTGCGCAGGATGGTATGCTAAACAGAAATCCAACGCATAGTACTAAGATCGCAATTGTTTTTATTGTTTTCATTTTTTTGAAGCTTGTTGAACAAATTACTGTAAAAGAAAAAACGCTGACCTGGATCAGCGCCTTTCCTCACCTGTAAAAAAATTGTTAGTTATTCTTAACTGCTAAATCTTTAAAAGCTTTTCCTAACTCTTCTAAGTCTCGGCTAAATTCCATTTTAAAAATCTCCCAGTTGTCCTTTCCTTCCGCCTTGTAATCGTCTAAGCGTTTTTTGATGTCTGTATTTTTTTGTTCGAGCTCAGCCACTTTCTTTTTATAATCTGCTTTGGCCGCTTCTTTCTTATTTTCTATACGTGCGTTAAACTCAGCAATGCTTTTGTTGTTGGCTGCAATTTTAGCAGCAACCTCTTTTCGGTAATTTTCAACATCTGAAAGATACTCGGCATTGGCTTTCGCTAAGTCCTCATTGGCGACTGCAACACTTTCCTGCGCATTCTCTACTTTTTCGGCAGCTGTGTTACAACTGGTAATGGCTGCACCCGCTACAAACGCGCATGTCGCCCATGTTAAAATTGATTTTTTCATTTTTCGTTGGATTTAAATTTTGGGTATACGTGAATCTTATAATTCGGCAATGAGTTTGTGAATTTCTTCTTTTGTTTTACCAAGTTTAATTTGGAGCCGTCCCAGCATTTCATCATGTTTTCCAGTTATCAGCATTACGTCATTATCCGTTAGCATGGCAAACTTTTGTTTCAGTTTCCCTTTTGTCTCGTTCCAGTTTCCCAGTAGTTCTGTTATATTTTTCATAGTTCGTAATGAATGATTGTTGAACAAAGATTCAGGATTCCTAGGTTTAAAGCATTACAGATGTATGGAAAGACATTACACATTTCCTATGTTTTCCTTGAGCTTTTTCTTTAATCGTTTCTTTGCCTGTTCGGCCAGTTCTGCATATTTCTTTAAGAGATCTTTTATCTCGTGTTCAGTTTTTTCATTAACATTCATCACGGAGTTGCTTGCAGGCTCATGCGATGAAACAAGTTCATTCACCTTTACATGAAGAGAAGCTGAGAAACGATTGACTGATTTTTGAATGATGAATAAGCTTAAAAATGTAATGCCAAGAATTAAATCTCCGACTCGGTCATGAATATCCTGCGTATAAAATAGCTTGTTACTCAGCCAGAATAATACAGTGAAGAAAGCAAAAATGAATGTGATGGAGTTGCCGAGGATGGCGATGGCAACAGAAGTAAGTTTTTCAAAACTCTTTTCAGTATGTATGTATATTTTTTTCATGTTGTGTAAATTTAAAATGCTTTCAAGCCGGTGTGATAAGAGGCATAATTTTTCAGTACAGCATCCAATGAACTGTAGTAACTTAGAAGATCTTCAATATTCATTTCCGTATCCCGGGAATCCAAAATTTTAACAGGCATTTCTCCAATGTATTTCGATAGTTCAGGAAACAGCTCCTCAATGGTCATGGTCATTTTAAGGATGTCGTAATTGAGGTCTTGTTCGCTTTTCATTTTGAAGATATTGATGAATTAAAAATAAAGAGGCACTATGTTTTTTGCATAGTGCCCTTCAGCAATAGATATTCTTTTATACGACTTTCTTCCCCTGAATAACCCGGAAGAGCACAGCAATAATTGCAATGATCAGAAGAATGTGTATTAGCCCACCGACATTGAATGCTACGTATCCAATAGCCCAAAGAATTAGCAGTACGACTGCGATGATATAAAGTAGATTTCCCATGATTGTAGTATTTAGAGTTTAGTGAATTGCTATACCAATTGTTGACACACCACTGGATAGATCCAGAAACATGCCCAGTCTGTTATTAAAGTGATACTCCGTTCCGATATGTAAATCGAGAAATAAGGAGCTGCCACCGTGGTAATAATTTTTATCGCCATTGTAGCCATCTTCCCAACGTGAGTTTACGAGTGCAAATCCGAGCGAGGCTCCCAGGTAGAAATCCCATGGAGAAGTTGCGCCCAGTATATTGTCAAAATAGTATGTACCCTTTACACCGATCGGAATTACGGTTTCATTATACTTGTAATACTGATCGGGATTGTTAGCATTTCCCCAGTAGTAGTCATCCGAGAAAGTATAAATGCTAGCAAACGGTGCGAGCGTAAAGTTACGTGCAGTTGTAAATTCATAGTTTACACTGAATACAGGTATGGAATGCCCGGCATATCGGTAATATCCGGAATAGCCACCAACACCCAGTCCTAAATTCAATGCGCTTCCGTAGTGTTCCTGCGCGTGACCTTTGAAAGCGAGTGTGCTTGCAAAGAGGATGGTAAATAAGACTAATTTTTTCATAATTTTTATTTTTAAAGGTTGAGTACTTTTTAATTAATGCATTAAGTATGATCCATTTCTTTTTTTAGACCCGAATAGGTAAACAACACCACCTACCAGCATTACCGCAACGCCAAGGGCGGGTTCCCAGGCCAGTGCGTGATTTTTATTTGCCTTTATTTCTAATTCGCCAATGTCTACTACTTTTTTGCGTGTAATAAAATTGAATCCGGTAAACACTGTGGCGAATATGCCGATGATAAAAATGATGGCTCCTGTTTTTTTCATAATGCTTATTATAAAATAATAAGGAGAATAATGATCAACAACAAAGCCCCTACGGAAATGTAGACACCACCACCCGATCGGTTAATTTCCTTTTTGATAACACGTACCTCTTTCCGTAATTCTTTTTTCTCAGAAGCGTTCAGAGTTGATTTGTCCATTGCATCAATTTCATTCAGACGATTAACCAACACATTGACCTTCGCGACAGTTGCGGCAGTAGGTGCTGGTGTTGACGTTGGATTGACTTCCGTTGCTGCCATGGATTGCGTGGGATTAAACGTTACTAATGCTGCTGTCGTTAGTACACTTAGAATTAACTTTTTCATATTTGAGTTGTTTAAGGTTGAGGAATTTTTACACAACAAAGCTGATCAAGTTTAACGTGTGAGCCGTTACACACGGAGACAGGAGTCTTACATATATCACGGATTTACGTTGACAAAAAAAAGAGTGTTGCTGCCAGCAACACTCTTTTCGAAAAAATATTCTTGCAGTGGTTATTGTTCTACAATGGTATTACCAGCCATAGTAATGCCGCCATTTCTCGCAAGTGCTTTACCGGTAAGGGTTGCACCAGTGTTAAAAGTAATGGACTGCATCGCCATAATGGTACCTTTAAAAACAGATGTAGTTCCAAACGTTGCCGAACTACCAACCTGCCAGAAGATGTTGGCAGCGGATGCTCCACCACTCAAGATTACCTTACGGCCAGAGGTAGTAGTTAACGTTGAAGCGATCTGTATAATAAAGACAGCATCCGGGTTTCCGTTAGCATCAAACGTTAAGTCACCGGAGGATATCGCCAACGAAGAAGTTGACTTATAGAGTCCGGGTGTAAGCGTAAGGCCACCCATATTACCCGATAAGGTTACGATATCCGTGCTGGTACGGCCGGCAGCATCATTATAAGCAGCTGTTAAATCAAGCTTCGCTTGTGTAGCGATGGCATCGTTGATTCGCAATGTTCCGTTTAATATTCCAGGTGGAAATCCACCAACAGATGTACCAGGACTTAATCCCAAATCGCCTGTAATGTTTGTTGCTCCTGTATTGGTAATCGATGAGCCAGCAAGAACAGCTAAATCAGAGGTTCCTGCCATCGATACGGTTGTCATCGCTACAGTTTGAACCGGTATTACATTCGAATTTTTTGAGGATGACGGATCATCGTTCCCACACGCGGCCATGAATGTAACCGACACCATAGCAAGAGCTGTAAAAAGTTTGTTCGTTTTCATTTTTGTTTTTTTAAAACCGCTACTGGCGGCACAGATGTGAGTTAATTTTCAAGCTGCAACGTTGCGCACCGTTAAAACACATAGACTTTTACGATGCAAAGGTGAGGTCAATTAGGGAGGAAAGTGTTATATGCAAATGTGTACGTGTTACACATGTTACATGTTTTTCAGGTTGCTGTTGCGTTGTGGGTTCAACTGGTTAAGGACCTCAGAATTTAATGAGTTGGTGTTATATCTTGTGCAAGCTTCCTTGGTTATCTAAATATTTTGCAATGGCCTCCAGATGACCCATTATTTTTTTGTGATTATCAAACCTCACCTGAGCTTCTATGAAATATTTATTTTCATTCGCTGATATGATCAGCGAAGGGGCAATTGTTATTTTTCTTTCTTTTAATAGTTTCATGAATAGTTAAAGCACAAGTAGCCAACCTTCAACCAGTAAAATATTACACACGGGTTAGAGTTTGTTACATATTTTCCAGATTGCTTTTGCGCTTTTGCTTCAGTTGTTTGAAAAAGGAGGGTGAGAGGCCGGTAACTTTTTTGAATTGATTTGAAAGATGGGCTACACTGCTGTAATGCAGCTTGTTGGCGATTTCGGTAAGGTTGAGTTCATCGTACAGCAACAACTCTTTTACACGTTCAATTTTATTGATTATAATAAACTGTTGAATGGTGATGCCCTTTACCTCCGAAAAGATGTTGGAAAGGTACGTGTAATCATAGTTTAGTTTTTTACTGATGAATTCAGAATAATTCAATACCGGAAGTTCATCAGAATGATGAATCATTTCGGTGATCACGTTCTTTATCTTTTCAATGAGAATACTCTTTTTATCATCCAGCAGCTCCAATCCAGACTTTTTGAGGTTTATTTTGAGTTGTTCGCGCTTTCCAGTTGTTATATCTTCTAGTATTTCAACCAATCCCAAATCTACTACTACATACCGTAGGCCGAGTTTTTTTAGCTCGTCTTTCACCATCATTTTGCAACGCTGGCTAACCATGTATTTAATGTAGAGTTTCATGATCGTGCTTTAGTATTGTTACGGAGGCCCGGATTAAGAATGCATTTATATAGAGTCGAAAAGAAGGCTTCCGTTCGAATTTACCTATATCCGTTGACTTAATATTGGAATTGTGCCTGGTTGTGGAAGTGGGATTGATGTAATTCTTTGTGTTTCGCGTGTAACACGATGTTCATCTCGTGTAGCCAACTTTGATATAGAAATACAAAACTCAAGCCATATGATTGCTCTAAAAATAGGCCCAAACCGGAAGTCATCCATGGGAATGCAGCCGACAAGCATCCATGAAGCAAGTACAAAAAGTTTAACACGCAAGGGCGTTCAGGAAAAATTCGATAAGACGGCCAAAGCACTTCAAGGGTTTATTGAAAAATTTTGGCTTGAGTAATCAATAAAAAAGAACTTTATAAACACGTGATCAACTTGGAAATCATACATCCAAGACTTCATCTCCTGCCATCGGTCGCGAAGACGAAATGACGATTGATTTTTTTGCAGACTGTAGCCAATGCAGATGTGAGTTTATTCCCAATTGAAGTGTATGGCAAGCAAACCCCCTTCTTCTCCTACTCCTCAGCCCTTTTCTTTCGTATACTTGCACGTTAAAATATCCACCAAGCATGAGCCCGTGTACTATTATTGATTATGCCGATCAGTTTCAAACTGTTTTCAAACAATTGAATATGGAATGGCTGGATCGCTATAATCTTACTGAATCGCATGATCTTCAGATTCTGGATAATCCACGTAGTACAATTTTAGACACAGGAGGAATAATCTACTTGGCGGAGTGCGACAATCAAATTGTTGGCTCCGCAGCTTTAATTAAAGAGCATGATGGAGTGTTTGAATTGGCAAAAATGGCCGTAGCGATCGAACATCAGAAAAAGGGCATTAGTAAATTATTACTCGAAAAATGTATTGAGAAAGCAAAAGCACTTCAGGCTACTAAAATAATATTGTTCTCAAACCACCAGTTAAAGGCAGCGTTAGGATTATATGAGAAATATGGATTTCAATATGTTCCCGTTAAGGATTCGCCCTTCGTAACAGCTGATATTAAAATGGAACTTACCTTCTAAGGTTCGTCAGACTATACATAAAGAAGGACACCTGTGTGTCCTTCTTTATGTATTGGAATTTATGGATTACTCAACAGCAACAATTCCCAGATCGGTAACATTCCCAACAGTTACGACAACATCGGTTTTGTCTACAATAACGTAGCCAGTACTAGGCGCAAATGAAACAGTGTAATTGCCAGCCTCTAATCCTTTAATCAGAAACTTACCTGTAGCATCCGCGAATGATGTGCCGAGCGTATCAATCCCAGAAATCGCATACACAGCAGGCGTTGATTCCGGAATGCTTACCGTACCTTTTATTGCACCACTGGTAGCTTCTGATACTGCACGGATCACCGGCTTCAGGCTATAGGCACCCGAACCTTTGCTTACGATTGAACGAGCAACATCAAAATCAAGCAGAATTTTGTAAGTAATGCCTTCTTGTAAATTGGCATGTAAATTTAATTTCAAGCCTGATTGCTGCGCGCTTGGTGTGCTCAAATCTTTTGTAACACCGTCTACTTTAAGGGTATTGTTATCGCCCAATACAAGTCGAATTTGAGAAATTTTTCCTGCAGGCAGTTCAATTGTTCCAAGTAATGTATCCAGTCCGTTTGTTAACTCTAGCAGACTATACACACCAGGCTCAACATTCAGAGACATCCATCCATTCGACTGGTTTCCGCCATTGGAATGTATTTGTACTCCTTGAATATCAATGTTAACTTCCTCATAATCTCCGGGGGCATCCGTTAAACGTACTTCAACGCGGGCGTTCTTTTCATCATTACAAGCCGATAGAAAAAAGGAGGCTGCGACAACAGCAAAACCAGTCAATAAATATAACAACCACTTCTTCATAGCTTTCAAAATTTAATTCCTGCGCATATTACGAAAAACGATACATGACTTGGCCAATTTGCTGATGAGCACCATAAAATTGCCTTTGATCTAAGCTATAATCCGGTGAATGAATTTACTTACCTTCGCCTGCTCCGGTAATTTCGATTTCGGTGCGCCTGTTAATTTCACGGCCTCCTGTTTCATCGTCATTCGATACCAACGGCCGTTCTTCACCATAACCAATGGCACCAAGCCGGTTTACATCGACACCATTCCGGATGAGATAGTCAACAACGGACCGTGCACGTTTAAGGGAAAGCTGCTTGTTGTAGGCGGCCTCACCAACGTTATCGGTATGGCCGTTAATGTGCACTTCCAGTTCAGGGTTTTTCTCCAGCAGCTTACGCATATTTTCTAATTCGTTTACTGATTCTTGTTTAAGGTCGGCTTTACCCGTATCAAAGAAAACATTTTTCAATACAACTTTTGAACCGACTTCTGCTTTCTCCATAATAATATGGGTGTCAATTTCCTGCATTTCGGAGAAGGCCGGTAAGTTGAAGTTGATGGAATTGAAAAGGTATCCTTCCTTTTCGGTGGTTACACCGTAGTTGCCACCATGTGGAATAAACATTTCGAAGTCACCTGTTTTGGGATCGGAGTTGATCACAGACAGAACAACATTTTTTTCGTTATCGGTTAGCACCATTCGCGCTGCTAATGGCTCGGCAGTTTCTGCGTCAATAACTTTTCCTTTTAAGATGGTACCAATTTTAAGTTCCTTTTGAAGCTGAACCATGGGATCAACAAAATCCTTTTCTTTCTCTACTACAGGTTGTTCAACCACAACCGGAGCAACGATTACAACTTCTTTAGGTTTTGGATCCAGAAAATGAATAAAATAAATATCGGTTTCACCTAAGCCATCTTCGCGCACGGAAGCGAAGTATCCGTTTTTTTTGTTTTCGGATATCACAAAGTAATTGTCGTAGTCGGCAGAATTAACAGGATAGCCCATATTGATAGGTTTCTGCCATTTGCCTTCTTTAAATTCACTTCTAAAGATGTCGGTATTGCCTAAGCCTGGATGAGCATCGGATCCAAAATATAACGTTAACCCATCGTGATGGATAAAGGGTGAATCTTCATTACCGGGAGTATTAACATTGGGGCCTAGGTTTATCGGCTTGCCCCATTCACCTTTTCCATCGCGGGTGCTCATCCAAATATCTAATTCACCATAGCCGCCTGGCCGGTTACTCGAAAAATAGAGTTTCCTTCCATCAATCGATATGCAAGCGGAGGTTTCCCAGTGCATGGTATTAACATTTGCGTTTAAAGCAATGGGTTTCCCCCAGGCATCATTTTCACGCTCCGACAAATAAATGTCTCCATACCCTTCTTCATAATACAAAAACAAGAAATTCCCATCATGTGAAATCGAAGCGCCAGCATCGTGTTGCTCTACATTTACATCTGGGCTTAGTTGTTTTGGGACAGACCAACGTCCGGTTGGGCGCGAGGTTATGTATATATCCTCAAAGTTCATGGGGGGTTTTGGCCTGTCGGGTGATGGAGGTGCTTCACGATTGGATGTAAAGATCATGGTAGAATCGTTCGGATACAGCAATGGTGCATAGTCGTGGTGTATAGAGTTAATAGTTTTTCCAACATTTTCAATGATAGCCTCTGTGGCATTTGTTACCAACGAATCGCCCCGAACGCATTCGTCAATTTTATGCTGGGCGGTAATTTCCATCCGCTTATTCTTTTTTTTGAAGAGCTGGTAGTGTTCAATGGCTTTGGCAAAATCATGACCAACCTGGTAGGCTGATGCCAGATAGTAATCGATGAATGGATCAATGTTTGGTTGGGCAGCAAAAGCTTTTTGCAGGTAGGGAAGTGCTTTAAACTTAAAAGAGGTAGTAGATAGATAGGTGAGGCCAATCTTTAATTGTACCGTTGGATTAGTGGGCTGTAGTACCTCTGCTTTGCGATACAAGCTTAATGCATTGTTAAAATCACTCTTCGCATAAAGGCGATCACCTTTGTTAACAAGCTCCTTTAAATCCTGGGCAAAGAGCTGTCCGGAGAGGGTAAAAAAAATAAAAATGCTGATTACTCTATTCATGTAATATTCACTGAACTCAGTCGCAGTGGAAGTTTATAGAACACCTACTTATAACCGGTCTTAAATATATCTATTATAATAGTAAAGTGCTTTCCGTTTTAACTTAAAAACAAAATTTGTGCCGCACCGGATGCTCGAACACTATTTTTTCCAGCCAGATCCCCGAATGATGCGACCTGGCTTGGCGCCTGTATGGTTACCATTATACAGTACCCCAACTCCATTCACAAAAACATGGAGCATTCCTGTTGCATATTGTTTAGGATTATCATAGGTAGCGTTGTCTTGAATGGTATGCGGGTTGAAGATTGCCAGATCGGCAAAATGCCCAACCTTTAAAATGCCACGCTTTTGTAAATGCAAGTTTGAAGCGGGCAGTGAAGTCATCCTTCGAATCGCTTCTTCTAATGAAATCAGTTTTTCTTCGCGCACATAGTTGCTTAAAACCTTAGCGAAAGTTCCGTATGCACGCGGATGTGTGCCCCAATCTTCAAAAATTGATGTGTCAGATAGCGAAGCGCCATCCGATCCGAAACTCACATAGGGTTGTTGGATAATCTTTCGGATGTTGTTTTCCGACTGCTGATAGTATAATGCGGCCATTGGTGATTTATCCTCCAATACAAGATCGATTACAGTATTGTCGGCATCTTTTCCGTGGAGGCGTGCTATTTCATCCAGGCGTTTTCCACGATAGTGTTTGTTGAGTGAATCCAACCGGAATCCCAACATCATCACATTTTTTGCATCTGAATTTTTATACGGTATACCAACGTGCATTTCATGTAATACCTTTTTCCGAATTTTGGGATCGCGTAGACGTCTTCGCATGGCGACAGCTCCGCCTTCCTGAACCCAAGTCGGTAGCCGGGCGGTTAACGCTGTTGCGCTGGCGATGTAGGGGTAGTTGTTCGCGGTGATTTTTAATCCCGCTTGACGGGCGCTGTCAATCTTAAAAAGTACAGTATCAATTTTATTCCAGTTGCGCGCGATGTTGATTTTCAGGTGATAGATTTCTGTGTGAATATTGGCCTCTTTTGCAATGCGAAAAGTTTCATTCATGGCTTTGAGAATGAAATCACCTTCACTGCGCATGTGCGTAATGTAGATACCTCCGTATTGCGAAGCTACCTTGGCGAGTTCAATGAGTTCTTCTGTTGAAGCATAATCGGCAGGAGCGTAGATTAGGGATGATCCAAGTCCGAAGGCACCATCTTCCATGGCTTGCCGAACGAGAGCGCTCATTCGCTGAAGTTCCTCTGGCGAGGGTGTCCGTTTTTCATAGCCCAGTTCGTGAATCCGCACCGATGTTGCCCCCACAAAAGAGGCTACGTTTGGACTCACTCCTTTTTTGATCATGTACTTAAAATATCCATCGAGTGTTGTCCAGAGGCTGTCTATATTTTTCTCTTTCCGTTTTACCGGTGCGGGGCTTATACCTTCGCCAAAAATTTCAAGTGTTATGCCTTGTTTTATATCGCTCATCGAACGACCGTCCATCAGCAGACTTCTATCGGCCCAACTTAACATGTTAATGAAGCCCGGAGCAACCGCTAATCCGGTAGCATTTATTTCAGTTTCTGCAATGGCATCAGAAAGATCACCGATTGCGGCAATGGTATCGTGTAGAATGGCTACATCGGCAATGAAGGGCTTCTTTCCCGAACCATCATAGACCGTTCCGTTCCGAATGATCGTATCAAATTTTTGCGGGCGATACTCGCATCGGAAGGATACCAGCAAAACGAGCGTGAGAAATGAAAATAATTTCAGCACAATTAAATAGCAAGGCTGATAAATACAATGTTTATAATAACGTATAAACCAATAACAAACCGGGAGCCATAGTAATTGATTTTAGTGCTCGCGTGAGCATTTCCTTTATCGTGAAATTTTAAGGCAAGGGCTGAAACCAACAACGTTGCAAAGATTGCCAAAAAAGTTGTCGAGTGAAGGGTGTCTACTAATGTGAATGAAGAAGACTCCGGGAGCAGTGAATCAATTATATATTTGTTACCGACTGCGGCAAACAAACCACCGACTGGCAAACCGAACCGAGGTTCTAACTCAGAAGGCTTTGTTGTGAAGCTAAGTACGGCAATCATAAAGGCTATGTACATGCCAATGAAAATTTTCATAAACAACCCCCAGGCATCGCGCTCAATATCCATTTTAATATTGAATGAGGCATACTCTGAGTGAAGCATGTCGCTACTGGGATCACCAAACACGGTGGTGTACTCGTGGGTATTTGTATTCACAGTAAAATTAGTGATGCGCCAGCCATCTAATGTTAGTTCACGATCGAACGTACTTCCGGCATCATCCGGAACAAAGACCAAGCTACTTTGATCATAGATTGAGTTCTCGATACGAACTACCAATTGCTGCTTATCAAACGGAAAATCACCAACACGCCAGTTATGCTTCATCACGCATTTCATTTTCATGAGTTGCCACATCTTTCCATTAACCATGTCCATGATCACTTCTGGCTCATCAATTTGTTTAGCATTTGGTATGTCAATCTGGCTCGGGAAATCAAATTCAAGATTGTCGTACAATAGCCACAACCAAAGGCGAACGGTGTATTCTTTATTATGAAAATTAATATCATGAATACTAATAATGTAGGTACCAATTTTTACTGTATCGGGTGCCTGTTCTGTGGGTGCGTTACGCTCTTGTGCCGGGGCAAGTGTGGAAAGTAGTGCTAGGGTAAAAATTAGTAGAAGTCGTTTCATAGAGTATGCCCTCAAAAATATACTTTTTAAACATTCTAAAAGGGCAGTTGATCACTAACTTATTACCTTTGGCACTGAAAATTTATCAACTAAACGCTATTAATCATGTATACTGGTTTATTCCATACCCATTCATTTATCCGCTATGCGGTTTTAATTCTTTTATACATTGTTATTGTAGCCGCCCTTAGAGGCTGGCTAAGGAAGAAACCGTATACTTCAACCGATAATAAACTCAGTTTGTATTTGTTTATAGCGACTCACCTGCAACTGCTAGTTGGCCTTCTCCTGTATTTTGTGAGCCCCAATGTGCAGTTCAACAGCTCAACCATGAAAGAGGCTACCATTCGCTACTGGACGGTTGAGCATAGTTTTATCATGGTAGTAGCGGTGGTGCTTATTACCATGGCACGAATTACCGCTAAGAAAATGAGCAGCGATGAAGCAAAGCACAAACGCATGTTCATTTTTAACCTAACCGCCTTAACTTTAATCCTAATTGCAATCGTTATGAGCGGTCGGGGAATACTATAATCTTTGTAAATTAGTCTCGTTAATACCCGTACAGATGAAGCATACTTTTTTCCTTTTGATCTTTATCACAGTGGCGATCTCGGTCACCGCTCAGCAATTTGCAAATCGATATGAATTAGTAAAACTGGGCAAGCAGGTAAGTACGCATTATCATGAGGCTGCACCCATTATTTCGCAGGATGGCAGGAAGTTGTATTTCTTCGTACATAATCACCCCGAAAATACCACGGGTAAAGAAGGCAGCGATGATATTTGGGTATCTACCATAGACGATAAAGGAGAGTGGGGTGTAGCCACGCATTTGAGTGCACCGTATAATAATCATCGCAGCAATCAGGTTTTTACCGCCTTGCCAGATGGTTCACTCTTTATTAGAGGAGGCAAGGGCAAAGACGCAAAGGGATTTTCAATCATTAACGCAGGGGGCTCAATGACTGAACTAAATGTGGAGGGCTTTAAAGAAATGAATAAGGGGCGTTTTTATGGAGCCAGCATTTCTTCCGATGCAAAGCACATGATTTTATTTTTAGGCACGATGGCCGCCAGCACGCGTAGCAGCCTTTTTGTAAGTAATATTCAGCCCAATGGATTGTGGTCTGCTCCCAAAAAATTAAACATCTCTATTCGCGATGATGACTTCGGGCCATTTATTGCGCCCGATGACAAAACGTTGTATTTCGCAAGTGACCGGGCCGCAAAGGGTAGGCATGGTAAGGTTGATATTTATAGCGTTAAACGCCTCGATGATACCTGGCAGAATTGGAGTGAACCTGCTAATATGAGTTCCCCGATTAATACGGCTGCCGATGAGTTTTACTTTTGTATTGATAAGGCGGGCAACGTATTTACCAGCCGTGCGAACAGCACACAAGATGGTGGGAACCTCGATATATTTAAACTGGTGCCACGCAACATCAAGGTTATGGTTTCAGGCATGGTGTATAACGAAAAAACGCTGGAGCCTATTCAAGCGAATGTAGTAGTAACACCTACAGAGAGTAAGCCATTGAACTTAAAATCATCTACTGCGGGGAAGTTTGAAACGCGAATTCCCGAAGTCACAGGCTATACAATTAGTGCTTCACAGCAAGGATTTTTACCAAAAGATTTATCGTTTATAATACCACCGTTGGGCAACGACACAACGTTGGTTGTAGAAATTATGCTTACGCCAATAGCGAAGAAATTAATTTTAGCGGGATCCGTTTACGACAATAAAACGAATGCTCTCGTAACTTCAAAACTCGATATTCTGTTGAAGAGCGACCGCACTATTAATTTTACGACACAAGCTGATGGTGGAAAATTTGAGCAGGCAATACCGCGGTTAGGATGGTATATGTTTGCTGTTTCTGCAGAAGGGTACTTAAACGCATACGACAGCATAGAGGCTACCAGCGAGGATATTACACCAATAATAAAAGATTTATGGCTACAGCCAATTGAAGTAGGGTTAACCGTACGGTTGAAAAATATTTATTTTGATTTTGATAAAACAACACTTAAAACAGAATCATTTGTAGAGCTGAATAAAGTCGTGGATTTTTTAAAGCAAAACCCGCATGTTGAAGTAGAGATTTCTGGTCACACCGACAGCAAAGGTTCGGACGATTATAATTTAAACCTGTCGCAAGGCCGATCTCAATCGGTTGTAGATTACATAGTAACGCAGGGTATTGAGGCCTATCGCTTAACAGCACATGGCTATGGCGAAACAAAGCCGATAGAAGCGAACGACACCGATATTGGTCGTGCTAACAACCGCAGAGTAGAATTTACGGTAGTGAAGAAGTAAGCAGCAATCTTAGAAGAATAGGAGTCTGTTCATGAAATGATAAATTAAAATGATTCATCATTAATCGATAGATTATTCTCTACCAAAACTGATTTAGCCCACTCAACATCCTTGGCGAATAAATGAAGCCGAACGCCCATGGCCATAAAATTTTGAAATGGATAGAGATTAGCCAGATTCTCGTCCGTTAGAAAACACGGAACCCCGTACGCATCTAGTTTTGTTTTTGCGATGTTGGCCATAATGGCATTTTCAAACTGGCGGAAAACTATAATTTCATCTTGTTGTTCCATAGAAATTGTAAATCTAAAGACTTATCAAAGTAATGGTTATCCCTCGGAATCCTCATTAACTACGCGATGAGAGTTCCTTTCCCTGCTCAGGATAGGGTTGTCATCCATGAGCCGAGTTAGTAAGATAGCAAAATGCTGGTTGTAAATTTTCAACTCTTTTATGCAATCCTTATCAGGAAACATGGCAAGGAAAGATTTTTTGAAGAACTTGTAACATATAGTTGTTACCTACCGTCTGGCTAATGTGTTTGAATAAATGAATTTGGAAGCTTTTCAAAATCGTGTTTTACCGGCTAAAAACAAGCTTTTTCGCTTTGCCTTGCGAATGTTGGGTAACGATGATGACGCTAAGGACGTGGTGCAAGAGGTGTTTATTAGGGTTTGGAACGGGCGCGAGCAAATGGATCAAATTCAAAATATGGAAGCCTGGTGTATGCGAATTACTAAAAACCTTTCACTCGACAGACTTAGGTCTATTCAACGAAAGGGAACCGACTCACTGGAAAATAGTTTTCATGTTCAACATACCGATAGAACACCCGATGTTAAAACCGAAATGGTCGAAAGTATGCAACATGTAAGTAAACTAATTGCTGCGCTGCCGGAGAAGCAGCGGCAGGTCATTCACCTCCGCGATGTAGAGGGATACACGTACAACGAGATTTGCGATATTCTGGAAATTGATATGAATCAGGTAAAAGTAAACTTGTTTAGGGCACGGAATTCTGTGAAAGATAAATTAACGAAGATGAACGCGTATGGACTCTAAAAAATTAGAACAACTGCTTCAAAAATATTGGAACTGTGAAACTTCATTGGAAGAGGAGCAAATGCTACGAGATTATTTTCGCAACGAGAATGTGCCTAAGCAAGAAAAGGAAACAGCATTGCTTTTCCAGTATTTCGAGCAACAGAAACAACAGTCGGTGAATGAGCATTTCGACAAGGCTTTGTTAGGGCAATTAAAAAAACCTAAAGGGAAAGTAACAAACCTGGTGCAAACAAGTCTTCGTATTGCAGCGGGTATAGCGGTGTTGGTGGCAGCCGTATTTTTTGTGCGACAGGAAATCAGAAAAAATGACACCCTGGCAATGGAAGATACGTATGATGATCCTCAAAAGGCACTGGAAGAAACGAAGAAAGCACTGATGATGATCTCGAAAGGTTTTGGAAGAGCGGAAATGCAAGCAAAAAAAATAAACTTATTAAACGAAGCACAGGATAAAATTCAAACAAAAGCAAACGATAAAACAGAATTATAAATTAACTACGAAAACAAAAAAGTATGAAAAAGATAACTGCATTATTCATTTTGATTGCCCTGGGTACAGGCGCGTACGCTCAAGGAGAAGCGATAAACAAATTTTTTAGCAAATATGCTACCGATGAGTCCTTCACAACAGCGACCATCTCTAGTAAGATGTTCAGTCTTATTACGAATATGGAAGTCGAGAGCCCTGACGATAAGGAGTTGATCGCGGCTATTAGTAAATTGAAAGGCTTGAAAGTACTTGGTAAAGAAAACACAAGCGATGCCAGATCCTTATATAAGGAAGCCTTTGCCTTAGTTTCGGGTAAGGATTACGAAGAACTTATGGCGGTGCGCGATAAGGATAAAGACATGAAGTTTTTCATCCGGGAATCAGGTGGTAAAATCAATGAGCTGTTAATGGTGATGGGCGGAACGGATGATTTTATGCTGCTCAGTTTATTTGGCGAAATTGATTTGAAACAAATTTCACGCATTGGTCGTAAGATGAATGTTAGCGGCCTCGAAAAATTAGAGAACATTACGGATCATCAGAAAAAGAACTAACATATAGACGCAATAATACCCCACTGTTCCTTCAAAGGAGCGTGGGGTTCATCTTTTAACTACCGATATGAAACGAATTGTATTCCTGCTTGTAATGTTGAGTGGCACAACAACAGTTTTTGCTCAAAGCAAAACCACGGAGAGTCTTCACAAAAAATATAGCGAGTCTTTATCGTTATTTTTTTACAATAGTACGCTCCGCATGCTCAATCAAAGTGACGACAAGGCTTTTGATGAGTTAATCAAAGACATTGAGAAAATGAAATTTTTATTAATCGATAAGGCAAATACATTTCGCACTACAGATTATAAAAAACTAACAGCAGCTTATAAGGCCGAAACTTTTGAGGAAATAATGACCAGTCGCTACCAGGGGAAAAACTTTGATGTGTACCTGAAGGAAAATGCCGGAAAGACAAAGGGTATGGTAGTGTTGATCAACGATTCTTCCAGTCTTTATGTTCTTGATATTGTTGGAAGCATTGCGCTGGATAAAGTAACTTCTTTGTACAGTGCCCTGGATAAAAGTTCGGATATTGGGAAAAAGATATTGGATTTCACCAAGCATACCGGAGATAAGGGAAAAAAGAGCGAGGATAGTGAAGAAGAGGGTAGTGACTAAACCTTTGACCAGATAATAAAAGATACGAACTTACAAGCTTATAATTAATACCGCATTGGCAACTGTACTCTCCATCCGCAATCTCACAAAAAATTTTGGAAAACTACGCGCAGTCAATAATCTTAACCTTGAAGTAAAAGCAGGGCAGATTTTTGGAATGCTCGGCCCGAATGGTAGTGGTAAAACTACAACATTGGGTATGCTTATGGGCGTAACAAACCCATCGGCTGGTGAATTCTTTTGGTTTGGTGAGCAACCCACCAATCAGTTAAGGAAGAAAATAGGCGCTGTATTAGAGCATCCTATTTTTTACCCATATCTCAGCGGCCAAAAAAATCTTGAGCTCAACGCAATGATAAAGGAATGTCCTGCAGATAACATTTCTACGGTATTGGAGTTGGTAGAGTTAAGCGATCGTAAAGATGATAAGTATAAAACGTATTCGTTGGGCATGAAGCAGCGTCTTGCTATTGCATCGGCATTATTAAATGATCCCACTGTTTTAATTTTAGATGAGCCTACCAACGGGCTTGATCCGATGGGTATTGCTGAAATACGAGAGATCATAAAAAAGATAGCAGCCAACGGCAAGACGATTATTTTAGCTAGTCACTTGCTGGATGAAGTGCAGAAGGTGTGTACGCATTTTGCTGTTTTGAAGAAAGGAAATATGGTTCACACAGGCCCTGTAGATGAAGTAGGTAAGGGCGAGGAAATTGTTGAAGTGCGTGCTGATGTCGAAAACCTTCAGGATATAATGAAGTCTTTTCAGGGTGTTTTAGCTATTAAGCAGTCGAATGGGTCGTTTGATGTTTCCATGCATGAAGGCTTTCATAGTAAGGATTTAAATAAGTTCTTGTTTGAGAATGGTGTGACCGCGTCCTACATCGTAACGAAAAAGAAGAGCCTTGAGAAACAGTTTTTGGAAATTTTAGCAGAGGCGCAATAATTTGTTGAGTTCGTTATAATCTAAAATTCCAAAAAAATATAATTCAGAATATGCTTCACCTCCTGAAAGTAGATTTAAAAAAACTAACCAGTTACCGCACTTTTTGGGTTATCTGCGGGTTGTATTTTTTTACAATAGGTATCGGTACAGCCAGCGGTATGGAGTTTTTAAAATGGCTTGCCGGGCTGATTGAAGGATTTGGCCAGTCAATAAATATTGATCGCATACCGCTATATCATTTTCCAGACATATGGCAAAATTTGGCGTGGGCTAGCGGGCTTCTAAAAATCATGTTGGGTATTATGGTGTTAATCTCCATTACCAATGAATATAGTTATCGTACAGTAAGGCAAAATATAATTGATGGGTTGAGCCGAAAGGAATTTCTGCTGTCTAAAATAATGACCAATTTATTGCTAAGTGCACTAAGTATGGTGTTGGTTTTTTTGGTGGCTCTCGTTACGGGCCTAATTTATTCACCTCACTTGACCGATTATATGTTTAAGGGAATTGAGTTTTACCCTGCATATTTTCTTGAAGTCTTTGCGTTTCTTTCATTTGCTTTGATGTTGGGTATTTTCATACAACGCTCGGGGTTAAGCATCGTACTGCTATTGAATTCTTATTTGATTGAACTTATCATTAAGGAAAATATAGATGAATATGTTCCTCAAATTATTCAGTTCTTTCCACTGGAGTCAATCATGAATCTTGTCCCAATGCCCTTTGCCCGATATGCTTTTCAGGAAATTCAAGATTATGTAAGCTTAACTGCTGTAGCAATCGCAATTGTTTGGATTGGGCTCTTTAACTATTTCAGTTATCTGAAATTGAAAAAATCAGATATATAGTTTAGTATCCCAATTTGGTGTGACATAGTAAACGCGGAGGTTCGAGTAAGAAACTAAATTGTAACATGCCCCCAGTTAGTACCAGCCTTAATACGTTGAAGGAGTGTCCCAGAAATGCCAAATTGTTTAGCGATTAGCTTTGGTTTTGTTTTTCCTTCCTTAAGTTTTCGTTTTATAATCTTTACACGATCTACCGTAAGTTTGTGTCCCTTGCCGCGTGACTCGGCTCTTGATTTCAGGAAATTGGGGTCGCGCAATTTATGTGCAATCGTTTCTTCAATAGTCGCCCACGTTAAGTTTGTATAGTAGTTGTTTTCTTTTTTATGATCGATATGGAGAACATATTTATGCCGGGCACTTGGTTTGGTGCAAAAATGTTCAGCCACCAGGCGATGCACAAGAAAGGATGTTCCAGCACCATTTTTTCGCAAATGTATACCCGGATAGTTTCGAAGTAAACTGCATTTTAGAAAGTATCCAAAATCAAATTCATTCCAAAAGGCTATTGCCCGCCCAAAGTTTGAGATCGCATAGCGTTGGCCATCTGCCCCTTTATACCCACGCATGGCAACCCATTTTTCAGATGAATGAAATTTTAACTTGGCAGGTTTGTGCATGGAATGCATAAAGAGAAATTAAGGGTAAGAATAGGATGATTAGTTAGGTCCAATTAAATCCCACAGGTTTCCGTAAAGATCTGTAAAAATAGCCACGGTTCCATAGGGCTCTTCCATAGGGCCACGGACAAAATAAATTTCTTTTTCATTCATACTTTTATAATCCCTCCAAAAATTATCGGTATGAAGAAATAGAAAAACACGGCCACCGGTTTGATTACCAACTCTGCCTTTTTGTTCATCGTTGGTTGCCTGGGCCAGCAATATGTTACATCCGGTTGATCCAGGAGGTGATATAACTACCCATCGCTTCGTGTCACTGAGGGCGGTATCTTCGGATAATGTGAAATTCAATTTCTCGGTATAAAATTTTATTGCCTCATCATAGTCTTTAACAACAAGGGCAATATGGGCTATTGATTGTTTCATGAGTAGAGTCGCTCTGTTCTGTATTATACGCTGCCCGAATAGGCTTCCTTACCGGAAGAAAAAATTACAGCTAGCAAAATAATGTCTACGAGTATACCAAAGATTTGTGATAAGCCCGTTGTTATAGCAATGATTCCTGATGAGGAGCTTGATGTTAATACGGCTGCCTGTGCACCACCGCACAGTATGCTAACGACAAGCGCTGCATAGACTAATTTTATTGAAAATGATTTAGGCACCAGCAGAAATACTCCACCCAACATGTAAAGAAGCGATGCAAATGCTCCGATGTATCCAAATCGAACAATCCATGTTTTGGTAAACTCCGAAAGATTTAGGATTTCTTCTACCGATTGTTTTCCAAAAAAAGGAATTTCGTCCTCACTCGTCTTGGAGGTGGCAAGGGAATCAATATCTTCTAGTCGAACGCTATCTTCTTTTGAATTTTCTTCTGCCACCGTTTTTCTGATTATTTCTTTTTGTTTGGCTAACTCCTCTGGCATACTTATGGCCTTAACATCATTCAGTGCACTGCATCCACCGAATACAATCATCAGGATACCAATAACGCTTCCCCAGGTTGGTGTTTTCATTCTTTGTTTATCTTTTCAATTTATAAAGAGTTGTAATACTGTATAAGCTTAATTAGCTCGGTTTCTTTCTTGGGAGATATCCTTTCTTTTTTCACAAACTCACTAACCTCTTTTTGTTTATCAGGGAGCGTGCCGATCATGGCTTTTATACTCTCGAGTTTTTGAAGCTCTCCATTGCCTATTTTATAATAGAAAACGTCTGATAGTCGTGAAAATTTTGCTGGTGTTACCGTTGATTCCATGGCGCGAGGCTCCTGACGTTCCTTAAAGGAAACTACTTTCTTCGATAACAGCGTTAGCTTTCCGCTATCGAGTAGAATCAGGTATCCGTCTTGGATTTTCCATTTGTACTCAAACTTTTCTACCGTAAGAATATGCCCACCAAAAACTATTTTTTTTATACGTACATCAGGATCCAGTTCATAGATAACCTCTTTTTGCTTGAACTCCACCTTGTCATCATATATATTATACCGCAGGGGTATGTCAGCATGCGTGCCTTTGTCGATGGAAACAGAGCCAATTATAAAATTATCTTCAAGGTATGGGGTGCCCACTATTTCGTTCCCCGGCTGGCCATAGTACAACGCTTTATTGCTTGATACTCTAAAAACAAATCGGTCAGCCCCAATTTTTCCGAGAAGCTGGGCATTGGAGGTGGAATAAACCAGTAATATGGACGTAATAAGAACACTGAATTTCATATTGAGATTTAGTAAGAGTTTAGCCAAAGTTAAAAATACCATCCTAATTTATGTTTCTAATCGCCAGTCTAAAACGAAATTGGTTGCTCATTAAACACATCCCAGACTATTAAGAGGGAACTGATAAGAGGAAAGATGGCGCTGTAATTTTATTAATCTCATACATCCTTTTTAATTACGAGCAAAAAACGATCTTTATCTACTTCCAAATACCCTTGCTCATAGCAATATTTATAGAGTGCGCCTTCTTTGGTGGTATAGGTATTAGTATAGTAGCCGAAATCAAAGCCTTTATCGTTGAGCTTGCTTCGGTTTATATGCGTTTTGCCAGAAGTGTTTAATTCGATCAGCACCCGTCTGTTCTTGCGCAAAATGTTGTTCACATTGCGCACGTAATTGGTCTCATCGCTGTTCAGTTTGTTGTTATAACTGATGCGGCATTGGTCGGAACAGAATTTTTTATCGGCCCGACCTTTAATTTTCTCGCCACACTCTAAACAGACCTTTTCTTCAATTTTTGCCATAATTTATATGTTTTATAGGGCTCTCAGATTCGTTTATAAACGTTTACAAACGAATATAACCGAAAGTAAGCGATTAACATACGAGTCCGGTTTTTTTCTTCTCACACCTTTGCATTGTCAATCGAACAATAACCGGTTGGCGGAATTCAAATCGTATGTTAAACCAATAAATTATACAATTATGAAAAGTTTAAGAAACAGTGTGCAGTTGATCGGTCGGTTAGGTAAAGACCCGGAAGTGAAAACGTTTGGCGAAAAGAAGAAGGCATCTTTTTCAATCGCAACCTCGGATGCGTACAAAAATCAGAAAGGCGAGAAGGTAGAAGACACCCAGTGGCACAATGTGGTGATTTGGGGCAAGCTGGCGGATGTAGCCGAGAAGTATTTGAAAAAAGGTCAGGAGATTGCCGTTGAAGGCAAACTCGTGCACCGCGATTATGAAACGGACAAAGGCGAGAAGCGCTACATCACGGAGATTAACGTGAACGACCTGGTGATGCTGGGCGGGAAGCAGTAAGAACTGATTCCTTTTTAAAAAAGTCATCTTGGGCAACCGAGGTGACTTTTTTATTTTACTTCACCCCCTTTCCCTCTCCATATGGAGCGGGGTGTCCGACAGGGCGGGGTGAGGTTGCTTTTCATCAAATTCTACCGAACCACATTTACCGGTTATCGTTTTAACGATTAACTTCGCCACCGATGAGTTTTCTATATCCTTCGTTTCTCTGGGCATTGACCACATTGTCTATTCCCATCATCATCCATCTTTTTAATTTCCGCAAAACGCAACGGATATTTTTCTCCAGCACCCGATTTTTAAAACAAGTCCAAGAGGCCACCAGCGCTAAGCGAAAACTTAAGCACTATCTAATCCTTGCTTCGCGATTGCTATTCCTGCTGTTTCTTGTATTTGTATTTACCCAGCCAATCATCCCGGCAACGGAGCAATTTTCGACTAACCGAAATATTTCAATATATTTAGATAACTCCCTCAGCATGTCGGTGCCGGTAGGTGAGAAAACCCGCGCGTTAGATGCCGGTATTGGGTATGCCCGACAGATCGTGGAAATTTTTCCGCCTGACAGTCGCTACCGATTACTCACAAACGATTTTGCTCCGTTTTCAAATTCGTACAAGACCAAAGCAGAGATTCAGGATTTACTTAGCCAGATAAGACTTTCATCCGTGAGTAGAAGTGTATCTGAAATAAAAGAACGTTTTTATAATTCAACTACTACCGACCGCTCCAATGAAGTATTCTGGATTTCAGATTTTCAACAATCTACGGCAGGGCAATTGAATACTTCTGTTTACGACACCACACAACGCTGGCATTTAGTACCATTAACCTTTCAGACCAATACCAATATTTTTATCGATACAGCGTATCTCGAAAATCCATTTGTGGTAGGAGGAGAAAAAAATACTCTTCATGTTCGACTTCGCAACGATGGTACTCGTGCCGTTGAGCAGTTATTAGTAAAAGTATCCATGAATGGAATTCAAACCGGAACAAGCTCGGTGAATATTGCTGCCAAGGGCTTGACCGAAACATCGTTTGATCTTGTCACGGGTCTTCATGGTATTAGTCGTGCTACTGTTAGTTTCAATGATTATCCGGTGAGCTTTGATAATGAGTTTTATCTGGCGTTAAACTTCACCGAAAAAATTCGTGTGGTGGAGATCAAAAGCAAGAATGAGGTTACTCCTGTAGAAAAGGTCTTTGGTAATAAAGAAGTATTCTCGTTCAGGTCGTTTACGGTGAGCAACTTTAATTACAGTTTATTATCGGAGGCGGATTTAGTTGTCACAAATGGGTTGGATCGGTTTGATATGTCGCTTGTATCATCCTTGCGAACTTTCATCAGCGATGGTGGGGCGCTATTTGTAATTCCGGGATTAACTCCGGACATCACATCGTATAAGAATCTGCTGGGGTTGCCATCCGCGAATGTGGTAAAAGGATCAGCGCTTACGCAACTCGATTACCCGGATTTCAATAATCCTTTTTTCGAAAATGTATTTGAAGAACGCTCAGTCCGAATTGAAATGCCGCAGGCTAGTCAGCTTTTGGCCTGGGGTAATGACCGATCGGCCATTCTCAAATTTAAAAATGAGCAACCATTTCTTTCGGTATTCAACCAATCGGGTAAACTATATCTATTGGCTGCTCCGCTTGAAAATGCTTTTACCTCTTTCCATAATTCAGCGCTGTTTGTTCCGGTAATGTACCGCATGTCAGCCTCTGGCAAAAAGAGTGAAGTAAAACCTTATTATTCGTTAAATGAATCATTCATCAGCCTCCGGTTAGATAGTGTGTCTGGAGAGCAGCCCATAAAACTAGTTGGAGAACAAGAAATCGTTCCTGGTCAACGTAAGCTTGGTGACCAGGTGTTGATGGAGCTCCCACCTTTGGCTATGAGTGCTGGTTTTTATAAGGTTACTCATGAACGCGATACCGTTGGATTACTAGCCTTTAATCTCAACAAGTATGAATCATTGCTGGGGCAATACACTGCCGAACAAATTAAGCAGCAGCTTGGCAACCCGGAGGGCATCAGCATTTTTGAAGCAAATTCGGAAGAGGCTTTTAGTAACGAAATAAAAGCGAGATATTTGGGGACACCTTTATGGAAGTTTGCCCTGATACTGGCACTTTTCTTCCTTCTGGTGGAAATATTGCTGATACGCTTTCTAAAATAACGGTTAATGAAGATACTCATCCAGGCCGCTAAAATCCTTGACACCAACTCCCCCTTTCATAAAAAAGAAAAAAATGTACTTCTCCAAAACGGTCGTATTACCGAAATCGGGGATAAGAACTATCAGGCTGATAAAGTAATCAAGGCTGAGGGGATGATTCTATCCACTGGATGGTTTGACTTAGGAACCTTCATTGGCGATCCCGGACTAGAGCATAAAGAAGACCTGGAATCGGGCGCGAAGGCAGCTGTAGCGGGAGGATTTACAGAAATAGCGCTGTTGCCAAACACAGTGCCCTGCATTCAAACTAAGAACGATGTTAACTATCTGATACGCGGAAATGATAACCGACTTCTACAAGTTTATCCGCTGGCATCGGTAACAAAAAATAATAAAGGAGAAGAACTTACCGAGATGATCGACTTGCACGAAGCAGGTGCTGCCGGCTTTACCGATGGCCTCAAGCCCATCTGGCACACCGATATCTTCTTAAAGTCGCTTCAATACTTGCAAAAATTCAACGGAGTACTTATTGATCACCCTGAAGACATTTGGCTCAATATGTTTGGCCAGATGCATGAGGGTTTGCAAAGCACCATGCTGGGATTGAAAGGCATGCCACGCATTGCTGAAGAAGTAGCGATTAGTAGAAACCTCAAATTGCTTTCCTATGCAGGAGGCAGACTTCATCTTTCAAAGCTCTCTACCGCTAAATCGATAGGATTAGTACGGGCGGCAAAAAGTAAAATGAACATCACCTGCGACATCGCTGCATACCAACCACTGTTTGAGGATAGTATGTTGTCGGGATTTGAAACGAACTACAAAGTGAACCCGCCACTGCGCGAAAAGTCGGATAACGATGCCCTTATTAAAGGATTGAATGATGGAACCATTGATGTGATTTGTTCCGGGCACGTTCCGCAAGATGAAGAAAGCAAGAGCATTGAATTTGATTTGGCTGATGTTGGCATTATTAATTTACAGACATTCGCTTCAAACCTTGTATCGCTTTCCGAAATGGTTGATTGGGATGTACTAATCGATAAAGTAACAAACGGTCCGCGCACTGTGTTGCAACTTGAGATTCCTGTAATTGATATTGATGCAAAAGCAAATATCACGTTATTTGATCCTCATGCTACCTGGACGTTGGATGAGAAGACGAATTTATCCAAATCCAAAAACTCGCCATGGCTTGGTAATTCACTTACTGGTAAAGCAGTAGCCGTTTTCAATAACAACAAGCACTGGTTCGATCTATAATTTGATGTTACGCAAAAAAAATAATAGACACGTCATTGCGAGGAATTGGAGATGGAAAGTGTCCAGTTAGTATTATTTTATATGAGTATATCCGTAATGAGTCCTAATAATATTTGTTCGTCATTTCGCAGTCCGGCCACAGGCAGGACGGAGAAATCCCCTTATTCGCGTAACCCACAAGGGGATTTCTCCGCTCACCCTCCTTCGTCAGGTTTGCTACGAAATGACGTTCATATTATTTTAGGACTTGAAACACCTATTATTTTATGAAAAAAGTTTCACCACTATTATCCATAGGGGTTCGAAATGGCGCAATTGCAGGAGTGCTTGCGATTGCCTTATTGATTGCAACGTATTATCTCGGCCTTCCTATAATAGTTTCTCCTTTTGTTGATTTTAGGATTCTATTGTTTAGCGTGTTTATTTTTTTTAGCCTAAAAGAATTGCGCGATGTTCATCAAGAAGGGGTGTTGTATTTCTCGCAAGGCATGATGCTGAGTTTTGTAATGATTATGGTGACAGGGATTTTATCTTCCATTTTGCTATTGGCTTTTTGTTCTGTGGAATCAACATTTATTGACTCGTATATAAAAACTATGACAGAGTTCTTTCAATCATTTTCTGCAGAAGAGATTGCTAGGTATGGAAAAGATACCTACGAACGTAATTTAGTGCAATTACCTTCGACTAATTCTGTGCAAATAACAACTCGATACTACATTCATAGTTTATCGATAGGCCTTTTTGTAAGCATTATTTTATCCGTAATTTTAAGAAAACAACCTAACCCCAAGTAAAAATGGAAGAAAATTCGACCCCTGCTCCAACCTTAATGCAACATGCTATTCGTTGGGGATTAATCACAGCAGCCGTTAGCATCATCCTTACGATGTCGCTTTATGTTATTGATTACACTATAATGGTTCAGCTAAAGTTTCTTTTCGTAGCATTAGCAATTTATTTTGGAATTACCATCTATGCTGGTATTGATTACCGGAAGTCGATTGGTGGCTTCCTTCCATATGGGAAAGCATTCCAACATGGATTTTTGATTTTGGCAGTGTCAGGATTGGTAGCCACTTTTTTTAACATTTTATTGTATCAGGTGATTGACACGGAATTACCCCAAAAATTGGTGGATGCTTCCCTTGAAAATACACGGGCTATGATGGAGAGTTTTGGCGCACCGGAAGAATCAATGGACGAAGCGTTAGAGAAAGCCAGAGAATCAACTGCTGAACAATTTACAATAATGGGTATGGCGAAAGGGTATATTTACATTGCTATCTTTTCGGCAGTTATGGCTTTGATCTCCTCTATTTTCGTTCGGAAGAATCAGCCTGAGATTATGTAATGAATAACAGTTCAATGGATATATCGGTTATCGTACCGGTTTTTGATGAGGAGGAATCCCTTCCTGAACTTTGTCAGTGGATAAGCCGTGTGATGCAAACACACGGCTTATCCTTTGAAGTACTGTTGATTGATGACGGTAGTCAGGACAGTTCTTGGGATGTGATTACAAACATCAATCGAGAAAATGGTGCCTTTAAAGGCATTCGTTTTAATCGCAATTACGGAAAGTCAGCTGCCCTGCAAACAGGCTTCCGTGCGTGTGGAGGTGATGTAATTATTACTATGGATGCCGATTTGCAAGACAGCCCCGATGAAATTCCAGATCTATTTAAAATGATAAAGCAAGATGGTCTTCATCTTGTGTCGGGCTGGAAGAAAAAGCGCAACGATCCGCTTTCAAAAACAATTCCATCTAAATTTTTCAACAAAGTTACCAGTATGATATCGGGCATAAAGCTCCACGATTTCAATTGTGGACTGAAGGCGTATGATAAGCGTGTAATAAAAAATATTACGGTCTATGGCGAGATGCATCGCTATATTCCGGTGATCGCCAAGTGGGCAGGGTTTAAAAAAATAGGTGAGAAAGTAGTAGAACACCGTGCGCGTAAGTATGGCACTACCAAGTTTGGATGGGAGCGTTTTATGAATGGCTTTCTCGATTTGATCTCCATTACATTTGTAAGCAAGTTTCGCCAAAAGCCAATGCACTTTTTTGGTTTGCTTGGATCGTTTTCATTTTTGGCCGGTATAATTTTTACCACGAAAGTATTCTGGGATAAAATTGATGCTTCGTACATTTCAAAAATCCCGTTAAAACGAGATATAACGGAGCAACCACTTTTTTACCTCGCGTTAGTAGCCTTGATCATTGGTGTTCAACTTTTTGTTACAGGATTTTTAGCAGAGATGATTGCCATGCAATCGCTAAGCAAGCGAGATTATCTGGTTATTGATAAGGTGGGGATTGACGAACACCTTCAGGGCGTTACCTTAAAAGTAGCAAGCACTCAATAATTGGGTCTACTATAATTTCAAATGACAAGGGGTTTTATTTTTTTGTAAGCTTTAAGGCAACCTGAAGATAATTATTCACAGCTCCAATCATTTCATATTCAACGTAAAACGATTTAGTGTAGCACTCAAAGGCAAGAAACTCGTGGTTGGGTACATTGAACTCATCGAAAATTAGTAGATCACCTTTAGTTAAGTGTTGGTGTATCGTAGTAAGTACAAATAACGTTGAAGAAAATAGATCGGCATCCAGGTGAATAATTTTTCTATGATTCTGTTTCAATTTCTTCTCCGCAAGAAAACGATAGAGTGTTTCTTGAAATAATCCTTTATAAAACTCATGTCGGCTATCCTGTAATTCAGGCACGCTAAAGGACATTGATCCCTTCATGAAAGTCCCCCATTTTTCCGGAAGCCCTTCGAATGTATCAAAGCCAAAGAATTGTGAATTCGGATGTTTATTTTCCGCTAGCCACCATTTAAAAGAATGCCCTTTGGCCACACCAAATTCAAGATAATCTATCGGCTGGTCACGCAGGTTTTCAATAAGCACTACATGTTCGTATAATGAATAACGGAGACTATAGTCGCGTTTGGGTCTATAAAAATCGTTGAACGTTGCTTCTTTTCCTTTCGTTATTGTCCATTTTGAGAGCTTCAGCGTATTAACAATTAGCTGAAGCGGTGCAGTTATAAAACTGAGCCATAAACCCGGTCGCATAATTAACACGAAATTCTTTAAGCTTGCAATTGTCTTTCTCATAGTTGTGGGAAGCAGCAAAAAAGCAAAAAACTTTTTACAGTGCCTCATAGATCGTTATTTTTACAGTAGTTCGTAAGAAAATTCAAAGATTTGTACTATTCGTTTATAATACCTGCCTTTAACCGACCGGATGAAATCCGTGAATTATTGGAGAGCTTTACCGTATTACAGCTGCCTGCTAGTAACATGGAAGGCTTTGAGATCATTATTGCTGACGGAAGCCCTACGCCAATATTATCGCCACTCCTAAAGGAATTTGAATCGAAATTGATTATTCACCACCTCCACCGCCCGCGACTGCCGATTAGCCCTTCGCGAAATCTGGGAGCAGAGCATGCTAAAGGTGACTATCTTATTTTTCTGGATTCGGATGTGATCTTACCGCAATCGTATCTATCAATTGTACATCAGGCATTGCTGCACGAAACTATTGATGCATTTGGCGGCCCCGATGCTGCGCATAAGTCGTTTACAATGGTACAGAAGGCCATTAGTTTTGCTATGACATCCTATTTAACAACAGGCGGGATTCGTGGTGGCAAGAAGCAAATTCATCAATTTAATCCGCGAGGCTTTAACATGGGTATTCGAAAAGATGTTTTTCATAAAATGAAAGGCTTTTCTTCGTTTTCGTGTGGCGAAGATATTGAACTGAGCATTCGCATAATCAACGAAAAGTTTACCGTAAAATTGATTGCCGATGCCTTTGTGTACCACAAACGTAGAACAACGTTTGCAAGCTTTTTTAGGCAAGTATTTAGATTTGGGGCAGCACGTATCAATATTTTTCACCGGCATCGCAACGAATTAAAGATCACACATTTTTTTCCGAGTGCCTTTATGGGCTTTATTGTGCTGGGTATATTTAGCGCACTGATTAGTACAATTTTATTTAATGGGTTTCTAATAGTAATCGCTTGTTATTTTCTAGCCATTTTTTGCAGCTCAGCTAGTAAGGAAAAAAACCTGTTGGTAGGGTTTTTAAGTATTGTTGCCTCTATTTTTCAGTTATTTGGCTATGGTTCAGGTTTTATTTTAAATGCAGTTGCAGTTTTTATGCTGGGTAAGAAAGACGGACTTGCATTAGGGGCGAGTAAATAATTATTTTACGCGGGCATCATAGGTAGAGCCCATAGACGAAATTTTGCCGTGGAGCCTACGCATTACTTCTTTTTTAAGAACATTAAAGACGATCATGTGAATGTCTTCTGCAATTTCCATGTCCATGGCTACAGAATGAATTACCACGTCAGCGATATCTTTAATTTTACCGCCTTTGTATCCGCAGAAGGCTATAGTTTGAACGCCTTTTTGTTTGGCGAAATCCATTGCCTTAACCACATTATTGGAGTTACCTGAACCCGAAATACCGATAACCAAATCGCCAGGTTGTATAAAGTTTTTTAACTGTTCAATAAATATGTCATCGTACGATATGTCATTGGCAATAGCCATCAGTGCCGGCAGGTTATCTACCAGACTCATTACTTTAAAGCGCTTTTCTAAACCATACGAAGCACCCTTAACAAGATCGCCACACGCGTGCGTTGCTGAAGCAGCACTGCCACCATTACCAAAAATGTAAATAGTTTTACCCGCATCGTATACGCGCATAAATGCCTCGGCAGTCTTTTCAATTTGATTACGATCAAGTTGGTCAATCGTATTCTTGACCAGGGTGAGGTAGTTCTCTATTGTTTGTTGTGTGTCATTCATCGGAGTAGTGAATTAGTTTACTGCCTTCGTCATCAAATTTAAAGTCAAATTTGCGCAATGGTTTTAGGGCTGCAATTAATTTTTCATGCAAATTAACCGGACAATAGAATAGCAAAAAGCCTCCTCCGCCAGCGCCTAATAATTTTCCACCGAGTGCTCCGTTTTTCAGAGCTATTTCATACGCAGCGTCTATGACAGGGTTTGTGATACCGGCAGCAAGTTTCTTTTTGAGTAACCAATTTTCATGAAGAATGCGGCCAAAGTCATTTAAATTTCCAGTAGCGAGCGCCTGTTTTGTTTCATACACCAGGCCAACCATTTTTTTTAAAGAACTAAAGATGTTTTCCTGGCTTGTGTTTTTCTTTTGTTCAGAAAGTATAGCGGAGGCACTGCGCTGATCGCCTGTATAAAACATGAGCAGATTTTGCTCTAACATATTATAAACTTCTTTTTCAATTTTTAGGGGGCTGACAACAACTTTTCCAGAAGGTTCAAATTCAATAAGATTCAACCCCCCAATCGCAGTAGCATACTGATCTTGTTTTCCAATAGGCTCTTGCAAGAGTTCAATCTCCACCTCACAGGCCTCTGCGGCAAGTCGCTCATTGTGAACCGGTGATTTATTTATGAGATGTAAGTTGTGTAAAATACCTACGGTAAAAGCAGAAGAAGAGCCAAGACCTGTTCCTGCAGGTACATCCGCAATGGAACTTATCTCCAGGCCACCATGGATATTAAATTTTTTGAGAACCGTGCGAAGAATTGGGTGTTGTAATTCTTCTGGTTGCGAAACCGTTTCGGTCTTTGAATATTTTATTCGAATCTTATTATCTTCAAAAAATTTGTGCGAAGATATGTACATATACTTATTGATGGAGGTACTAATCACCGCGCCCTTGTGCCGGGAATAGAAGCTTTCCAAATCGGAACCGCCTCCAACAAAACTAATTCGAAATGGTGTTCGGGTAATGATCAATTTTTTTGAGTTAACTGAATCGCAAGGTAAAGAAAGGCATTATTTAATAATGGTAGATTGTGTAATAAAGTCTACGGCCTGTTCAATATTTTCAAAAGTGTGATCTGCCTGTATATGAGTGCCCCTCATCGCTGCGCCTGTCCGAACTCCAACGGTTGTTACTCCGGCACGCTTTCCAGCCTCTATGTCCCGCTCATGATCTCCAATAAAAAAAGAATTAGCAAGGTCAATGTTGAAATCACGGGCCGCATCGAGAAGCATACCCGGTTTGGGTTTACGACATTCACAATCAATTTTATAAATCGGGTTTTCTCCCGGGTATCCTTTATCAGGATGATGTGGGCAATAGTAGAGGGCATCCAATAGAGCATGATCTTCTCCTAGCATGGTGTCTAACTTATTGTGGATGATCCTAAGCTCTTTTTCGGTGCAAAGATTTCGGGCGATTACAGGCTGATTTGTAATCGCGATGGCTAAAAAACCTGACGTATTTATCTTTTTTATGGCGGATGTTGTAAATGGATAAAGCGTTAAGTCTTCAGGGGATGATATGTATTCCTGATCTTCGTTTAAAACCCCATCACGATCTAAAAAAATGGCCTTCTGTTTATTCCGAAGATTACGGGCTGCAATTTTTCCCGCCTGGTAGTCACGTTCCACTTTCTCCAAACGATCAGGGGTACCCATATCCTTTAAATATTCCGCTGTAGTATACCCAAACATTTTTAGAGTAGCGTAAATTGATGGGAAGATGTCGTTTCCAAAATCCGCTTTTTGGTCACTCTCTAAAAAATCGAAAATCTTTTTCGAAAAAACGTAAACCCCCGCATTTACAAGATTGCGATAATATTGATTGGGGTCATGTGGTTTAGCGTGAAAGGCGGTAATCCTCGAATCTGAATTAATCTCAACTAAATCGCTATCGTACGGATGATCGTTGGGATGAAGTACAAGCGTGCACTCGCTTTTTTTAGCATAGTGAAAATTAATCAGGCGTTGAAGATCTATGTCAAACATTACATCTCCATAAATCACAAGAAAATCACCTTCTATCTGGTTCTCAATTGCTTTAATACCACCCACCGTACCGAGGGGTGTAACTTCTTCGAAGTATGAAATTTCCACATCCCATTTTTCGCCATGTTGAAAATAGTCTTGAATAGATTCTTTGAGATGGTTTACCAAAATGATGATTTTTGTAATACCAAAAGATTTTAAAAGTGCTATCTGATGTTCAAGAACAGGCTTCGAGCCAATGGGCATCATAGGCTTAGGAGTCTGAGCCTGAATTGATTTTAACCTTGTACCCTTACCACCTGCTAAAATGACCGCTTGCATGAGTTACTTTTAGTAAAAATAGGAACTCTGCTTCAATTCCTTCCAAATAACCTGTGGATGTAGATTGACATTCAGAAAGAACAAGTTGGCCAGCGTTAATTTGTGTTGAAAATTAGGTTTTTTTCTGCCACTTTTAAGCGATCAAATATACGCGTTATGAAGATTACGTTGCTTTGCTTTCTGTTTGTCGGATTTTATTGTTCCGCTTTTGCTCAAAGCGAGCTTAGTTCTGGCTATTATGTGGTTGTAGCGGCTTATGACGATACCCGGGAAGATTTTGCTAAGCGGTATACCGAGCAACTTGCGGCAAACGGCCATGCTGTAAAATATGGTTTCAATTCGGCAAGAAACCTGTTCTTCGTTTATGTTAACTACTACACTACATTAAAGGAATCCTTAATTGGAATGAAGGACGCCCGCAAGAAGGATTCGTTTGTAGATGCCTGGGTTCGTGTTGTTTCAGGCGATATCGCAGCAAAAATATCATCACCGGACGTTAATACGGTAACACCTCAACCATCACCAACTGTAGAAACAGTAAAGCCAGCCGAGTCGCCAGCACCTCAGCCAATTGTTGAAGAGAAAAAAATTGTGACAGAAGAAAAGAAAATTGTAGCAGAGCAAGTTGTTGTAAAAGAAGAGGCGATTATTGAACCCTCAAAAGCAGGAGAAACAATAGCGGAGCAAGACGAAAAAATTATTCAGTACAAACAAGTGACCCTTGGCAATACCGAAGTTTTTCTGAGTCTCTTCTACGGAACAAAGAATCGCGTGGTAGACGGAGAAGTACAGGTAGTGGACACTGAAAGAAGCAGATTTATAACCAAGGTAAAAGGCAATGACTACCTCGTTCTTCCTGATCCAAAAAGCAAGTCGGGTCAGTTAACGTTAACGTGCGAAGTATTTGGATACCGTAAAGTGCAACATGAATTGAATTACCCATTACCCCTTGCCGATACCGTAAAGGAAAATATTGACTTGATGGGAACAACCCTTGTTGTATCGTTTGACTTGGTTCGATATCAAAAAGGGGATATTCAAACACTTTATAATGTTTACTTC
Organism: Cyclobacteriaceae bacterium; assembly: GCA_031395485.1. Lineage (GTDB taxonomy): Bacteria > Bacteroidota > Bacteroidia > Cytophagales > Cyclobacteriaceae > UBA2336. The sequence continues at coordinate 174,152 of JANNUS010000017.1, read as the reverse complement.
TACAATGATGCAGCCATTATGTTACCGGAATCAAAATATGAGCTAAATAGCCTTTTGCAGATGATGCAGGATAGCCCAACAAAAAAGATTGTTCTGCATGGCCACTCCAATGGTAATTATCATGGAAAAATTTTGGGTTTAGGTCCCGAAAAGAATTTCTTTACAATGGAAGGCACTGTGCAAGGAATGGGAACAGCGAAGGATTTATCCGGGCAGCGTGCCGGAACCATTAAAGAGTATTTGATAACAAATGGAATTACTGCGGATAGAATAGCAGTTGAAGCTTGGGGTGGTAAACGCCCGCTTTTTGATAAGCATAGCGTAAATGCAAAAAAGAATGTTCGCGTAGAAGTAGAGGTAGTAAAGGAATAGAAGTAACTAGTTCTTTAACTTTTTTAAGTAGAGGTTCCCCGCTATTTTTTCTAAGATTGAATCCGGGAGAATGGCCGAAAATTTTATTGTAAAAAAGTTTACAATTCCCGGAATGCACTCTGCTTTGCCTCCAAACATAGCGTTCAGTCCTTTCTTTGCAACGTCCTCAGCCGACATCTCAAATTTCTTTGCGGTATCTTGCAGAGCTTCCATACCAGCTTGTTTAATAAAGTTAGTGGCAATAGGACCAGGGCTCATACACGTAACCGATACATTGCTGGTCTTGAGTTCGTAGCGTAATCCTCTGGAAAAGCTTCGCACAAAAGCTTTAGTGGCAGCATACAATGCGATTGACGGTACGGCCTGAAAGGCAGCGGCACTCGCAATATTAAGGATGAAGCCGCGTTCATTTTGTTTTAGGAATGGAAGTAACCCGTGACACAAGCCTACAAGTGCATTCATATTTACCTGCATCATTTTTTGATGAAGCGGCAAATCAATTTGATTAAAAAGCCCCCAACAAGCATAGCCAGCATTATTGATTAAAACCGATGGCTTAAAATTATGTTGAGTACACCAACTAGTTATTGTAGAAGTTGAATTTGTTTCGCTAAGATCGATGGCTAAACAGTTTATTGTAACCCCATAGTTGGCAGAGATTAGATTTGCCTCATCCGATAAGAGCTTCTCAGAACGAGCAATAAGAAGCAAATTGAAGCCTCGAGAAGCAAGCTGATGTGCGAACATTTTTCCAAGGCCTTTGCTTGCCCCGGTTACAACGGCTTGCTTCATCTATCGTGCTATTTTTTGAAAGCGTTGATAAAATTGTGTTTTGCTATTTTTATGTTTGATAGCATATTCGCCACAAATTACAGGTACATACATGACCTGTCTGCGGCTTGCTTCACCAACAATGGAAGACTGAGCCACACGATGCCAAAGCCTGCCATCGTGGATTGTGAGGTCACCAGCTTTTGTCATCAATGATATTTCATTTTTGTCTGCTTCATGATCAAAAAAATATCGTTTCTTGAATAATAGGTTAAGTAGGGTTTGCTTATGTGTACCGGGTAAAAGCCTAAGCCCACCGTTATTTTCAATAGCATTTGTTAAATGAACGCCTACATTAAGCATCGGCAAAATCTTTTTTCCATAGAAAACATCACGCAGGCAGTCGGTATGCCAACCCATACGAGTAAAACTGCTTACATCAGTATTAATGTAATGATTAATGACCAACCCGTCTTTTTCATTTTCACCAATTCTCGGGTTTACTACCGTTGACCCCATAAGCGGAAAAAGAGCTTGAAACCTTGGGTCTTGTAAGAATTCGTGGAGGATAGTACTATACAGCGAACTAAAGGCAAAACGCTGTACAATTTTACGCCCGTCAACATCATAACCATATTTAATGGGGACTCCATTTACTTTTTCGGTATTTTCTTGTACCCATTTTTTCTCTATAGCCTTTATTTCACCTTTAAAGAGCTCTACAGTTTCGGGCTTGATGAAGTTTTTGAAATGTAAAAATCCATGTTCTTCAAAAAAATAGATCTGCTCTGAGGTTAGCGGAGCGAAAAACTCAAAGCTTGGGTAGTTTTTCAAAGTCATTTTGGTAATTTATCGGTATGAAATTTACGTAAAAGTTAAGCGAATGTTATCTTAACGTAAACTTTAGAACCTTTAAAGTATCAGTTTATTGCCTTAAATGCTGAAAAATTGGGGCTATTGGATTTTGCTGAGGGTTGTTTTTCTCTTCTCCTTAAATTTTGCAAGGGTAAAAGAAAGCCAGGCGAAAAGTGGCGCAAATAAGATGTCAATTGTATAGTGGGCATGTTGGATCAGCAACATGAACCCAATGATGCCTGCGCAAATTAGGAGAAGATACCGTACTTGTTTGTACGGAATAGTTAGTGCGAATAATACGAGAATACTTGTATGACCCGAAAAGAAGAGGTCTTTCGTAACGGTTTGTTGGTAAAAGAAAAATTGGACAAGGGGGTCACGGAGTTCAACCATGTTACCGGGTGGGTCAAGCGGTACAAGCAGTATGGTCGAAAAACGAAGTGTAGTAAGAATGGTATAGGCAATCAGTGTACGTAAAAAAATTATTGGATGAAAAATCAGGACTAAAATACCGGAGGCAATTGAAAAATATAGTATGGTAAATATTGGTAGCGATAAATTGTGAATAGGCAAGTGAAGTAATACATAATCGTTTAACATGTAGCCATTTCTTTGCTGAATGAATTCAAATAGAACAGGAGCGATAAATGCATAAAATAATAGAATGCTTGTTGATAGGAGAATTTTAGTTCGAAAGCCGCTGGCCTTAAGAGCAAATTGCCATCGGTTTATAAGGGTAGATAACATGAAGTTAAAATTATTAGATAAATATAGGTTAAGTTTTTTTTCTGAACGATGAAGAGTAACGCATTGCTTTTTCTGGTCTCTAGCGTGTGCTTCTTACAGAACGGAGTTGTTCCCTCTGATTTCCCTGTTCCGCCACAATCAAAAAAGACACTTTTTTATATTCACCGAAGCCCAAATCCAACCACTGTTGTTTACGAAGTCAATCTCTCTGCGAATAATGTGATTAATTCAAAAAACCCTGTTAAAGTGTTTTGGATACGATATGGTGAGCAAGGTCAGTATAGTGAATTGAACTACCTGGAGCGAACGTTTGCTTATGGAGTAAAGGCTAGCCCCATTAATAGTTTTAAATACAAAGTTCAATTTGTGTCGTCAAAAGAAAAATCATGGATTGTATCGATTGATGAAAATGGTCAAGCTTGGGCTTCTATGAGCATTGGCGGATATCCATCTAAATTAACAAAGATATTTGTTCAGGTTGCAGAGGATGGTTGGTGGCCTAAAGTAGCCTATGTAGAATTTTTTGGAATTGATATTAAGACACAAAAGGCAACCTATGAGAAGATGTTAATCACCTGAGCTGCCAGTAGAATCTATTATACACTGCATACTATATCCTAATTTAAAAACCTATGAAACGAGTTTTAAAAAGTTTTTTTCTGATCATTAATTATAAAACGCTGATCATTACAGCCCTGTCGGTCGTGTCAACCTATATTTGCTTTCATATGGGATTCCTTGCAAAATTCCCCGATATGCTTGTTGGTGTTGCAATTGTTTTTCCTGTTGTATTTTCTATTAGTGCTGCGTATACGAGGCGTGAAACAGCCCTTCAACGTTTTTCAGATTTTAAAGGCCATGCCATTGCAATTTATTATGCAACGCGTGATTGGCCTACTGATAAAAACAATGAATTGCCAGATCGTACACGTAAACTTGTTGGCGAGTTAATGGTTCGTATCCGTCAGATGTTTACATCCGTCAAGCACAAAGATTGGAGCGAGAATGAAAAAAATATTTATACTTTATTTTCCAAGCTATCAGTCATTTCAATGGAGCTCCGTCAACACGGTGTTCAAAGTGGCGAGATATCACGTGTCAGCCAGTACGTTAGCAAGATGATTATTGCTTTCGATAGCCTTAAAATTATTCAAGTGTACCGCACTCCCGTAACACTTCGTGCCTATAGCAAAGTATTCATTTATGTTTTTCCTATCATTTACGGACCTTACTTTGCCAGCACGTTTAATGACTTCTCGGCTCATCTCGAGTATGTAATGCCAATCTTATATAGTTTTATTTTAGTTAGCTTGGATAATATTCAAGATCACCTCGAAAATCCGTTTGATGAAGTAGGTGAGGATGACATTCGTATTGAAGAGAAAGAGATTGTTGCGCTGATGAATTAGCTATGGAATCGGATCCTAAATCAACGAAGAGGCACGAAGGTAAGTTATGGGTATTTATTCTCTGTTTATGCCTTTTATTGATGTCATTTTTCTGGTCAGTAGATCAGTCAATCATATATTTTCTTCTTGCCGGATCCGCCTTTAGTCTATTTAAAATTTTGCAGCCCCAGATAACGAGCCAGCCGAGTCATGATAGTTCATCTGTTAAAAAATCGTATGAAGCTTTTAGGCCTAGTCAAGCATGGCTCTTTTGGCAAGAGGTAAAGGAAATTTTTAAGAAAGATTCTACTGGCCCCAAAACACCACAACAAACAAAAGTTTTCGTGGCACTAGTTGCTGGTTTCATTGGCTTTATATTTTTCATTACCATTCTGGGAGCGCTTTTTGGGAGTGATGGTGATGAAGCAAACGAAACGTATCAGCGGGCATTGGAATATTATAACGCACAGCAGTATGACTCGGCAGCCTACTACTACAAATTTGCAATTGATAAGGATCCCGAGAATGCCGATTTGTATTTCAAACGCGGCAACGCTTTTTTAAATTCCAATAATACTGACTCGGCCTTAATCCTATATGACCAAACCTTAGCGCTGAGACCTCAACATCAACAGGCTCAATATAATAAGGGATACATTTATTTTAATCGGAAAAGTTATCGACAGGCGATTGACGAGACAAAGAAAATAATGGAATACGCGCCTGACTATACCGATGCCTTGTTATTGATTGGAGATAGTTTTTATAATCAGAGCCAGCTCGACTCAGCGTTACGTTGGTATGATGGGGCTTATAGCAACGGCTACCGTAGCGCAGTATTGTGTCATTTGATGGCTTACATCTACGATACAAAAGGAGAGACGAACAAGGCGATAGTTCTTTATAAGGAAGCTATTGGGCAGGATAGTACGATCGTTGATATCTATACACGTTTGGGTGAGCTGATTCCCGGAAATGATGGGGATTGGTATAGACAGAAGACCGCTCAGCCAAAATAGGATAAGCTCTACTTGCTAAATTCAAGAACAATATGGCCTTCGTATAAAAGGTAAAGCTTGGAGTGCTTCATTTTAAAAGACTGTATTTTCACTAGCGAACTGAAGTAGGTATCCTCAACCTTCATTTTATCCTGACAAAATATTTTTGTTGAGCCCAGGCCTGTGAATGAAATGTTTGACCCTGTGGATTGGTACGTTCCAAAAAAACTGTTACACCCTGCATACCCGCTTATTTTTTTATTTGTTTCGTCTAGAGTAAGGGTGACCGGTTGGTCTAAAAGGGAAAGATCAGCATTAACCATTTTAACAAGCTTCCACTCAACATGGGCAATCGAAACCTGCTGGGCTTTGCAGCTTATCAATATTACCATTGTTATGAGTAACAGACTCCTCAACTTCTATTTCGCGTACGCTACACTCCTCATTTCTCTGATAACGGTAACTTTTATCTGCCCTGGATATTGCATATCGCGTTCGATCTTTTGTGAGATCTCAAAGCTTAATTGACCTGCTCTTTCATCGGAACAGTTTTCGGCATCAACAATTACCCGTAATTCCCGACCAGCCTGTATCGCGTAACATTTATCAACACCATCAAAACTGGTGGCCAGTGTTTCGAGGTCACGCAATCGCTTAATGTATTGCTCCATTACCTCTCTGCGGGCACCCGGTCGTGCGCCACTGATGGCATCACACGCCTGAATGATCGGTGATAGGATGCTCGTCATTTCAATTTCATCGTGGTGGGCACCAATGGCATTACAGACAACAGGATGTTCCTTGTATTTCTGTGCCAGTTCCATCCCTACAATCGCGTGCGGCTTCTCTAATTCTTCAGGCCACACTTTTCCGATATCATGCAATAAGCCTGCGCGCTTAGCTTGTTTCACATTTAAACCAAGTTCGGTTGCCATGATGGCACAGAGATTCGCTACTTCGCGCGAGTGCTGCAATAAATTTTGTCCGTACGATGAACGGAAGCGCATGCGACCAACCATGCGTACTAATTCAGGGGCAAGACCGTGAATGCCCAGATCTATAACGGTACGCTCGCCAATTTCTACAATTTCATCGTCAATATTTTTGGTGGTCTTGGCAACAATCTCTTCGATACGTGCCGGGTGAATTCGACCGTCTTGTACTAATCTGTGTAACGATAGGCGCGCAATTTCTCTACGAACAGGATCAAAACCTGAAATAATAATAGCTTCAGGTGTATCGTCCACAATAATCTCAACACCCGTAGCGGCCTCTAGTGCTCGTATATTTCTTCCTTCCCTACCAATTACTTTTCCTTTGATATCGTCACTTTCAATATTAAAAATGGATACACAATTTTCAATAGCATGTTCTGTAGCCGTGCGCTGAATAGTTTCTACTACAATTTTTTTAGCTTCTTTGGTGGCCGATAATTTGGCCTGTTCCATTATATCTTTGATGTACGAGTTGGCTTTTGTTTGCGCTTCATCCCGTAAGGAAGCAACTAATTGTTCCCGTGCTTCATCTGCTGTGAGTTTTGAAATACTCTCCAATACCTGAATTTTCTGCTGGTTGAATTTATCCAGTTCTTCTTTGCGTCTTTTTACATTCTCTAGTTGTTGTGCTAAGTTTTGCTGCAGTTCGGTGGTATCAGCTTCTTTGCGTTTAAGGTTTTCCAGTTCTTTACTGATCTGCAGTTCGCGTTGCTTGATCTTCTGTTCGTTGGTGATAATCTGATTCTTTTTTCGATTGGCTTCTTCCTCAAATTCGGTTTTCAACCGGAGGATGTTTTCTTTGGCCTGTAAAATCTTATCTTTTTTAATATTTTCAGATGTTATTTCGGCTTCTTTTACAATAAGCGCTGCTTTGTCTCCAGCGGCTGACTGGCTTCTTCGGTATTTACGTTTATAGAGAAACGTACCAAACAATAAACTGAGAACAATAGTGGCAATCAAGCTGCCGAATGCAATAAGAATAATCTGTTGTGGCATAATGAACTTTTATAGGGTTATGATTACCCAAGAAGAGCCACTGAAGTGACTAAGGAAGGTTATAAAGAGAAGAAGTTTATAGAATTGACTGCGAAACCAGGTGATTAAGATGCGTCACTTTTTCGTATACAGTCTGATCAATTACCTGATGGGTTTCCTCCGAAGTCATCTTTTCTACGAGACTATCAAAAGCAACCATAGCCAACAGGTCTTGTTTATCCTCGAGCCCAAACTGATCTCTGTAAGACTTTAATTTTTCGTTGATAAGCCTGCTTGCCATTCTAACCCTCTCTTCATCGTCACGTTTCACCGTCATAGGGTATTCACGGTCGGCTATCTTGATTTTTATTGAAAGTTCTTCCATTAATTAAATCTTACCAGTCAGCTATCGGCTTAAATAAGCAATACTCTTATCTATTTCCCGAATGTAATCGTCTACTTTTTTCTTCAATTCAAAGACACTTCCGTCTTCTGGATTGATATTATCTACAATTTTAGAGATTTTAATTTGATTTTTAAAATTACTCAGTTGCTCATCGCGACCCTTAAGTCCTGATTTAAGTTCCTGATTTTCAGTTTTTAACAATTTGATCTCATCTTTAAGGCTTTTGTGTTCGTTGATGAGTACCAGTATTTTGCGCTCCAAGCCGTTCAGGTTGGTTTTGAGAAGTTCCTGTTCCATGTAATAAGTCTTTTTTGTTGGCTTTTATGCCGATCTAATATTAAATCATCCCAATAGCTATCGGGACTCAATTCCCTTCTATTTTCGGATTACAGCACCCAGTGTTTGCTCAAAAGCAGCCATCAGGCGGTTCATCGTTTTATCAATTTCTTCGTCCGTAAGGGTTTTTGTTTCATCCAATATGGTAAACCCTAATGCGTATGCCTTTTTACCGGCCGGAATATTACTTCCTTCATACACATCGAACGCGATGATCTCTTTAATCAATCGCTTTTCAGTTGTCAACACCGTTTTCCGAATCTCATCAAAACTTACACTCTTATCTATTACGAGCGACAAGTCACGTCTTACTTCGGGAAATTTTGGCACGTCTTCAATTACTAACTTAGGATTTGCTGTATTGAAAAGCAAGGCAGTATTGAGTTCTGCATAAAATATTTCCTGCTTAACGCCTAAATCCTTTAGCAATGCGGGTTTTACTTTTCCGAGTGTGCCAATAATTTTATTCCCAACAGAAATTTGCAGCGCATATTCGAACAGTTGGTCTTTTACCACTTCTTGTTTCACCGATGCAATGCCCGACTTTTGAACGATGTGCATCACTTGCTGAGCCAGATCGTGATAGGTAACAGGCTGCGTTTTATGTTGCCAATTTTCTGTTTCACTATTTCCGCTGATGTACAGCGCAAGTCTTTCTTCTTCGATGTATTTACCGCCTGCTGTAAAGTAGATCTTACCAAATTCAAACAGCTTAAGGTCCTTTTGTTTGCGGTTAATGTTATACGCACAAACTTCCAGCCCCGTAAAAAGCATGGTTTGACGCAGAATGCCCTGCTCTTCACTCAGTTTGTTCAGTATTTCAATGGGTTCGCCTGTAAAGGATAATTGATTTTTTTGCTGGTATGCAGCATTGGTTAATGAGTTTGTCCAGATTTCGTAAAATCCGTTCCCCACGAGCAGCTGCCCAATCGTATTCTTGAATTTATTGATGTCTTTCTCGGAGAACTCTGCAATAAAATCCGATCCGACAAAATCATTCAACTCAATATTGTTGAATCCGTAAATGCGGAGAACTTCTTCACTTATGTCGGCTTCCTGTGTTACATCTACACGGTAGGGAGGAACCGATACGGTGTACCGATCTTCTTTCTTATTCAGAATTTCAATATCCAATGCCTTGAGAATCGCAAATACTTCTTCGCGTGGAATGGCTTTCCCGATCAGACGGTTAATGTTTTTATCTTTTACTTCAATAACACGGTTTTCGATTTTTTTCGGATAGACATCCATTATCTCGGATGAGATTTCGCCTCCTGCAATTTCCTTGATGAGTAAAGCAGCACGCTTTATCGAATACACGGTTAGGTTAGGATCAGGTCCTCTCTCATTGCGAAATGAAGAATCAGTTTTTAATCCATGATGCAAGGCTGTCTTCCGAATGTAATCAGAGGAGAAATGTGCACTTTCTAAAAAAATACGCGTGGTCGAATTCGTAACCCCTGAATGCAAGCCTCCAAAAACACCCGCCAGGCACATACCTTCTTGCACGTTGCAAACCATTAAGTCGTTGCTGGTAAGCTCACGCACTTTGCCGTCAAGCGTTGTGAATTTTGTTCCGTGGGCAAGGGTTTTAATAATTATTTTATTTCCGGCTATTTTATCAGCATCGTATGCATGCATGGGCTTTCCCATTTCGTGGCAAACGAAATTGGTGATGTCAACAATATTATTGATAGGCGTGAGGCCAATAGACAGGAGTTTGTTCTTTAACCAATCAGGCGATTCTTTTATGGTGATGCCCGTCATGGTTAGTCCTGAAAAGCGGTGACAGGCTTCATTATTCTCTACCGTTACCCCAATGGTGAGTTTCGTGTTGTCAACTTTGAATTTGTCGACCGATGGCCAGCGTACTTCACGATTTTTCGATGCTTTAATATCGCGCGCAACACCAATGTGTGAAGCGGCATCAATTCGATTTGGCGTAAGACCAATCTCTATAATATGATCTGATTCAATTTTAAAGTATTCCGCTGCAGGTGTTCCAACGGCTGCGTTGGTATCCAACACCATAATTCCCGCGTGACTTTCACCTAATCCGATTTCGTCTTCTGCACAGATCATCCCTTCCGATTGCTCTCCTCTTATCTTCGCAGACTTAATCATGAACGGTTCGCCTTTGGCAGGATACACCGTTGTACCAACGGTGGCCACCACTACTTTTTGTCCGGCTGCTACATTGGGTGCTCCACAAACAATCGCGAGATTTTTTTCACCCCCTATATTCACAGTCGTAAGTGAAAGCTTATCGGCATTTGGATGTTTGGTACAGGTGAGTATTTCACCAATCACCAATCCTTTTAATCCGCCTTTCACGGTTTCAAAAGGCTCAACACTTTCAACCTCTAAACCTGTTGAAGTTAATACATATCCGATCTCATTCGCTGTTTCAGGAATGTCGATGTAGTCTTTAAGCCAGTTGTAGGAAATGGTCATTCGTTAATTGCAAATTAAGACAGCAAAAATAGCAGAAAAAAAGGAACCGTCATTGCGAACTGAAGCGATGGATGTGCATTGGCGTAAAGCAATCAGGTGAGGTGAACACGCCAGTCTTTGAATACGGGATTGCTTCGTCACCCATCACGCTCTCCATTCCTAATTCCTCGCAATGACGTGTTTATGGATTCTATCGCATCAGCTCTTTCAGGTCATTTTCTGAAGCCGTGAGCAAACCAACCTTAGGCAGCCGCCTGGTGAGTTCTCTCCAATTTGCATCCTTTTTATAAATAGTCTGAAGCATAACCGATGCCTTACTGATTTCCTTATTGTTAGCCAGTGTTATGGCAGTCCAATATTGCATCTCCAGATTATTAGGAAACATCTTCATAGCCTTGTTGTATTCGTCCATGGCGCTCTGCATCTCATTCTTCTCTACATGATAATCTCCTTTATTCATGTGTTCATAGGCCCGATGGACTTTTAACAGTCGATCGATTTCCTGAATGGGAGCCCGTGAATCATCTACGCGCAAATCCAGTAGCTTGTCGTTCCAGGGAGCAGCCGTTGCTTCAGGCGCTACAATAAGAAGTGCGGCAGATTGTTTGCCTCGGATATCGCCACCGGCCAGTTGTCCGGCTCGTAATACGGCAACCATTCTTTCTGCCAATGGCATTGAACTGTTTTCTTTCCATGTCCTTTCCATGGCTGGAACAACCTTATCGTTCAACATCATGTTTGCCTGTACCGAAAAATTTTCACCGTTCGAGTGGCCTGCCATATCAATGCAATTTTTTCCGGTGTGCGTTGCAACTCTTCCAAGCTTGTCGAGAATTGCCACTTGCCGAAAATCTTTTCCGGTATCATCGCTCAATAAAATGTCCAATGCCTCTTGCGGAGTCTTCCCTTGTTTCAGCAACGCCAACCCGCGTAAGCCAAAAGATTTATTTGTGAACGATTGTGTAGCCACTACACCTACACCGGCTTCGCCCCACGAAACACCCGTGCCAACACTAAACCAATGACTTTGTACAGCCACGGCCATCTCACCTGTTTTCGGATCACGCGCAACGATAGAGAAGGTGTGTGCTAATGGATCGGTTGGTTTAATAGTTTGTGCAATACTTTGAACTGACAAAGCAAGTGCAAATAGTAAAATGTAGTTGCGCATAGTTTTAATGATAAGTTTTTTCACCGGCTTTGATGGCTATTGATAAAATATTTTCCTGAGGAGGGAAGGGGCACGAAAAATTGTCGTTGTAGGCACAGTAGGGATTATAAGCTTCATTGAAATCAAGTGTAACTGAAGTGGCGCCCGGTATTTTCTTGACATCTAAGTATCGCCCGGCCCCATACGTTTCTCTTGCACTGGTTTTATCCGCAAAGGCAAGAAAAAGTGTTCCTCGGTATGGACCCATATCCATGATTTCAAGAATTAAGAGTTTATTTTTCACACCCTGCATTTCAAACTCAGCGTAGGCGTATTCAAGATAGCTTTTCTGTTTACTATCGCTGGTTGGTAGTAAAACAGCTTTTTTACTTTCAACGGGTGTAAGCTTGGCGCGGATCTGGTATGTAGCATCTATTGGGAAATAGTTGAGTCCCTTGAATGTTTGAGTCGTGTCATTTGCAAAGGGCGAGTCAGATGTCGTGCGCATCGTATGATCTTTCTCTTTCCTCATTTTTTCAATGTTGGCGATATATGTCTCACTTGTCTCTCCACCACTAAATGAATAGTAAATGCTTACGACCGCAATGATTACGATTCCAATAAAAATTATATTCTTTGTCTTCATGTTACATTAACCCCTCATCCGCAAAACTCATATACTTCTTTCCCGCAATAATCAAATGATCCAGCACCTGAATCTCCAACAGCTTGCCTGACTCTTTTAGTTTCTTTGTCAAATCAATATCAGCCTGACTGGCTGTTAAATTTCCAGATGGGTGGTTGTGTGCCAGGATCACTCCACAGGCTAATTCTTCTAACGCAACTTTAAAAATAATTTTCGGGTCAGCCACGGTGCCTGCTACACCACCCTGACTGATTTGATGTTTTTTAATAACGCGGTTCGCACGATTGAGCAGCACAATCCAAAACGCCTCATGCGGAATGTCGAGAAATTCAGCTTTGAGTAGGTCATAGATATCTTTTGATCCCGTAATTTTTGGTTTTTCTTCTGAGGAGGTTTCTTTACGTCTTCTTCCTAGTTCCAAGGCACTTACAATCGTGATCGCCTTTGCTTCGCCAATGCCTTTTATTTTCGTTAGGTCTTTTACGGTAAGTCGGGCGAGTTCGTTTAAATCATGGCCAACGGATTGAAGGATGCTTTTGGCAACATCCACAGCACTCATGGAGGCTGTGCCGGTTCCTAATAAGATGGCAATGAGTTCAGCATCAGAAAGGGTTGATTTTCCTTTCAGCATCAGCTTTTCACGCGGACGGTCTTCAGCCGCCCAGCTTTTAATGTTCAGGAATTCAGCTTTCTCTTTCTCCATGTGTTAAAAATAAAAAACCCCGTCCCGATTTTCTATCGGGACGGGGTCTAATATAGTAATTAAAGAAAGTGCTTAGGCCAGCTTGTTCACAAGCTTCGCCAGTTTCGACTTCTGGTTAGCAGCTTTTTTCCAATGGATGATGTTCTTCTTGGCTAGTTTATCAATCTTCGCTGAAACCTCTTTTAACTTGGTTGCCGCATCGGCTTTACCGGTAGTAGCCTTCAATTCCTTTACGGCTGTACGGGTTGTTTTGTGCTGGTAGCGGTTTCTATCACGCTTTGTTTCGTTTGCACGGATTCTCTTCTCTGCTGACTTATGGTTTGCCATATCTGTTTTTCAAAAATAAGGACTGCAAAGGTATTAAAAGATTTTAGAATTTAGAATACTGAGTTTAGAATTTCCCTTTTTACCCTGTTTTAATATCTTTAGGTAATGCGAAAACCACTTATTTGCTCCTTTTTACTAGTTTTTATAGGTCTTTTGATGACCTCCTGGGGCTTCTATGCTCACCGGCAAATAAACAGATTAGCCGTTTTTACGCTGCCAGCTGATATGATAGGGTTTTACAAAAAGAACATTCAATACATCACAGAAGCATCTGTCAATCCCGATCGGAGGCGTTTTGCTGTTGTGGATGAGGCTCCTCGTCATTATATCGACATCGACCATTTTGGAGATAGCGCTCTTTATAAGATGCCTCGCTACTGGAAAGAGGCGGTGACGAAATACAGCGAGGACACGCTTAAAGCCTATGGTATTTTACCCTGGCATGTCCAAGTAATGTATTACCGCCTTCGCGATGCCTTCATGATAAAAGATCCTGCAAAGATCCTTAGCCTTTCGGCTGACCTGGGTCATTACATTGCCGATGCCCATGTACCCTTGCACACCACTGAAAACTATAACGGTCAGTTAACGGGTCAAGATGGCATTCATGCTTTTTGGGAATCGCGCCTTCCGGAATTGTTCTCAACACAATATGATTTTTTTGTTGGAAAAGCGGAGTACCTTAAAAACCCGCAGTTAGCCACCTGGAAAGCTATTGAAGATTCGAATCATCAGCTGGATTCGGTATTGATGCTTGAAAAAATGTTAAGCGAAAAATTTGGTGAACGGAAATTCTCCTTCGAAACAAAAGGAAAGCAAACGATAAAAGTATACTCTATTGAATTTTCAACGGCCTATCACAAAACACTTTCCAACATGGTTGAACAGCGTATGCGTGCTGCCATTAAATTGATTGGAGATTTTTGGTATACCGCCTGGGTTGATGCCGGCCAACCGGATTTGAAAGTGTTGATTGATTATTCGCCTACCGAAGAGGAATTGCAAACACGAAGAAAGGAATTGGAAGAATGGAAAGAGCAACGAGTAAAATCGCGCCAACATGATGTGGAGAATTGATTTACATTCTTGATTACGACCATTTTGGCTTATTCTTAGGGTTAAGCAAAATTATCCTACGCTAAAGGTTGAATTTCTGTCAGAAAATGCAAAAATTGAAGTACACCAAACCTTTCAACGCATGAGTTTATTCACCGATCCGAACAAAATTCCTGAAAACTACGGCCTGCGCATTGCCGCTGGTCTTACCCTTTATTTTATGATTATGAAATTTGCAGGCTTGCTGCACACGGTTGAGTTGCGAATGCTCAACCTAGTCATCTTGGTTGCAGGAATTTATTTCGCGTTGAAGAAATTCAAGCAAACACATGAAGATCACCTTAACTATTTCAGAGCATTGGTAACTGGCGTGGCTACAGGTGCTATCGGTTCGATGGGATTTGCCGTTTTTTTCTTTGTTTATGTATCGTTTATTGATACTGAGCTTATGCAATTCATAATCGAAAATGAACCGATGGGTCGTTTTCTGAATCCCTATATCTCAGCATTCATTGTTGCGCTGGAGGGTGTGTTTTCTGGCCTGCTCGTTACCTTCATTCTCATCAACTATATCACGACCGATGAACCTACACAGGGTGGATAATCCTGAAGTATAGTTTCCGGGTTTGTTCTTATTAGCCTGCCGGTTTTTTAAAGCCGACAGGTTTTTTACTTTTGGTTGTCACTATCCCTATGCGTTACAAGAAAATCAATCCATCCCTTTTTGTTGCGAATCGAAAACGATTTGTAAAGGAATTAAGGCCTAGCTCCGTTGCGGTATTTAATTCGAACGATGTTATGCCTACCAATGCCGATGGTACGATGCGGTTTCGGCAAAACAATGATCTGTTTTATATGACGGGTGTCGATCAGGAGGAAACAATCTTGGTGATCTGCCCGGATTATCCTGATAAGAAATATCGCGAAGTTCTTTTCTTACGCGAAACGAGCGAACACATTGCCACCTGGGAGGGACATAAACTCACAAAAGAAGAGGCTCGTAAGCTTACCGGAATTGAAACGGTGGTATGGACTTCTGAATTCCACAAACTTTTCAACATGATGATGGTGATGGGCGGTGTAGAGTTTGTCTACCTGAATACCAACCAACATTACCGGGCCGAGGTTGCCGTTGAAACCCGCGATGCACGCTTTATAAAATGGTGCAAAGAAAAATATCCACTTCATACATATGAACGTGTAGCACCAATTCTTTCAAAACTTCGAGCTATAAAGTCAGCGGTTGAGATTGAGCTGTTGCAAAAGGCTTGTGATATCACAGAGAAAGCTTTTCGAAGAGTTTTAAAATTTGTGAAGCCCGGGTTGCTGGAGTATGAGATAGAGGCTGAATTTCTCCATGAATTTATTCGGAATGGTTCTCGCGGGTTTGCGTATGAACCCATCATTGCAGCAGGCGCAAACTCGTGTGTGCTGCACTACATCGAAAACAGTAGACCTTGCAAGGAGGGAGATATAGTATTGCTGGATGTTGGTGCTGAGTACGCCAATTACAATGCCGACATGACACGCACCATTCCGGTAAAGGGAAAATTCACCAAGCGCCAGAAAGATGTATACAATGCTGTACTGCGAGTGAAGCGTGCCGCGATGAAGTTATTAAAAACAGGTTCCGTTTATTTCGATTATCACAAAGAAGTGCAAAAGGTGATGGAGAATGAGCTGATCAAGCTAAAGCTTATTGACAAAACAGATGTGAAGAACCAACAACCCGAGCGACCCTTGTTTATGAAATACTTCATGCACGGCACCGGGCATCATTTGGGATTAGATGTTCACGATACGGGCAACATGTTCGATAAACTTCAACCCGGCATGGTGTGGACGATTGAGCCGGGTATTTATATTAAAGAAGAAGGATTAGGCGTTCGCCTCGAAAACAATGTCGTGATTACGAAAACCGGTCTTCTCGACTTGATGAAAAACATTCCGATCGAAGCAGAGGAGATCGAAGATCTGATGAACTCTAAATAAGATAGAATGAGCTCAATATTAAATTCCGATAAAGCACCAGAGCCAGTTGGCCTTTACCCACACGCGCGTAAAGTTGGCAACTTGCTTTTTCTCTCAGGTGTTGGTCCTCGGAAAAAAGGTTCGAAAGAAATTCCGGGTGTTACACTCGATGAAAATGGCAATATTGAATCCTACAATATTGAGGAGCAGTGCCACTCGGTGTTTCAAAACGTTCGATACATTTTGGAGGCTTCGGGTTCGCGTTGGGAAAACTTGATAGACGTAACCGTATTTCTTACGAATATGAAAGCGGATTTTCCTACCTACAATAAAATCTATGCGGAATATTTTAAAGAGAATCAGCCGTGTAGAACAACGGTAGAGATTAGTTCACTACCCACACCCATTGCCATTGAGTTGAAGTGCATCGCCACGATTTAATTTTTTGTCAGGTTGAGCGGAGTCGAAACCTGATTCTTAGAACCGAATGTGTCTTCGACTTCGCTCAGACTGACATTCGGTAGACCATCGATAAATTTAAACCGCAAAACTCTCTCCGCATCCACACGTGCGTGATGCATTCGGATTGACGAATTGAAATCCTTTGCCGTTTAATCCGTCAGAGAAATCTAAAACAGTCCCTAACAAATAGAGTAAGCTTTTTTTATCAACTAATATTTTAACGCCTTTATCTTCAAATATCTGGTCGGCTGGGTTAATCTTATCGTCAAAATCTAAATCATACATTAAACCTGAGCAGCCGCCACCTTTCACAGATACACGAACGTTGTGTTGTGCAGTGCGGCCTTCTTGTTGAAGAAGCTCGCCAATTTTTTCTTTTGCTTTATCGGTAACGGTTATCATAATCTAAGAGATAGGATTCAATACAACACTGAAAACTGTAATTGTGTTCATATCACGGCCATAGTATAATTTTTGCAACGCGTCCATAATGTTGCTGGCCTTAAAATAGGACGTATGCAGTTCTTTATCATTCTTGGCTACCCACTGAATGGTGTAGCTGTTTTCTTTCTCTTTATAGTTCTGAACATAATCCAGTATTTTACGCAAGGCATCTAGCTTATCGGTGCCTGTTTCGGAGTGAAACAAAAAGGCCTGATTGTGCCGCGGGTTGACGGTAATCAAGTCAAGCTTAATTTTCCCATCATGAGAAGAATACTCGAACACAAGGTCGGAAGTCCGCAAACCGAGGTAATTCTTAACTTCCTGCTGGATGCGGGCTGCTTCAACGTGCATTTCGCTGCTGGTTTCAATCATGGCCATAAATTCAAGTCAAGAAACTTTCGTCTGAGGTAAAAAGTTTCCCATTTTCATGCAAATTTAACAATTATGGAAAAACTCGAGCATATAGGCATAGCGGTTAAAAACCTCGATCAGGCAAACATTCAATTCGCCAAGCTATTGGGGCGCGCACATTATAAGATTGAAGAGGTGGAATCGGAAGGGGTGAAGACCTCTTTCTTTGAGATTGGAGGGGTAAAAATTGAATTGCTGGAAGCTAGCCGTGAAGATTCGCCCATTGCTAAGTTTATCGAAAAGCGGGGAGAGGGCATCCATCATCTGGCATTTGAAGTGGAGAACATCGATCAATCGGTTCAACAGTATCAGCAACAAGGATTTCTTCCGATTAATCCAGAGCCAAAAAAAGGTGCAGATAACAAATTGATTTGCTTTCTGCACCCTAAGTCAACGGGTGGGGTTTTAATCGAGCTGTGTCAGGATGCTTCGCCAGGCTCAGCATGACATCAAGTAATGTGTCAGACTGAGCTTGTCGAAGGAGACTCGAGTCCAAATCAGGTTTCGACAAGCTCAACCTGACAACGTTTTTTTTTGTATTAAAATATAAGGTTAAAACTTTGGTTTGGGTACATTCTCTTGCCCGAATTGTAATGCATTATAGTAGCGCTGCTTTCGCTTACCTTCCCGTGTTTGATAGTATGCTTTTTCACTAGCGCACGATGAAGCAATAATTAAAGCCACGACAAAAAACGAAATCACTCTTCTCATATCATCCTTATTTTATTGTACATAGATACCGGCTTGTGCAGAGATAAATCGTTGAATTCAGGTTATAATCTTACTTTTGCATGACGAGCCGTCAAGACTTTCGTTGGAAAGACGGTTACAACCGTTATTATGTATGAGTGAGAACCGATCAGAAATCAATCAGTTAGGAGAATTTGGTCTTATTGACCGAATCAGCAAAAAATTCAGCCTCCAAAATCCTTCTTCCATTTTAGGAATCGGTGACGATGCCGCTGTTTTAGACACCGGAGAAGAATACACATTAGTCTCCACCGATTTACTAGCCGAAAGTGTTCATTTCGATTTAGCCTACATACCCTTGCAGCATTTAGGATATAAAGCGGTTTCCGTTAACGTGTCAGACATCGCAGCAATGAACGGGAAAGCCGAGCAGATTGTGATAAGCCTCGCGCTTAGTAATCGTTTCTCCATCGAAGCTGTTGATACATTGTATGAAGGTATTCATGCAGCGTGCGATCACTATGGCGTTGATTTGGTAGGAGGCGATACAACAACATCCCGTTCGGGATTAATTATTTCCATTACGGCAATCGGAAAAGTGAAGAAAGATAAGATTGCCTACAGAAGTGGAGCAAAGCCAAATGATATTATTTGTGTAACAGGCGATCTTGGAGGAGCCTTTATGGGATTGCAAATTCTGGAGCGCGAGAAAGAGGTTTTTTTAACAGATCCCGAAATGCAACCATCGTTGGATAAGTATGAATATCTTGTTGGACGTCAACTAAAGCCCATTGCCCGCACCGATATTGTTTTTGAGCTGGAAGAACTGGGCGTAAAGCCAACTTCTATGATTGATATTTCAGACGGGCTTGCCTCCGAGTTATTTCATATTGGAAAAAGTTCGAATGTAGGTGTTCGTATCTATGAAGATAAAATTCCGTTGGATGAGCTTACGTATAACACGGCAGCATTGGAGTTTAAAATTGACCCTGTAACATGTGCGTTAAATGGAGGAGAAGATTACGAACTTTTGTTTACGATCAGTCAGGAGGATTTTGAGAAAGTAAAAAACCATGCCGATATACACATGATCGGGTATGTCCATGAAAAACCGAATGAACATATGCTGGTTACAAAACAAGGAAATGAGATTGCACTAAAAGCGCAAGGCTGGGATCACTTTAAGTAACAACTACTTAATCTTCGGGGTAAGGTATAAAAACAAAATTGGTAAACTCTTTATCAATTACGAACAAGCAACAAAACTCATCGGGCTCTTTATAGGCTTCCTTAAAATTATCTTGTTTATCAGAATCAATAAACCCACGTTGCACAAATTCATCCATAAAGGAGGCGTAATAATTCCAGTCGGTATTAGCTTGATGTTGGGCAATAATAATTTGCCCGATTGGCTGCTCTTCTTTACACACAGGAAAAACAGGGTACGCTGAAATTCCACGCTTCCGTATTTGATAGGAAGCTTCTTTGAGGGTGTCAGCAACTTTTACAAAATCACTGGAGATTGTGCCAAGGTATTTTCCGCTTAGTTCGGGGTCGTTTTGCATATAGTTGTCATCTGGCCACAAAAGTAACAGGTTGAAGTAGATTTAACCCATTCATAAACAAGGATTGAGCTTTTTTTACCCGTTGATTCCGTCTATGTAATCTATTGTAAAGGGGTGACTGTTGCGGTCAGGATATCGTTTATCTTCTACATCCTTAATCAATGCTTATGGAAACAAAATCAACCAACTTCAGCCGGCAGGATTTTCTGAAATTCTCATTTTTAGGCGTATCAGGAATTTTACTCCCTACTTTTACAATCGTGCAGGAGAAACAAGAGAGGCCTGCGCCCTTGAAGCTTGATATTGTTAAAGAGTTTGTTGGGGTTTCACATAGCAAGCTCGACCAAGTGAAGGAAATGCTGGAGAATGATCATTTACTTCTTCATGTTTCGTACGATTGGGGTGGCGGAGATTTTGAATCGGGTATTGAAGCAGCTGGCCATGTTGGCAATAAAGAAATTGCAGCATACCTTCTTTCAAAAGGGGCCCGCTATAACATTTACCTTGCCTGTATGTTGGGTCATTTGGATGTTGTAAAACACGTATTAACATTTAACCCATCCTTACTTAACTCAAAAGGTCCGCATGGATTTACGATGTTACATCATGCTCGAAAGGGGGATGCAAAGTCCGTGGAAGAATATTTGGTATGGTTGGGGGCAAGCGAAACAAAAATTAATTTTTATGAACGTGCTTAATGGGCTAAAAAATCCTGGCTAAAAGCCTGCAGTTGCGGAAAGAAATTTTCAAACTCATGTTTAAAGTCTTCATAATTCCGTTCAAGATCAATTACCGATTCTTCCATTTTTGATTCATAGGGTGTTCTTCGTGCCATCCCACTCAGGGCGCGATGTATCCCTTCAGTTTTAGAATAGTTTACAAGCCAGTTTCCCTTAATCATGTAGGGTAACATGTATTGTACATCTTTTGGCAGAATTGAATCAAACGATTGGATAGTATTGTATGCGCTGTCGGCAAAGTCGGGCAGAGGATCAACGTGGTACGCATTCCAATTGTGGGCGAGGAAGTGATCATAAAAAACATCTACAATTACACCTGCGTAATGTCTGTATTTTGGTCGCAGTCTGTTTTTACTAATCGTTACCATGGGATGGCTATCAGTAAATTCATCAATGGCGCGGTGCAACTCAATACCTCGAATGATTTCAGGTTCAAATTTACTCAAGGCAATTCTGCCTTTTACAAAATCGGCAATGAAATTCCCGACCATTATTTTTTTGTCATCACCCGACAGGTAAAGATGTGCAAGGAAGTTCATGTTCAAAAGTTAATAGTCTTGAGTCCATAGTCAATAATAAATTCAGTATTTCTGAAAAATATCTGCTGGCGCCCGGGCTAAGGATTTATACCTATTGACTATTGACTAAGTATTTCTCATCTTCCAATTTCAAATCAACTACCGATGGCGCTAGCACAACTTAAATTACTTATAAATCTTGCCCGCATAGATGGAGCTGTGGCCGAGAAGGAAAGAAAGTATGTTGCCAACATTGGTTTGGCCAATGGCATTCCAATGGAAGACATAACGCCCATGTTTAGCCAAGACCATGAACTGATTGTTCCATCCGATCTCAATCAGGATGAGCGGTTTGACTACATTTTTAGTTTGATTCAGCTCATGAAAATAGATGAGCGATTGTACCAGGAAGAAATTCGCTACTGCTCAAAAGTAGCTTCTAAACTTGGGTATGATGAAGCTGTGATGTTTGAGTTAATGCTCCATGTACGTGAAGTGATGGAAGCCAATGAATTGAATGCACTAAAAAAGCTTACCGAAAAATATCTTTCAAAATAATTAAAATCTGAGAGGTCGAATACTGGATTGCATGTATAGCATGCTAAAAAAATTACTATGAAAAGAAATCTTACGATTGCATTCCTTTTGATAACCTGTTTTTCAATTGCGCAGCGTTCAATTATTCACTGCGGAAATCTGATTGACGGTAAAGCTAACAATGTACAACCCGAGATGACAATCATTGTAGAGGGCAATAAGATTGTATCGGTTGAAAAAGGATTTACAAAACCAGGTGCTACTGATAAACTTATTGATTTAAGTAAAAAGACGGTCATGCCAGGGTTGATTGATCTGCATGTTCATTTGGAGAGTGAAACAAATAAGGATCAGTCCTTGCGATTTACATTGAATAAAGCCGATGTAGCATTTCGCTCAACGGTGTTTGCTAAGCGAACGCTTATGGCAGGTTTCACCACCGTTCGTGATTTAGGTGGTTCAGGAGTAAATATTTCGTTACGCAATGCTGTAAATCAAGGACTGGTAATTGGCCCACGAATATTTACCGCGGGAAAATCCATTGCTACTACGGGTGGTCATGCCGATCCTACAAATGGATATCGTGAAGACCTGATGGGCGATCCTGGTCCTAAGGAAGGTGTGATCAACTCACCCGAAGAAGCTCGTCAGGCAGTTCGGCAGCGCTATAAAGATGGAGCAGACATGATTAAGATTACAGCAACGGGTGGTGTGTTGAGTATCGCCAAAGATGGTTCAGGTCCGCAATTCACCGATGAAGAATTAAAAGCCATTATTGAAACCGCTAAAGATTATGGAATGCATACAGCAGCACACGCGCATGGTGCTGAGGGCATGAAGCGCGCTGTGATGGCTGGCATCACCACCATCGAGCATGGTACAAAAATGAGTGATGAGGTAATGGAATTAATGAAACAGAAGGGAACATATTATGTACCGACTATTACAGCCGGAAAATTTGTGGCGGAAAAAGCGAAAGAACCAGGGTATTATCATGCATTAGTTGTTCCAAAGGCGTTAGAGATTGGTCCACAGATTCAGCAAACTTTTGCTAAGGCATATAAGAAAGGAGTGAAGATCGCTTTTGGTACAGATGCCGGTGTATTTCCACATGGAGAAAATGGAAAGGAGTTCAGCTTTATGGTTGAAGCCGGAATGCCCGCAATGGAAACAATTAAGTCAGCTACTGCGGTAGCTGCAGGTGTGTTGGGGATGAGTGAAAAAATTGGAACCATTGAAACCGGTAAGCTAGCCGACATTGTTGCGGTGGATGAAAATCCGTTAACAAATATTAAAACGATGGAGAAGGTGATTTTTGTGATGAAAGAAGGAGTGGTATATAAAGAATGAGAATTGCATTCCATTATTGGTCTTACTGCTTTTTGTTAGCCGTTCTGTAGGTGTGAGTAACTAGTATCTTGTTGAAGGCGATACTATCCGTGCGGCAGAAGTTTTTAAACAAGGGCTGGAGTAAAATACTCCTCTGCTTATGGTTTTATTGCGGCCAAGGTTGAGTAAAGCAATGAAAGGAATAGTTGATTATACCTTTTTTATTAAACTTAAATCAGTTCTACTGATTTATTGTTCTTAAAGTAAGTCCCTAAAGCTTTTTCACCGAATACATAAAATACAACCGGTGTTACAATCATGTCCAGTAATGTGCAGCTTACTAATCCTCCTAAGATAACGATTGCAACAGGATATAAAATTTCTTTCCCTGATGCCTGTGAGTCTAAAGTAAGGGGAACCAGTGCCAATGCTGCGGTTAGAGCAGTCATAAGAACAGGTACTAATCTCTCCAGTGAGCCACGAATGATCATGTGTTTACCGAATTGCTCTCCTTCATGCTCTATCAAGTGGATGTAATGTGAAATCATCATGATGCCGTTTCGTGATGCAATCCCGGTAAGCGTAATAAAGCCTACCAATGTTGCAATTGAAAATGTTCCTCCTGTGAGCATTACAGCTATTACACTACCGATTAAAGCCAACGGAATATTCAACATAACCTGCAATACAATTCGTGAAGACTTAAAATGGCTGTAAAGCACTAAGAATATTCCTGCTACAGAAAATAAGCTGAGAAATAGTATAAGCTTAGATGCTGATTGCTGGCTTTCGAACTGGCCTCCGTATTCAAGGAAATAACCTTGTGGCAGTTGGATGTCTGAGCCAATCTTTTGCTGCATTTCTTTAACCGTACTTCCTAAGTCCCTACCCTGAACGTTACATGAAATAACAATTCTTCGTTGGGTGTTTTCGTGCCACACGGAGTTTATAGCACTGGTATATTCGATACTCGCGATCTGATGCAACGGGATCAGGTTTCCCTCCGGTGTATCAATCATGGTGTTGCGGATATTTTCGATATTACTTCTTTCAATATCAGTTGAGCGTAGTAAAATGTCAAAGGTCTTCTGCCCATCCAGTATCTGTCCTGTTACTTTTCCGTTGTAAAATATTTCTAAGTCCTGCGCTACCTTTCCTGCCTGTATACCGTAACGCTGCAAAGCTTCTCTGTTAACTTTGATCAACAGCTGAGGTACCATTACTTGTTTTTCAATCTGGACGTCAACCACTCCCGGTACTGAAGAAATCACTTCACGAATTGCATTCGCATTGGATCGCAAGTCTGTTAAATCTTCACCAAACAGTTTGATTGCAACTTGCGCGCGGACACCGGATAGTAAATGATCCAAGCGATGTGAAATGGGTTGGCCTACATTTACAGAAACTCCTTTTAAAAGATCTAATTGCTTTCTGATATCCGCCAGTATTTCATCCCTGCTCCTTTCTATATTTTCTTTTAGTTCAACTTCAATTTCCGAATTACTTACAGGTTCTACGTGTTCGTCTAATTCTGCACGACCGGTCCTGCGACTCACAAACTCCACTTCAGGAACTTTCATCATCAGATTTTCAGCCATCGTCCCAATTTTATTGCTCTCTTCCAGCGATGTTCCTGCCGGAGCAGAAAGATTGATGGTAAATGATCCTTCATTAAATGGTGGTAAAAACTCTGTACCGAAAAATGGAACAATGGTTATAGAGGCAACAATTAATATACTCGCTGCGATAATTACTTGTTTACTGTTGGATAGCCCCCAGTTTAATAATCGGGTGTCTTTGTTCTTTAACCACTTCACCAAAGGAGAATCTCCTGCATGTTCTGAGTTAAAAATCCTGCCAAGCCATGATTGTTTTTTGTTCCGATTACTCTTTCCAACATTGTTCAACAAATAACTACATAAGGCTGGTGTAACTGTGAGCGACACAAAAAGTGAGGCAACAATAGAAGTAATGTAAGCAATGCCCAAGGGAGCAAAGATTCTTCCTTCAATACCTTGCATGTAAAATAGAGGAATGAAAACCAGCACGACTATGATCGTGGCGTAAACAATAGAATTTCGTACCTCACTACTTGCCTCATAAATAACTTTCAAGACCGGTTTCGGATTTGCACTCAGGCTGTTCTCGCGTAAGCGCCTGAATACATTCTCTACGTCTACAATCGCATCGTCTACCAATTCACCGATGGCAATAGCAAGTCCGCCAAGGGTTAAGGTATTGATGGAAATATCAAACCAACGGAATACAATTGCTGAGATGATGAGTGAAATTGGTATTGCGGTGAGGGTGATGACGGTGGTGCGGTAGTTGAGCAGGAAAAGAAAGAGAACAATGATGACCAGGATAATTCCATCCCGGAGGGCTTCCTCAACATTCTGAAGCGAGTTAACGATGAAGTTCTTTTGCTGGAAAATATGTGGGTTTAATTTTACGTCAGGAGGCAAGGTTGCTTGAAGATCAACCAACGCTTTCTCAATATCATCGGTAAGGGCTACCGTACTGGCTCCTGGCTGCTTCTCAACCGTAAGTATTACAGCAGGGTTTCCATTTATGCTTGCATCTCCACGTTTTAATGCTCCGCCAAATTTCACTTCTGCAATCTGCGAAAGCAAAACGGGTACGCCTTCCTTATTGGCTACAACGGTGTTGGCCAGATCTTCAAGTGTATAGGCACGGCCAACATTTCGGATCAATACTTCTGATCCATACTGATCGAAGAAATTTCCTGTCGTGTTTTGATTAGTAAGCTGCAGGGCATTGTCAATGTCTTCAATAATTAAATTGTATTGTTTGAGTTTCGCGCTTGATATCAGCACCTGGTACTGCAAGCGCTCTCCCCCTATAGGTATCACTTGCGATACTCCTTTAATACTCATTAATCTTCTGCGGATGGTGAAGTCGGCTAGTGTCCTGAGATCCGCGGCACTCGTGGAATCAGCACTCACACCCACCAGCATGATTTGCCCCATCACCGAACTGATTGGCCCCATCACCGGAGTAATGCCATCGGGAAGCTGAACAGTTTGAAGTTTTTCTGCCACTAATTGTCTTGCTCGATACACGTCTGTTTCCCAATCAAACTCTACGAATACCATTCCAATACCAATAGCTGAACTGCTTCTCACAACTTCAACGCCAGGCGCGCCATTCAAGGCAGTCTCCACTGGTAACACCACTTGTGTTTCAATTTCCTCCGGAGCCATACCATTTGCTTCCAGGAATACGGTAACTCTTGGCCTATTCAAATCGGGTAATACATCCACCGGAAGGTTAATAATAGTGAACACACCGTACACCAGTAGCAGTGCGGCAAAGGCAATTACAAAGAGACGGTTATGAAGAGAAAATTGTATGAGGCGATTCAGCATGTCAGTTCAATTCAAAAGGAATTTTGATTTTGATTTTTTCCCAGGAGAATATGAGGCTAAACTTTCCTTCCCCGGTTTGGTCAACCTGGTACATCAAGCGTTCTTGATTTGTTTCGATATTCTCAGGCACAACTTGTAACCGAATGAGGTCGTCTTTCTCATCGTACTCGTCCGTTAAATGCTGCTGCCAGTTCTTATTAATAATTACTGTCCAGGTCTCCTTACCCGGAATAGTAAACAATGCATACTTCCCGGCTGGTATTTCTTTTCCATCGTAACGTATCGACTGATCAATATCAAGTGAAGTAGCCATGTGGGCGCCACCTACCCACACCTTTTCATAGGGAACGAGTCCGCCCCATACAATACGGCCACGAACGGCTGGGCTATGATAAGAGATAGTCACGTTTACACCGTTAACATTGTTGGACGCGCGAGCTTTCAGGCTGCCTTTGAGCGTGTCGGGTTCAACTTGTGGTTGGATCGTTACAGCTTCGGCTGTTTGCGAAGTTGTTTTTGTATCCTGTTTTTGACTGCAACTGCTAATAAGAGCAACAGAAACAATGCTGGCGATGACGATTAAGTTTTTCATACTAAAAAGAATTTGAGGTTGTTTGTTGAGTTTTGCTTCTATTACCAAACCAAGACGAAGACACAAGGAATAACAGGAAACCAGAGCAAACTGTGAATAAGCCAAAGATTGAGAAAGCGCGCAGTGCTATGTTTCCAAAATTGTCGCGGCCTTCATAGTCCATAGTGTGCAGCATCCATAGGAAATCAAAAGCTCTCCACTGATTGTGGCGTATAGTTTGGTAAGTGCCCGTTTCCGCTGCCACATATATAGTGCAAGCAGGTTCATCAAATGAAATGGCGTAAGCAGGGAGCGGGCGTTCACGATATTCACTGTGTTTACCAACTTTTTCTAAATATTCTACGGCTTCGATTTTAGCATTATTGATAATCTGCTCCTGTGCAATTGCTACTGCTTCTTCTTTGCTAAGTGGCGAACGTAATGCACCCGTAGTTGCGTTTGCTAACGCAAAGTGAACGTGGTGGTGATCGCCTTCTCCTGTATGACCTTTGAAATATTGAATTTGATAGACGGGTCTATCTAATACACGGATAAGATGAATAGAGTGAATGGAATCTAATGGTCTTTCATTACGCAGGGCCAGTAATGCAATCGTTGGTGATGCTACTTGTATGTCGGCACTTAAAAATGAAATGGACTTGCGAAGGTGATCGCCATGCACATTGTCAATATTGTTCCAGCTGAAGAAAAGTCCTCCGACTGTCCAGAGTAAAAACTGGATGCCGATGATAACACCTAAGTAGCGATGAGTTTTACGAATGTAGTAGCTTCGATTTTTTTTCATGGATCAAACGACAGGTTGATTAGTATTCCTATAATTTAAATAGTTTTTGCTCGTAGCCGCAGGCTGTTTAGAATAACTGAAACTGAACTTAAACTCATGGCCAATGCAGCCAGCATAGGGCTCAACAGTATTCCAAAAAAAGGATACAGTAAACCTGCCGCAACGGGAATTCCGATTACATTATAGATGAAAGCAAAAAATAAATTCTGTTTGATGTTGCCCATCACTGCCGTGCTTAGTTTTCTTGCTCGGATAATTCCTAAAAGATCACCTTTCACTAACGTGAAGCCTGCACTTTGAATCGCAGCGTCAGTCCCCGTGCCCATAGCAATGCCTACATTAGCCTGAGCTAATGCTGGGGCATCATTAATTCCATCGCCTGCCATTGCCACGATCTTACCACTCTGCTGAAGCTCCTTTACTTTGTTAAGCTTATCTACAGGAAGGTAATCCGCTTCGTAGCCGTCAAGCCCAAGTTCTTCCGCAACTCCTCTGGCAGTATTTTTATTATCACCTGTGAGCATGATTACTTTCAATCCTTGTTGTTGCAATTCCAGAATGGCGCTCTTGGAGTTTTTCTTTATTGGGTCAGAAACACTGATGTATCCGGCAAGTTGACTGTCAACGATCACATACATGACCGTTTCACCTTTCGATTGTCTTACTTCTACGTCCTTAATATCTGATTCATTCTGAACCAGCCCTTGAGAACTTACCAGTTTGGCATTACCGATGGCTACTTTCTTACCATCAATATTTCCAATAATTCCATGACCTGTAATGGATTCAAAATTTTGGATTTCACTTAACGAAAGGTTTTTCGCTTTTGCAGCTTTTACGATTGCTTCAGCCAATGGATGTTCGCTACTGGATTCGAGTGATGCAGCATTCCTTAAAATATCATCCTCACTAATTGAGCCATTGAATGCCTTTACCGATTTGAGAGTAGGCTTGCCTTCTGTGATTGTACCGGTCTTGTCAATTACTAAAACATTTACTTTCTTCATTTCTTCCATCACTTTGGCTTCTTTTATCAGAACACCAAACGTAGCCCCGCGTCCTGTGCCTACCATAATTGACATGGGAGTTGCCAAGCCCAATGCACAAGGACAGGCTATGATGAGAACCGTCACTGCATTGGCAAAGGCGAATACCAAAGCGGGATCAGGCCCCCATATCGCCCACACTACGAAAGACAAAATTGATATCACTACGACTACCGGCACAAAATATCCCGAGATCTTATCAGCTAAATTTTGAATCGGTGCCTTTGAGCGGCTTGCTTTATTCACCATGTCAATAATCTGAGCAAGCAAAGTATCAGCCCCAACCTTTAGCGCTTTCATTTCAAAGCTTCCGGTTCCGTTTACAGTGCCTCCTGTTACTTTATCACCACCATTTTTTTCAACGGGAAGAGGTTCACCTGTTATCATGGACTCATCCACAGAGCTGTGGCCTTTTACTACTTCTCCGTCTACCGGAATTTTTTCACCAGGTCTGATTTTTAAAATATCATTTAATACTACCTGTTCTAAAGGAATGTTTTGCTCTTGCCCGTTTCTGATAACCGTAGCTTCTGGTGGCACTAAATTTAAGAGAGCGCGAATAGCACTGTTGGTCTGGCCGCGTGCTTTCAATTCTAAAACCTGACCTAATAATATAAGTGATAAGATTACGGTTGCTGCTTCAAAATACAAATGAACCGCACCATCCATCTTAAACTGATCTGGAAAAACATCGGGGAACACAAGTGCTACAATGCTGAACAAGTACGCTGCGCCCGTGCCGAGTGAAACGAGCGTCCACATATTTGGTGACCAACGGATTACAGATTGATACCCTCGAATAAAAAAATCAGCACTACAATAAAATAGCACCGGTGTTGACAAAACAAATTGAATCCAACCCCATGTGGTTTTAGCAGCGATTTGGGAAAGGTGTATTCCCACCATTTCCCCCATGGTAATCAGAAACACAGGAACCGTAAAAGCAGTAGCTATCCAAAACCTTTTTAGCATTGACCTGTAAGCAGCTTCTTCTTCCAGATTATCCTTTTGAGTAACCCTCGGCACTAAATCCATACCGCAAATTGGGCAACTCCCCGGTTCATGGCGGATTATCTCGGGATGCATCGGGCAAGTGTATTCAATACTGCTTGCCTTCAATTTCTGCTCTTTTACTAAATGCATTCCGCAGACAGGGCAATTACCTGGCTTTGAATATTTCTTATCGCCTTCACATAGCATAGGACAATAATATTCGCCTTCCTGTTTGCTTGTGTTAGTAGAAGTTTGATGAACGTGCGAATGACTTTCATGGATTTGGGTTCGGCTTTGTTCCGGTTTTTTAAACGGCACTAAGTTCATTCCACATTTTGGACATTTGCCGGGCTCATCCTTTATTACCTCGGGATGCATTGGACACGTGTATTGCTGATGTTTTGCCATGGTTAAAATGTTTGCATTGAAACAATCAAGAGAACACCAACAACAAGGGTAAAGACAAACCAGTTAAGGTATTTGCTTAGTCGAGTGTCTTGCCTCTCGTTACCTGTATTACAACATGATTTCATTATCTCTTATGTTATGAATTAGTGCGCATGCTCCGCTCCTTCTGCATGTTTGCTTTCTGTTCCTTTACCTTCTTCCACGTTAATCACGAAATCAGCCGTATGTACTTGGCCATTCGTTTGAAACTGCAGCCAGCCTCTAAATATTCCAGCCTTACCAAAGGTGGTGTGTAAATCAAGTCTTCCATCTACTACTTCCGGATGAACGTGCAAATAATTCTGGCTGTCTTCACTGATAACCACCACATGGGCTTTCGCAGCTAAGTAGTTTTCAAATGAATCGGCAGGAACTTCTTTACCATCTTTTTTGATAATGCCTGAAATGTGTGATGTTCCTTCGCTAAAGAATTTTCCACCCTCCGGCACTAGCGAAACTTCATAACCATCTGTCATGCTTACTGTTTTCGCAGATGTGTACGTTTGAGCCTTGTATGGGGTTCCAGAAACATTCAACTCAATTCTTTCTAACTGATGGTTTGCACCGCTTGGCACGTAGTCCGCAAATAAAACATAGTCACCACCCTGGTCAAACTTGGTTTCATTGTGGAATTTTCCGTGTGTAAAATTTTCACTCTTCGCCAAGACTTTAATATCATACGAGCCACTTGCCTGAAACTCAGGATGGATATGATCAAAGTATGAGAGGTCTTTACTCACCACGATCAAGTGCAATTTCTTGTCGTGCTGAATATCTAGTGGCACCATTTCACTTTCGTTTCCTTTGATAGAAGGCGTGAACGATAACAAGGCAGCTTTACCTGCTTCCACTGCTGGGGTAGCCTTGAATGCCATGAAATACGAATTGGTGTTCGTGGCTTTCTCATCACTTACCAACTCCAATTTCATTCCGCACGTAGAGCACTCTTCACCTTCCTTACCCGTTACTTCCGGGTGCATGGGGCAGGCGTAGGTGTGTTCATGGTCACCTGCTGCATGATCGTGATCTGCCTCAGCATGATCAGATGGCTTATTACCACAGGATGTAACTGCAACCGATGCAACTCCTGCGAAAAGTGCAAAGGCCATGTTTTTGATTATTGTTTTCATATTCATTGGTTTTAAAATTTACTGATTTAAGTAGATCATTTTCAATTGATAGGTCGCGTTAGTCACAACGCGTTCATTTTCTTCGACTCCTTTTATAATCACCGTGCTACTTCCATTGTTGTGACCAAGGGAGACATAGGATACACTGTATTTCTCAGATGCATCTTTTATAAATACTACCGGCTTTCCATTGATCTCACTTACTGCACTGTTTGACATAGAAATTTCACGGGAAGCCTGAGACGCATAAACATTTACATACACAAACTCACCAATCTTGAATTCACCGTTCTGGTTATTCATTTCGAAGATGACTCGTTGTGTTTGATTGGTAGGGTTTATCGTTTGTGCTGGGGCCAATAGTTTTACCTCTGCAGTTTTGTGGATGTCATTTGTTGCGCAGTCAACTTCAAAGCTTTTGCCTGCATTTACGTTGGCTGCGTCTTTATCAAAAACCTGTGCCTCTACATAGACTTTATCAAGGTTGGTGATCGTAAGAAGTGTTTCTCCGGCATTTATACTGGAGCCAATCGTTAGCATGAAGTTGCTCACAATTCCTGCAATGGGAGAACGAAGGAAGATAGCTCGTGCATTATCGGATTGACCATTTGCCAGACGCCCGTAAAGTTTCTTGTTCTCAACTGCTTTTTTATAACGGGCTTCTGCTTCGGATAAATCACGTTTAGCAGCTATGTCCTCAATTGATTTAAAACGTTCGTATTCTTTTTTAGCCGCTTCCAGTTCTGCCTCTACGTTGTTTCGCTCAGCGAGAAAACTCACTGCATTTCCAGCATCAAGTGAAGGTTCAACAGAAGCGAGCAATTGGCCCTTAGAAACCTTCTGACCTACGCTTACTTGCAATGAAGTGATCTTGCCCGTTTGAGGGCTCTGTACTATAGCTTGCCCAGTTGAAGATGGCAATACAGTTCCGTAAAGTCTTGTTGTTTCAGTAAACACCCCCGCTCGTACAGGCTGGGTAATCACTTCAAAAAGAAATTGTGTCTCCTTGGGCACCTCAAATTCGTTTGAAAAATTGTTGCCCTTTTTACCTGCCCCATCATGGCCATCATGCGCTATGGCAAACTGACCAGTTGTAGATGGCAACAATAATACTACGATCATCATGGCTGCCTTTACTCGTTTGTTCGAGAAACGCATCAGTAGAAACATGATGAAGAGCCCCATGCCTAAACCTCCCACAAATACAATGGGAGTACTCGTAAACCAGGAACTAATTGTTGCATTTTCTTCTGTCGTTAACTCCTTTCCAACTTCAATGTTTTGCAACATGATCAGATCGGGACCTAAGGCACTGGTAAAAGCAACCGTAATATTATAGGATTTCGGTAATGGAAAAGTTGTTTTGATCTCATAGTTTCCTTTATCCCTTCGTGTTACAGTAAACTTTAATTTTCCGTCTTGTGGAGAAGAAAGTCGGAGCGTTACACTATCCATCGGGTGATTGGTTAGATAGCTACTGATGAATAATTGTAGTACAGTCTCTTCACCCGGATGGATCGGCACGTAACGCAAAAGCAATTCATGTTTTTCAGAAAAAGCTTCTACAGAGAAATACTTCTTACCGGTCGGTGTTCCTTTTTTTGCATCACCGTGCGTATGGTCATCCCCACCACTGGCCTGGCTAAAAGCAGGAAGCAGGAAGCAAATAGTAAGCAGCAAACCTGTCAATGAAAGATTCAGTGTTTTCATAAATCCCCAGTTATATAGTTAATGTTGATAATGCTCTGATTATAATTTCTAAGTGTTTCGAGGTACGTTCTCTTGATTGCATAGGCGTCATTGATGTTGCGGATGTATGTGATGTTATCCGTTTTCCCGCTTTCAAAAAAACGTTTTGAGGCATTGATAATATCATCGGCTTGACGAAGACCATTGACTTCATAATATGTCAATGCTTGTTGCGCTGAAGTGTATTCGCTCATAGCTGTTTGCAGATCTGCAGTAAGTTGTTGTTTCCGGGCAATAGTTTGTTGTTCAGATATTTCTAAACCTGCTTTAGCTGCTTTAATGTTGCCACTGTATTGCCAGAACCAAAGCGGGACCGTAACACCAACCCTAAAGCGATAGTATGTTTCCGTTTCTTTGCCGCTTTGATTTAGGTAACCAAAAACAAGCCCAGGTAAAGCACGGTTCCGTTCCAGCGAAAGTTGCCGTTGGCTTACGTATTGATTTTGCATTGTGTATTGAACTACCGGACTTTGTTCCAGCGCACTTTCATCGGTCTTAGTCGTCAATGCCGGT
This sequence comes from Cyclobacteriaceae bacterium, assembly GCA_031395485.1. GTDB lineage: Bacteria > Bacteroidota > Bacteroidia > Cytophagales > Cyclobacteriaceae > UBA2336. Next base: position 140,663 of record JANNUS010000017.1, on the reverse strand, counting down.
AGTTTAGTTAGTTGATTAACTCCTGGCTCTGAAATTATACCTGTATAGAGCTTCAACTGTTGTAGAGTTGCGCTCAAGGCATTTTCTGATTGTGTGTATTGATTATGGACTTCTCCGTATTGTGATTCAGCAAAGGTCTTGGCGAGGTAGTCGATCACACCTGCTTCAAACTGCCGTTTAGCAGAAAGCTGTATTTGATTGTAGAGACTGTCCTGGTATTTTAACTGATCGCGGAGTTGTTGGTTATACTGCGCATTCAGGTAAAGCGAACGGATCAAGCGTTTTACTTCGGTTGTTGTCAAAACCTGCTCCTTCTCTGCAAGTAACGCTCGTTGTTTCAATACCTGTCCCTGTTTAATGTACACGGTTGGGAACTCAACAGATTGCAGGACACCTACTGCGTAAAAGGTACCTGATGGACTCTCCGCTATCACTTCCGGGTTGGGAAGACTGAAAGCTGTTTTACGCAAATAATTACTTTGCTTTACCTGAAGCTCAGCTGACTTTAACAATGGGCTGTACTTCATGGCAGAGTCAAGTGCGGCTTGTTCTGTTAGAATGTTTTGTGCATGGAGTACATTAACTGTTATCGTTAAAGCAATCCATGCAAAGTATTTTGCAATACTTGTTTTCATAATTGTGAAATAAAAGTGAATAGCTGCTCACGGCTCCAAAAGCACATGAGAAATCAGAGAGACTTAGTAAGTCTTAAATAAGAGAAATCGGGGGTGCGCGTAATGCACCGAAAAGGTAAGCGGAACTATTTGTAATGAGGTCATCCGAGGGTGGATGAAAGACCTGTTTTGCGATTGTAAGATTAAGGACAGGAGGGTCAGCGTGAATCGAAAATAGTTTAACTGCTTTTTTACTTTTTACAACAGTATCTACATAAGCGTGGTTGCCCAGCACGTCTGTATTTGCACTATGCGTGAAGAGATAAGGAGAACTTTCTTGGTCACGATCTTTATCATCTTGATGATCCTCTCCATGAGAGTGTTTAGAAAGATGATCATGGTGGTGATGTTCTTTTGCTTCCTGCTGTGAACTATGGTGGTGGTGAGGTACAATGCTGTGCAGTATTGCTCCTGCGTAGGAGAATATAAACACGTAAACAAGGATCAGTTTTTTCAGCATTGTATCGTAAAGTTAAAGAATTTTGAGTTAATGTGTTAGCACCATGTAGGCAGCCATCGCTACCATTAAAAGATTCTCAATGATGGTAACGGTACTCATTGGGAGATTGAAAACAGCACCTAAACAAGCACACTGAATCTTTTTCTTATCCAAAACACTCTTAATTACGCCTATGCTGCTAAGGCCCATAACAACAATGGTCGCCCAATTGGTAAATGAGGGATTGAAACCGGTAAGAAAGGCAATACCCAATGCTAACTCAATGAATGGGTATACGAAACCATAAGCAGGTACCCTTATTGCCAACAGGTCATACATCGCATAGCTGTTGGCGAACCCCTTCAAGTCCAGTAGTTTGAAGAAGGAAAACACAAGAAAAAATCCTGCCATAAAGGTATTCATACCCGCGTGTAGACTGCCATTGGCAGTGAGAATGGAGACACCAGCAATAAAGCCTGCAATCAGCAGAAGGGGTTTGTAAGTAGCAAGCCAAGATTTTGTCTCTTCCTCCTTCATCGTGTAATGACTGTGGTCAGTAGTATCTGCGCTGATTTTATATTTGGTATCAATGCCAATGGCTTCCTGCAGTTCAGCCACTGTTAAATGTTTTTGCATGGTAATAGTTGCCTTCTGGCCTTCTAGTTTCACATCGGCTGAAAGTACATCAGGATGCATAAGCAATTTGCTTTTTACCTTAGCTACGCAGCCTTCACAGGTGATTCCTGTTACGGTGTAGGAGTGTGTCATACTATTTTTGATTTTGATTCGCACTCAAATTAACGCAGAAAGAGTAAAAAAGGAGTTATAGAATTTTGGGAAAGAATTATATCTGATCCAGTGGTTTGCGCTTTTGCTCGCCTATTTTCTTGAAATGGCTGGGTGTCAGACCTGTTATTTTCTTAAACTGGTTGGATATATGTTGTACACTGCTATAGTGTAGTTTGTGAGCAATTTCACTCAGCGATAATTCATCATACACCAGTAACTCTTTTACAAATTCAATTTTTTGCAGAATAGAAAATTGTTCGATGGTAATCCCTTCTATAGAAGAAAATAAGTTACTTAGGGAAGTATAGTCTTTATGTAACGCCTCAGCAATCTCTGCAGAAAGTTTTATTTTCTTCTTTGTTTCATCGCGTACGGAAGCAATGATTACTCTTTTTATTTGTGAAATAAAACGAGCGGTTTGGTCTTCGATTAATTCGAAACCAAGTTTTTCAATTTCTTTTTTAAAATTAAGAAGTTGTTGCTCTGAGGGTTCCGTGGAAAGTTCTACTTCTCCGAGTTCAATTTGATTGTAGGGAAAGTTGTGAGCGTCAAGCGCCTGCTGTACCGCAATTTTACAACGTCCACAAACCATATTCTTAATATATAATTTCATGATTTTCCAATCCACCCCAAGTGTGTATTCTTAAAGTTATCAGGATATTTTAATCCATAACCCACAATTCTGTCGAATGAACTGTGCCCAAATAACACAACTCCTGCCAGCGTGAGTTCATGAATTACCAGAAAAAAACCAGCGAAGTAAAGTAAAATGGCAATTCCTTTGTGATGCACAAGATTGTAGGTAAAGGATCCTACTCGTGCATTAATAAGGTATCCCAGCATTCCCAGATCAGGCGCCAGAAACCAAGCCCAAAATACCCATCCCTGAAAGGGTAAAAATGAGTTGAGATAAATGGCAAGCCCCAACATGGCTGCTTCTTCCACCCGTAAAAGATTTTTCATTTTATTAATTATTTAGGCTAAAGTCCAAAGTATTTCTTCCACCAATGCTGAAATACAATCAAGCCCCAAATACGCGCATGTATATCACCAGGGTTTGAGGAGAATAATTGACGTTTCAATTTTTCTATTTCCGTATAATTGAAAATACCTTGTTCTTCAATCAATTTCTTCGAAAGCAGATCATCCATAATCAATGATCTCATTTCGTTGCGGAACCATTTTAGCAAAGGAACTTCAAACCCTTTTTTCGGGCGGTTGTAAAGTTGTGCTGGTAAAATATCTTTAAACGTATCCTGTAAAATGCGCTTCCTGATTTTTGAGTTGATCTTAAACTGCTGCGGAAGTGTAAAAAGAAAATTCACCACTTCATAATCCAGAAAAGGTACGCGCACTTCTAATCCATTAGCCATGCTCATGAGATCTACTTTCGTGAGCATGTCGTTCGGGAGAACAAGTTTTATATCCGTATAGAGAATATCATTGATGTTTTCCTGATCAGGAATTGATTTTAGTATTTCTGCCTTTTGGTTGTAATAGTCTTCCCGCGACAAACTTGCTTTGGACTTGTCTGAGAACAATTTCATTGCTTTTTCTTCGTCTACAAATCCGGCCCATCGCCAGTAACGTTCCTTTGAGGAAAGCTTCATTCCCTCTGCAAATCTGGTAAGTTGTCTGGCTTTATTAGCCATCGGATTACTTCGCGATTGCGGCATCAACTTCCAAATCGGAAGAAGGGAAGTTACCAGATCTTCTTTCCAGCCTTTGTTGAGTACACGATGAAATGCCGCGTGTTTTGTATATCCCGCTAAAAGCTCATCGGCTCCATCACCCGACAACGCTACGGTAGCATGTTTACGTGTTTCTTTGCTTAGAATGTAAACGTTAATCGCAGAGGAGTCTGCAAACGGCTCATCGATGTAATCTAAAATATCATGAACGTGTTTATATAGATCATCATTCGTTAGCGAGAATACAGTATGCTCAGTTTTGAAATGTTTCGCTACAAGTCTTGCATATACGGTCTCATCAAAAAATTTCTCATCCTTAAATCCAACTGAAAAAGTATGTAAGTCAGGTTTGTGTTTACTAGCTAATGCGGTAATCACCGAGGAATCTACTCCGCCACTTAAAAAAGCTCCAAGTGGCACATCAGAAATAAGCCTGCGTTGCACGGAACTTTCAAGGAGTGATGCAAATTTATTTTTAGCATCATCATATGAAATGGTATTCTCAGCAACAGCTTCCGGATTATAGGGTATTTCGTAGTAGGCATTTATCTCCAGTTTTTGATTCTGCACTTTTAGATAGCGTCCGGGCAAAAGTTTTTTAACATTTTTAAAGATCGTATTAGGTGCCGGAATATAATTGAGTTGCAGGTATGAATAGAGTGCAGTATAATCCAGCTCTTTTTCAATTCCATACTGAATGATTGCCTTCATCTCAGAAGCAAACAGAAACTTGTGTTCATCGTGCAGATACAGTAACGGTTTTATACCGTATCGATCGCGGGCTATAAAGAATGATTGTTCTTGCTTATCGTAAATACAAAAAGCGAAGAAGCCGTTGAGCTTGTTGAGGCACTTTTCTTTTTCAAGAATGTAAAGCTTTAAAAGTACTTCGGTGTCGGATTGAGAAAAGAACGAAATTCCTTTTGCTGTGAGTTCTTGTTTTAACTCCTGATAATTAAAGATTTCGCCATTGAATACAATGCAGTAGCGATTGCTTTCATCCCACATGGGTTGATGTGAAATTGCCGAAGTGTCTATAATAGAGAGCCTGCGATGACCAAGCCCCACCCAGTCGTCCAGATAAACATTATGAAAATCAGGGCCTCGCTTAGAAAGGGCATTTGTTGCAGTGGCCGTATGAATCTTATTGAATTTGCCAACAAGGTTAAACGCAAAAATTCCGGTTATGCCACACACAGTTTTTTTGTTGAAGTTAAGAAGTTTTAATGGGAGTGCTCCGTTTTAAGTAGGTAATCAGTAGTTCCAGAATAACAATGAGAAGAAGGGTTTTACGGAATGCCATCTTAGAAGATTTTTCCGGGATTCAGAATTCCTTTTGGATCAAACACCTTTTTTATTCCGCGCATCAACTCCAGGTTCATCTCATTCATTGCTATAGACATATAGGGACGTTTAGCGATTCCAATGCCGTGCTCTCCAGAAAGCGTTCCGCCCAATGAAACGGTGAGCTTAAATATTTCTCCTATTCCGTCAACAATCTTGGTATTCCAATCTGCATCACTGATTTGTTCTTTCAATACATTTACATGTAAGTTGCCATCGCCCAGATGGCCAAAGCAAACTGAATTAAATCCGTAGCGTTTCCCAATTTCTTTTATACCCGTAATTAATTTTGGAAGGTTTGCACGCGGCACTACAACATCCTCAGACTTGGTAAGCGAATACGCATTTACGGCCGGTGAGATATTCTTTCTGATTTTCCATAGTTCTTCTTTTTGTGCACTGGTTTCAGCAAACAATATCTCTCCGCACTGAAAATTTTCGAGCACACTCATTACGCGTTCAGCATCCCGCATCAATACCTCATCATCATTTCCGTCCAGTTCACACAGTAAGTACGCATCCATGGATTCCGGAAAAGAAGTTGTCACCTTGCTTGCATAAATTTTTTCAACATAGTCAATCGTCTTCAATGCAGCTTCGCGTTCAAAAAACTCCATACCTGATGGTTGAATGCCAGCCGTAAAAATACTGGCGATGCCTTTACAGGCCTCTTCATTTGTGATGAAGGGAATCAGCAATAAAACATTTTTTTGAGGATATCCTCGAAGCTTAAATACAATTTTGGTGATGATGCCTAGCGTCCCCTCACTTCCGCACATGAGTTGTGTTAGATTATATCCGGTAGAATTCTTTAGCACGTTTGCTCCGGTCCAAATAATTTCGCCTGTTGGCAATACGACTTCCAGATTTAAAACATAGTCGCGGGTCACCCCATATTTTACGGCCTTTGGACCGCCACTATTTTCGGCAACGTTGCCACCGATGAAGCAAGAACCTTTACTGGCAGGATCGGGAGGATAGAATAAGTTTTTTTCCTTCACGGCATTTTGAAACACTTCTGTAATCACGCCAGGCTCAACAGTTGCTTGTAGGTTCATCTCATCAATGTTTAAAATCTTATTGAACCGTTCCATCGAAAGAGAAACACCTTTTTTAATCGGCAATGCCCCACCACTCAACCCAGTGCCAGCACCGCGCGGAGTAACCGGAATTCCATACGTATTACAAAGCTTCAGGATGTCACTTATCTCATTAGGTGTACCGGGCTTCAATACCACATCTGGCAAAAAGGAATAGTCTTCGGTTTCATCGTGTGCGTACGCTTGGCGTTTTTCAACATCAACTAAGATATTTTCTTTTCCTACTATGGCCTCAAATTCGCTTAGTATGGACGGGGTGACTTCTACAAATGCCATGAATACTTTATATTTGACGGATGATTTTTTAAACGTAATGATGAAGCTATTTTTTCGGCTTAAAATTAGTCAAAAGCTTCTTCTATCGGTTACTCTTCTCGCAACACTTTTTCTGGCATCGTGTGCATCGCACAAGAAGGCCAATGTGAGAGATGATAAGATAGATAAAGTAGTCTCTACCGCCCGCACTTATGTGGGTACTCCTTATAAGTATGGAGGTACCACGCGTTCGGGGATGGATTGTTCAGGCTTGTTGCTGAATTCTTTCAAGGCGATAAATTTGCCATTACCCCGCACTTCGGAAGCGCAAAGTAAAATTGGAATGAAGGTAGATATGAAGGAGCTTCAACCGGGCGACTTGGTCTTTTTTGCTACCGGAAAAAAGAAGCGAGAAATAACACATGTTGGTCTTGTGACCGATGTTAAGAAAAAGGATAATGTAAAATTTATACATGCCTCCAGTTCACTGGGTGTGGTAGAAACTAATCTATACGCTGAGTATTATCAGCAACGATTTAGAACTGCACGAAGAGTGATTGAATAAGTCTCCTGTATTTTAGGATGCTAAAGTGTTGATGTTTTAGTAACTTTTGCACATAACAATTCATACATGAGCGCATCAAAACAAAAAACCCGAAGAGACTTTCTCAAACTAACCGCTTTTGGAGCAACGCTATTGCCCCTTCACAAAGTTTTCGGATTCAGTGATTCGTTGGAGAATAAACCCATAGTTGTATCAACGTGGAATAATACGCGTGCCAATGACGCTGCCTGGTCAGTGGTATCCGCTGGAGGACATGCATTGGATGCAGTAGAAAAAGGTGCTCGGGTTCCGGAAGCTGATCCAAAAGATACATCGGTTGGGTATGGCGGATTACCGGATCGCGAAGGCAAGGTAACATTGGATGCGTGCATCATGGATGAAAAAAGTAATTGTGGGTCGGTTGCTTTTGTACAAGGCTTTATGCATCCGGTTTCGATAGCACGGGCTGTGATGGAAAAAACTCCTCATGTTATGCTGGTAGGAAAGGGAGCAGAACAATTTGCCCTTGAAAATGGATTTAAAAAAGAAAACCTGCTTACAAAAGAATCAGAGAAAGCCTGGAAGGAGTGGCTTAAAAAATCAGAATACAAACCATTTCATGATCCCGGTCAACATGATACAATCGGTATTCTTGCACTGGATATAAATGGGAACCTTTCGGGCGCCTGTAGTACCAGTGGTATGGCCTATAAAATGCACGGACGTGTGGGTGACTCACCAATTATCGGTGCAGGCTTGTATGTTGATGGTGAAGTAGGTGCGGCAACTGCCACGGGAGTAGGTGAGGAGATGATCCGTATTTCCGGGAGTCATACAATTGTTGAGTTAATGCGTCAGGGAAGAACTCCTCAAGAAGCATGCGAAGAGGCCATCAAACGAGTCGTTAAAAAACGTGGTGAGAAGTCGAGAGATCTTCATGTAGCTTTTCTTGCGCTGTCGAATAGCGGTGAAATTGGTGCGTATTCTACTACCAATACGTTCAGCTACACACTCACTTCACCCGATAAAAACAATATTGTGATTCGGTCGGCCAGTTACTACCCATGAAAATAGAAATTGTAGTCTATAATATCGAGTCTGCTATTCAAGCACAAAAAGGTGGAGCTGATCGAATCGAACTTTGCGATAACCCCAGTGAAGGAGGAACTACTCCTTCCTACGGATTGATTGAACAGGTTAAAAAGAAGCTTACCATTGAAGTATATGTTATGATTCGCCCACGGGGTGGTGATTTCTTTTATTCGGAAGAGGAGTTTCTTTCAATGAAAGATGATATTGAGATCTGCAAACAATTGAAGGTAGAGGGTGTTGTATTTGGAATTCTATTGAAAGACGGAAGGATTGATAAAGCACGATGTAACGAATTAATTGAATTGGCTCTCCCAATGAAAGTAACATGTCATCGTGCGTTTGATATGACCCACGATCCGTTTGAAGCGTTGGAAGATTGTATTGCTATAGGTTTCGATAGAATCTTGACTTCCGGACAACAGGCAAAGGCAATAACGGGAATTGACTTGATCCGTAAATTGATTCACCAATCCAATGAAAGAATAGCCATCATGCCCGGCTCAGGTGTAAATGAAGAAACCGTATCGGAAATCGTAACAAAGTCGGGAGCAAAGGAAATTCATTTTTCTGCTACCGCATTCCGCGAAAGCGGAATGACTTACCGTAACCAAAATATTTCGGGTATGGGTTCGGAAGTTGGTTCGGAATTTAAAATACGAACCGTTGATCCTGAACGGGTAAGGAGAATTCGCGCATTAGCTGAGAATAGTTTTACCGTTTAGCTTTGAGCGGTATCGTTCTAAATTGTCCAAAGCTCATTGTACCGTCAAATTCATTTCCACTAATAGTTCCTTTAATTGTAACCGGTACTTCGTTACCCCCCATGTTTGAAGTGTATGTTGCGGTAAGTTCATTTCCGTTGACCGATACAGTTGTGAACGCAGTTTCCTGATTGGTTCTCGAGTTCGTTGTTGAGCCAGCATACGCATCTTCCTCTTTCTTAATCACAAAACTTCCGATGTTGCTTCCTTGCTGGGTTTCAATGGTATAGATCCAGGTACCAACGGCATCTACGGACGCTTTTGTAGTATCATTTTTTACAGGGTTGACAACAGTTTTTGCTGCAGCGGGAACAACAGGTATTGTGCCACCATTTCCACGTTGTTGTTGAGGTTGTTGCGTACCACCATCCATTCCATCGCCACCACCACCATCTTTTAAATCATCGTTGCTTACCGATTTTTTTCTTCGAGGTCGCTGACCATCAAAACTCATTTTACCAAAGCGATAGCTAATATTAATACGGAAACTCATGTTAAACATCTCGTTAACGCTTTTTTGCGAAATGGTATTTGGTACTTCTGTGTAGTTTCTAATTTTCATAGAGGGGGTGATAAAATTCTCTGCAGCAAAACCGATGCTCCCCTTTTTACTATTGAAATCTTTCTTGAGGCCCAGACTATAAAAACCAAAGCCACTTTGTGAACCCTGCAACTGAACGCGATTTCCCCTGTACATACTGAAGAACTGTGCCCCCCAACCTTTTCCAAGGTTATAATTTCCAAAAAGCCTTCCGGTAGCAATCCAACCTTCATTGCTTGCTGCGTATTGGGGATCAGAAAGATTATTGTCAAGCTCTGAGTAATAAACATCGACACCACCATTCATCGAAAACTTAGAGCCAATATTTATGTTCGCGAAAAAATTTAATCCGTAGGCATTTTCCATTCCAATATTTTTATACGTAGTTTTAATAACACTATCGCGTACAACTTCACGAACACTTTGAATAGCACCTGTAGTGTTTCTGACAAAGGCGGAAAAATTTAACGTGGTTCCTTTAATAAACGTGCTATAACCAAGCTCGTAATTATTTGTGTATTCCGGATCCAATTCCGGATTACCCTGCGATTCGCTTAGTTGGTTTGGTCTCTGAATGTTTGGATTTAAAAATTGAATGGAAGGGCGTTGGATTCTTCGGTTGTATGCAATTTTTAGTGTATTTCCATTTTTTAACTTCTTGGAGACATTGACACTGGGAACCAACACGCCATAGGATGGTATTTTTCCAACGCTCTCTGAGTTGTCTCGAAAACTTGCCGTTATCGTTGTGTACTCATACCGTGTACCAGCCTTAAAACTATATGCGTTTTTTGTTGTAAGGGTGTAAGAGAAATAACTAGCGGCAACATTTTGATTATAATTCAACACATTTGAATTTGCATTAATTATTGGTTCAAAACCATCCGTGCCATTTGAGGCTAATGATTTATAATCGCTGGTAACTTTTCGCATAATGTCTTTAGCGCCAAACTCGATTAATTGGTTTGTGCTAATCGGTGTCTGATAGTCAAACTGAGCCGTGATTTCCTGATTAAAGCTTTTGTTGATATTTTTAGTAAGGCTATCAATTGGATTGACATTATAAATAGTATTGAGGATATCATTATTGCGATTATTACGGCTATACTGCGTTGAAAAACTCAGTTCTTGTTGAGGTTTTGTGAACAGATGTGTGAAGTCCATGCTGACATCAATATTGCCAGACGCATCGGTTGTTTCAACGTCTCGTGTATCATTGATAACATTATTCGTTGTTTTAATCAGGTCGTCCTGATAACTATTGCCATTGCGTACGCCATACCGGATTGACGTTGCGAGATAATTATTTTTGTTGATGTCGTAATCCCAACCTAATGTATAACGGCCAAAGAGATTATTGTTACGCGTATCGGCAGCTTGGCTATTCAGTAGGCCATTGGTCTCCTGATTATTATTAAAAGATCCTTTAACGTTGTAACTGGCTCTACCGAATCCGCCCAGCGAAAATCCCATTTTACCTTTTCGGTAATTTCCATTCAGTCCCAGATTAGAACCACGCAATCCTGCACCAGCGTCAACGTTGAGTGTAGCGCCTTGCATATTATTTTTCTTCGTAATGATGTTGATAATACCAGCCGAGCCTTCGGCATCGTATTTTGCAGAGGGTGATGTTATGACTTCAACAGACTTAATCTGATCAGCGGGGATTTGTTTCAACGCATCGGCCACGTTACCAGCTGTAATAGTAGAGGGTTTATTATTAATGAGTACGGTAATGTTATTATTTCCACGCATCGATACGTTCCCATCTAAGTCTACCGAAAGCATGGGAACTCTTTTTAATACATCGGTAGCATCACCTCCGGCAGTGGTTTTATCATTTTCAGCATTGTAGACAGTTCGGTCAACTTTCTCTTCAATTAACTGGCGTTGACCTTCTACTACTACTTCATTCAATACTTTGGTGCTTGTAGTAAGCTTAATGGATCCTAAATTTATATCCTGTTTTGTTTCAGAAATGGTTATGTTTTGAACCGTATTAGGTTCATACCCAATAAAAGTAATGGAGATTGAATAGTTGCCGTCAACAACTTTTGATAAAGTAAACTTTCCTTTATCATCACAGACTGCACCGTCAAGAGGTTTCCCTGTTGTTCTGTCAATAAGTGCCACGTTTGCAAACTCAACAGGGTTTCCATTTTCGGCATCGGTTACCGTGCCGATTATTTTACCTTTTCCCTTTTGAACAGTTTGCTGGGCAAAAGTTGTTAAGGCAAAACACACCAGTAGAGCAAGAATCGTTAATTTTTTCATTTTATGATTAAAGAACCGTAAAGCTAGCTAAGTCGCGATGCATCTATTGTTCATATTTTTTAAGCGGTAACACACATGTAAGTATTTTTGTTTTAAAGGTATTTTTGATGAGAAGCTATTTTAAATATATTTGCAACCCTTAAATACTAACAATTTGGGGGATTAGCTCAGCTGGCTAGAGCGCTTCCATGGCATGGAAGAGGTCATCGGTTCGAATCCGATATTCTCCACACGTTTATTTTTGAAAGACATCACACTGTGGTGACTAATTTTTCGAGGTGTAGCGCAGCCCGGTTAGCGCACCACGTTAGGGACGTGGGGGTCGGAAGTTCGAATCTTCTCACCTCGACAAACGACTTACTTTTTCAGAAAGGCGACACCCTATTTTTTATTCTGTTTCAGGGATTGGAAGAATCTTGCCCAGTTAAATGGATTGAAAAGTGGATTTTGAACGGGTGCATATTGTGTTCCCTGGCTTGATGCCCATTCACCTAAGTAATATCGCTGGTTTTGTGGGCCGTCCATTGGCGTGTGGCTTAGCATAAGCCCAAGTAATCGCTGGTTAAGATTCTTGCGATCGATGCCGTCATCAGAAATATTTAGCGCAAGCACAGCCTCTTTAAATATTTCTTCGGTAGGAAATGGCATGATTTCAATCTCCTTTAAATATGTTACATCAGGAATCATTTGTATTACCAACGTTAAATATTCATTGGGGTGATCGGGTACAATGTAGAATTGTCTCTCAAAGCCTACATAACTAATAACGATGCTATCGCTCACTAATACTGGCATGGAGAAAAAACCAACACCATTGGTGTTTGTACCGCGTCCTGCTTCTGGAACGTAGATATTTACACCCGGAAGTTGGGTAGCATTATCTTTTTCATCAAGGCCAAGAACAATACCGGAAAGTTGAATTACTCTTCGCTCTTTTTGAGCAAATACGTACGATCCGGTAAGGATAAACAGCAGGATGACACTTAAAAAGATCGATTTCCTCACACGAATGAATTTTTGAAATTTCTTCAAGGTCAAAAGTACGGATTACCTCTAAAAGCGCCTAATTTCAATATCTTTGATGCGTTAGATTGCGTGAAAGTTGTATGCGACTTAAAAACTTTAATCTTTTTTTGGGATCACAGATTTTTAAAGCCTGTGCGGATGAATCGCGCCTGCGCATATTAAACCTGATCTTCACCAATGGCGAGATGTGTATTACTGACCTGGAGAAAATACTGGAGTATACGCAAGCAAAAACTTCACGCCACTTAATTTATTTGAAGAATGCCGGAATTCTTAGTTATCGGAGATACAACCATTGGGTATTTTATCAGGTGAAAGATGAGGTGTACGAAATTATTAAGCAAATTTTTCAGTTTTTACGAAAAGATCAACAACTTATCAATGATCAACAGGTGTATCAAACATTATTTTCTAATCGTGAGTTAGCCAATAACAAAATTCAACGTGACGAGTGGCAAAAATAATCCCCGTAAAAATGGCTCTGCATTAGCAAAGAATCGGGTGAAGTGCATTTTCTTTGACCTTGATCATACACTGTGGGATTATGAGACAAATTCGCGAGAAACATTACTAGAGCTTTTTGAAAAACATGAACTTCAAAAAAGAGGTGTAACCAATTTTGAGAGTTTTCTCATCGAATTTAAACGTGTAAATGCGTCACTATGGGAACTGTATGATCATGGAAAAATTGATAGTCAGGTAATTCGTGAAGAACGATTCAAACAAATTCTGGGGGCTTTTCAAGCCTATAACAAAGTACTTTCAGATGACCTTTCACATCAGTATCTCTTCACCTGTCCAACGAAGGGAAAATTAATGCCACATGCCACCGAAACACTTACCTATTTAGCAGCTCGTTACAAACTTTCTATCATTACAAATGGTTTTGAGGAAATTCAAAATACAAAACTTGTGTCCAGTAATCTCCATCAGTTTTTTGATCATATCGTAACATCGCAGCAAGCAGGTCATAAAAAGCCGGCTCGTGAGATATTTGATTATACTTTGAAGAAAAATAATGCATCATCAGCCGAGGCGATTATGATAGGGGATAACTTAGTTACAGATATTGGTGGGGCACGCAAGGCTTCCATCGCACATGTATTTTACAATCCCGATAAGTTAAATCATAATGCGGATGTTATGGTTGAAATTGGTAGTCTTAAGGAACTTTGCGCCTTGTTTTAGGCTTTAATATGTAACTTTCAAAAAAATAATTTATACGATTATGTCCAATGGTTTTTTTAAAGTCCCGTATCCAAAAAACGAACCTGTTTTAAGTTATGCTCCTGGCACCAAAGAGCGTCAGTTATTAAAGCAAGCGCTTGAAGACGCTCGTAGTAAACAACTGGATATCCCCATGTACATTGGGGGCGAAGAAGTTCGTACCGGAAATAAAATAAGGCTGAGTCCACCACATGATCATCAGCATGTATTGGGGCACTTCCACGAAGGCGATAAAGAGCATGTTGAGCAAGCCGTTACGGCAGCATTGAATGCAAAAGAACTTTGGTCAACGTTGAGTTGGGAATACAGGGCAAGTATATTTTTGAAAGCAGCCGATTTGTTAGCGGGTCCATATCGATATAAAATAAATGCGGCTACCATGTTGGGTCAATCGAAGAATGCTTACCAGGCAGAGATTGATGCAGCCTGTGAGTTGATTGACTTCTTGCGGTACAATGTTTATTTCATGACGGAGATTTACAATGAGCAACCGGATTCATCGCCCGGAGTATGGAATCGGATTGAGTATCGTCCGTTGGAAGGATTTATTTTTGCGCTTACACCCTTCAACTTCACCGCGATTGCCGGAAACCTTCCGACTAGTGCGGCTATGATGGGTAACACCGTTGTTTGGAAACCTGCTAACACGCAGGTTTATGCAGCCAATGTTATTATGCAAGTATTGAAAGAAGCTGGCCTTCCGGATGGGGTAATCAATCTTGTATATGTAAGCGGTCCGGATGCGGGCGAGGTGATTTTCAATCATAAAGATTTCGGTGGTATTCACTTTACCGGTAGCACGGGCGTTTTCCAAGGCATGTGGAAAACGATTGGAGCAAATATTCACAAGTATAAAAGCTACCCGCGCATCGTTGGCGAAACAGGAGGTAAGGATTTTATTATGGTACACAAGAGTGCCAATGCCAAAGAGGTTTCTACTGCTATGGCCCGCGGAGCGTTTGAATATCAAGGGCAAAAATGTTCAGCAGCTTCACGGTGTTACATTCCTTCTAATCTTTGGGATGATGTGAAGAAATATTTGGTGGAAGATTTGAAAAATTTCAAAATGGGCCCTACTGAGGATTTTGGAAACTTTATTAATGCAGTAATTGATGAAAAAGCATTTAACTCGATCACGGGTTACATCGAAAAAGCTCGCACCAATCCCATGAACGAGATCATTGCCGGTGGGAAATATGATAAGTCGAAAGGGTATTTTATCGAGCCCACGGTTATCCTTACAAAGGACCCTTCTTCTATTACAATGTGTGAAGAAATCTTTGGGCCAGTATTAACAGTCTATGTATATCATTCCGAAAATTTTGAACAGACACTGGAATTAGTTGACAGCACATCACCGTATGCGCTTACAGGTTCTATCATTGCAAAAGATCGATATGCCATTGAAATGGCAACAAAAAAATTAACACAATCAGCCGGTAATTTTTATATCAATGATAAGCCAACGGGTGCGGTAGTTGGGCAACAGCCTTTTGGCGGAGCGCGAGGATCGGGTACAAACGATAAGGCCGGAGCCAAAGTAAACTTACTCCGATGGACATCCTTGCGAACGATCAAAGAAACATTTGTTACGCCAACAGATTTCCGATACCCGTTTTTGGATAAGGATTAATATGGAGCCCCTCAAATCGAGGGGCTTTTGTTTTCTTGCTTGTCTCTATTTATACCAACTCACTTTTCGAGAGAAATACATGAGCGCTCCAACGATCATGAACAAGCCGATGCTTCCAATTAGTAAAGAGAAATCCTGCTGAAGGATGATAACAAAAATGAACGAGTAGAAGATTAGCAACAGTGAAGTAAATAATGCCACAAGCCCTCTGGTTTTTAAGAATGAAATAGAATACAGACTAATTAGGGTCACTGTTGAAGCGGTGGCAATCCAATAGGCAATATTATAACCAACTTGTTCGGATAGACTAAGGAGAAGGGTATAGTAAATTATGAGAGCTACACCTATAAGAATATATTGGAAGGGATGTATCCTGATTTTGCGTGTTATCTCCACAAGGAACAGCGCTACAAATGTTAGGATTATTATAAGTTGTCCATATTTAGATGTGCGAATGCTTTTTTGATATTGATCAACCGGGACCAACAACGTTACACCAAAATCGGAACCACTTAGTTTTTCATCAGCTGTATTCCATTGCTGAGAGAAGGGCCTGTTGTAATGCAATATTTTCCAATTGGCGGTAAAACTGCTATCGGTTACTTCCCTTTTTTCCGGAAGAAATTCACCATCAAAACTTGGGTTGTTCCATTTGCCCGAAAGATTAACATTCGTTGTTTTTCCTGACGGTACAAAGTTTAGTCGTTGACTTCCCTTTAAATTAATTTTTATTAGCGTGTTTCCATTGAAATCCTCAGCTGTTTTCCAATCCAGCTTGGCCACTACGCCACTGCTGGAAAAATCTGCATTGTCATCTGTAACAGCGTTTGGATAAGTCTCGCTTTGGTAACGCGATATTTTATGTACCGAAACACCTAGGTTGCTCGAGGGCTCTGTTGCCTTGGAAGAATCACCTACATTGAAAATGAGGTTTTTATTTATTCCACGAAGGTCTGTAATGGATAAAATCATATAAGCATCTTTCCAGATAACATTATTCTCTGCAATGTTTAAGGCGGCAAAATCCGGTCGAGAAAAATTAGACTTAATATTCATTGAAGAGTTGTACACGGCTACATCAAAAAGTCCACGATGAAGAACTTCTGGTGTAACGTGTCCAGTAATATCAAGTTTCTCGGGAAGGAAAAAATACTTTTGAATGTATTCGCGGATTTCGATTCCATCTTTTCCGCGGTCAATTTTTTCCTGAATTTTATACGGAATTACCAGAATAGGTCCTGATAGTGTTTGACTTCCCGACCATTTAGAAGATACTTCCTGCATAACGCCATCGGCACGAAGTTGACGCTCTTGCATGAGCTCCTGAATCCAGGCAGTGGGAATGAGTAATATCAAAACAAGAAAACCGATGGATAGAAGTTTTATTGTGATCGATTCTTCGATCCACCGATTGATGCGTTCGAAAACGTTTAGGTTAGTTAATTGATCAGGTTGCATACTTGTATGGTTAAAGAAATTATTTCTTCTGTTGTTTTATTAATTCTTCGAGCGCGTCAATATGCTTTTTGAACACAGTTCGGCCGCGCTCGGTGACTTTATATTTTGTATTTGGTTTTTTATCAATGAAGGATTTGGATACGGATATGTATTTTTCTTTTTCCAGTGTTTTAATGTGTGAGGCCATACTTCCATCCGTAAGTCCAATTATTTCTTTCATCGAGTTAAAATCGTAGCTGTCGTTTGCAATCAATACAGACATAATCTGCAATCGCACCCGATGCTCTAATACCCGATCCAGATTTTCGAACGGATTTTTCACTTATCGTAACGAAAATGCATAACGGCTCCGTACACAATATGCATCACTCCAAAGCCAATAGCCCAAAACAGGAGACCATACTCTGGAAGTAAAGCAGCGAACAGACCAAGAACAATTTCAGTAAAGCCCAGGTAGCGAACCTCATCGTACGTATTGGAGCTAGCATGAATAAGTGCTAATCCGTAAAAGATTAAACAAGCAGGCGCAGCGATACCGAAATGCCCTGTATAGAGAATAATTAAAATGAAAAGACCACCCGTACATAATGGAATGGCTAAGCTTAAAAACAATTGGCGTGTGGCAGAAGTCCAGAGCTTTACACCATACTTTTTCGCTTTGCGATTACTGAGCAGTAGACCCGTAGAAATGGAGAGGGATAGAACGATAACGGCAATCAATAAAAGTTGCCAAACGATTCCGGCATCATTAATCGAATAGATTCTGTATTGGAGAGGAGAGATCGGGTAGTGGACAATAAAGTAGGCAACCGTTGCTCCAGCCAAGGCGTAAATCCCTGCCAATACTCCGGATAAGCCACTGAGCGAAATGAATTTAACAGAACGCTCCATCATGTTTCGGATAGAGGCGATGTCTTTTTCGTAATCCTGAATATCTTTCATTTAAAAGTACTTTGAGTTACAAAGTTAATGAACGAATCTACCTGTGCAAGGTTTCATAGGATACAGATTATTGCTAAAATGAATCAGGGTGGGATTATCGTGTAAAAATATTTTCGCTCCTTTGAATAATCGGCCTCAATCCGTTAATATTGCACTCCTTTTTAGGAATTCTTATGAATTCCTCCTTAGCTCAGCTGGTTAGAGCACCTGACTGTTAATCAGGGGGTCCTTGGTTCAAGTCCAAGAGGAGGAGCTTGATAAAGAAGGCGCTTTTCGATAGGCGCCTTCGTTTTTTCTGACAATTCTATTAATACGAGTCACAAATGATCGCTGCCAATAACTTATCCCTCCAATTCGGAAAACGTGTACTTTTTGATGAGGTCAACATCAATTTTACGAACGGAAACTGCTATGGCGTAATTGGAGCGAACGGTGCTGGAAAATCAACTTTTCTAAAAATACTTTCGGGCGATATTGACCCAACCCGCGGAAAGATCAGCATTGAGCCAGGAAAACGCATGGCCGTGCTTCGCCAAAATCACTACGAGTTTGATGAGGTATCCGTTCTGGATACGGTCATGATGGGCCACAGTAAATTGTGGAAGATCATGAAGGAGAAAGACGCGATTTATGAGAAGCCCGATTTCTCGGAAGAAGACGGAATTCAGGCATCCCATTTAGAGGCAGAGTTTGCTGAAATGAATGGCTGGAATGCACAGTCGGATGCAGCTTCGTTATTAAGTGGATTAGGAATCTTAGAAGAAGACCATTTCAAACTAGTGAAGGAATTAAACGGAAGTCAGAAAGTGCGGGTGTTGTTAGCACAAGCCATTTTCGGAAACCCGGATATACTTATTCTCGATGAACCTACCAACGATCTGGATTTAAAAACGGTTGGTTGGCTTGAAGATTTTTTACTGGAATTTAAAAATACGGTAATCGTAGTTTCCCACGATCGTCACTTCTTAGATACGGTGTGTACGCACATTGTAGATATTGACTTCAGCGCGATAAAATTATACACCGGCAACTATATGTTCTGGTATCAGTCAAGCCAGTTAGCCTTGACGCAACGTTCTTCTGCAAACAAAAAGGCTGAAGAAAAGAAAAAGGAATTGCAGGAGTTCATCATGCGATTCAGTGCAAATGCTTCCAAGTCTCGTCAGGCAACAAGTCGCAGAAAGTTATTGGAGAAAATTAATGTTGATGATATTCAACCGTCAACGCGAAAGTACCCAGCCATTATCTTTCAGCAGAAACGTACTGCCGGTGATCAGATATTGCATATCGAAAATCTGTCGTACGCCCTCAACGGAACTACTTTATTTAAGAACCTCGAACTCTTTGTAAATAAAGGTGATAAGATCGCTGTCCTTAGTAAGGATAGTTTAGCGATCAGCTCGCTCTTCAAAATTTTAGTGAACGAACTAAAGCCTACTAAAGGGCAATTCACGTTCGGGCAAACCATTACAACCGCTTACTTACCTGGCAACAACGAAGCGTTTTTTCAATCGAACGACAATCTTATTGACTGGTTAAGACAATTTGCGGACGAAGAAAATAAGGATGAAGTCTATGTTCGTGGATTTTTGGGTAAGATGCTTTTCTCCGGTGAAGAAGTTTTTAAAAAGTGCAGTGTATTATCAGGAGGAGAAAAAGTTCGCTGCATGGTATCACGCATGATGCTGGCCGGTGGGAACCTGCTTATTCTGGATGAGCCCACAAACCATTTGGATCTTGAGTCAATTACTGCCTTTAACAATTCACTGAAAGATTTCCCGGGTACAGTCATCTTTACTTCACACGATCATGAGTTTACCCAAACTGTGGCTAATCGCATTGTCGAGATTACACCTAATGGGTTCATTGATAAGTTAATGACCTACGATGAGTACATCGAAAATGAAAAAGTGGCCGAACAAAAAGAAGCTCTATACGCCTAATCTGTAAATTCGTCACTTCGCAACGAGGCACGAGTGGAGAAGTCCCCCAATAAGTAGTTGTCGCTGTAATTTGTGTTGAAATAAGGAATTGACCACTTTTATAAAGTTGTTAATAAAATCCCTATTGTTGCCAGAAGCTATAACACATATTGAAGGCCTTATCAATCAAGGTCGGTACTTTGAAGCCCGAACAAGAGCAGAGGATGCCTTAAAGCATACGCAGGAGTTGCGCTATAAGCAGTTACAAGCGTTATCCATTTCTAAATTAGGTACTCCTGAAGCGGCCCTTGAAATAATGGAGCCGGTATACCGTCAGTTTCCGGATGATTCTGAATCAGCGGGAATTTTGGGGAGTATATATAAGGAGTTATTCAAAAAGAATCAAAGTACTGCGTTCGCCATAAAATCGCGGGATACCTATTTCCAGAATTTCTCTGTCACGAAAAGTTATTACACCGGAATAAATGCAGCTTCTATGTCAGCCATGGCAGGCCAGGCTAGCAGAGGTCGGGAAATTGCCGTACAAGTAATTAGCATTCTCGAAGATAATAGTGCCAATGACTTCTGGAAGCTTGCAACCCTTGGAGAGGCTTTTTTACTTACAAAAGACAGAAGCCGTGCAGCAGAATATTTCATTGAGACGCGGAAGAATGCGGGAAACGATTGGGGGAAAATTACCAGCGTTTATAATCAACTTTGGCTCTTAAATCATTTCATTCCGGTATCGAATGAAATTTTAAAGATATTTAACCCCCCTACGGTAGTAGCGTTTATCGGCCACATGATTGACCATCCCAACAGACCTACACCGAGATTTCCGGCTTCGATTGAGCAACAAATAAAGGATTCTATTACAAATTCCATTCGCACCTTGAATGCACGCATTGGTTATTGTTCGCTAGCATGCGGTGGCGATATTCTTTTTGCAGAGGCTATGGCGGCTGAAGGGGGTGAAGTAAATATTTCTCTTCCATTTTCGGAATCTGATTTTATCGACTTAAGTGTAAGCTTTGCGGGCGATGATTGGGTAAAGCGATATTATGCGTTGATTGAAAAATTTCCGGTGACCTATATCACCAAAGAATCCTACGCAGGCTATGATGACCTGTTTTCTTATCAGAACAGAATTATCTCCGGCTTGGCCTCGTTGCGCAGTACATCTCATCATGCAGAGCCTACTTTATTAACAGTACTCTCAGAGGTTGACCTGAAAAGAAAAAAGGGAGGCACACGCGATACCATTCATCTGTGGCCCTTCCCACAACATCATGTTAATATTAATCCCGATATTTTTATAAAGACACAACCATCAGGACCAACGCAAACACCATTACCAGTATCAACACCTTCCAAGACAGAAATAGTTGAACAGATTAATCGGCCAGTCTTATACATTGCCAATGTAAATATTGGAAAGCTTTCTTCCTTGGAACGTGAAAAGCTTTTGAAAGAGATGGCGGCAAAAATTGTAGAGGAAGATATTGTTGTTAAATCCTATGAAATAGGAGAAGATTTTCTGCTTGCTGGATTCGATACAGAATCGGAAGTCATGGAATTTGTTCGCTTTAGTCAGGAATTATTGAAACCGGCCAGGGGAGAATCTGCCTTGCGTATTAGTTTACATGCGGGTCCTGTTTACATGAATGCAGAAAGTCTCAGCCTGGACAAAAAACTATCGGGCGAAAACGTTGATCTTGTTCGGGAAATGAATTCATTAGCTTCCTCGGGCTCTATATTTGCCAGCGACCACTTTGCGGCACTTCTTGCACTTGAGCTTAAAAAATATTCACTTGATTATTCCGGCATACTGACAACCCAACTTGGGGAAAGCAGGACGATCTATAAGGTCGGCTTCCACATTCACTGATTTTTTATGTGGCCTAGGTAATGAGTAGAAAGTCAACATTGATTTTCACCTTTTTTATTGCTAACATGAACCTTCTTTTAACCCGCTAATTTTTCTATGGCTTCAATCATTCCCGGTTTTGAATATGATATTTTCGTAAGCTACCGGCACAACGATAATCAATATGATGGATGGGTAAGTGAGTTTGTTGAGAAATTACGCAAAGAATTAGTAGCCACGGTGAAAGATAGACTCACCGTTTTTTTTGATGAAAATCCAGCGGATGGCCTTTTGGAATCTCATCAGGTCGATCAGTCCATTTCCTCAAAGATCAAAGCTGTTATTTTTATCCCCATTATTTCTCAGACTTATTGTGATACAAAAAGTTTTGCCTGGAATAGCGAATTTTTATTATTCAGTAAAGCGGCCTCACAAGATCGATTTGGAAGGGAAATAAAACTAGCGAATGGTAATGTAGCAAGCCGCATACTTCCGATTCGAATTCATGAGATAGAAACAGAAGACACACGGTTGCTGGAAGATGTACTTCAAGGTGTTTTACGATCTATTGATTTTATTTATAACGCACAAGGCGTGAACCGACCGTTGAGGCCAAAAGATGATGACCGGTTGGATAATCTAAACAACACTGTTTACCGAAATCAGATCAATAAAGTAGCCAATGCAATAAAAGATATTATTAGTGGAGTTAAGGTGCTGGAATCAAAGGCTCAATCTTCTGATCGGCCCCCGGAAAATTCGAATGTAACCCCATCACAGGTCCAGGCTATTCCGCGTTGGTATAATACGACCGTTCCCAGCGACATTCGTGTAGCGGTAATGGATGTTCAGCAGCCAACTGTATTTCTTGCATGGACATCGAATGATTTGAAAGCAAAGCGCGAAGAGATGGCCATGATTCTTAGCCGTGCAGGATTTTTGGTAACGCCCAACAGTGATTGTCCTTCTTCTGATGAGGAATTTAAAAATAGTGTCGAAAAGAATTTAGAAGCAGCCACATGCTCACTTCATATTTTGAGTGGCGAATTTGGAAGAAAATTTGAGGATGATGATTCAGTTTCTTTCCCTGTCTATCAATTTGAATTAGCAAAAAAGAAATCGGCCGCGCAGAGTTCTAAATTCTCCACGTTTGTATGGCATTTGGAAGATGCCGATAAAACGGCTAAGCCACAACAGCAAGAGTTCATCAATAACATCCGGAATTACATTACCGCTAACATGACTTTTACGAATGCCTTTAGCCCGATGCAATTGGTCGAGGATATGCGGTCTTTACTGGTGCTGGAGAAACAAGCGGAATTGGATACGAAGGATACCGATATATTTTTCATTTTCAATAAGCAGGATGCCAAGGATGCCTATCCACTTACGGAGTTAATCAGTCAGGAATATGCGTTGGAGATCATGAACATACTACCGGGCGGAGAACAACAATACCGTGAGTTATCCGCGCAACAGATACCAAAAAGTAAACTAGCGGTTATATATTTCCGATATGGAGCCGACTGGGCTCTGCCTTTTATTAAGCAAGTTTGGAAAGAAGTAGGAGGAGCCTCGTCACCCACATCCTTGATGTTGATTGGCGAGGACGATCCCGGATCGAACATGGCACGAATCTTTAAAGCGCCTAAAGTAATATCAAGTATTGTTTCAAAGGATGAAGTGCCGGTGGAGGTGAAGAAGACCTATACTAAAGTCACCAAATAAATCCGTAGAAAGCGCTTTATGTTTAACCCCAGCGACACATTCCCATATATAGGTTTACGACCTTTTTCAGAAGAGGACTCGCTGTATTTTAAGGGGCGTGACGAACAGATTATTCAACTCACAGCCTTGCTCGAAGCGAATAAGTTTCTCATGGTCACGGGAGCTTCAGGCGATGGAAAATCATCGTTAGTGTATGCGGGTTTAGTACCAAACGCACGTGCAGGCTTCTTTAATGCTAAGTACACCAACTGGGTTGTGGCAGATTTTCGCCCGGAAAGAACACCACTGTATAATCTTAGCAAAACCATTTCTCGGAATTTGAGAATCGGTAACGAAGAATCAGTTGAGGTTGAATTGCGAAGAGGGTTTTCTTCTTTAGTTGAGGTGTACACGAATTCATCCCTTTTTCTGGATGAACAAAGCGAAGCATGGTCCGGTGCCAATGGCGATGAGCGGGACTTTATGCAACGAAAAGCCGCGAATCTTTTAATTGTGGCCGATCAGTTTGAAGAATTTTTTACCAATCCGGAAAACTATTACAAGAATGCTCCTTCAGCCGATTCGCAATTAGTGATTAACTTATTACTGGAGACCGCCAGGATTTCAATAGCTAAAAATCTACCTATCTATATTGTATGCACCATGCGCTCCGATTATATCGGGCAATGTGCAGCGTTTCGGGGATTACCGGAGTTTATAGGCTTCTCGCAATTTTTTGTACCGCGGTTGAAGCGCAAGGAAATGGTGCAGGTGGTGAAAGAACCTGCCGGACTTCATGGTGATAAAATTTCAAATAGACTTGTTGAACGCGTTGTATATGATTTAGGGGAGGGCATTGACCAATTGCCCGTGCTGGAGCATGCCATGAATGAGGTATGGATACAAGCCAAAAATGGAAGTGAAGAACTTGACCTGATTCAGTATGCGATGGCCGGAGGTATGCCACCTGATGAATTACCTGCAGAAGACCGTAAAAGATTTAATGAGTGGTTTAGTACGCTACCCAGTAAACTCCAGGAAGCTTATCAGCACCCCGGACTTTCACATATTATTGATACCCACGCGAATAAACTCTATCTATCGGCAGCCGATCAATACAATCAAACGCATGATAGAAAGATTACAACAGCCGATGCGCAATTGATTATCAAGGTGGCCTTCATCTCTCTTACCAAAATGGATGAAGACCGTGCAGTGAGAAATCGCATGACGCTGCAAGAGATCACCGATATTCTTGCACGACCAGAGCTTACCTGTGATGTAGTGGGTGGGGTATTGAATATTTTCAGAGAAGAAGGAAATACTTTTTTGCGGCCTTATATTACAGAGGATCCGGAAACACAGTCGTTAAAGCCAGAATTTGTTTTAGATATAACGCATGAAAGTCTTATTCGTAATTGGGAGTTGCTGCTCAGATGGGCTCAAGAAGAATACGATCACCTTACCATTTTCGAAGATTTTAAAAAACAACTCGATCGGTGGTTAGCCAGCAATAAATCAAAAGGGTTTTTGTTGCCTATCGGGCCGCTTACTTTTTTTGAAAATTGGCACACCACATTAAATCCCAATAAGTATTGGGTCAATCGTTATTTAGACCCGGGAATAGAGAAAGAAACCAGACTGCTTCAGGCGCAACAAATAATTAGCGATACGCAGGAGTTTTTGGATCGTAGTGCCAAAAAAGTACGCGTTACCCGCTTGGTTGTAAAATATGGCGCATCAAAGATTGCCGCGGTGATTGGCTCCATCGTAATTCTTGCTCTTTGTGTATTTTATTATCAGGATGCACAGAAAAAGAAAAATGAGAATGTGATCAAAACCATTCTGGCGGAAGGCAGCACGTTCATGACTGATCCGCGTTTTGAAAATAATACAAGAGCTGATTTTCTGATTATGTCAGAATTTGCTGATCCGGGATCGTATAAAAGAATAATGGATAAAATTCCTTCCGCTCAGCAATTTGATTTGATTCGAGGTACGTATTGGAATTTTATGCGGATGGGAGGGAATCCCGGTATAAGGAAATCCGCTTTGTATTATGGAGATAGTTTAGTGAGAGCCATACCCATTAATAAAAGCGACCCGGCCTTTTTGATGGAGCGCTTGAGGGCTCTCAATATACTTGTCATGACATCCAGTCATTACCTTTATTCTTATCAGGATGAAGGCATAGCAGTTATACTTCAACATGCGGTAAAACAAACAAAGGAAATTCTCCCACTTGCATTTAGCCAAAACTTCGATCTCAAATCGCTCAAGTTGCCAGCGCTTGATGATGGCATTGAAAATGTTTTAAATAATAACACGCTGAGCAAAGAGGAAACTGCTCACCTGATTTCTTTAATCTCTCCGTTTGAAGGAACCGAAGCTAAGGAAAGATTTAGTACCTATTTTCCGTTAGATAAACAGGTACAGTATTCACGGCAAGAGCAGGTAAAGCATAATGGTGGCTATCAGCAGCTCGCTAATCTTTATGGTTATGTTGGTAACGTAGAACGTGTCAAATCCTGTGTAGATAGTCTCCTTAAGTTTCACCCCAATTATTCAACGTTTCGTACCAACATCTTAAATATTGCCACGTATCTTTTTAAGGGAGGTTATGTAAAAGAGACAGATGAGTTGCTAGCGTATTATGCCCAACGGCAAAAAGTATCAAAGAAAGAGTTGTATGAACTTTGGTTGAATACCAGTGGGTACATGGATCGCCATATGGCCTGGAAAATTAGCGGTGAAAATCACAACATCAATCTTGAACTTCTGGATTTTAATACGGTTAGTAAATTGTTTGACCAGTATTACACGGTTCTTCAAAACGAATATTCAAATTCCGATGATCTGAATTTTAATCTTGCCTTATATTTTAAACACCGCGGAATTATTCTTTCAAAAATTGATGCCGATAAGGCAGGAAGGTTTGGATTTAATCCCGAACCCCTATTTAGTAAATCAGTTGAGTTGTACAAGAAACTACCAACCACTTATCTCAATCAAAGCGTAGAAATTTACGCAGAAGATTGGCTCTTTGCCAGGGTAGCGAAGCAAAATAAAAAGCGTAAAGAATTATTTCTTTACCCCGACCATGTTCAGAAAGTATTGAATAACAGGACTGTTCCTCCTCGTTACTACACGGAAAGGTTTTTTGATTTTGTTGTTAAGAGTGATCAATTTTCATCTTTGTTTACCGAGACAAAAGATTTTTCACTAATACATGATTGGATTTTTGCCTACAACCGGTTTAACCGACCAGACAACTTCTCAAGGCTTAATAAGAACTTCACTCCAATAACTACCTCGGTACTTCGTAAAGTAGATTCTGTTTTGACAAACAATGCATTAGCTTCTGGATTAAATTCTAACCTTGAGCGATTGCTATTAATTGACGAATACATTGAGAATGGGCAGCATGAAAAGATTGAGGCTGTTTATCAAAAGCTTGAAATTGATAGAATGAAAGAAAACCTGAGAGAGGGCTCACCAAATGATCAGAGAACGTTTGATTATCGCATGCATCGGTTGGTCGGATACCTTGCCCTTCAGGGGAGAAAGAATGATGCGATTGCTATTATGCGAAGTCATCCGAATACCATCAATCTCATAAAGGCGTATGCAATAGCACCTATTGAACTGCTTGGGAGTGACACTGGACCAAAAGAAGATGTGTATGTGTACCTCGATTCAGCCGTGACCGAATTCAACAGGGTAACCGATTTCTTTTTCTTTTCAGAAGACCCACGGATTGCAATGATATTGCCCTTAAGCCAAATGGGAGGAAAAGAAATGAATGCACTGGCGAAGTATTATGTAAGTAAAATATCAATAGGCGGGCAAAGTGGTGCTGTGCAAAACCTGATTTTAGGTACCACAATAAGCGGGGAATACTACAAGGCTTATTCTTCCATACCAGAAATTGCGCTCATCGACAGGCTTTTTTATTTTAATATTATCCTTTCCGCCCATGGCCTTAAGAAGACTCAAGACAAAGAATGGCGCATGTATTTTAATTCGTTCCAAAAGTATTGGAGATGGAATGTAATAAACTATGCGCCAGAATTTTTTTGATATGCTGGAAGAACAAACCATATGCCCCTATACCGGTCTTCGCCCCTTCACGGAAGAGGAGTCTCTGTACTTCAAAGGGCGGGAAGAGAATATCCTAAAAGTCTCTGCACAACTTGAGGAGAAGAAGTTTTTAATGGTAACGGGTGCCTCCGGTGATGGCAAATCTTCGTTAATTTTTGCAGGCCTCCTGCCACAGGCACGGGCTGGGTTTATTAATGCCAACTATTCTAACTGGCAGGTTGCTAATTTCCGACCTGAGCGATCACCGCTTAAAAATCTGGCAAGGGCATTAGCCAACGCATTACAATTAGAGGATCCTTCCATGGTTGAGGTGGAATTAAGCAGGGGATTTTCATCGCTGGTTGAACTATATAAATCATCAAATCGGTATGTGGATGAAAAAAGTGAAGCGTGGAGATTGGCCTCAGAAGAAGATAGGGGTAAAATGGAACGCCAGGCAGGCAACCTGTTAATATTGATTGATCAGTTCGAAGAATTTTTTACGAACCCTGAAAATTTCCCCGGAGGAGTACCTTCCCAGGAGTCGCGTTTATTGCTCAATATCATTCTTGAAACGGTTAAGATTTCATTAAAGGAAAATTTACCAATTTATATAGTGTGCACCATGCGCTCCGACTACATCGGGCAATGTGCAGCCTTTCGTGGACTGCCTGAATTTATCGGTTTCTCGCAATTTTTTGTTCCGCGTCTCCAGCGCAAAGAACTACACCAGGTAATTGAGGAGCCTGCCATACTCAGTGGCAATCGAATTTCCAACCGACTTATCGATCGTCTCATCTTTGACTTGGAAGAAGGTACCGATCAGTTACCCATTTTGCAGCATGCCTTGAAACAAATATGGAAGGCGGCTGATAGTGGGCGTGAGGAAATGGATCTCATCCACTATGCGATGGTCGGTGGAATGCCAGGTGATAAATTACCAAAGGAGGAAATCAGTCGGTTTCAATTGTGGAAACAAACCCTTGCTGACTACGAACAACGATACTTAGAAAATGCTGGCCTTGCTAATGTACTCGACATTCATGCGAATAAACTGTATGAAGAAGCTGCTGCGTATTACAATGCAAATGCGCAAGCGCTTATAACATCCAAGCAGGCAAAATTCATTATTGCCATTTCATTCGCTTGCCTTACCCGTATTGATGAAAGCCGTGCGGTGCGTAACCGGATGACCCTGGAAGAAGTAATGCAAATTATAAACGTACCGGAACTTACAACTGAAGTTGTGGGAGGTGTGTTAAGTATTTTCAGAGAACCCGACAATACATTGATAGGCCCATTCATTGGCGAAGCGGATGAACAAAAAAAACTAAGTCCTGCAACTGTCCTTGACATCACCCACGAAGCACTTATCCGAAACTGGAAGCTCTTGAAAAAATGGGCGGATCAGGAATATGAATACCATGTTACTTTCCTTGATTTCCAACAACAATTTAACCGGTGGATTGAGCATGGTAAATCAGGAGATTTTTTATTGCCGATTGGCTCCCTCACGTATTTTGAAGATTGGTATAAAAAATGTCGGCCAAATAAATACTGGATTAATCGGTATAACCATGATGAAGCCGATGCAGATAAGAAATTGAAGCAATCTGCCATGGTGCTTAAAAACTGTCGTGATTTTATTAAAAGAAGCGCGCTTCGATTATTGGTCACACGCACGTTCATGAAACACGGTGCAGGTAAAATTAGCATGGTTGCCGGGTTTGTGGCCTTACTCGTTTTGATATCCTATTTTCTATACCAATGGCGGATACAAGACAAAGAATATGTTTTGAACAAGATTCTTGCTGATTCTGAATCTTATATGGCAGATATTGAACCGAATCCAATTAATAAGGGATCTTTTGCTTTGGAAGCAGAACGATATCGACCAGGGTATATTAAGCATCTGATGCGTGTTTTACCGGAGCAACAGAAAATTGAAGTAGCGCTCAATTTGGCATTTCCAGTTGTTACTTCCAGACTGAAAAATAACCTTCCAGTTTATATTCAAAGTTTGTTACTGGCTGATAGTTTAGTTCAGGCTTCTGGCCCGCGTGTAGATTCTTCCAATAATACTTCACTTTCAATACACCTTAATAACCTAAACGATTTGGTGCGGAATCAATCGTATTATCTTTTTGCTAACAATAATCATTTGGTTAGTAAACAGCGGGAAAGGAATGTAAACAGCCAGGCAAAGTTGATACTAAAAATATTTGCAGCCGGGTTACGATCAAAGCAATTAGATATGAAGGCATTGCATATCACTGTTACCGATGCATTGAATTACCAGGCATTCACAAAGCAGCAAATCAATTCCTTGATAGATTTACTTTCTCCGATGGAGAGTAATAATGAAAAATTTGATGTGTGGTTCCCGGAAAGAGAAAAAATAACAATAGGGTTTGCACAGAATTTTTCTCATAACGGAGGATATCAAATGCTGGCCTATCTCTATGCTGCCAATGGAAACTCAAAAAAAGCATTGCAGTGTCTGGATAGTTTGAAAAAATATAATCCGACATATGAAAAGGCCTTTATCAATTCTACTCATGTAAGTGTATATTTTTTAATATACGGGCATCCAGATGCTTTTAGTGAATTTATTGAAGTTCATTCAACAAATCTCGGCATACCGGCACATGCCTATGTGAAGGAGATACTGACCAATGTGGGCGTTCTTAGTGCCAATAATGGCCTCAAATATATTAAACACGGTAACATCAATGATAACCTTCAGTTTTTGGGCGTGTCGGTTAAAGCCCATTTGTTTAGTCATGCAAGGGAACTGTGTAAGCGTGAGCTTAAAATACCAGATGCATTGAATTTCAACCTTTCACTTCTGTATAAATTGGAAGGTGTTCTGGTCGCTAAGGAAACCAGAGAAAATGGAATTATAGATAGGAAGAAATCTGATAGTTTATTTCAGGAAGCTCTTTCGTATTTCGGAAAGGTGTCTGCCGGATTTTTGGAGCAGGAAATAGTAGTTCAGGCACAAACATTTCAGATAAATACAGAGAGCCGAACACTACCACGCAAGCATCTCTTTCTGTATCCTGATCATTTTAAAACGGTTGAATCATTTATTCAACCAGCCTGGTTTCGTTTTCACGATGATGCTTTTTTTTATTTCATGCTACGCCATGATCTATTTTCTAAGCATTATAAAACACAGGGAGATTATCAACTGCTCATTACGTGGATCAATACTTATTTTGGACAATTTGGTCAACAAGGAAATCGTGCGTTCTTGAATTATCCGGAAATTGAACACGGTACCTTTCTTTCACTGGATTCGTTGATTACCCAATCAGGCTATGACCTGGATGATGCCTGGATAAAAATGATGTTGATTCGTGACTCGTTTAATAGTGGAGACACCACGAATGCGTATGCACTAGTAAAGCGGCTAACATTCAAAGAATTTGAAAAAGTTAATTTTGAAGATGCACCTCCGTTTCATAATAGCAAAATAGTTATCGCTGGTCAGTTAGCCATTCGTGGGAAACGTGATGAGAGTATGCACATCATCCGGCAGTTTGCTAATACTGGGAACCGCGTAGCTATCTATGCCAAAATTGCATCACTGGTTTATCGAAGTAACAATAAAGTGGAAGCAGAAGTATATTTAGATTCAGCGAATGCTGAGCTTAAAAGTGTAAAAGATCAATTCCTTGGAAACTTCCAGACACGGTTTGTGGAAATACTTACGCTTAAAAATAACAGAGAAAGTAAGAAAAAAGCCATGGAATATATTGGATCCATGGCGTGGTTCGACCGCCTGAACGGTCTTAATACAATGGTTACTGCCTACGCTCGGCTTAATGAATATTATAAAGCTGCATCTGCTGTTCCTCCTCTTGCCAGTGCAGGTGATAGGCTAGGCATGTATACACGCATGTTGCGGATAGAAAATTTAAAAAGGGTTGATCCTTCAGGTATCTGGCAGGAGTATGATCGTGCAATACGTGAGGAGCTTGAAAATATTAATTTCCAAAACGATTTAATCGAAAATTAAGGTGGGTCTATGAAAATTGATAAGTTTATTCAATCCATACTTTTCGCTCTCGTAATTGTGGGTGTTTTTGCAGCCATGGCAAAGAACGCCTATGGATTTACGTTTATGGGTGTTGCTTGTTTTGGATTGGCAGTGCTCTATATGATTCAATTGAGTTGGAAGTTAATTACTGATTATTCAAGCTTAGAGAGGCGTGATGTGGTTGGCTTATTTGAACTGCTGTTGCTTTCTATATTGCTGGCCTTGTTTGGCTTCCGGGCTTTTTATATTTACGTGGCAAATGGCGAGTTGATTTTTATGGGCACCGCTTTGTTGCTTGTATTGGTTTATATTCTTACTGCGGTTGACAGTTTATCCACGACAAAAAAGGAAAGCCAATCGTTAGCCTGGAATCTTACTTTTTTCTATACATCAGTTATTCTTTTTTTGCTGTCAATGGTAACACTCGTAAATATGAGATTGTCGCTTTCATTAGGCGTGCTGGCCATGGCAGTGACATTGCCTTTCATGGTTTCATTGATACGTCAAAAGAAGTATGAAGATTCTGGTAAATCCATTTCCCTTTTTCAATATATAGCAGCTTCTAAAAATAAAGCGGGTTTGCTTTTCCTTTTCTTCATTTTTTCAGCGCTCTATACTGGGTTATCTCAACTCGGTATTATCCCGGAAATAGAAAACTCAGCCCAGCCGAAAGCCTATATTGAACTGATCAACGATGCAGAATCAGGAAAGGAAAAACAGGTGGATGGTAAATACCAGCATGAGAAGTACAGCGAGGCAATGAACAAGTTTTTGGAGAGGCATGGAAAGTAAAAAACGGCAATAGCAATGTTTATTTTCTCATAATTTATTAGTAGTATCAAACCTAATTAATTCAACTATAACCGCTGTATGCCTTCAATCATCCCTGGATTTGAGTACGATATTTTCGTAAGCTACCGGCACAACGACAATAAATATGATGGATGGGTCACAGAGTTTGTACAGAAACTTAGTCAGGAACTGGACGCAACGTTAAAGGATAAATTAACTGTCTATTTCGATAAAAACCCGAAAGAAGGACTTCAGGAAACGCACCACGTTGATCAATCCATAAATAATAAGATTAAGTCGCTGATCTTTATTCCGATTATTTCGCAAACGTACTGTGATACCAAATCCTTTGCTTGGAATCAGGAGTTTACGGTATTTAATACTGAATCTGAGAAAGACACAATTGGAAGGATGGTAAAATTGCCAAATGGAAATGTTGGCTCCCGTATTATTCCTGTAAAAATTCATGAGATAGAAATTGACGACACGAAATTGCTGGAATCAGCACTGAATGGGGTACTGCGTTCGATTGACCTAATCTATCGTGATGCCGGTGTGAACCGACCCTTGCGTCCTGTGGATGATGAAATTA
This sequence comes from Cyclobacteriaceae bacterium, assembly GCA_031395485.1. Lineage (GTDB taxonomy): Bacteria > Bacteroidota > Bacteroidia > Cytophagales > Cyclobacteriaceae > UBA2336. The sequence continues at coordinate 107,868 of JANNUS010000017.1, read as the reverse complement.
GCATTACTGGTGGAAGAATTCTCTACCGAAATCAAATCAACAAACTTGCCAACGCTGTTAAAGAGATTATTCAGGGCATTAAATTATTGGAAAGAGGTGAACAAGTATCGGTGCTCCATCACGATCTTACTGCAAGGCAAATTGTTCCATCAACGTTTACAACATCGTTACCATCGGCTATAAAAGTTCAGGTTATTGACCGCCAGCGACCAAATATTTATGTAGCGTGGACTTCTTCCGATTTAAAAGAGCAGCGTGAAGAAATGGCAATTATTTTACAGAAAGCGGGTTTTAATGTGCTGCCTTCCATTGATTGCCCAGCCGATGATCAAACATTTAAGAACAAAGTGAATGAAGAGATGAAACGATGCACGTGCACCTTGCACATGTTGGGTGGTGAATTTGGCAGGCGCTTCGAATCAGATGAGGAAATGTCCTTTCCGCAATACCAGTTTTTAGAAGCTAGAAAAAGACTTGATACCGATACTGATTTTAATTCTTTTGTATGGATGTATCCCGATGCAAGCCAAACTATAAAACCCGCTCAGCAAAATTTCATCAAGTACATACGTAACAACATCACACGTAACATGATGTTTTCAAACAGTCCGGGGCCGATGCAACTTGTAGATGATATTCGAGTGGTGATGATGAAGAATGATGTGACGGTGTATGATTCGAAGGACACCGATATATTCTTCATCTTCAATCAGCAGGATGAAGTGGAAGCCAAAATTATTACGGACAAACTGAGTTTGGAATACCCGGTAGAGATTATGAATATTATGCCCGATAGTGAAGATCAGTATCGCGATATCTCGTCACAACAAATTCCGAAAAGTAAATTAGCGGTCGTCTACTTTAAATATGCAGCGGACTGGGCACTTCCGTTTATTAAGCAAATGTGGAAACAAGTAGGAGGCGCTTCATCGCCAACACCTTTATTTCTGATAGGTGAAGATGACCCCAAGAGTAACATGGCCCGCAATTTCAAAGCACCTAGAGTTGTATCCATCATAGTACCGAAAGATAAAGTTCCGGCCGAAGTAAAGAAAGTGTACACCACCGTAATTGAACTCAAATAATGTTTGAGGATTATCAGATATGTCCTTACACGGGTTTGCGTTCCTTCACGGAGGAAGAGTCTTTATATTTTAAAGGCCGTGAGGAACATATTGAACAAGCTACCGAACAACTTCAGCGCAATAAATTCTTAATGCTTACGGGGGCATCGGGTGATGGTAAATCGTCACTGGTGTATGCGGGCATAGTACCAAATGCAAGAGCAGGATTCTTAAAATCAAAATACACCCAATGGGGAGTAGCCGATTTTCGACCTGAGCGAACTCCTTTCAAAAATTTGTGCCGAGCAATTGCCAAACAGCTTGATATAGCAAATCTGCAAACAGTAGAATCTGAATTGCATCACGGATTTTCCGCCTTGGTGGACTTGTACAAAAATTCTAAGTGTTTTGTTGATGTGGATTCGGTTGCCTGGCAACAGGCAGATGCCGCACAGCGGAGTGCCTTAAAGCGGAGTGCTGCTAACTTGATTATCATAGTCGATCAGTTTGAAGAGTTTTTTACAAATCCAGAGAACTACCATCACGGTGTTCCATCGCGCGATTCGAATCTTGTACTCAATGTATTGCTAGAGACAGCTCGAATTGCATTGGAGGAAGACCTTCCCATTTATATTGTATTTACGATGCGCTCCGATTACATCGGGCAATGTGCTGCATTTAGGACTTTGCCTGAGTATATCGGATTCTCTCAGTTTTTTGTGCCACGACTCAATCGGTCACAGTTACAACTGGTAATAGAAGAGCCTGCTACACTAAGTGGAAATAAAATTTCAAGACGCTTAACAGAGCGACTCATTCACGATATCTCAGAAGGCGTAGATCAGCTTCCTATTTTGCAACACGCTCTTAACCAAATCTGGCATGCGGCAAATCAAGGCAAGGATGAAATGGACTTGATCCATTATGCAATGGTTGGTGGTATGTCTGCATCAGAACTGCCGGATGATCAAGTTGGGAAATTCAGGCAATGGTTTTCTAATCTTCAAGATAAAGTCAAGCAGTTTTATCAGGAGCCGAACTTGCAAAATGTTCTGGATACGCATGCAAATAAATTGTATGAATCAGCAGCAGAGAGCTATCGAAGTAAGATAGGAAAGAACTTATCAGATGAAGCAGCGAAGGAAATTATTAAAACCACCTTCACCTGCCTCACAAAAATAGATCAGAGTCGTGCCGTACGAAATCGTATGTCGCTGAAAGAGATCTGCAGTATTTTAAATAGGAACGATGTAGATGTTGAAACTGTAGGATGGGTGTTAAATATTTTCCGAGAACCAGGAAATACCTTTATTCGCCCATTTATTACGGAAGATCCTCAGTCCGGTAAATTACTCGATGAAGCCGTTCTCGACATTACGCATGAGAGCTTGATCCGGAACTGGGAGTATTTAGAGCAATGGGCGAAGGAAGAATTTGATAATCACGCAATCTCGCTTGACTTTGAAAAGCAATTGAAGCGGTGGGTTGAGAGCAACAAATCATCTGGATTTTTACTATCCATCGGGCCACTTACCTATTTCGAAACTTGGTATGACAAAGTAAAACCAAATGTATGGTGGATTGCCCGCTACCTGCCAGAAGATATTGATCAAAGTAAAAAACTTGAGAAGGCAGAAGTTGTTTTAACCAACACGCGTGAATTCTTAAAGCAAAGTGCGCGAAGGCATATTGTAACAAGAACGGTTGTGCGATACGGCCCAAAAAGGATAGCGGCCGTTTTAGCTATTTTAGCCGTCTTCATCTTGAGTTCCTTTGGACTTAATAATTACTTTCAGCGACAAAGTGCTGCCGTTCTTAAAGAAATTAAGGAGCAGAGTTTTCAATTAGCCAATAGCACGAAAGTAAATTTTTACCAGAAAGCGCTTCTCTTGATAGAGGAACTACGACTTGGCCAAGTGTCAATTCAGGGAATTGTTCAGCGGGTTGACGATCCTGTTGCAAAAATCAATGTTGTTAACCGGATAGCGGCAGGCCTTATTATTCAGGGCAGGACTGAACCATCCATTCTAATACGTGAATGCCTCTTGACTGTTGATAGCTTGTTACGGGATTACCAGAAGAAAATCGACATTGATAAAAGGGCATTGTTGCTAAAAGAAATTAATTATTTACGGGCTAACCTTGAATTAGCCTATGCGTATAACCCCTCCGAAAAAATAGATTTTTTACGCAAGGAAAACGGTAAGCGTTCTGGCGAAATTGTTAAACAGATTTTAGAAGAAAAGCACAAGTCATTCAATAACGTAAATGAATTGAATCTAGCGCTTGAAAATGCGATAAACCAGCAGGCTTTTTCCGATAAAGATTTTCAGGACATTCTAAATGTTTTATCACCATTTGAGAATTCAAACCTTTCAGGGTGGGTGAAAGAAAAGTTCTCAAAAGATAAACTTGCAACCAGAAGTCAAGTGGACTATGGGTTTAAATTCAATGGATTGTATCAACAGCTGGCATACCTCTACGCAGCACAAGGCGAAACGGATAAAGTATTGCAATGCGTTGATTCGTTGCTAAAGTTCAATCAAAGCTATTATCAGAATGATTATGCAGCGATGACGGATAATGCCACGAATATCATGGGTGTTTTTTACAAATATGAGCACACCGACAAGACCGAGAAATTTGTAAAAGGTTATTGTGAGCGAAAAAAAACGGATGAGGTTGAATTTTATCAACGACTCATTGGACGAAGTAACACAAGAAGGGGCGCTACCGTAAACTTGAATGAATTTGACCTTTCCTTTTCTAACCTTAACGTTGAGTACTGTAGTTCAAGTATGTTGGCATTCTTTTTTAGCCAATACAGAGGTGCGATTGAACAAACTGTAGCGGATGAAAATACCCGGAATTTTTATATGGCCCTTTCCTGGAAGGATGAAGGAGTATTACAACTGACTAAACTGAAGTTGGCTAACCAAGGAACGAATCAAGAGCAATTCGATGCAATGTTTGTAAAGGCCATCGAGTACTATCGTAAGGTGGACCATAAGTATTGGGATCAAAAAATTAGCGCAGCAAGAACTACCGATAACGATGCGATTTCTGTTTCGCCAAAATTCTTGTTTCTGTATCCAGATTACCGAACGTCCTTTAACCCTGGAGAGCCTCGTCAGTACGTTTACTTTTATAATTCGAATTGTTTTGTTCAGTATATTTTAAAGAATAAACTCTTCGATGAGTTGTATGAGGATGGTGACTTGATTTATTTTTCTCACTGGCTTGAGAATTATTTTGCTAACATGGTTGACCCGGCAGATGCTGTGAAAATGAAAGCGGATACAGCAACGCTTATTCAGCTTGAAGCCAAACTTGCCACTCGTAAAGCAGACCTTCCTCATGCTAATTTTTTGTATTGGCATCTTGCACTTGAATTTTACAAGGCAGAAAATATGGCTATGGCCAATCGTTATTACGATAAGGTAGAGGTCGATAAAATAGCGAGCCTGTTGCGTTACCCCGATGCTGGCGCCAATCGGGAAGTTTTCTTAACAGTAGCAACATCTATAACGGGTTTAGCGGCATTGGATCGGTTTGATGATGCCTACTCCATTATTAAAATCTTTAAGAACCCAATTAACCGTTCATCGCTTTATGCTTTTACAGCCAAAGAATTAGTGCGGCAAAGAGCGAATCATCAACTCGTGCAGCAGTTGCTCGACTCATCAAGAATTGAACTTACTCGAATTGAAAATCTTTCAACAGGGCAACCGAATCGTATACTACTCGCGTATGCATTGGCTATGCAGGACCCTGATAAAAATTCAGATGAAGCATACACGACAATTAAAAATATAGGAAATAAATTTTGGCCGAGGTTGCGAATTTGTCGAGCCTATGCATTTCATGGTGACCTGTATGGCGCTAACCAAAATATTGTTGAGAATGTTTCGGACGCAGATCAGGCAGAATTTCTTTGGAATATACTTTACGGCTATTCTGACGGTCAGGACGTGAAGGATAAACGTTGGCTTGAGTATACCGATAATCATTTTTGGCAGAACACACGATTCATCAATTATATCAATGAAGACAATTGATTCTAATTTGATATGCCCTTACACAGGACTCCGGTCATTCACCGAAGAGGAGAGCCTTTATTTTAAGGGAAGAGATAATCAGGTAGATCAAGTAATTGATTTACTGGAGCAGAATAAATTTTTGATGGTAACAGGGGCATCCGGTGAGGGGAAATCTTCTCTGATTTATGGCGGCCTTATTCCGAATGCACGCGCAGGTTTTTTTAAAGCACATTACACGAATTGGATTGTTGCTGATTTTCGCCCCGAAAGAAGCCCGGTAGCAAATATGGCAAAGGCGTTGGCCGATAAATTTGAGCGCCAGCCTGCTACGATTGAAACTGAACTGAGAAGAGGATTTTCTTCTTTGGTTGATTTGTATACAAACTCTGAGTATTATACCGATGAGCAAGACGAACGCTGGAAGTTACTTGCTGAATCTGAACGAAAAGAAAAACGCAGAAAGGCAGCCAATGTATTAGTACTCGTTGATCAGTTTGAAGAATTTTTTACGAACCCTGAAAACTTCTTCAACGAGAAATTATCACAGGATTCCCAAATCGTTGTAAACCTGATTCTTGAAACGGCACGCATCGCCTTAAAAAGAAATCTCCCGATATACATGGTGTGTACCATGCGTTCCGATTATATCGGACAATGTTCGGCTTTTCGTGGACTACCCGAATATATTGGCTTATCCCAGTTTTTTGTTCCTCGATTAAAACGGAAGGACCTTAAACAGGTTATTGAAGAGCCTGCCATCCTTAGTGGGAACCGAATTTCACAGCGTTTGATTGAGCGCCTGGTATTTGATATTTCTGAAGGTGTTGATCAATTACCAATTCTGCAGCATGCGCTAAGTCAAATTTGGTTAGCAGCCGATTATGGTCAGGAAGAAATGGATTTGATTCACTATGCCATGGTTGGTGGAATGCCAGCGATTGAACTTCCGGATGAGGATCAAAAAAGATTTATCCAATGGTTTAAAGTCTTACCAGCGTATAAGCGTGAATACTTTCACTCAACCGGACTTAATAAAGCGATTGAAATTCATGCCAATACATTGTATGAAGCAGCTTGGGAGTATCACAATAAATTGATTCCTGAAAAGCCGATATCCATACAGGAAGCAAAGAGAATTATAGCCATTACATTTTCTTGTCTAACAAAAATTGACAATAGTCGAGCGGTTCGTAACCGAATGACGTTGTCTGAGATCACTAGCATTATAAATGTACCAGACATTACAACTGAAACGGTTGGTGCTGTACTAAGCATTTATCGGGAAGATGGAAATGCATTCATCCGTCCATTCAAAACAGCCGACCCTTCAACCCATGTGCTTTCGCCAGATGCGGTTTTGGATATAACGCATGAGAGCTTGATTCGAAACTGGAATAAGCTGGATGAATGGGCTACTACTGAGTTTGAGTATTATACTACTTACCTGGACTTCAGAACGCAGCTAAATCGGTGGAAGAGGAATAACAAGAGCAATGATTATTTGCTACCAATCGGACCGCTAACCTATTTTGAAAATTGGTTCGCAAAATGCGACCCAAATGTGGGGTGGATTAACCGGTACAATGAATCTCGGTTAGATCAGCCGGCATCGGAGGTAGAGGCGCAGGAAATTTTAATCGATACGCGAGAATTTATAAAACGAAGTGCACGAAAGGTATTTGTAACAAGAACCTTCATGAAATACGGCACGCAACGGATCGGTGCGGTTATCGCAATTTTTATAATGGTGATACTAAGCGGTTTTTATTGGTATGATGCCGAGCAGAAGCAAAATGATAAAGTAATCGCCAGAGTACGGAAGCAGGCAACTTCATTCTTAGCCCGACAGGAGGTTGACAATTTTACAAAAGCTGAGTACCTATTAGTTGAGGAGCGATATGAACCTGGGTCGTTGATTCCGTATCTTAAAAAGGGTGAATTAAAAAATCAGATCGGTCTTTCGATCGCTGCTTTTCAACGATTGATTCAATTTGATAAATATTTTAATCTTCCGATAAAGAACGAAATCATTCAATTCACCACCCAACGCATGTTGGATCCTGCATTTGAGAAGGATGCCGAATTCGCGCTGACCAATCGTAATAAATTTCTTTCGCTGCTGGCATATGATGAGTATTATAATCCGGATGCGGAAAAAAGAAAGTTAATTTCAGACTTGACGGAAGCAAACTATAAATTAGTAAGTCATTTCTACAGTCATCCGGAATTGTTTAAACCAACGGTTCCGGTGGAGTTAAATCAGGCCCTTCAATTTTGGTTAACATTAGGCCCTGTTGATGACCAAAAGGTCTCCGATTTGCTTACAAAAATTTCATCTATTCAGGATGGTCAAACGAAGCCTGCATTTACCACCTACTATCCAAAAGGAAGTTTTGAGCCAAACGGCCGTGAGATGAATGATTTTAATGGAGGTTACCATCTTCTTGCTTCGCTTTATGGGGCCAAAGGTGATGTTGAAAATGTCATTAAATGCTTCGAGACAATTATTTTGAATGGACACAAAAACTACCTTGAGGTAGCAGGCATATTTAACAACCATATTAATATTATCGGGTACCTGTATCAGTATGGTTACCGCGAAAAAGCCTCGCAGCTTATTCAATGGATTTCTGAAAACACTGCAGACAATCCACCGATGACTTTATTAAGAAATGCGGTTATTCGTGCAGGCTATAATAATTGGGCCTATGGGTTCAATATTTTTAGGCAATCACGCTCTTATAAAGGGTACTTCAATCCTAATCTATGTCTCTCGAATAGAAGTGTTTTTAAAGCGCTGGTTGAAGATTACGAAAAGGAAATTTTAAAAGTTAAGGACCCACAGGAAAGGAATTATCTGCTTGCTATCCATTATAAACGAAAAGCTGTATTCGATCACAAGTATCATTACGATCGAAACATGCCGTTTGATCAGAATCAATTGGATCCGCTTTTTGAGAAAGCTATAAACCACTACCAATTAGTAGCTCCTAAATATTTATCAGGTTCGGTAAGTACAACCATCTCATACTTTGGCGATGGCGTTCGTACGCGATCAATACCCCGGAAGCAATTGTTTATTTATCCGGATTATATGGATGGATGGTTTGACAGGCCTTATCATTCTGATGTTTTTTACAATTATCTTGAGAAAAAGAATTTATTATCAGATGTATATCAGTCTGGCGTTGACCTTGAGTCGCTTCACCTGTGGTTATCAAAAGCATTTGAAGTTTTTCCATTTGATCCTTCCGATGCGACAAAAAATTATTATCCATTGCCTGATCAAACGATAGCATCGGTAGTCAATTTTGTTGAGAAGCATCCGCAAGGAGGAAATTTTGATAAGAACCTTCCCTTGATAATTCTGGCAAATAGGGCCTTTAAAGCTGGCGATTCTGTGAGTGGTAATAATTATTTTAAGCGGATTGATCTGGAAACGTTACCCCGCTCATATGCCCGCTATGAATATCTCGAGCAAACTTTCTTTCTGAATCAGATAAAGTATTTGAGCACGAATCTGGCGTTGATTGGAAAACATTCTGAAGCTATCAATGTGGCTGAGCGAATTGAACGGGGTATTCAGAAAATTTACAGCTACATCCATATGGCTGATAACGTTTATAAAAATGATACAAGTTCAATGACATTTACGTACCTGGATTCTGCTTTCTCCGTCTACAAAAAAATCGACTATACAGTTGTTCCTGATCCGTTGGATAGTCGGTTTACCCTAATAAACGTGTTATCGGGTATTGGAGGTCAAGAAATGAACTCAACGGCTCTTGAAGTAATACGTGATTTTAATGTGAATGCAAAAGTAGGTGGAATGATGATGATGATCTGGGGTGTTGCCAGAGAAGGAAATTACTTTCGCGCTGTGGCATCAGTTCCGTCTACATTTACCGAAGATGATGAGCTGTTCAGTAGAAATATCATTCTTTGGGAGGAGTGTAGGAAAAAAGAAACCGAAGTCTCCGCAAATGACTGGAAAGCGATGGATAGGTTCTTCTTATGGAATTTTGATTATATCTATTATACTCCAAATTAATGAAACGATATAACATCATTTATTACTTGTTGTTTATGTTCATGATTATGGGTGCGTTTGCATCCATGGCACAAAATGAATACGGGACTAGAATTCTTGGACTGGCAGCGGCAAGTTTTAGTATACTATTTTTTGTACAAGTAATTTATGGATTGGTCTCAAAGAAAATTCATTCAAAAATAGAAGTATTAGAACTTGTTAGTCTTTTTATTCTGGCCGGAATTCTAGCGTTGCGTGTTTTCTACATTCGTTTTCAGTTTGTTGAATTTATTTTTGGCGCCTTCGGAATACTTTTAATGACTGTGTATTTTCATAAACTGCTGAAATCAGGCGCCTCCTTAAAACTGGATAGTAAAAAATTGGTTTGGGCGATACGCCTTTTTTATATGAGCATTGTATTGTATTTGGTTTCAATGGTAACTGTTCCATTTTTTCCATTGATTTCTGAACCTGCGGGTGTAGTTGCTTTTGTGTTGCTAATCGTGTCTGTGATTTTATCTTTTACCTCAAAAGGGGCAATGACAAGCGAAAAGATTTCAGGTTATCAGTTTGTTATTCAGTCAAAAGACCGTTCAGGTGTATTAGCTATTCTGTTTTTATTATTCACCGTGTACATGGGGTCATCAAAAATAGGGGTGATCCCACCGATGTACTCCGATGAATTTCCTCAGAGCTACTATAAACTGGTAAACCAGGCCGAGTTAGGTAAAGAACAAACCGTTAATGGCAAGTATAAGCACGAAGTCTTCAAAAAAGAATACGATCGTTTCGTAGAGAGAAATGCGCAACTCAAATAAAAAACGGTCAAAGTGTCTTAATTTCTAGTTTAAAATTACATTAAGTAAGTCATAATGTCTCAAAAATAGCCCTAAAGCTCTATCGGCATACTTTTTCTTAAGGAGGTTATACAAGAATTATAAATCATGTTTAACCAAAAAAAATAAAAGTATGAGCCTTACTCGGTATAACTCCGCACTGAACGATTATACACCTACATCGTTCAACAATTTAATTGATCGTTTTTTTAATGATAAGCTAACGCGTGGTGGCGGTTCCGCGTATTCATTCGTACCACGTGTTGATATTCTGGAAGAAGACAAGGCATTTGAAGTTCATGTAGCCGTACCGGGAATGAGTAAAGACGATTTTAAAATCGACTTGAATGACAATTACCTGACCATAAGCGGTGAGCGTAAATTTAACCACGAGCGAAAAGAAGATTATTTTTACTTGATGGAAACTCAGCATGGTACCTTCAGTCGTTCCTTCTCACTGCCTGAAAATGTTGATGCCAGCAAAATCAGCGCGAAATATGTGAATGGTATTTTAGAAGTAACCATTCCGAAGGACGAAAAGAAAATAATGAAATCTACCATTAAGGTAAATTAAAGACAGAGGTTTAGGTTGAGGTGAGACCCCGTTCCGCCCCGACAAGTCGGGCGGGCGGGGTTCTTTTTTAGTAGGGCAATCAAAATTTGGAGTAAGATATCCGCTCAGCCAGAAATAACGTTAACTTTCTTACTTAAGTGATGTTACGGAAAACAAAAATAGAACCGTCATTTCGAAGGAGGTACGACTGAGAAATCCCCTTTTTGGAGCACCGATGGTGATTTCTCGCTTCGCTCGAAATGACGTTTAATTGGTGTTGAGTAAGTCCAGTTACTTAAGCAGTTGATATGAAGCGAGCCATTATTCTTTCCATCCTTGTATTGTTGGTAGCCTGTATTGGTGGCATTGTTGGATCAGTTTTTACATTTCGGTATTTCGATTCTACCGCAGCGTCTTATATATCCATTGAGAGTCGCCAAAATCTCGTTCGCGCGAGCTATACAGATTCCAGTTACCGTGTTCCGAAAGAATTGGATTTTCTTTCATCCGCGAAAAGTGTGGTGGCGGCTGTAGTGCACATTCGTGCATCGTATGGATCGGGCTCGTTTAGCCTGAACCCACTTGAATTTGCATTACGTCCGGAAGAGCATTCATCTGGATCTGGCGTAATCATTTCTGATGATGGTTACATTGTTACAAACTATCATGTGATAGAAGAGGCCACGAACATTGAAGTGGTGTTGGATAACAATCAGCGGTTTTTCGCAAAAGTAATCGGCACCGATCCCAGTACCGACCTCGCATTGTTAAAAGTAAAAGCAAGAAACCTTCCTTTTTTACGCTATGGTAATTCTGATAATGTACGGTTGGGCGAATGGGTATTGGCCGTGGGCAACCCGTTTGATTTGAACTCGACTGTAACAGCCGGCATTGTAAGTGCGAAAGCAAGAAACATAAGGATATTACAAGAGAAGAATAATTTGCAAGTAGAGTCCTTTATCCAAACTGATGCTGCGGTGAATGTTGGTAACAGTGGAGGAGCCTTAGTGAATTTGAAAGGAGAACTCATTGGAATTAATTCAGCAATCGCAACCGCTACCGGAATGTACGCAGGCTATTCATTTGCGATACCGGTAAGTTTGGTGAAGAAAGTAATGGATGATTTGCTTGAGTTCGGGCAAGTACAACGAGGCTTATTGGGCATTCAAATTGAGAATATGAATGCAGCTATTGCTGAGCAATTAAATTTATCCGTGAATGAAGGCGTGTTTATTTCGCGCGTAAACAAGGGAAGTGCAGCAGATGAATCGCATATTCAGGAAGGCGATGTGATTACTGCCATTAACGATCAACCCGTAACATCTGTTTCAGAATTGCAGGAGTGGGTTGCACGTAATCGCCCGGGAAAGGAAATTCAGGTTACATTTTTACGAGGCAATGAAGTACAAACCGTTACAGCCACCCTGAAAGACAACGAAGGACGTGAGCAACCCGTGAAGGATGAAATCGTGTATGAATTTAATGGACTTACCGTAGAGGATGTCCCCTTTAATGATCTTGCAAAATTAAACCTGGAAGGTGGTGTTCGTGCAAAAACTGTTAACGAGGGTAAATGGAAGGCAGCCGGAATTAAGGAAGGTTTTGTTATTGCATTTATTGATCGTGTTCCGGTAGACAACGTGGAAGACCTTAACCGTATGCTGGAGTACAAGCGAGGAGGAATTTTGATTGAAGGTTTTTATAACGGTGAGAAGAAAACGTATGGGTTGAATTGGTGAGTAGATTGGAGATAAGTCTTATGAAATTAATTCATTTGCGCCTATACCCTTGCAGGCATTAAATATCAATTAGCCTAATTTATTTCAACTTCCATCTTCCTCACATTTTAGTAGCTTTGCAAACTCATTTCACAAACTATGAAGAATTTTGGCATTCAGGAGGCTTTGTCCTCATTAGGGATCAAGAAATCGAACCTTGGAACTTCTACTGGAAATAAATGGCTTAAGACCACCGGCAAACTAATCGAGTCTTATTCTCCAGCCGATGGTAAGCTTATTGGAGCTGTATACGCTGCCGATGCCAAAGCTTTTCAGCAAGTGGTTGATAAATCAAAACAAGCCTATAAAGAATGGAGAAAATGGCCTGCCCCTAAGCGTGGCGAGGTTGTGCGACAAGTGGGTGAGGCATTGAGAAAATATAAAGAGCCATTGGGTAAACTGGTTTCCTATGAAATGGGAAAATCATATCAGGAAGGACTGGGTGAAGTTCAAGAGATGATTGACATCTGCGATTTCGCAGTAGGCTTATCGCGTCAACTTCACGGCCTTACTATGCATTCTGAGCGTCCGAGTCACCGGATGTATGAACAATATCACCCGATTGGAATTGTAGGAGTTATTTCGGCATTCAATTTCCCGGTTGCCGTTTGGGCTTGGAACTCCGCCCTCGCATGGGTGTGTGGCGATACGTGTATCTGGAAACCATCCGAGAAAACTCCGTTGTGCAGCATTGCTTGTCAGAAAATAGTGAGTGAAGTATTTGAAAAAAATAATGTACCCGAAGGTGTATCGTGTATTATAAACGGAGATGCGTTGGTTGGTCAACTCATGTCGAAGAGTGAAGATATTCCATTGGTTTCGGCAACCGGCTCAACCCGTATGGGAAAGGCTGTTGCTAAAACAGTGAGTGAACGATTGGGAAGAGCATTGCTTGAGTTAGGTGGTAACAATGCCATCATCATAACAGAAAATGCAAACCTTGATATGTCTATTGTAGGAGCATTGTTTGGCGCGGTTGGTACAGCAGGACAGCGTTGTACAACAACCCGCAGACTGATCATTCATGAGAAAATTTATAATGAAGTAAAAGATAGACTGAAGAAAGCGTATAGTCAACTAAGTATTGGAAATCCGTTAGATTCTTCGAATCACGTTGGCCCGCTTATCGATAAACTAGCCGTCTCCATGTATAACGATGCGTTGAAGAAAGTAAAAGCTGAAGGTGGTAAGTTTGTTGTAGAAGGCGGAGTATTGAAAGGCAAAGGGTATGAATCAGGTTGCTATGTAAAACCTTCCATTGCTGAGGTTAAGAATGAATATGAGATTGTTCAGCACGAAACATTTGCACCCATTTTGTATCTCATCAAATACAAAACAATTGAAGAGGCGATTGAAATTCAGAATGGTGTGAAGCAGGGACTTTCTTCGGCTATCATGACAACCAACATGCAGGAGATGGAAAGATTTCTTTCGCAAGAAGGTTCAGACTGCGGTATTGCAAACGTTAATATTGGAACATCCGGGGCCGAAATTGGTGGTGCCTTCGGTGGCGAAAAAGAGACTGGTGGGGGTCGTGAGTCGGGCTCAGACGCCTGGAAGGTGTACATGCGCAGACAAACGAATACGATTAACTATGGCAACACCTTGCCATTAGCACAGGGGATTAAATTTGATTTATAACTGATTTGTAAATCAGCGTGAATCGGCTATTTTTATAGAACTATATCCAAGTATTATGGCAGCAAAGAAGTACCACACGGTTATGTTGATTGATGACAATGAGATCGATAACCTGATCAATCAAAAAATGATCGAGTCAGCTGCTGTAACGGAGAATATTTATACTCATACGGGCGCAAAAAGTGCTATTGAATTTTTGCGCAATATGGAAAAAATGGATGTGGCAGAAAAAGTATTACCCGATGTAATTTTTCTTGATATTGATATGCCGTTAATGGATGGATTTCAGTTTTTGGAAGAATTTGAGAAATTGGGAAGCTTTGCAAAAAAGAAGTGTAAGATTGTTATGTTAACTTCCTCTATTAACCCACAGGATTTCAATCGCTCAAAAAAATACGAGATGGTGAAGCACTATCTGAACAAGCCCCTCTCGCATGAGAGTATTTTAAAACTTGAGGTTTAAAAATCAATCAATTTTTTTATCAGCACATCGTCAAAGCGAACTAATAAGGTTGGAGCGAAGTATTTTACTTTCATTGTGCTTAGCTTCGGAACGACAGCCGCTATTTTTTTCGATTTCTCTTTTTTTGCATCGCTCACTGCAATTTTTAAAATCTTAATAAAGAGTTGAATAGACTCTCCACCCTCACTTTCAAACATGCGGAGCTGTCGTTGAATGCTGCTGGAAACTTGATTGAAAAGTTCATAATCATGAAGTAAAACATACTGCAGCGCTAATAATGATTTTACTTCCAGTAAAACAAAGGGGTACTTTTTCAAACTTACCTCGTTCAGTAATCCGTTGATGAGTTTTGCGGCCTCATCGTATTTCCCGGCATAATAACAAACTAGTGACCTGTAGGTAATGTAGATTACATATTTTGGGGTATCGGTTGGTTCAGCTTCATAATCAGATAGCATATTTTCGCACTCTTCATACAATTCAACCTCTGTACCAAGCCTCATATTCCGCTCAAGTTTTGAAATAAGGAACTGTGAAGGAAAAGTAAAGGTCGAGTAGTTAGTAAGAAGGTTAGAAATTGCATCGTTTACCTCTTCATAAAATTTTTCTGCTTGCCTGTAAACCTTATAATGATTGTAGTATTCGAGTTTTAGAAACTCAAACACAAGATTGATGTGATAGTAAATAGAATCGAGCGTGTAGCTGTCAAATATTTTTTGAACTTTATCAAAGATATCCTCAATAGATTCTACTTCAGTTTGCGCTGTTTCGTCAGGTTCAACGAATAGTCGATGAAAGATGAACATGCAGCTGCGATAAACGTATAATCTATGTGACTCATACAGATTAGCCACATTCTGCATCTCTTTCATAAGAAGTGTCAATCCCAATTTTTCAATCTCAGCCCCGGTAAATAGATAGATTCCGTATTTCTTAAAATAGTCAGCCAATAAATCCTCAGCTTTATCAAGCGCAAGCATGTATGCTACGTGCCGGTTATAAAGTTGTGAGTACTGAAAATAGTCGGGTGAATTAATATTTAGCCTCTTAAGCGATTTGTAAATAACGGTTAGCTCATTAGCCAGATCATAGTCGATCAGTTCTTTTTCAAGTTTCTTAAGCGTAGCGATCGAGATGGTTCTTTTTTTCGTGAATAACACCTCATTAACATTAGCCAATTTGCGCAATACATCCGTGCGTGGGCTCTCCAGCTGTTGCATGAGATACTCTTCTATTTTCAAGTTAAGACGCGAACGAAGGGTATAGTACGCATTGGTATTAACTTCCAATTCCGACATGATTTTATTGTCTGACAGCTGACGCTCACGAAGAGATTTTAAGAGGTAAGCAGATTTTTCAGCGTTACTTTCAATTAACGAATCATATATGGTCTTATAATCTTTCTCGGATAGCTGTTTAACAATATTCTTAAGCTTGGCCATGCGCAGGGTTTATGAACTGAAAATTTACAAAAAATATCCTTGCATACAATGATCCAACGCCCCGGGATTGCATTATATCGTTCTAAAATGCCAATAGCCTTTTGCGCGTAAAAGTGATCAAATCAAAATTTATAGTTTTGCACCATATATGTGGTTGAAGAAACAAGTTGGGGTTACGCTTATTCTACTTATGCTGCCGGTACTGGCGGGTGCACAGCTTGCAATTGAGCAAAGTGCGTTAAATAAAATTGCTAAAGGCAAATGGGCACGTGCTAAAGTATTATTGGTAAAGGCTTTAAACAAGGATAGCCTAAATACGGCTGCCCATTATGGGCTTTCGGTTTACTTTTTTGCTCCCGCTAATCCTGTTTTTCATATTGATTCAGCCTATGATTATGCATTGCGGGCTCTTTTCGATTTTCGGTATACGTCACTAAAGCAACGAGAACGATTAAGGAAGATCCCTTTGGATAGCACACTTTTGATTGGTCACCGGGCAGCCATAGACAGCGCAGCTTTTGAGCGTGCAAAGGCAATTAATACAGAAGTTGGATATAATGACTTCATCAGGCGTTTTAAATCAGCTTCACAGCATGCACTAGCGATTGAGTTGCGTGACGAAGTCGCCTATCTGGATGCATTAAAAGAAAATACCTACACTGCTTATTTAAGCTATCTCGAAAAATACCCAGCCGCCAGCCGTAGTACCGAAGCAAAAGCGCGTTACGATCGACTGCTATTTGAAGATAAAACAAAATCCGGGAAGTTGCTACGCTATGAATCATTTCTGCATGAATACCCAACTACACCGTATCGAAATGAAGTGGAGAAACAGATTTTTGAAATCTCTACCGCCTCGGGGGGCCCCAATGTTTTTAAAAATTTTTTAGCTAAGTATGCTCGAAGTAGTAAGGCGGCTATAGCGCGAGCTCTTTTGTATCATCTATTAAAAGATGAAGATGGCTTAATTCCTGCGGGGGTTATGAATGACTCTATTCGAAATATGCAGGAACTGGAAAAGTATTTACTAATTCCATTTTTTAAGAATGGTAGATACGGGTTTATGAATGAACACGGCAAGGAAATTATTAAACCAGTTTTTGATGAAATACCAGACTCGTATTTGTGTGGAGACATTACGGACAAACTTATTGTTGTCGGTAATAGTATTATCGCACGCAACGGTGCGGTATTATTTCGCGGTGTAATTCAAAAAGTTGAAGATATTGGTGGAGGTTTTATAAAGGTGATTACTCCGGATTGCGTAAAAGTCATCCATTTCTCGGGATTTAATTTAAATCAGGATTGTTTTCAGGACGCAAAATTTTTGGGCAAAAATTATATAGCCTTACAAAAGGGAAACCAATGGTCGGTCTGGACTTTTACAGGTCGAAAATTAATCGATTATGAATGGGATGATATTCAAACGCATGGCGATATAGTAATTTTTGTTAGATCAAAAGAGTACAGTCTTGTACAGCTTGTCAATATTGCCACAGTGGCAGACAAGCACGCCCTAGTGTTTTCTCAACGCTACGATGAAGTTAAAAAATGGGCAACGGGTTTGTTGTGGGTACGGTTCGGTAAAATTGAGAGTGTCTTTGATAAAAACTTAACACCTTGGGTAAAGGCTGCTAATCAGAAAATTTCACAATCCTTTTTTGGTGCAATAACCCAAAATAGTTTGGGTTGGAAATTGCACGCAAGTGCATTAAAATCTTCTCAATCATTTTTTCGTGTAAAGATTAGCGAACCTTGGGTTGCTGTGCAGCATGATGAATATTGGTATTTGATTGATCCTCAAAATCAAGAATTTCAAAGCCCAGCCTTCGACAGTATCGGGTTTACGGGCCCGTTTTCGGTTGGCATAAAGAGTGACAGTATTTACCTTTATCTGACAAAAGGAAACCTGCTCAAGTTGCCGCTAACAGCGAAAGTTTTTTTTATGCCAGGGAAAGATTCCCTTTCTTATTTAATGATTGAAGAACATAAGGAAAAAATTGTTTATGATAGAAATGCGCAACTGCTATTCAGGGTAACGTGCGATGGAATTACGTATAACAACGAGGGATTTTTCACAATTACAGAGAAAAATAAGTACGGAATAATTTCGTACAATGGAAGCTTGAGGCTCCCGGTTATTTATGATGCCTTAGGATCAATTACCAAAGGTGTAATTCAAACCTTGAAGGATAAGAAATTTGGCATGGTTAGCTTAACGCTTGGAAAAGAGATAGCCCCAAATTTTGACAAAAATCTTGTGCAGAACCATGCGACCACTATCATAGCTTCTCTGAACGGATTCGTTGGATTGATCGATTGGAATGCCAAACCTATTACACCTATCGAGTTCGAAGAAATTCAGTATTGGAATGATTCTTCGGTATTGGTAAAAAAGAATTTTAATTGGAGCATTTATGAATTTATTAAGAAGAAAATTGTTTTAGGTAACGTAAAAAACATAAAGTGGGTAACAAATTCAATTGCAGAAAAAATAATGATTTTTCGGCAGGAAAACAGCTATGGCGTTATCAGCAATACCAGAGGAATCGTTATCCCGGCAACGTTCACAGACATTATAAATCTTGGGTCTGAATCTGTGCCGTTGTACTTTACGGAGAAACATGTAGAGGAGGCCGCTATTTTTGTAGTGATCTACTATGATAAAAATGGTACGCAACTACGAAAGCAAGTTTATGAAGCAGATGACTACGAAAGAATCTATTGCTCAGAAAACTAAGAGTCGATTGTATAGGATTTAACCATCATTATGACTGAAGCCGGTTTGGTTGCAATCAGTTATCAGTTTGCAAAATTTCTTGCTCGTTTTTGTTAATAAATCGTTCATCATCTCGTTTGTCGTTCGTTTTCTAGATTTGCTATATTGCTCTCAAATTTGCCATCATGAAGAAATTTATTCTAATCGCTTCTTTGCTAACCCTTAGTCTTGTACTAAAAGCTCAAGCACCCGAAGGAGATCGACCTAAACTTGTAGTGGGTATTATTGTGGACCAAATGCGTCAGGAATATCTGTATCGATTTTACGACAAATTTGGAGATGGTGGTTTTAAACGATTAATGAATGAGGGCTTCATGCTTAAAAATGGTCACTACAATTATGTGCCAACGGTTACGGCACCCGGTCACGCTTCCGTCTACACTGGAACTACCCCAGGTATTCACGGTATTATTGGTAATGATTGGTACGATAAAAATTTGAGCAAGCGCGTTTATTGTGTCAGTGATGAAGCGTATTCAACTGTTGGCAGCGAGTCTGTAGTCGAGGGAAGAATGTCGCCTGGCCGGTTGCTAACCACCACCATTACCGATGAATTAAAACTCTCCACGCAAAGCCGCTCAAAAGTCATTAGCATTTCTATTAAAGACCGGGGCGCTATACTGCCAGGTGGCCATATGGCCGATGGGGCATATTGGTACGATCCGTTAACGGGTAAGTTTATAACCAGTACGTTCTATATGAATGCGCTACCCGATTGGGTTGAAAATTTTAATACGTTGGAGCTAGCAGCGAAATACCTAACTCAGGTATGGATGCCATTGTTACCGCAGGATAAATATATTGAAAGTGGCCCTGATGGAAATCTATATGAATCGAAATTAAGAGGATCCGAAAAAGCTGTTCTTCCTGTTAAACTCACGGACCTTAAAAATGGTTATGGCAATTTTGACGCCCTGTCATTTACTCCATTTTCTGATGACTTTTTAACAGACATGCTAAAGGCCACGATTGATGGTGAAAAACTTGGTCAAGATGAGTGGACAGATTTTCTATGTGTTTCATATTCAGCACCAGATAAACTTGGTCATGAAGTTGGGCCGAATGCAGTTGAGATCGAGGACATATATCTTCGATTAGATAAAAACCTCGAAACGTTATTGAAGAAGCTCGATGCAACCGTTGGCGAACAGAAGTACACCGTATTTCTTACATCCGATCATGGCATTGCCGATGTTCCGCAATATATGCTGGACAACAAAATACCATCAGGTTATTTAAAAGCTAAAGACATCAAGGCAAGCCTAAGCAATTACATGAAAAAATATTTTCTGGAAAAGGAATTGATATTGGATGTATTTAATGAGCAGGTATTTTTTAATCATGAAGTATTTTCAGATGACCCTAAAAAGGGAGGTGTCGATTTGTTGGTAGCAACCGAGCTAGCCAGCGGGTTCTTATTGAAGGAAAAGGGAATCGCAAATGTTTTTTCGAAAAGCCTGATCAGGCAAGGAGATTTTAATGAAGGTGGCCTCAAAGGAATGGTGATCCGTGGCTACCATCCTAAGCGAAGTGGAGACATTGCATTTGTTTTAGAGCCAAACTGGATAGAGTTTGATAAACCTCAGGGTACTGACCATGGCGGACCTTATCCTTACGACACCCACGTACCAATTTTATTTTTTGGAAAAGGGATAAAGAAGGGTAGTTCGGCTCAACTTCATTCCATTACAGATATTGCCCCAACATTGGCAGTACTTTTGAAAGTAAAATTCCCGAATGGCTGTACTGGCCAACCCATAGCAGAGCTATTCAATTAGTTATATGTAAACTATATTAGTTGCAAGCGAAAAGAGGAAATAGCAGTAGTACAAGGTTTCATAATGCGAAGTTTGATGATAATGTACCGATTCTGTCAATAATTTATGGCCTCTTTTTTGGACAAGAGCTTAACCATTTGCATTTTGGAGTAAATTGAGATCAGATGATTACAGCTATTTTTATTGTATTGCTTTCGCTTGCCGCGTGGATTGGTTATTTGCTGATAAGAGATTACCTGAAACATAAGAATAACCTTGAGGATAATAGTTGGGCTAAAACCGGAGCCATTGGGTTTATCGGAAATTTCTTTGACACACTGGGCATTGGATCATTTGCGACTGAAACGGCTATGTTCAAATTCTTTAAGCAATCAGAAGACAAGCTTATTCCCGGAACGCTAAACGTAGCCAATGCAATTCCAACTGTAGCACAAGCCATCATCTTCATACAAATTATTGAAGTAGAGCCCATAACGCTTGTTCTGATGATTTTTGCATCCGGCATGGGAGCGTGGTTGGGCGCAGGACTTGTATCTAAATTTTCAGAGCAAAAAGTTAGAATTACGATGGGCATTGGCTTACTAACAGCAGCGGGTTTTATGATTGCTTCAAAGCTGGGATGGATTGAAGGTGAAGGAACTGCCATTGGGTTAGATGGTGGATTACTTGCATTTGCAGTAGCTGTTAATTTTATTCTTGGTGCTTTAATGACAGCTGGCATCGGACTATATGCCCCTTGCATGGCAATGATTTTTGCCTTGGGCATGTCACCAACTGTAGCCTTCCCAATCATGATGGGTTCATGCGCGTTCTTAATGCCTGTTGCCTCGTTGAAATTTATTAAGGAAGGTGCTTACAACAGGCGCGCAGCATTGGCGATATCGGTAACTGGAACTATTGCAGTATTGATTGCCGCTTTAATTGTAAAGTCATTACCGATGGATATACTTCGTTGGGTTGTGATTGCCGTTATCATTTATACAGCCACCGTGATGTTACGTGCAGCATATCAATCTAAGAGTGCTGCTTAAAACCGTTGAGTAAGTCCTTAAAAACACTGCCGATTAATATGAAGCCAGGGATAACGATAGGAATCACGGATTGCGAGAAGTTCGACAATTATAAAACTTGGTTTGAAACTGAACCGGGTGTTAATGTTATTTGCTTGTCGCAAAAGGAAAACAATTTTACTGATATTCAAAAATGTGATGGAGTAGTTCTTAGTGGTGGGGAAGACGTTCACCCAAAACTCTATAATAAACCAGAATACCTTAGTGATTGCCATGTAAATAGCGAACGCGATATATTTGAATGGAGAGTTCTGGAGTATGTTCAAAATGAAAATCTTCCATTACTAGGAATTTGCCGTGGATTACAAATTACTAATGTTTTTTTTGGTGGCACGTTGATTCCTGATATCCTGAAATCGGGCAAGCCTAATCATTCAAAATTTCCAGAGAACGATCGATATCACGCCATTCAGGTAACTGCAAGCACACTTTTATTCGAAACCACAGGTGTTAGCGGAGAAATAAATAGTTCTCACCATCAAAGTGCTGATAAACTTGGCGAAGGATTAATTGCCAATTCATTTTCACCAGATGGAATTATTGAAGGGATTGAACGAAAAAATCCAACAAGCGAACCGTTTCTGTTATTAGTGCAGTGGCATCCTGAAAGAATGAGGGATCAGGAAAGTGTCTTTTCAAAAAATATTAAAAGAAGTTTTCTGAAGGCAGTTTCCGAGAGTCGTTAATTACCAAGTTGACCCTGAATGATTTTTAACCCTTCTTCAAAAGCGTGAGGATTAAACCCTAACTCCTTTTTAGCTTTATCGATAATAAACCCCGTCTTTAAAGGGCGTGCTGCTGCTTGTTTGAACGTTGATGAATCTGTTGGTATGATAAGCGAACTATCGAGTTTAAAAAATGCGGCTGTCCGAATGGCAATATCATACGGAGTCATAAAATCCTTTCCGGAGATATTAAAAATTCCTTTTGCTTTTTTAAGTGCAGCCAAGTAACAGCCCATCGCCAAGTCTTCTGCTAAGGTAGGGGTGCGCCACTGGTCATTTACAACGGAAATCTTTTTTCCTTCCTCCAGACTTTTCTTTACCCACACTACAATGTTCGAACGACTCATATCGGATGAAACACCGTATACCAACACCGTTCTTAAAATTGCCCAATTGATAGTACTAAAACGAATAAGTTGTTCGGCCGCCAATTTACTTTCACCATAAAAGTTGACGGGATGAGGTTCTTCATGTTCATCCAGCGGCCCATGGCTGCCATTAAAAATGAAATCTGTTGAAATGTGAATAAGCCTGGCTTTATTCTTTTCGCAAGCAGAAATTAAATGTTCTACTGCCGTGATGTTAATAGCAATGCAAACCTCCCGTTCTGTCTCACACTGATCGACCTGCGTCATAGCAGCGGTATTGATAATGACATCGGGTTTGGTGTGGCGAATAACAGCATTTACCTGATCGGCATCTGTAATGTTGAGCGTATGAAATTCTCCTCGCAGGATGGGTGAAGTAGGAGAGTTTCGCGCGGTGGCAATCAGGTGAACACTATTGTCTTGCTGCAGGAGGGTAACGAGCTTTTGCCCCAGAAGTCCGTTCGTCCCCGTAACAAGTATTCTCATATGGTAGGTATTTACTGAATGCTCAACACATCAGCACATTATTCTTTTTCAGGAAATATATATCCGTAATCTTTCTCAATTTTCTTCCGCGACATCTCTTCCACCGTAACAAACATTCGGATGTCTTCGGCAGGTCGATCTCCAGAACCTTTTGGCAGCAAAGCTATTTTATCAATTACATCAAGTCCTTTAATCACCTTTCCAAACACTGTGTAATCACCATCCAGAAATGGAGCACCACCAATTTTATTGTAAGCTTCCTTCTGTTCTGCCGAGAAAGCGAATGGAGTATAACCCGGTTTTTCTTTTTGAATAAGTGTATCGCCTTTTTCAAAGAATGAGTTAAGCCAGAAACCGTCTTGAGCCTGTTGTTTTTCTGCGATCAGGGTTCGTAAATATTCGTACTTCGGCATCATAATACATTCACGCAGGTATTCGGTTTTTCTGGCATTTTGAATATTCTGTTCTAACTGAGGCCATTCTGCTTCACTAATTTTTTTTCCTTGTACCACATAAAACTGACTTCCGCTTGATGCTTTTGCGGGATTTGCGGGGCCACCCAATCTGGCTGCAGAAAGCGCACCCCTTTCGTGGAAAAATTTTGGATTAAACTCCGCATCTACCGTGTATCCTGGACCGCCTCGGCCTAAAGGCTGAGTAGCCGGTGCCTTTTTAGAATCTGGGTCACCGCCTTGTATCATAAAATCCTGAATAACACGATGGAACAAAAGGCTATCGTAGAATTTGGTGTTCGCCAACTTGATAAAATTCGCTTTATGTTTGGGTGTTTCATCGTATAAAATCGCGATCATGTTACCATAACTTGTTTTGATAGTCACGATGTATTCTTTCTTGTTAGTTTTTTTGTCCTGCGCGCAGGCTGTTATGAAGCAGGAAAGAAGTAGTAATAATAGAATTGATTTATTCATAGCGATTAGTATAGGCCGCAAAAATAAGTAAATTGTTTGTTTCTCAAATAGGATAGCAATTTAGATACCTAAATGAAAAGCGTGGTTAATAATCTATATCAGGAATGGATTTCCTGAAGAATTTTATCTCCTCCATTTTGTAAAATCTCCAGGGCTACCTTTTTTCCAAGCTCTTTGCTTTCTGCTACTGTTGAGGATCGTTTTGTTTTTACGACTTGCTTGCCATCCAGCGAAATGATACCTGCTTTTAATGTTATGAGATTGCCTTCATATTGGGCGTAGCCAAAAATGGGAATATTGTAGCCACGGTTCAGCGTTTTTGAAAAGGATCGTTCAGTGCGAATGCAGTTTTCGGTCTCCTCATGATTTACCCAACGCTGAATTACTTCCTTCTTATCGAACGAAAGTTTTTTGTGGCACTCGACAACAAGACTTCCTTGCCCGACAGCTGGAACAAAGTAGCTGGTCTCAATATTCTCAATGATTAAATGGTCAAACCCAAGTTGATGAACATCTGCAAAAGCGAGTAGCAAGGCATCATATTCTCCTGCCATCATTTTTTTTAGCTGATCTTCAGTGCTTCCAGGTGCGAATACGGCCAGCATAGTTGGATAGAAGTGTCGTATAAAGGCCATTCTTCTAATAGAGGAAGTACCAATTTTTATATTTCCTGATTTAACATCAATATTTTTGTGATGGCTCACTAACACATCATTGGGAGGCTGGCGTTCGATGAATGCCACGAGTTCAAGTTCCTCATGTAAATCTGCAGGAAGGTCTTTTGCGTGATGAACAACGATGTCGATGGAGCCATCGAGAAGTTTGATTTGAAGATTTTTAGTTAATCGGAGTTTATCATCGGCTGATGTTTTTAAAGAAATAATTTCTGTTTGGTAGCCCGATGGTTTAATTAAACTTTCAACAAGTTTGGCCTGTTTTAAGGAGAGTGAATCTCCATTTGTTCCAATTCGAATTGTTTTGCTCATGGCTTTATAGTTTTAGAGAGCTGTAACGATAGATCGAGAAAAATCATTTTAGCACTACCGTTTCGCTCAAGGTGGTAAGCGGCATCGTTTATGAGTTTGTAAGATGTTTCGATTTTAGGTGTGGAGAGCTGGCTACTGAATTTTTTAATAAAATCAAACTCCTCACCGTGTGTCCTATTCAATTGATTAGCGCCTGACAAAGTTATTAGTGACTCGCGCATCATATTCATGCTATAGTGAAGTAAATTGCGTTGGCTCAGTTTGTCTAATTGATGAAAAGCATCGGCCATTGACACTAAATCAGCAATACGTTTTTGGCTATAACATGCCCTCATCCAGTCAATGAATACCTGGGCATTATTATCTTCTTCATTCTCCAGCAGCGTAAATGCAAGATTTAAATTTCCATCTGCTAATTGCGCAATGCGTGATGCTCGTTGGGGCTCAGAACCTTTTTTTTCAATAAGGAAGTTTTTAACATCCTGATCAGACAAAAGAGAGACTGTAATGAGTTGTGTTCTTGAAATAATTGTAGGTAATAGCCTATCAACAGCATTGGTAACGAGTATAAAATACGTGTGAGCCGCAGGCTCTTCTAAAATTTTAAGAATGCCATTGGCAGCAGAGGGATGCATAAGTTCGGGTTGCCAGATGATCATGACCTTATAGCGACTTTCAAATGGCTTTAGGGAAAGCGCTTTAATAATTTCACGACCTTCTTCCCGAGAGATAGATGCTTGCTTATCCTCACCACCATAATAGGTTGTCCAACTATCCAGATCACTGAAGGGCTGTTCTAAAAGAAAAGATCTCCACGATTTTAACGTTTCAGATTTAAATCGATCCTCATCTTTATCGCCTTTCACATTACTAACCGGAAAAACAAAATGTGTATCGGGATGGATATATTTTAGGCTCTTGCTGCAGGCAGAGCAAACACCACAGGCATCGGTTGTTTTATTCTCGCAGTGTAAGTAGGTAGCATAGGCTAGGGCTAGGGGTAAATTCAGGGCCCCATCTGCACCAACGAATAGTTGTGCATGGGCAATGTGGTTGCTTTGTAAGGAGTCTGTCAGTAATTTTTTTGTTTCCGTTAAACCGGGTATTCCTGAAAATTTCATTTAGTTTATATGCTTACCTGCTGTTAATTCAAACACATTCGTGAGTATTTCCTTTTCGGTATCGTCTAACATAATATTTCTACGCTCCATAGATTTTTGGGCGGTATCGAAAGCTTTTTTTAATTGGTACGTTGTAAAGCCACTGGCACCGCCCCACGAAAATGAAGGAATAAAATTTCGCGGAAACCCATCACCAAAAATATTAGAGGACACACCAACAACGGTTCCGGTATTAAACATGGTATTTATTCCGCACTTGCTGTGGTCGCCCATCATTAACCCACAGAATTGTAATCCGGTATCTACGAAGCCGCCTTTTGCATAACTCCAAATTTTAATGTTCTCGTAATTGTTTTTAAGGTTTGAGGTATTGGTATCCGCGCCCACGTTGCACCATTCACCAATAACAGAGTTACCGAGAAAGCCATCGTGAGCCTTGTTGCTATAGCCAAAAATTACCGAGTTACTTACTTCTCCTCCTACTTTTGAATGTGGCCCAACGGTTGTATCTCCCCGCATTTTTCCACCCATGTTTACGGTTGAACTTTCGCACAGGGCAAATGGACCTTTTATAAGGGCACCTTCTTGCACCACCGAGTTTTTCCCGAGATAAATAGGGCCATCCTCTGCATTCAGTACAGCTGCCCGAATGCTTACACCCTCTTCAACAAAAATGTTGGATTCATTGTAGAAGATGGTATGCTTGTCTTGCACGCCTGCAGATTTTCTTCCGGATGTAATTAATGTGTAGTCCAATTTTAATTGGGCAGCGTTGTGTTGAAATATTTTCCACACCTGATCGATGAGTGTTACTGTTCCCGAAAAGGTTATTGAACTTCCGTTGTTTAAATCCGGCAACGACATATCTTCACTTCGCCAGGCGAGTATGATGTTGTTTTGAATTAGAATTTCTTTTGACTTTAAAGCTTTTACACTTGCTAAGGCTTGGTCATCGGGGCACCAAGCGGCATGGATGAATAGATTATCGTGCGCTGGTGTAAGCGGAAATTTTTTTTGGAGATACGCCTCCGTTAGAAACGAGGCGGTTAAGTTTAGTCTCTTCTCCCATTTTTCTGCAATTGTAAGTATCCCAACCCGCATCTTACTAACAGGTCTGGTGAATGTAAATGGCAATAGGTTAATCCGGGTGTGTGGATCGTCAAACAGTACAAGATTCATATCTGTAAATATATACGGATTTTATTATCCCCTCACCTTGTATGGAGTGGGGTTTCTGGGGTTTTGAGAACAGGATGAGGTAATAAAAAAGCCTCCTGAATCGGAGGCTTTCTCATGCATATAAGAAGCCCGCCCGTGTAGTACGGACGGGGAAGTATTAAGCTTTCTTTTGGTATTTGTTCTTGAACTTCTCAACACGCCCTGCTGTATCTACAAACATTTTCTTGCCTGTAAAGAAGGGGTGCGAAGCTGAACTAACCTCCACTTTAATAACGGGGTATTCCTTGCCGTCCTCCCATTTAATGGTGTCTTTGGTTTTCATGGTAGAGCGACTCAAAAACTTGTAATCGCTTGATGTATCGTGAAATACAACCTCTTTGTAGTCTGGGTGAATGTCCTTTTTCATTTTTCTTTCGGTTTTTCCTTAAAAGGATCGCAAAGATAAGGACACAGGCCGAAAATTCAATACCTGCCCCAAGTTTTTTGGCTGCTAGCCATAACCTCTGTATTTTGGCTAAATCAATACTTTAAGATGAAGCGGATTACGCTGTTTTTAGTTGTTTTAGCTCCCCTTAGCATTTTTGCGCAAAGTAATTATGCTACTGTAAATGAAAATTATTATCATTTATTAGATCGGTATGAAGTAAAATCTGGTCAGGTTATGCCGCAGATTTTCTCGAGTGTTAAGCCCTATAAGCGTTCTGCTATTGTAGCGTTTTTAGACTCTGCAAGTCAACTGGGTTTATTTGCATCGCCTTCCGATAAATTTAATTTCGAGTATTTTCAGAACGACAACTGGGAGTGGGCTCGGCCACAAACGAATGATAGGCAGAAGCCTGTATTGAAATACTTTTACCAGAAGAAGTCTGATTTATTGTTTGTCGATGACGATTCCGATTTCGACATACATGTTAACCCGGTGCTTTATATTGGCGGAGGAAAGGATTCGCAAGCAGATGATTTGTTGTTCGTAAACACCCGCGGTATTGAGGTTCGTGGTATGCTCGATAGAAAAATTGGGTTTTATCTATACCTGGCGGATAATCAGGTGAGGCTGCCATCCCATGTAGTTAGCACGATAAAGGACAGTGCCGCCACAGGATTTTACCCGGTTATCCCCCATGAAGGATTTTGGAAAACATTTAAGGAAAATCAAGGATATGACTTTTTACAGACCAGAGGCTATATAAGTTTTGAAGCCACCAGACATTTTAATCTACAATTTGGCCACGACAGGTTTTTTATAGGCAATGGGCAGCGTTCACTTATTTTTTCGGATCACGCACCGCCAGCATTATTTCTGAAAGGAAATATTAAAGTGTGGCGATTAAATTATTTGTTTATGATAAACCGCATGGTTGCTGATGTTAACGGAAGTTCGTCAGGGTTAAAGTCCAGTGGCAAATACCCGGATAAATTTGTAGCCTTCCATCATTTGAGTGTAAACATTGGCAAAAAATGGAATGTTGGGTTATTCGAATCGGTTGTGTTTAATGCAACCGATACAACTTCGTTTGAGTGGGCTTACCTTAATCCAATAATTTTTTATCGGGCCATCGAGCAGCAGTACGGAAGCAGCGATAATGTAATTCTTGGAATGGATTTTAAATGGAACGCACGTAAAGGAGTTTCAGTTTATGGACAATTTGTGCTCGATGAATTTTTATTAGATAATCTTAAGGCAGGCAATGGTTGGTGGGCCAATAAATTTGGCATTCAAGCAGGCATAAAATATTATGATGCTTTTGGCATTTCTAATTTGGATTTACAAGCCGAAACAAATATTGTTCGCCCATACACGTATTCGCATAACACACCGTATGGAAGTTACTCAAATTACCTTCAACCTATTGCTCACCCACTGGGCGCTAACTTCAAAGAATTTATTGGTATTGCACGCTATCAGCCAATTCCAAAATTGAGCATCACGGCAAAGGCTATTGTGATGAAAGTCGGTAGAGACACCACGACATTAAACTGGGGTGGCGATATTTTAAAGGACAACTCCGCTCGCGAAAAAGATTTCAATAATGCAACTGCGCAAGGTGTGAAAAATGATATTCTGTTGGTCTCCTTTACGGCCAGTTGGCAAGTACATCACAATGTATTTGTAGATGCCGCCATTGTCATCCGCAATAGCGAAAGCCCTGTGCCACTCTATAATAAAAATACTTCTATAACTTCCGTAGCTTTACGCTGGAATATCCCTCAACGACTTTACGAATTTTAATAAATGAAAATATACCTCCGAATTTTGAAGTATGCACCGGGTCTTGTTCCGCGCCTGGTCAAATTTTTTGTGTACTCAATTTTTGGTGTTGTGTTTAGTGCCGCGTACCTCGGGTTAATTATGCCAATGATGAAGGTGCTGTTTAATCCAACGTTAGGTTCTGTTATTCCGCCATTGCCGGAACTTTCTATGTCAATGGATTACATCACAGCTTTTTTTCAGCATCACTTCATTCGTATCATTGTTGAGTATGGTCGTATGGATGCGTTGTTGTTTGTGTGTATTGGTATTGTTATATGTGTAATGTTATCTAATTTTTTTAGGTACATGGAAAGAATGACGGCCTCACGTGTAAAAGTTGATGTCGTAAAAAATATGCGAATGCATATCTTTACAAGCATTACGAATTTGCATATTGGATATTTTAACGATCAGCGCAAAGGGGATTTAGTATCACGCTTTACGAATGATATGTCGGAAGTAGAAGGTTCTGTTGCCAGCAGTTTAAAGTCGGTGATGAAAGAGCCTATTACCATAATTGTGTATTTGATTGTACTCTTTACAATTTCGGTTAAGCTTACTCTATTTACGCTGATTCTCCTTCCAATTACAGGCGGAGTTATCGGTCAGATCATTAAACGGTTGAAGCGTAAAGCCAAACAGAGTCAGGAAGCGATGGGGCGCATTGTCAATATTTTGGATGAAACGTTTAGCGGCATGCGCGTGATCCTAGCATTCAACGCTCGCGATTTCATTATAAAAAAAATTGATACCGAAACTAGTTATCACCGAAAGGTGAACTTATCTATTGCGCAAAAAAATGAACTAGCATCACCGCTATCAGAATTTCTTGGGGTAATTATTGTTGCCGTAATTTTGTATTACGGTGGTCAATTGGTGATGAGTGGCGATGGAGAACTAAAACCAGAAGTGTTCATGGGCTTTTTAGCTTTTTATGCTTCGATGATTCAGCCCGCAAAGAATTTTGCGAATGGAATTACTTCCATCCAAAAAGGCACAGTAGCTGCGCAACGAATTTTTTCTGTGATTGATATAGAGCCCATTATTAAGAGCAAGCCAGACGCCAAAACTCTCGACTCTTTTAAGGAAAGTATTGAGTATCGAAATTTAAGCTTCTCCTATGACCGCGAATTGGTACTTAAAAATATTAATCTAAAAATTGAAAAGGGAAAAACCATTGCACTTGTCGGACCCTCGGGTGGTGGCAAGTCTACCTTTGCCGATCTGATACCTCGGTTTTATGATCCTACGCAGGGTGAAATTTTATTGGATGGTGTTCCTATTACGGATTATGAAATTGAATCGTTGCGACAGCAAATGGGTGTGGTTACCCAAGAGTCTATTCTTTTTAATGATACCATTTTCAATAATATTGCTTTCGGCATGAAGAATGTAAAGGAGGAAGATGTGATGAATGCGGCAAAAGTGGCAAACGCTCATGACTTTATCATGCAAACAGAAGAGGGGTACCAAACTTATATTGGCGAGCGAGGTTCAAAGCTATCGGGTGGTCAGCGCCAGCGTATTTCCATTGCCCGGGCGGTATTAAAGAATCCGCCCATACTAATTTTAGATGAAGCTACTTCAGCACTAGATTCAGAGTCTGAGAAATTAGTTCAGGAAGCACTTACCAATTTGATGAAAAACCGAACGTCTATTGTAATTGCCCATCGCCTTAGTACAATCCAGCATGCCGATGAAATTGTGGTGATTCAAAACGGGCATATTATTGAACGCGGAACCCACGAAACGCTTATTGGGCATGATGGCCTCTATAAGAAGCTTAATGAGATCCAAAAAGCGTGATTTTTGGCACGTTCTAATTTTAGGTTTTCAGCAAAAAGACTAAGTTTGTCATTCAACCTTACCACCATGATGAAAAGAAACAGACTCATTTTTTACTCGGTTTTCGGAGTTCTCCACCTTTTTATTTTCATTTTCAGTATATACATGGACGGTCAGCAAAATAATGTGAATTTTCTGTTTCAAATGCAGGGCTTGATATGGATACTTAAGTATTGCTCTTTTGTACTACTAATTTTATTCGCTACCAACGTTATTTTTCATGTTCGCGATAACAGCCGGCATACGAAAGAAATTGATAAACTTAACCTCGACCTGAATACACTGAAGGCGAAACTGTACGACCAGCAGGGGGGTAAGAAATAGTAAGTAGTCACCTTTCGTCATGTCGAACGTAGTGAGACATCCCCTGGTAGAGCGCCTCAATTGGGGATTTATCAGTCGTACCTCCCTCAAAATGACGTCCAATTAATTTCCTACCTTGGTTTTAATCAATTGCTAAGTTCATGCTTTCAAAAACCTACGGTTGTGCTGTATTCGGAGTGGATGCCCGGAAGATTACCGTAGAAGTAAATGTTGGGCAAGGCACAAAATTCTGGATGAGCGGGTTGCCCGATAGTGCTGTAAAAGAAAGCGAGCACCGCGTTGAGTCAGCGATAAAAAGTTTTGGATATTTTATGCCTCGGCAAAAAACTGTGGTAAACCTGGCGCCTGCTGATATTCGCAAAGAAGGTTCCGTTTATGATTTGCCAATAGCTCTTTGTGTGCTTCATGCCTCCGGACAAATCAAAACAGAAAAACTCGAAGAGTATGTGATCATGGGTGAGTTGGCGTTGGATGGAGCCCTTCGGCCAATCAAAGGTGTATTGCCCATCGCCATCCAAGCACAGAAAGAAGGGTTCAAAGGATTTATTCTTCCGATCGACAATGCAAATGAAGCTGCCATTGTAAGCGATTTGGATGTTATTCCAGTAAATACGCTTCGCGAGGCAATTGATTTTTTAGAGGGGCGAAAGAACATTGATCCAGTTCGGATTGACACACGTAAAATATTTGATGCTCAACTTAATTTTTACGACAGCGACTTTAAGGATGTACAAGGTCAGGAAAACATTAAGCGTGCATTGGAGATTGCCGCTGCCGGTGGGCACAATGTAATCATGATCGGCCCACCCGGTGCGGGGAAGACGATGCTTGCCAAACGGTTGCCAACCATTCTTCCTCCACTGTCATTGAATGAGGCATTGGAGACAACAAAAATTCATTCAGTAGCTGGCAGAATCGGGCGTGACGCTACGCTGATTGCTACGCGGCCGTTCCGATCTCCTCATCACACTATTTCAGATGTAGCCTTAGTAGGTGGAGGAGGTAATCCACAACCGGGTGAAATTTCGTTGGCCAACAACGGTGTTTTGTTTTTAGATGAGTTGCCGGAGTTTAAACGTACCGTATTGGAAGTAATGCGCCAACCTATGGAAGAAAGAAGAGTGACGATTTCGAGGGCAAAAGCCTCGATTGAATACCCAGCAAATTTCATGTTAGTGGCCAGCATGAATCCCTGCCCGTGTGGATACTACAATCATCCCGAAAAGGAATGTGTGTGTGGACCGGGTGTGGTGCAACGTTATTTAAGTAAAGTAAGCGGACCCTTGTTAGACAGAATTGATCTTCATGTTGAAGTTGTGCCTGTAAGTTTTGATGAGATGACTGCCTCGAACCGGAAAATGGAAAGTAGTACGGATATACGACAGCGCGTAGTGAAAGCGCGTGAACGACAATCTGAAAGATTTAAAGATAAGAAAGACGTTTATTGCAACGCCATGATGCCCTCGAACATGGTTAAACATATTTGTGAGATCAACGATGCAGGTCGCACGTTGTTAAAAACTGCCATGGAACGATTAGGACTCTCCGCCCGCGCCTACGACAGAATTTTAAAAGTATCCCGAACCATTGCCGACCTGGCCGGTACCGATGAAATTAAAATTGAACATTTAGCCGAAGCTATTCAATACAGAAGTTTGGATAGAGAAGGGTGGGCGGGATAGTTTTAATTAGCCTGATAAAGCTATTCAATCCCCTCAAGCTTCCACTCTCCTGCAACGATTCCATTCAAGTCTATGTAGCTTCCTTCGCTGATATTAAATGGTGCGCATTTCCATGAACCCGTTATTGTCTTATCTGGATTTAGCACGCCCTTAAAGAGGGCTATTTCATTGTAAAAAGTATTAGAATCGGAGTTGAGGTTTACAGGCCATGATACGTATACACTATCATTAGATTTTAGGATTACTGAAGCATTGCCATAAAGAAAAGGTGAAAGCGAAAATCCAGCCCCTAATTCATCAATTCTCATTCTTGTAATCTCACCACCCAAGATTCCGGAATATAATTGAGTCTTTTCATCCTTCATTTTAAACCTCGTTAATTCTAGTTGAAGGTCACAACTGCAGCGTATAGTTATGCTTTCGATTACACCTTCTGCAGAGCCACTGAACTTCATGAGCCTTGGTAATTTCCTGCTCTCAACTTCGTTCTCTTTACATTGAACTATGGTAAATAAAAGGGCAATAATTAATATTTTTGTTTGTGTACTTTTCATTTGAAAAGGATAATTTTCGTTAAAGAAACTAAAATCTGAACTAAATTCTATCCCTTAGATTGCGTGAATTTAATAGAGTTTATTTTCTGCGGAGTCATTGTGAAACCATTTTGGGAGTTATATTCGTATCATTAGCTTCACCTCGTGCAAGCCTTAAGGGTGAGGATTGTGGCTGCTGTGAGTCTCACTAAATTTACAAGCAAGATACTTAACACGTGAAGCGCACGATCCTCATCTACGGCATAGCATTAGCTATCTTAATCAGCTTCTTAAAATTCCTTGAGTACAGGTTATTTGTTCGTGATTTAGCCATTGAATTTTATGTAGGAATTATTGCTGTGATGTTCACCATTCTCGGGGCATGGGTAGGGCTGAAACTCACCAGTCGAAAAACCATTATTATCACCAACCCCAATTTTAAATTTGACGAATCAAGGCTGGAAAAGTTAGGTATCAGTAAACGGGAATATGAAGTGCTGGAACTAATGGCGAAGGGTCTTTCCAATCAGGAAATAGCAGATAAACTCTTTGTGTCACTCAATACTATTAAAACCCATTCCTCCAATCTCTTTTTAAAGCTGGAGGCAAAGCGGAGAACACAGGCTATCCAGCGGGCTAAGGAGCTTCAATTGATACCATGAGTTAGACTAATACCTTAAAACGTATCGCCCATTTGAGTGAATTCAATTAAATTTAGATGAATCACCCTTTCGGGTGAAGGCTATTGGCAGATTGAGGGCTTGTTTTGAGTTCACTAAAAATTTTAAACGATGAAAAAAATTATCCTTGTCTATGGCCTGATAGCTGGTATTATCTTAGGCATCATGTTTTTTGTAACCGTGCCGCTGCATAAAAACGGAACCATTAATTTTGATAACGGCATGTGGGTGGGTTACACCACCATGGTTATCTCGTTATCGTTGGTTTTTTTTGGGATTAAATCATATCGTGATAATCACCAAAACGGAGTTATCACATTTGGCCAGGCTTTTAAAGTTGGAGGCCTTATTGCACTTGTAGCTTGTATAATGTATTGCCTCACTTGGGAAATAGCTTATAACACAGTCAGTTCTGGCTACATGGAAGCATATGGAGTCTATGAGCAAGAAAAATTAAAAAGCAATGGTGCTACGGAGGCTGAACTTCAGGAAGCTGCAAAAGAATTTCAAAAATTGTTAGTAGTATATGATGGGAATCCACTCATCCGGTTTGCCTTTACCATAATGGAGATATTGCCAGTTGCACTTATTATCTCGCTCATGAGCGCTGCTCTGCTTCGTAAGAAGGAATTTTTACCCTCCGGTAACTAGCGAACTTCAAATACTATGCAATCAAAAGCTAAAACTGTGACCGAGTATCTTAATTCTCTTCCTGAGGATCGAAAGCAAGCGATGACTAAGCTGCGCAATGCTATTCATAAAAACTTACCAAAAGGATTTGAGGAAGTGATGAGTTACGGTGCGATGGGATGGGTTGTACCACATTCTCTTCACCCTACAGGGTATCATTGTGACCCAAAGCAGCCTTTACCTTTTTTAGGACTGGCTTCGCAAAAAAATTACATCACAGTTTATCACATGGCATTGTATCACGGTCAACTGTTAGATTGGTTTAAAGATCAGTGGGGTGAAGTGACAACAAAAAAATTAGATATGGGTAAATGCTGCATCCGTTTTAAGAAAGCTGAAGATATTCCTTTCGAGTTGATTGGAGAGTTGGCTTCAAAAATGACACCACAGCAATGGATTGATGTATATATGAAAGCATTAAATAAAAATAAAAAATGAAACGAGTAACCGGTATTGGAGGCATCTTCTTTAAAACAGAAGACCCCAAGAAATTAAAAGAATGGTATGGTAAGCACTTAGGTTTACCGATTGATGAATATGGAGCATCCTTTAAGTGGATTGATATCGATAGCAAGGCGGCAAAGCCTGCAATCACTGCATGGAGTCCCTTCAAATCAGATACAGAGTATTTTCAACCCAGTCAAAAGCCCTATATGTTTAATTACCGTGTAGAAAACCTTGTGGAGTTGTTAAAACTGTTAAAAGAAGAAGGCGTTCAGATAGTTGGGGAGATGCAAGAATTCTCATACGGTAAGTTTGGTTGGATCATGGATCCTGATGGAAACAAGATTGAATTGTGGGAACCGAAAGATGATGGCTTTTAGCAGCATATTATTTTTCTGAATGCTCTAATAAGTCTCCTGGTTGGCAGCCCAAGGCTTTGCAAATAGATTCCAGTGTGCTGAATCGAATTGCTTTTGCTTTTCCGGTTTTGAGTATGGAAAGATTAGCAAGTGTTAAATCCACTTTCTCTGAAAGTTCATTCAACGACATTTTTCGCTTCGCCATCATGACATCCAAGTTTACGATTATAGGCATGGCTTATACAGTTAAGTCGTTTTCAGATTGAATCTCTACGCCACGCTTAAAGACCTGAGAAATAATAAACACAAGGCCCGCCATAAAAATGAATTCCCCGGAAGCCAATTCTACTTGAAATATTTCTGTTCTTTTCATCAACCAGGAGGCTTGTGCATTGTTTAGCAATGCGATAAGCGAGGTTCCGGCTAATACATAGCTAATCCTTTCAAGTATCAGGGCGACTTCAACTGTAAAGGGATTCATTAGGTTTACCTTCGACAGGATTCTAATTACCAGATACACCACCAATGCTTTCATGGCTGAAAAGGCAAAAATGAAAGAAACAGACATCGTGTAGTACCAGAAATTGAACTCTCTGAGGTTATACAAATCCAGTCCATTGTACAGGTTTCTGGCAGCTGTGTGGTTAACACAACTTACACCATACGAAATCAGGATTGCGCCTGCTTTTATCGATAAACCAATGAATGCCACCCAAGCCAGAATGTGCATAAACATGAGAATTCTTTCCGTTTTCGTTTTTATTTCCATGCGTTTTATTGTTTTTTAGTAATTAACGATCAAATATCAATAAAGTTTTATTTATAAACAATAAATATATAATGATTTTCGATAGTTATAAAAGAAGTGGCCTTTAAACAACAGAAACTAATATTTCAGGGGTAAAATTAAAGGTATGTCGTCATTTCGCAGTCCGGCCACAGGCAGGACGGAGAAATCCCCTTTCGCTTAACCCTCAAGGGGATTTCTCCACTCACCATCCTTCGTCAGGTTCGCTGCGAAATGACGGTCATACTATTTTAGGATTTGAAACGGATACACATTATTTAGCATGTACGATTACGGACGTACTCCAATAAAGTGGACAATCAGGTTCCAGATTTTCTATAATTATAGGGTTCAACCGGATATGTAAGTCCATTGAACCTTTGTGGTGGTCTACTCTTTTTTTTCCAAGTCACTCAAGAAACTGGAAATTGCTTTTATATCAGCGTCTGGATTGTCCTTCATTGTCTCATGACCTGCACCTTTAATAATTTCAAATTTTGAATTAGGTGTCAAAGTTTGATAATACTTAACTGTAGTTGGTCGGGCTGCGTCAAACTCTCCTGTAATGTATAGAGTTGGAATTTTTATTCTCTTCAAGTCAGGTGTTCTGTCATAATTTCTCAATGTTCCCGTGGCATGAAATTCACTATTACCCCACATATATTGATATACATTAAAGCCTACCGTTCCACCAACACTATCCCGATCGGATGGGTGTGGCTTTCGTGCATAATAGTTTTTACCATAGTATTTCATAGCTTCTCTCAGTTTCGTTGAATCCTGTGGAGAATTTTTTTTACTTTCATTTAAAACAAACTGAATGGTGTCGGGTAGCATGGAGATCAGTGTGTCTGCATCCTTTATCCACATGCTCGCACTTAAACATGGACTTCCTAAAATCAAAGCTTGAATACCTTCCGGATACTTGAGATAGTAATCCGTCCCAAGCATGGTTCCCCAAGAATGCCCGTATAGATAAAAATCCTTGACTTTTAAGGCTGTCAATAATTGCCTTATCTGTTC
Organism: Cyclobacteriaceae bacterium; assembly: GCA_031395485.1. Lineage (GTDB taxonomy): Bacteria > Bacteroidota > Bacteroidia > Cytophagales > Cyclobacteriaceae > UBA2336. Next base: position 69,982 of record JANNUS010000017.1, on the reverse strand, counting down.
AACATAGTTATCTACTGTCATTAGCGTAGTGTCGGTAATTCCGTCTGAACGTCCACATCCCAATTGATCAAATGTTATTACTGGTCTCTCTTTGCTTAAAGGACGCAACGGATTTAAGTAATAGCTTGCACCTCCCGGACCTCCATGTAACATTAAGATCGGGATTTTGTCACCTTCTCCAACAACTCTGTACCAAATCTTTCCTCCTTTTACATTTACAAATCCTTCACCTTGCTTTATTTCCCTTTGAGGGTCACAGCTGATTATGAGAACCAGCATTAGTCCGAATACAGCAATGAATTTTGCGTGATTCATATTTTAGTTGTTTAGGTATCTTTGTACGGCCTGCATTACAGAATGACTCGGCTTGAAATAAATTTACCCTTTTCGGTTAACAGTTCTGATTTAAATTTACACTTTTTTGTAGTCCTGAAATTGCCAGCTAACTGCTGAGGCGGAAGCTGTCAATACGAAGAAGCAATCTGCCAGATCAGAATCCTCGCTGTCGCTTTGCCTCAAAGACTACTACCGCAGCAGCTGTGGAAACATTCATGGAATCAATTTTACCGCCCATCGGTATGATAATGTTTGAATCTGAATTTTTAGTCCAAACTTCCGTCAGGCCTGTTGACTCGGTCCCCATAACAATAGCGCTGGGTTTTGTGAAGTCGATCGTATTGTACGGTTTAGATGCCTCCAAATACGTGCAGAGGATTGCGATATTATTTCTCTTTAGCCATTGAATGGTTTCTTCTGAAGTAGCTGCGGCAACTTGTTTTGTGAAAATGCAGCCGATGCTTGAGCGTATAACATTGGGGTTATAAAAATCTGTTTGAGGATCGCATATAATAACAGCATCAACTCCGGCTGCATCGGCTGTGCGTAAGATGGCTCCTAGGTTTCCTGGTTTTTCAACACCCTCAAGAATAAGAAGCAATGGATTTTTACTGAGTACGATTTTATCCAGCGGGTGAACCTTCATTTCGGCTACTGCGATGACGCCTCCTGAATTTTCACGCATCGCTATTTTATCGAAGACATCTTTCGTAACACGCGCGTAAAATTTATCGGTTAGTCCTAACGACTTCAATTCATCAAACGAAATAATATCGTCACAAAAAAACAGGTTGCCGATTTTGTACCCGGCCTCCAATGCCATTCCAATTTCCTTTTTACCTTCAATTACAAAGAGTTGTTCCCGCCTTCGTTCGCGTGGCTTTTCCAGCGCTAACAGGCTTTTAATCTTTGGATTTTGAGCGCTTGAAATAAGGTCTCCGGATTTCATTTGATAAACTTAAACTTTTGAAACCTAATCCGAAACTTGAATCCTAAAATCATAAACTTATCTTTACTTGAATGAAACTATTAAGTCCTACCTCCTGGAAAGATTATGAACTGCTTGACTCAGGTGAAGGCGAAAAATTGGAGCGTTTTGGAAAGTATACGCTTATCCGTCCGGAGCCACAGGCGATCTGGAGTAAAGTTCTTTCAGAAGAAGAATGGAACAAAGTAGCCACTGCCCGTTTTCAACGTGAGCAAAAAGATAAGTTCCGGTTTTCAGACGATGTAACAGGCGGGTGGACGCGCGGCAAAAGCATGCCCGAGAGCTGGCAAGTCAATTACGAATACATTGATTTAAAACTGAATCTTCGGTTAGCCCTTACCGGGTTTGGGCATGTGGGCATTTTTCCTGAGCAAGGCTCAAATTGGAATTTTATTTTTGATACCATTAAAAGTTGGAATGTACCAAACCCCAAAGTTCTCAACTTGTTTGCATACACAGGCGCAGCTTCGGTGGTAGCAAAACTGGCTGGTGCCGATGTATCGCACGTTGATGCTTCACGCCCGGGTATTAACTGGGCAAATCAAAACATGCAGTTAAACAACGCGAAAGATATTCGTTGGGTGTATGAAGACGCGTTGAAGTTTGTAAAGCGTGAAGTGAAACGTGGCAATAAGTATAATGGCATTATCATGGATCCGCCACCCTACGGCCGTGGTCCTGATGGCGAAAAGTGGACGTTGCAAGAAAAGCTGAATGAATTGATTTTTCTTGCCAGTCAATTATTAGAAAGTAAAAATGCATTCTTTATTTTAAGCATGTATGCAGTAGGATTGTCACCAGTAGTGGGCTTGAATATTGTGAAAACACATTTTAAAGTTGAGGAACCAGAATACGGAGAGTTTTTCCTTAAGTCGAAGCAAGAAAGGGATCTTCCAATGGGTACATTTTTGAGATTTAAATGTTAAGTTTTTATCTATTGGTTTAGGTATGCATGATTCGGCCAATACTATGTTTGCTTTGGCAGCTGATTTCATCAGTCATACATCGCGTTCTGTTTTCTTAACAGGTAAAGCAGGAACAGGAAAAACAACGTTCCTTAAATACATTGCCGAAAACACCGATAAAAATTTTGCGATTGCTGCACCTACAGGCGTTGCAGCAATTAATGCCGGTGGTATGACGTTGCACTCTTTATTTCAACTGCCTTTTGGAATTTATCTACCGGGATTTAATGATCATAATAGTGCTATCCAAATAACCAGCCGAAATACACTTTTTAAAAACCTTCACCTAAGCAAGAGTAAACGCGAGTTATTGCAAGAATTAGAATTACTCATTATTGATGAGGTAAGTATGGTTCGGTGCGATATGTTAGACGCTGTAGATGCAATACTTCGCGGAGTACGAAAACGTCACCAACCTTTTGGCGGAGTGCAGGTGTTATTTATTGGTGACCTGTATCAACTTTCACCCGTAGCGAAGGCCGATGAGTGGAGCATTCTGAAAGATCACTACGAAAGCCCTTTTTTCTTTCATTCGAAAGTAGTTCAAGAGTCACCTCCACTCTGTATTCAGCTTAACAAGATTTATAGACAAAGTGAGCAAGTTTTTATCGACTTACTGAATAGTGTTCGTAATAATGAAGTAAGTTCGGATGATTTGGAATTGCTGAATTCCAGATTGTTAAACGTTCCATTAGAAGGAGCTGTTACATTAACAACACACAATCAAAAAGCGGATGCCATTAATGTACAGGAGCTATCGAAACTTAGTGGGGATTCATTCAGGTTCCATGCAACTATTGAAAGTGATTTTCCCGAAAAAAACTATCCTACCGATGAGGTGCTTACGTTAAAGAAAGGAGCCCGCATCATGTTTATAAAAAATGATACCAGCGAAGACAAGCGTTATTATAATGGAAAAATTGCCACGATAACACATGTTGATGCCGATGCAATAGAAGTTGAATTTGATGATGGCGATACTTTTGATTTAAATAAAATATCGTGGACAAACATTCGATATCAGTACAATTCCACAACCGATGATATTGAAGAAGAGGAGCTAGGTTCTTTCACCCAATTTCCCATTCGCCTGGCGTGGGCTATAACCATCCATAAAAGTCAGGGACTAACCTTTCAAAAGGCAATCATTGATGCAGGCAGTTCGTTTACCCCTGGGCAAGTATATGTGGCGTTAAGCCGATGTACTTCGTTGGATGGTATTGTACTTCAGTCACCCATTACACATCGACAGATTACTACGAATCCACAAGTAGTGGAGTATTCTCGACAGTTGCAAAATGAGTTGAGTCTGAAAGATTTACTCGAATCAGAAAAGGCCGAATACGAGAAGCAAAGAATTTCTCAATTGTTTGATTTCAGCAAACTGCAATTGGCAATAGCAGCGTGGGCTGAAGTATTGCCTGAAAAAAAATTGCCGGATTTGAAAGGAGCGATTGCATTGAGCATTCATCTAATCGAAAAGTCAAATGCCTTGTTGGAAGTAGCCATGAAGACACAGCAGTGGCTGGAGAGAAGTTTTGCCAAAGCAAGCGAATCGGGTGACTACAAAGATTTTGTGATTGGTCTAACGAAGTCTATTAATCATTTTAGCGGATTGCTGCACGATGATTTTTATATAAAGCTTCAAGAACATTTTGCATCATTAAAATCCAAGAGCAAAGTAAAAAAGTATACGAAAGAGGTAAGTGCGCTAATAGCACTAGTTGCTGCTAAAGCTAATAAACTTAGAAGTGTTCGATGGCAAGACGAATTATTGGTTCACGAGAGCGTTAAAGCATTTGAAGCGCCACGTAAGGCAATGGACAAAATTGAAAAACCGAAAGTTGACAGTGCCTGGGAGAGCAAACTTTTATTTGATCGGGGAATTTCGCTCGATGGCATTGCCGCTGCCCGAGGGTTAGCGATTTCAACCATTGAAGGACATCTTGCTCAATTCGTTAAATCAGGCGAGTTGCCTATCAGTAAGCTTGTTCGAGATGAAAAAATTGTAGCCATTCAACAGGTGATGGATGAAATGACCAGCACATCATTCTCAGCCGTAAAACGAAAGCTTGGAGATCACTATTCATACGGAGAGATTAGAATGGTTTTTAATCATTTAGAATATTTAAAATCGGGAAAGGAGTCTTAGTGAATTTTGATATCATTTTTAGAATGAAATGCACCCAGTATTGAATGTGAATTTTCAAATCCCTAATCTGTAAATCGTCAAATTAAGATTATCTTTGCGCCCTCAATGAAAACAAATCATTGAATTAACAAGGATTTTAAGGTTTATGGAAGCTTCGAAGATTAGAAACATCGCAATCATTGCACACGTTGACCACGGAAAAACTACCCTGGTGGATAAACTATTACATGCCGGTCACTTATTTAAAGATCACGAGAACCCTGGTGAACTGATCATGGATAGCAATGACCTCGAACGCGAGCGTGGAATCACGATTCTTGCTAAGAACGTATCCGTTCATTATAAAGAATATAAAATCAACGTAATTGATACTCCGGGCCACAGTGACTTTGGTGGTGAAGTAGAGCGCGTATTGAACATGGCCGATGGCTGTTTGTTATTGGTGGATGCCTTTGAAGGCCCCATGCCACAAACCCGTTTTGTGTTGCAGAAAGCATTGCAATTAGGTTTGAAGCCAATTGTAGTAATCAATAAAGTAGACAAGAAGAACTGTACACCCGATGAAGTACATGAGCAAGTATTTGAGCTTATGTTTTCACTGGATGCAACCGAAGAGCAGCTTAATTTCCCTACGTTCTACGGTTCAGCCAAGCAAGGTTGGATGAGCACGGATTGGAAGAAACCAACGACTGATATTACCTCACTGATTGAAGGCGTAATTGAGTACATCCCTGAACCAAAAATTGATCACGGACCAACACAGATGATGATCACTTCATTAGAGTATTCATCGTATATAGGCCGCGTGGCGATTGGGCGAGTTCAGCGTGGTACCGTGAAAGCCGGCCAACCAATTGTTTTGGTAAAGCGTGATGGAAAAATCTCCAAGACTAAAATTAAGGAGGTTTACGTGTTTGAAGGGTTTGATAAGAAGAAGGTAGAAGAAGTAAGAGCAGGAGAAATTTGTGCGTTAGTTGGGTTAGAAGGATTTGAAATTGGTGATACCGTTGCGGATGTTGATAAGCCGGAGGCATTGAAATCTATTTCTATTGATGAGCCTACCATGAGCATGCTCTTCACAATTAACAACTCACCTTTCTATGCGAAGGAAGGAAAGTTTGTTACCTCCCGTCACGTTAAAGATCGCTTAGAGAAAGAATTGGAAAAGAACCTTGCACTTAAATTAGGCGACACTGGTTCGGCCGATAGTTTTATCGTATTTGGTCGTGGGGTACTTCACTTATCGGTGTTGATTGAAACGATGCGCAGAGAGGGATATGAGCTTCAGATTGGACAGCCACAAGTAATTTTCCGTGACATTGATGGTGTGAAGTCAGAGCCTGTGGAAGAACTTACCATTGACTTACCAGAGACAGTGGCGGGTAAGGCTATCGAAACGGTATCGCAACGCAAAGGTGAAATGGTAAACATGGAACCAAAAGGCGATCGTATGATTTTAAAATTCATGATTCCTTCACGAGGAATTATGGGATTGCGTAACTATTTATTAAACGTAACAGCGGGTGAAGCAGTAGTAACACACCGCTTTAAAGAATATCAGCCATACAAAGGCGAAATACCAGGTCGTATTAATGGTTCATTGATTGTGATGGAAGAAGGTGAATCTATCGCGTACAGTTTGCACAATTTGCAAGACCGTGGTAAGTTCTTCATCAATCCGGGTGAAGCTGTTTATGAAGGGCAGGTGATTGGTGAACACAGCCGTAATGGAGACTTGGTAATTAACGTTACCAAAACCAAGAAGCTTACAAACATGCGTGCATCGGGTTCGGATGAGAAAATGAAAATTGCGCCTCCATTAAAGCACACGCTTGAAGAAGCCTTGGAGTACATTCAGGCAGATGAGTATGTCGAGGTTACACCGAAGTCAATCCGTTTACGTAAAATCTATTTGAAAGAAAACGAACGGAAGCGCTTTAGTAAGTAAATTAAATGAGGGTTTCAGTAATCCTACTCTTCTCTATTTTTTGTGTACTGAGTTTACAGGCACAAACATTTTCTGTAAAATGGAAGGCGATGGAAGCAGAAGGAGATACGCTGTTGAGCCGTCAGGATTTTGAGGGAGCCATAAAAATTTATAACAACGTAGTCGATCTCTCGAAACTCAAAGACACAGAATCAAAGGGCGTGCTGTACAAGCGCGCCATTTGTTTTTACAGTACCGGTGAATTTCAAAAAGCGTTGATTGATCTCAATGGTTTTATTCTGGCATACCCTTTGGTACCCCGCGCTAAACTTCTGCGGGCATTTATTAACCGAGAATTAGGAGACACAAAATCTCAGTTAGCGGATATTAACGAGCTGCTTTTGCTAAGCCCGTCAAATCCTGATCTAGTACTATTTAAAGCAAACATCTTTTTGGAAAACGAAGAGTATAAAGAGGCAAAGCAAGAGCTTCTCATGCTTCAAAAACTTACGAACAGTGAAGAGATTGAAACTCAATTGGGGTTTATATACGCGAATCTAAATGAGCCGGATAGCGCATTCATGCATTTAGATGCTGCCCTAACTATTAACGGAGGCTATTCGCCTGCTTACATGTATATGTCATCGCTTTGTTTAGAGCAAGAAGCGTATGCAATGGCATTGACCTACATTGACCTTGGCCTTCGGCTAGACCCCGAAAGTCAGCAGTTGCAGTTATTTAAGGGTATTTCTTTTGCTGAAAGTGAAAATCTGGAGGAGGGGTGTCGTTTGCTCTCTCGAGTTTTCAATGCAGGAATGGATCAAGCCGCTGACTACTTGAAACAATATTGCTACAACGCGAAGGACTGATCTGATAATTTTTGATCATTACTTCTATAAAGGTATCATGCTTCTTTTCAGGCCGAAAAGTCGTATTATCTTTGCATCATGTCCCAAAAAATTTTAATCCTCGACTTCGGTTCTCAATACGCACAACTCATTGCCCGAAGGGTGCGGGAATTGAATGTATACTGCGAAATTCACCCGTTTAATAAAATTCCTGTGCTTACGCCCGATATAAAGGGCGTGATACTTTCTGGTAGTCCTTGTTCTGTGCGGGACAGCGGTTCTCCCGATGTGGACATAAATCTGTTTAAAGGGAAAGTACCTGTTTTGGGTATTTGTTATGGTGCCCAACTTATCGCCCAACGAAGTGGCGGTAATGTAGTACCATCGAAAATCAGGGAATATGGCCGGGCTAAGCTCACAACGGTTGACCATCATAATGCTCTTTTAAAAGAAATCTCCCTCGATACTCAGGTGTGGATGTCACATGCTGATACGATTGACAAAGTGCCTGATAATTTTGAAGTGATTGCTGCAACACCTTCCGTAAAGATCGCTGCATTTCAGGTGAAGGGTGAAGAAGTTTATGGTATTCAATTTCATCCTGAGGTAACACACACAACAGAAGGGAAAAACCTATTGCGGAATTTTGTTGTTCACATTTGTAACTGCGCACAAGATTGGACTCCGGATCAGTTTGTAGAAACATCCATTGCTGATTTAAAAAATAAACTTGGCAACGATAAGGTTGTGATGGCACTTTCCGGTGGCGTAGATTCAACCGTTGCGGCAACGCTCATCCATAAAGCCATCGGAAAAAACCTTCATTGCATTTTTGTTGATAACGGACTACTACGCAAGAATGAGTTTGAACAAGTGTTGAAGTCGTACGAAGGAATGGGGCTAAATGTAAAAGGCGTTGATTCAAAAAATCAGTTCTATTCTGCCTTGAAGGGATTAACAGACCCTGAAGCAAAACGTAAAGCCATCGGAAAAACCTTTATTGAAATATTCGATCAGGAGTCACATAAACTATTGGATGTAAAATGGCTCGGCCAAGGAACGATTTACCCGGATATTATAGAATCTGTTTCCGTAAAAGGCCCTTCCGTGACTATCAAATCGCACCACAATGTTGGAGGACTACCAGAGAAAATGAAATTGAAAGTAGTTGAGCCATTGAATACATTGTTTAAGGATGAAGTAAGAATTGTTGGAAAGTCGCTTGGCATTGATCCAACAATATTAGGCCGTCATCCTTTTCCTGGCCCCGGAATGGGCATCCGCATTTTAAGTGATATAACTGTCGAAAAAGTGCGAATACTACAAGAGGTCGATTCTATCTTTATTGGGAGCCTGCGCCAACATAATTTATACGATAAAGTGTGGCAGGCAGGTGCCATGTTACTGCCCGTTCAATCGGTAGGTGTAATGGGGGATGAGCGAACGTATGAAAATGTTGTGGCGCTTCGAGCGGTAACCAGCACCGATGGCATGACAGCAGACTGGGCGCATTTGCCTTTTGAGTTTTTGGCAGAAGTTTCGAGCGACATTATTAATAAAGTAAAAGGTGTAAATAGGGTAGTATACGACATAAGCTCCAAACCACCAGCCACGATTGAATGGGAGTAATCAATGAACGATTTTCAATGACCGATTTTCAACTCATTAAACGTATTTTTTTTCTCCTGATTATTGGTGGTCAGTTGTTAATGGTTATCGATGTAACAGCACAAATAGATTATTCGCAACAATATGGTATTGCGAAAAAACTCTATGCAGATAGAAAGTATAACTTGGCGATGGAGACTTTTAAACCATTGGTTTCAAGTAGTCAAGGCAATCCATATTCCGAGTATGCTTCTTTTTATTATGCCCTAAGCGCCTATCATCAGGGATACTTGGCTGTAGCGAAAGATATGTTTAGTCAGATTAAAACCTTGCACCCGAGTTGGGACAAGCTAGATGAGGTAAACATATGGTTGGCAAAAATTCATTTCGATGGTAAAGATTATTTTCAAGGTTTGCGTTTATTGGAAAGTATAAAGAATAGAAAAACACGAAATGAAATCTCGCCAATCAAGAAGCAAGCGATTGCATCCATTCAAGATGTTGAAACCCTTAAAATGATGGTGGAAAATTATCCAGAAGATATGCTTGTTGGGGAAGCACTGGCTCATGTAGTGGCTAAAAATCTAGCGTCTACAGAAGACCACGAACTTCTCGATAAACTGATTAATGAATACGGATTAAAGCGGGCGGATTTTGTAAGCGAGACCCCAGCCACCATTTATAAAGAGAGCTACAGCGTTTCTGTTCTATTTCCTTTTGTTGTAAAAACCCTGGACCCAACAAGCACCAAAAAACGAAATCAGTTTGTACTCGATCTGTATGAGGGAATGAAATTGGCAGCCGATACACTGGCAAAACAGAAAATTAAAATTAGTTTACGAGCCTATGATACAGAGCGCAATCCCGAGAAAATAAAAAAGATTCTTGAAAGCAGAGAGCTCAAAAATTCTGACCTTATTGTTGGACCGCTTTTTCAGGAAGAGAATGGTTTTGTTCAGGAATTTTCACGTGTTAACCAAATTAACGTTATTAACCCGATTTCAAATAATGAAGATCTTATTAAGGGTAATTTTTATGGATTTTTGTTTCAGCCTTCGTATGAAACGTTAGGAAGTTATTCAGCGCAATTTTTGATTGATCGCGACAGCACACAGACGTGCATGGTGTTTTATGGTGAAAGTAAACGTGACTCAACACTGGCGGCAAGTTTTGTTAAACGAGCCAATGAATCGGGAATGCGAATTCTTAAATCGATACGCGTGTCAAAGGAAAGTTCCCGAAAGATTATTGATGTACTGGCGACTCCGACTGAATTTGATGAATTTAAATACCCGATTCAGTTCACACTTCCAAAGGATAGTATTGACTACATTTTTGTCGCTTCGGATGACCCATTGATATACACTAAAGTAATTAGCAGTGTGGAAACCCGAGCCGACTCCGTAGTAATCGTGGGATCCGAGAACTGGCTTGATCAATCAGCCGTTGATTATGAAAAGTACCAATCGCTGGGTGTTGTATTTACGGCTCCAAATTTTACAGCAAGCGATAGTAAATGGTATCGGGCCTTTCAGCGCAAGTTTGTTAAAACACATGGTCGCATATCCAGTACTTCACCCTATTCCAATTATGCAAAAATTGGCTATGAGTTTATGCTCTTTACCGGAAATGCATTAAAAAGGCACGGGGTTTATTTTCAAGAAGGACTGAAAAAGGAAAAATTGATGCCGGGTTTTTTAATAGATGGATATGATTTTGCGAATAGCCGCGACAATCAACACGTTCCGTTTATTCAATTTCAGAATGGTACTTTATCGTTTGTAGATCAAACAAAAATTAGGGGCTCCAAGCGGTAGTTATAATCTAAACGATAAACCTACATACACTCGTGTTGGGGCATCATCCGTTAGCCCCAAGTTGGTGGCAACATCAATTTTAACATTATCACCAACATTGTAGATCAGTCCGCCATTGGCGGTATAGATTGAACTGCCATTGTAGAAAACTCCCATCCCTTCAATATAGAAATCTAAATTTCCGATCAGGGCACCACCGAATACAACTGTTTGCAGATAACCCATTTCATAATCTCCGTTTTCATTTGGAACAAAATCAAATTGAAACTGAGCACCAGCTCCTAACTTTTCTGTTAGCGTATAGGCGAATGGGAATCCAATTCCAAAAAATGCATCACGATCAAGCGGTGATGTAGGAAGTGTTACATATGGAATCATACCCAATGCTGTTCGCGTATTTCCATCATTTCCCCATAAATTTCTCTTCAGGCGAATGGTTGTATTTCCGTATCCTTTTTCAATCGTTTTGCCGTCAGGATCTTGATAGATATTATAGAGTTCAATACCCAGGTGTATATCCCAGTTTTTATTGAGCCCCATTTTGTATAGACCACTAAAAATATTGATAGCTTGGCCAGCGTTTATTTTTGTCCATTTAAGTAAATCCCCCTCAAATTGAAAGTGGCCGGCATCAACCGTCATGGGTGATTCAGTTACATCCGGTCGGTCAATGCTAAAATCACGCATTTCTGTTTTTGGTACTGGATTGAACAGTGTAAATGATTTTACGTCTGTAGATTCCTGAGTTTGTGCCAGTGTACCCCAAAAAGGCATAAACACCAGTATGCCAGCAAGCAAGTGAAAGATATGTTTCATAGGTGCAATATTGAATTGTTTGGCTTAATCTGAAAGATATATCTTTCATTATCGTGAATTGTTTTATGTTTTTAAACTATTTTTTAACTTGATCTAAATTATTCTTATGAAGAAGAGCATGGTTGTTCGGTATACACTTTCGCTGGCAGTGATGGGGATTATTGTCACATTGTTGGTGGTATATGTAAGCCAAAATATGCAAAATACATATGAGCAGAATTTGCCGTATGTAAACCTTGGTGATAACCTTAAAAACCGTACAACCAAGGGACACTTGTGGTTTGAAGAAGCAATGGCAGGAGATGAGGGCATTGACTTTGAAAAAGATGTTATTCAGATGTTCACGAGCTCGGTTGATATTCTTCAGGGTGCCTACGATGGAAAGGAAACAGAATTGGGAAATTTTGAACTTTCGGATGAGGAAACACGGGCCATTATTAAGCAGGCAATTGTTGGTGTAGAAAACCTAACCGTATCGGCACAGCAGCGTTGGGATTTTAAAAAGCAGAGTGGTTCATTACAAAATGATAGTAGTATTGTTGATACGGGTGAGTCTGCCGGAGGCAAGTTAGATCAAGAATTCGATGCGGCTTATGAGGAATTACAGGTAATCTTCGATCAGTTAGTTAACCATGTAAATAAGAAGGTAAAAGCAGATTCTACTTTTCTTTCAATACTATCCTGGGTTTCAGTAGCCTTGATCTTTGTGATTTTTATAGTGCTCTGTTTATTCATTTACCGGATTCTCCGTAGAAATGAAAAATTAGCATTGGAAGGAGAACTTAAGCTAGAAGAAGAAACCAAACGTGTCGATAAGCTTTCGAACTTCATTGAATCCGTATCCACAGGAAATTACTCTATTGAAATTGACTCTACGGATGAATTGAGCAATAAGCTTATCAGCATGCGCGATACGCTTCGAAATAACGCGGAAGAAGATCAACGAAGAAATTGGGCAACTTCAGGCCTTGCGCAAATTGGTGATATTTTGCGAAGCTCAGACAACACAAAAGATCTATACGATAACATTATCAAGTTTGTAGTAAAATATGTTAATAACAACCAAGGTGGCTTATTCTTGATAAATGACGACACTGAACATGACCCCTATCTCGAGTTGGTGTCTTGTTATGCTTTTGAGCGGAAGAAATTTGTTCAAAAACGGGTAGACTTTGGACAAGGTCTTGTGGGCCAATGCTACCTGGAAGGTGCTAGAATTCATTTACAAAAAATTCCGGATGGATATGTTCATATAACGTCTGGTCTGGGGGGTACAAATCCCAACTCCTTACTGATAGTTCCGATGAAGGTGAATGATAAATCATATGGAGTAATTGAGTTGGCCTCTTTCCGTACCTATGCAGAGCACGAAATTTTATTAGTAGAGAAGTTTGCAGAGAATATTGCAGCGGCTGTATCTTCTGTTAAGATTAATGAGAGCACACGAATTTTATTAGAGAAGACGCAACAGCAAGCGGAAGAAATGAGATCACAGGAGGAGGAGATGCGTCAAAATATGGAAGAACTTTCAGCCACACAGGAAGAAATGTTGCGAAAAGAGCGTGAGTATGTAAACAGAATTCAAGAATTGGAAGAACGCAGCACACTAACGGTATCATCCTGATTTTTAGCAAAAACCCATTTTCTCTTACATCAACAATATCCATGGCCATTGCCACACCCTGTTTTTCAGGATATATTTATTATTTTTACAGAATATGCTGTCTATGGTGATGCGTTTCCGGGTTCTATTGTTCTTGTGTCTAATGAGTTTTTCAGTTGAGTTATTGGCTCAAGGAGAGCGAAAGGATAAAACAGCCGTTACTTTTGAAGAAATTTATGACGAGCCTTATTCTGTAAATAAGCTATTTGTTCAATTTCAGCCCCTATATGGCGAGCTGTTCTCCACCAATGTAAATGCTGGTTTTGGATTAGAAGCAAGCTATTACTTAAAAGATAAAGCCGATTTTAAGGCACATTTTCGTAAAACCTATAGCAGTGCTTATTTTGATTTTAACCGAGAGCAAGCGGTAAGAAATAGCGAAGTCGATAATGACCAAACAGCTTTTTACTATTTCGAGTTTGGCGGAACATACCACATTAAAGATTTCGAAGGCCCATCGAAGACAAAAATGTTTTTGTACAAAAAAAGCTATGCGGGTAATAAGTGGGCAGCGCGTGTACCGTTAAATGCTGATGTTCCCTGTAAGGTTAGAAAAATTTATGGTGCACGACTTGGTGCAATTGTTTGGCAAAGCACAGTAGATATCAGTAATGTAATGAAGAATCAAAAGTTGGTAACGAGTGACTTTAAGGAAGTTGGCAATAACGCCAATACACTTTTTGATGCTGCATTTGATGTAGTAAACAATCCAACAGGAGATGTAGCAATTTTCTCGAATGTAGCTTCCGCAGGATTGTATATAGGAGGATCATTAACATGGATTAGAAACGTGGCCGTAAGCTTTGATAAATTTGAATCGGGTGTGGATGACCTTATTTTAACCACGTACCTGGACATACTCTTATCACCAAGAGTAAGTTTGGATAATATTGTTTACCAGGGAACAGCGTATGATGTAAGCCCTGTTGGTCTTAAAAAATTTGGTGTGCGCGCAGGTATTGAAGGTAAGTTTAACCGAACCCTTAGTTGGGCTTATGGTGGTGAGATTGGATACCGCCCCGGTATTGAAGGAAGAATGTTTTATGCATTACTAAAAATCAGCTTCCCTGTTTTCGGTACCAACCTCGATTACAAAGTAGAATCTTTCGGTAAATAATTTTCTGTGGTCTGGGATATTCTCATCCGGAACATTCAAGGTTTAGTGCAGGTTAGAGATCAATCCATCAAGACCGTTTCGGGCAGCGCAATGGCTGTGTTGCCTGTTCTATCAAATGCTTACCTCGCTATTCAAAACGGAATTATTCAGGAGTTTGATAGCATGAGCAATCTTGCAGCCGAGAGCAAAGCGATTACTGAAATAGACGCCACCGGGCGTTTTGTTTTTCCAAGCTTTATAGATTCTCATACTCACCTTGTTTTTGCTGATAGTCGCGAGGAAGAATTTGTAATGAAGATCAAAGGAGCTACCTATCAAGAGATCGCAGCTAATGGTGGAGGTATTCTAAACTCAGCTAAAAAATTGCAAAAAGCTTCGGAAGACGAGTTGTTTGAAAGAGCAATGGGTAGGGTGAATGAAATTATTCGAACCGGCACAGGAGCAGTCGAAATAAAAAGCGGGTATGGCCTTACGGTAAAGGATGAAATGAAAATGCTGCGCGTTGCAAGAAAGATAGGAAGCGAATCGGCTCTTACCGTTAAAACAACTTTTTTAGGTGCACATGCCGTACCGAAGGATACAACCAAAGAAGATTATATCAATCTTGTATTAGAAGAAATGATTCCCGCTGTAGCAGAAGAACGATTAGCGGACTACATCGATGTGTTTTGTGAGCAAGGATTTTTTACTATAGACGAAACAGAGCGCATTGTTGAGGAGGGAAAGAAATTTGGAATGAAACCACGTATTCATGCTAACCAACTCTATCGTTCAGGAGGCGTTCAGGTTGGAGTGAAAACAAACGCATTGAGTGTTGATCATTTAGAGAACATAGGGGAAGAAGAAATTGAGTGTCTGAAAAAATCCTCCGTTATGCCCACGATATTACCGGGTGCAGCTTTTTTTCTAGGATTGCCATTTCCGCCCGCCCGTAAAATGATGGAGGCAGGATTGCCGTTGGCGATAGCCTCCGATTATAACCCCGGGAGTTCGCCCAGCGGTAATATGTCGTTAATGATAGCGTTGGCCTGCATCAAAATGAGGATGACTCCAGAAGAAGCTGTTAATGCCGCTACGATCAATACTGCAGCAGCATTAGAATTGGAGAATACGCATGGAAGTATCACCATAGGAAAAGTAGCGAATGTATTTATCACAAAGCCAATGCCCTCTATTGCTTTCTTACCCTATGCTTTTGGTAGCAATATGGTTGAAACGGTTATTTTGAAAGGGGAGATTCAATAGATCGTTATCAACTTATTACGGTTTGTTAACTTCTACCGAAAAATGAATGTGACTATTTAAAGTAGCTGCGACTGTGCAATATTTTTCCAGCGATAGTTTAGCAAATTTTTCAAGCTCATCCAATTCAACATCGGGAGACGTAACGATATAGTTGCAGTGAATATCCATGAATTTTCGGGGTGTTTCATCTCTTCGAGTACCAATCGTTTCAATCACAAAATTTGTAATTGTTTTCTTTCGTTTTTTTAGCATAATCACGATGTCTACTGCCCCGCATGCAGCAAGGGAAGAAAGCAATAGCTCTGGTGGAGATTGCTGTTTTTTAACAGCGGCATCGCGCATATCGATGGTAACGGTGTGACCTGCATCATTCGAGGCTTCATAGACCTCATCTTCCAGCATTTTTGTAACTATTTTCATAAAGGAAATTAAGTTCTTATTTTGAGATTATATTGCCGTTGATTTTTTTATCGATTACATGAATTTAGAAAATAAAGTTAAGAGTATTGTACGGGATGTGAAGGATTTCCCAACCCCTGGGATTCTTTTCAAAGATATTACGCCTCTTTTGGCGCAGCCTGATTTAGTACGGGAGATTACGATTGAAATAGCCAGACATTTTAAAGATCAAAAGATTGATGCCATTGCCGCGGTAGAGGCACGAGGTTTTATTTTTGGTTCGATCCTGGCGCAAGAACTTCGATGTGCATTTATACCCATGCGTAAATCTGGAAAGTTACCCTACAAAACATTGAAGCAAGAGTATACATTAGAATATGGTACAGCTTCTGTAGAAGTGCATGTGGATGCAATTGAACCGGGTTGGCGAGTACTGATACATGATGATTTGTTGGCTACCGGAGGTACAGCAGGCGCTGCGGCCAACCTAGTCAAAAAATTGGGGGGTGAAATAGCAGGCTTTTCTTTTCTTATTAATTTATCATTTTTAGCAGGTGAAGAGAATCTACACAAACAATTTGGGATAAAACCGCAATATCTTGTCTCGTATTAAACTTGATTGCCTAGTTTTTGTTAAAGCATTGAAATGATGACAACTATTCCAATGTTTCCGCTCGCTTTGCTGCCGTTGCCAGGCGAACTTGTGCCTTTGCATATTTTTGAGCCGCGTTATAAACAGCTTTTGCAAGATGCTGAGGCTGATGATATTAGTTTCGGTATTTTCTTCAATCATACAATCAATACAGAGAAGATAGGTTCATTAATGAAGTTGGAGAGCGTCATTAAACGTTACCCCACGGGTGAGGCTGATATCATTGCAAAGTGCCACGATGTTTTTACGATGGATAAACTTTATAGAAATTTTAAATCCAAAATGTACCCCGGTGGAGACGTTTCGTGTTGGAAAACAGATTTAAATGAAATGGGAGGCGTTAGGTTAGCAGAACTTTTTCTCGAATACTTAACAAAAAGAAATATAACAAGGCATTCAAACTCATTTAGCGTTTATTCTATTGCTCAGGAACTGAGCATGGACGTCAATGACCGATACAGTTTTTTAATTTCTAACAATACAGCGCGCACAAGTTTTCTTCTTCAGCGGATCGATTATCAAGTGCAGCTTCTTCAGCATGAAGAGAAAAGTAAAGATGTATTTCATTTAAATTAAAAAAAGTCCCCCCGAGTACTCGGGGGGACTTTTTTTATGAGCAATATTCGCCTATTTCTTTTCCTCTGTTTTTGCTTTCGCTTTTGCGAAATCACCAGCTTTTACGATATTGATCTTGGTAGGATCAAGGTATTTTTTCATGGCTGCATTGATCTTCTCAGCGTTAAGTTCCGAAATTTCTTTCTCTATTTTCTCATCCCATGCGAGGGTACGGTTCAGAAACAAATTATTGCTTATGGAGCTCGCGAGTCCTCCATCCTGAGCGCGTGAAACAGTACGTTGCTGAAGCCATCCGGATTTTGCTGCAGTAACTTCTTCTGCAGTAAATCCATCCTTTATCACTTTATTGATCTCTTCCATGAATGCGACTTCCAACTTAGCTACATTTTCAGGAGCATAGATTGCGTATGCAGTAAAAGATGAGGCGTTATCCAGAATTGCAACATTCACGTTGGATCCAACACCATAACTAAGACCATCCTTCTGACGAATCCGAACGGCTAATCGCGAGTTTAAGACTCCACCCCCAAGCATGTAATGACCGATAACAAGTGCAGAATAATCAGGGTTATCGTCTTTCATTTCGAAATTATACCCCGCTATAAACATTGCGCTAGGTTTGTCAGGTGTTTCAATGGATTCATTGAGGGTGGTTACAGGAAACACTTTGTTTTCCAATCTCTTGTACGGTATTGGTGATTTCCAAGTCCCAAAAGATTCCGTAATTAATTTTTGTATTTCAGCCTGATCAAAGTCGCCTACTAAACCTATGGTTGTTCCATTTGTACATCCATAAAAGTCCTTGTAGAATTTCTTTACTTCATCTAGTGTCACCGTTTTGATCGAAGCAATATTTTCATCGAATGTTTCCACATAACGAGGATCTGTTTTTGGGTAAGGATTAATGTGGCGTTGATATTTATTTGGAGCAAGAGCCTGAGGCTCACTCCGCTGTGCTTCGATGCCAGCCAGTTGCTCATTTTTTAATTTTTCAAACTCATCAGCAGGGAAGGAGGGATCCTTTAACACGGTCACAAGTAGGTTAATAGTTTCTGCCAGATTTGGTCGCGTGGTTTCAATATTCACATTTAAACTTCTGGAAGAACCAAAAATAGAAACATTGGCTTTAAGCCGGTCAAATTCATCTTTAATTTGCTGACGTGTGAGTTTGGAAGTACCCTTGTCGAGCATGCTTCCAGTAAAACTTCCTGCAGTAGTTTTACCTGGTAGCGTTTGCTCATCTCCAAGTCGAAAAGCAACAGTCATCTGTACAGACTCACCCCTGGTTTTCTTTTCGAGAAAAGCAACCTTTACACCATTCGGTAATGTTGTGCGGGTGATCCTGGATTCAATGTTTGCAGGCGATGGATCGAATGTTTCGCCCTGCGCCACATTTTGCTGGCCTTTATAGTCTTTCACCAGTTCTTCTACATTAGGCGCTGCCGGTATTTCAGTCCGGTCTGGTTTTTCGGTAGGAATAAATAAGCCAACGGTACGGTTGTCTGGCTTTAGGTAGTGCTGAGCAACGCGAATGACATCCTCAGTAGTAACAGCTTTAATTCGATCCCTTGTCAGATGAAGTAATCGCCAGTCGCCTGTTCCAATGGATTCACTTAGCGCCATACCAACTTGTTCCGATGAATTAAACATCAACTCTACTTGTTTTATTAATTCAGTTTTTGCCCTTTCTACTTCTTCTTTCGTTGGCGGATTCTTTGATACATCGTCCAGCGTTTTAATCATGGCGGTTTTAGCATCTTCCAAAGAATTTTCTTTCAGGACTTCGGCAATGTTGAACAACAGTCCTGGCTCTTTCCATTGAAAATCAAAGGCATAGATTGAGCTTGCTTTTTTAGTATCCACCAATGCTTTATAGAGTCTGCCGGAAGGTTCAGTGCCGAGTATTTGCGCGAGTACAGCAACAGGTGCATAATCGGCATGAGACCCGGGTGGGATTCGGTATGCAGCCATCACTAACTGCACATCACCGACTCTACGTACCGTTACAATTCGCTCACCATCTTGCGTTGGATCTGTAGTATAGAAGGGCTGAATTTCGCGCACAGGTTTTGTAATGCTTCCGAATTTTTGATTCACCAACTCAAGTGTTTTTTGTTCATCAAATTTTCCCGCAACCACCAATGTGGCATTATCAGGTTGGTAGTATTTTCTGTAAAAGGCCTGTAGCCGGTCAATCGAAACATTTTCAATATCGGAGCGTGCTCCAATCGTAGATTTTCCATAGTTGTGCCAGTCAAATGCGGCTGCCATCGTACGTTGCATCAGTACCCTGAAAGGACTGTTTTCACCAGATTCGAATTCATTTCGTACAACAGTCATTTCACTATCTAAATCTTTTTTGGAGATGTAAGAGTTGATCATACGATCAGACTCCAGGTCAATAGCCCACTTCAGGTTTTCTTCTGATGCATTAAATGTTTCGTAGTAATTAGTGCGGTCAACCCATGTAGTGCCGTTCGGCCTTGCACCGTGTGTAGTTAGTTCATTCATTATGTCCGGATGACTTGGAGTGCCCTTAAAAACCAAGTGTTCTAATAAGTGAGCCATTCCCGTTTCACCATAATTTTCGTGTTTTGAACCCACCATGTAAGTAATATTCACTGTAATGGTTTGTTTAGATTGATCCGGAAACATTAATACGCGAAGACCGTTCCCCAGGCGATATTCCGTAATGCCCTCTACTGTAGTAACCTTTACAGGTGGTGGAATTAACGCTTTGTCTTCAATTTTTGGTCCTTCAGGACGTGGAGACGCTTTTTCTTTTTTCTTCTGGGCGTACCCTTGTCCTGCAACAAGCATAAAGAGTACAATCCATGCGAGAATCTTATTTTTCATAAAATGGGGTTTGTTTAGAGGTTTGAAAGTAGGGTGAACTCAGAATAAAACCAAACCTTAATTATCAGAATCAGGGTTTTTAGTACTTGTTGCCTAGGCAGTACCAAATGGTGGTTATTATTTTTTTATGTCACTTCGAATGGGGGTATGTGCGGGAAAGGTTGGAATGAGAAGTCCTATATTCGGGAACAAAATTTTTCGAGCTCTTTATAGGGGATTTCTCAGTCGCTTTTATATTCTTAAATTGAAAAAATCAGTTCGCTCATTCGAAATGACGGTCATTATTTTTATAACGTCACTTTGTACGTATTTGACCAGAGACGATTTAAGTTTTACATATTCCTTCTGTACTGGCCACCTACTTCAAACAACGCTTTCGTAATTTGACCAAGTGAGCAAACCTTACACGCATCCATGAGTTCACTAAATATATTTTTGTTTTGAATGGCCGCTTGTTGCGCTTTATCAATTTTTTCGAATGCTTTGCTGCCTTGATAATCATGCAGGTTACGCAGCATCTTAATCTGGTATTCTTTTTCTTCTGTAGTTGCACGAATGACTTCCTGCGGAATAATTGTAGGTGAGCCCTTCGAACTTAAAAATGTATTCACCCCAATGATCGGGAATTCACCGGTATGCTTTAAGGTTTCGTAGTACAAACTTTCTTCTTGAATTTTACCACGCTGGTACATCGTTTCCATCGCACCCAATACACCTCCGCGTTCGGTAATTCTGTCGAATTCTATGAGGACAGCTTTTTCTACTAACTCGGTCATTTCTTCTATAATAAAGGAGCCTTGTAAAGGGTTTTCATTTTTTGTTAATCCTAACTCTTTATTAATAATAAGTTGGATCGCCATAGCTCTTCGAACGCTTTCTTCGGTTGGCGTAGTAATGGCTTCATCATAGGCATTGGTATGGAGCGAGTTGCAATTATCATATATCGCGTAGAGTGCTTGCAGCGTAGTGCGGATATCGTTGAAGTCGATTTCCTGCGCGTGCAACGAGCGGCCCGAAGTTTGAATGTGATATTTCAACATTTGACTGCGACTATTCGCACCGTATTTATTTTTTAGTGCTTTGGCCCAAATTCTTCTAGCTACTCTACCGATAACAGAATACTCGGGATCGATACCGTTAGAGAAGAAGAAGGATAAGTTTGGAGCGAACTCATTAATGTCCATTCCGCGACTGAGGTAGTACTCAACGTACGTAAAACCATTCGCCAGTGTAAACGCCAATTGTGTTAGTGGATTGGCACCTGCCTCAGCAATGTGATAACCTGAAATTGATACCGAATAAAAATTACGAATGTTATTATCAATGAAGTACTGCTGCACATCGCCCATTAACCTCAATGCAAATTCAGTTGAGAAAATACAAGTGTTCTGTGCCTGATCTTCTTTTAAGATGTCAGCTTGAACAGTTCCTCTAACCTGGGCAAGGGTTTCCATTTTAATTTTTTCGTAAACATCTTTTGGTAAAACCTGGTCTCCGGTTACACCCAATAGCATCAAGCCTAACCCATCGTTGCCTTTTGGAAGCGGGCCTTGATACGCAGGCTTTTCACTTTTCTTTCCTTTATACAGCGCTGCAATCTTTTCATTAACTTCTTTTTCGAGCCCATTCTTTTTTATGTAAAGCTCACACTGCTGATCAATTGCAGCGTTCATAAAGTATCCGAGCAGCATAGGAGCAGGACCGTTGATGGTCATGGATACGGATGTTTTTGGATCTGATAAATTGAAACCACTATAAAGTTTTTTAGCGTCATCCAGGCAACAAATGCTAACACCCGCGTTTCCAATTTTCCCGTAAATATCCGGACGATAATCCGGATCATTTCCATAAAGCGTTACCGAATCAAAAGCTGTAGATAAACGTTTTGCAGGTGTTGATAAGCTCACATAGTGAAATCTTCTATTGGTTCGTTCAGGGCCACCTTCACCGGCAAACATTCGGGTAGGATCTTCTCCTTCTCTTTTGAAAGGATAGATACCTGCTGTGTATGGAAACTCACCTGGGAAATTTTCCTGAAGTGTCCAACGCAATATATCTCCCCAGCCTGTATACTTTGGAACAGCAACTTTAGGAATCTGTGTATGTGAAAGTGATTCGGAGTGCGTTTGAATCGCAATTTCTTTGTCGCGTACGTTGAATTTAAAAAGTGGCTCCTTGTATTGTTTAACTTTTTCAGGCCACGTTTCAATTAGTTTCCAATTCTTTGGATCGAGATTAAGCTTTAAGCGGTCAAATTCAGCTTGCAGTACTTTTACAATATCGGCCTCACCTTGCCCCCTCTCCAAAGTAGAGGAGGAGGATAATGTCTCAATGGTTTTGTTGATGGCATACAGTTTCTCTGCTACTTCAGCTTGTTCGATTACCCATGAGTCAAACTTTCTGTTGTTCTCTGATATTTCGCTCATGTAGCGCGTGCGGTGCGGAGGGATAACGAAAATCTTCTCCGACATCTCCCGTGTGATTTCAAAAGTAGATTTTAATGAAGCTCCCGTTTTCTCAATAACCTTATCAATGATGTGTTTGTAGAGTTGGTTTGTACCGGGATCATTGAACTGCGAGGCAATCGTACCATATACTGGCATGTCCTCCGGCTTTTTATCCCACAGGTGATGATTGCGTTGAAATTGTTTCTTCACATCGCGGAGCGCATCTAATCCACCACGCTTATCAAATTTGTTAAGTGCTATAACATCGGCAAAGTCGAGCATGTCGATCTTTTCAAGTTGTGTGGCAGCACCGTATTCGGGTGTCATCACATATAACGACACATCGCTGTGATCGAGAATTTCGGTATCGCTTTGACCAATGCCAGATGTTTCTAAAATAATCAAATCAAAGCCTGAAGCTTTCAATACCTGAATAGCTTCCTTTACATAAACCGACAATGCAAGATTCGATTGACGGGTAGCCAGCGAACGCATAAATACGCGCGGATTGTTAATAGCGTTCATCCGAATACGATCACCCAACAAGGCTCCACCTGTTTTTCGTTTGGATGGATCGACTGAAACGATCCCGAGTTTTTTATCTTTAAAGTCTATTAAAAATCTTCTTACAATTTCATCGACCATCGAAGATTTTCCAGAACCACCCGTTCCGGTAATACCAAGTACAGGAGCTTTTGAAGCTTCTGCCTGTTTATTTATTTTTTCGAAAGTGTCTTTATGATCGCCATAGTAATTTTCAGCCGCAGAAATTGTTTGGGCAATGGCCAACGGATTGGCAATTGATAATTGCCCGCTGGTTATTGTCTTGCCAGTCGGGAAGTCACTTCTTTCAACTAAGTCATTAATCATTCCCTGCAGCCCCATGGCGCGGCCGTCATCCGGGGAATAAATTTTCGTGATGCCATAGGCCATCAATTCCTTTATTTCTTCAGGAAGTATTACACCACCACCACCACCAAATATTTTTATATGTCCTGCACCTTTTTCTTTTAGTAAGTCGAACATGTATTTGAAATATTCATTATGACCACCCTGATAGCTGGTCATAGCGATAGCTTGGGCGTCTTCCTGAATGGCGGTGTTCACCACTTCTTCTACACTTCGATCATGCCCTAAATGGATTACCTCAACACCCGTTGACTGAATAATTCTGCGCATGATGTTGATGGCGGCATCGTGCCCATCAAACAAACTTGCGGCTGTAACAATCCGTACTTTGTTTTTAGGCTTGTAGGGCTCCGGAGCTTTATGTCCAGCGAAATTTTGAGCCTGTTTTTCTTTTTTTTGTTCGCTGGCAACTTCCGTACTCATAAATCTTGATTTAAGATTTAAAAGTACGGAGAAGGCGTTTATTTAGCTAACAACGATTAGACAGTTTATTACGTGCAGCGTCTTTATAGTTCAGGCTTTTTCCCAAGTACATCTTCAATAGACAGCACATTGATCTTTCCAAGATTCAATTTCTTAATTCCTTCTTCAACCTTGGCGCGATCACCTACAATAACAATCAACATTTTATCAGGGGTGATGTACTTCTTCGCAGCTGCTTCAACACCTTTCTTATTTACAGCAAGAGCTTTGTCTACGTACGTGTTGAAATAATTGTCGGGAAGTTGGTACATCACAAGTTCTGCTAACGCTCCGGCAATCTGTCCATTGGTTTCAAAATCTCCGGCATAGCCGAGTGCAGTGTAATTCTTACCGCGATTCAAATCAGTTTCTGGAATCGGTTGAAGCATTTTTTTGAATTCAACGAAGAATTCTCCTAATGCCGGTCCTGTTACATCTGTTTGAACCGAAGAACTTGCCGTGAACGGTCCGGCTACCGGCCAGAAACTAAATCCTGAGTTTGCACCGTATGAGTAACCGTGCTCTTCACGAAGGTTGGTATTCAAGCGCGAAGCGAAAGAACCACCTAAAATTGTATTCATGATAACGATATCGTTATAAGTAGCATCACCACGTGATGTTCCGATGCGACCAATACGAATGACCGATTGTGCTGCACCGGGTTTGTCAACCAGGAAGATCGTGCGACCTTTTACCGGTTGAGGTGTTGGCTTGGCAGCATTGGTTACAGTGCCTGCAGGCAGTGCTGCAAAATATTTTTCGAGCATGGGTGTAACAGATTCTTTGGTTACATCACCTACAATAATGAGTGTGCAGTTTCCGGTTACAAAATTGCGACTGTGAAAAGATTGCAAATCACTTTTTGCGTACGACCTGATCGATTGTTCATTGGCAAACTTTCCGTAGGGAGTATTCGCATCAAACAGAAGTCTGCTGTAAGCACGCGTTGCAATGGTATTTGGTTCATCATACGCAGTAAGCAAACCATTTAGTCTGAGTTTACGAACACGCTCCAGTTCTGCTTCAGCAAAGGTTGGTTTTAGCACAATGGTGCTCATCAGTCTTAACGCTCCGTCAAGTTTCGAAACAGGAGCAGCGCAATCAATTTCCGAGCTGAAGGCACGGCTAAACGTTCCGATCTGCGCACCCAAAAATTCAATTTCGTCCGCCAGTTGAAGGGCATCGTATTCGCCAGCGCCTTCGTCTAATAAATCCATCGTAACGCTTGCTAAACCTTCTTTACCGGCCGGGTCATCGAATGAGCCAGTTTGTAACAGAAGATTCACCTGTACCAGCGGAACAGAATGCTTCTCCATCAACACAACAGAAAGTCCGTTCGACAATTTAAATTTTTGAATGGCGGGTAATTGTAAATTCTTTGCT
The DNA here is from genome assembly GCA_031395485.1 of Cyclobacteriaceae bacterium. Taxonomy (GTDB): domain Bacteria; phylum Bacteroidota; class Bacteroidia; order Cytophagales; family Cyclobacteriaceae; genus UBA2336. Next base: position 44,816 of record JANNUS010000017.1, on the reverse strand, counting down.
TTACCCAGGGCCGGAGGTGCCGAGCGATCAGGTGCCTGCGCCACTGCCACCGCACTCATCAGCAATAAGCTATAAAGTATATTCAGTTTTTTCATAATCATTTCTTTTACCGTGGATTAATTTTTATTGGGGCCAGATCAGTTTTTCCTTCCGGCACAATGCTCATCACAACGCGTGCATTATTCAGATACTTACGCACAGTAGATGAGATGTCGTTACCGCTAACAGCTTTGTAACGCTGTAGGTCTTCGTTAAAATAATCCGGATTTCCCGTGTAGTAGAAATAACTGTTAAGCTGATCAGCTTTGCTGCCTGAGCTTTCCATCTGCGACATAAACCCAGACTCGTATTGATTTTTCACCCGCTGCAACTCGCGCTCGGTAGGACCTTCATTTTTCAGTTTGTCAACCTCTTCCAGCATAATTTTTTCCAGTTGATCAAGCGAAATACCCGGACGGGCCGTGGCCACTAAATAAAACTCCGAAGCAAATTTTTTAGAGTCTTGGTAGGCGTATACATTTTGGGCAATCTGGAGTTCGTATACGAGTCTTTTATAGAGTCTTGAATTTTTCCCACCGGTTAACAGGTTGCTCACCAAATCCATTTCTGCATTGCCTGGCTGGAAGGACGGGGGCGTTAACCATACCATCATGATTCTGGGAAGCTGAACTTTGTCTTCCATCACCACTCTTTTTTCTTCGCTCAGTCCTGAAACAGGAGGGTTGACTTTCGCAACCGGCTTACCTGCCGGTACATCGTTGAACCATTTTTCAATGGCCGTACGCGTTGCTTTTAAATCAATATCACCCGCAATACTGAGTGAAGCGTTGCCCGGTGCATAATAGGTAGTGAAGAAATCAACTACATCCTGGTGACTGGCTGAAGATAAATCCTCCATCGAACCGATCACCGTCCAGGAGTATGGATGATCTTTTGGATATAATAATGGTGGAAGTTCTAAGGATGCTTTTCCGTACGGTCTGTTTTCGTACGATTGTCTGCGTTCATTTTTCACCACATCACGCTGGCCGTCAACCGTAGTTGGCTTCAGCGATTGAGTAAGAAAACCCATGCGGTCTGATTCCAGAAACAAGGCGAGGTCAAGTGCATTGCTTGGAAGATTTTCATAATAATTCGTTCGGTCTTCGGTGGTGGAACCGTTGTTATCGGCACCGGCAGCTTCCAGCCACTGATCGAACTTTCCTTCCGGCACGTGTTGCGATCCTTCAAACAAAATATGTTCAAACAAGTGAGCGAATCCGGTGCGACCGGGTTTCTCACTTCCCGATCCCACATGGTACCACACGTTTACCGTAACCCGCGGAATGGTGTTGTCTTTATGGAGGATAACATTGAGCCCATTGGGCAACGTAAATTGTTCATACGGAACTACAATATCCTGTGCTGTTACTTTTGTGCAGATCAGCATCCCGATAGCTATCGGGAGAAAAGCCCAAAGTGGGGCTAACTTGGTTATTTTCATAAGGTAGATTTTAGGCTTTGAAGATAGTAATTTCATTCGATTCTGGATGCTGAATTATTTGGATTGTGGCAGTACTAGAATTGAGTATCAGTTTCCCACGCACTTTTATAAAACCCCTTTTGCTGAACGTATTCCAATAGTTCAAGATAGAATGGATGTGTACCCAGTGTAGCACTGTCACCTACCATAATAAGTTTTTTACGAGCGCGTGTCATTGCCACATTGGTTCTGCGGATGTCGGATAAAAAGCCCACTTCACTTTTTTCATTACTTCGAACAAAGCTAATCGCGATGATATCGCGCTCTTGTCCCTGAAAAGCATCTACTGTGTTGATGGTAACGTATCTTCCAATTGTAGAAATTTCTTCCGAAGCTTCGGCAAGTTTAGCGAGTCGTTCTACTTGTGCACTATACGGAGTGATAATTCCAAGGGTGTGCGACCAATGATCAACACCTACTTTACGGATTAATTTTTCGAGTTGGCGAATCAGAAGTTGTGCTTCTTCTTCATTGTAACGACTAAGGGTTTCGGAATCTTGTGCTTCGGTGAATCCACATCCGGCTGTATCAATAAACTCAACGGGTGCAAGCGAAATTAATTCACCTTCACCATCTTCTATTTGGATGGCGTGTCGTTGAACGGATTCATGAGCAATTAATTCATCATGATAAAAATAGCGTGACGAAAACCGCATAATGTCTTCGTGCATCCGATATTGTACCTGTAACATGGAAGCTGTTTGTGGCTGACGCTGAATACATTTTTCAAAGAGTGTTTGTGAAAACCCATCGCGCGCGGCTTCAATTGATTTAACCGTTGGGGGCAGTTGAAAATGGTCACCGGCAAACACAACGCGTTCGGCACGAAGAATGGGAATCCAACAAGCAGGTTCTAATGCTTGCCCGGCTTCATCAATAAAAACAGTTTTGTAGCGTCTGCCACGCAAGTTGTTGTTGGAAGCACCTACGAGTGTGCACGTTATCACATCACTTTTGTTTAACAAGTCATTGATAATGTAAAACTCCAGCACATCGGCATCGGCTTTCATAGCTTTTGCTTCCTGCATGAGAATTTTGCGTTGCTCACGTTCGGCATACCCGAAATCTTTTTTATACTTAAACGCCATGCTACGCATCTGTTCCATTTTTTTTCGAAGAATGCGCAACTCTTTATAATGTTCGTGCATGGCAATGCGTGCATCGAGTGTTTTGCTCAACGATTGTTCGGTAACGCGTGCAGGGTGACCAATGCGTAATACGTTTAGCCCTTGCGCTGTCAATTTTTCTGCCAGTAAATCTACCGCTGCATTGCTGGGGGCACAAACCAACACTTGTTTCTCTTCAGCAACTGTTAGTGTTATCGCCTGAACAAGGGTGGTGGTTTTACCTGTACCTGGGGGCCCGTGAATATTGGCAACGTCTTGTGCCGTGAGAACTTTTCTAAGGGCTTTGAGTTGGCTAAGGTTTAGTCTGGATTCTAGATTTTGGATTTCAGTTTCTGAATTGAAAGAAGCATCCTTACCACCTAACAGTACATCGCGCAATGTTGCAATTCTGGAATCGTTGGCTTTGATTACTGATTTCAATGCCGACTCCATTTCGCGGTACGCCATTTCATCGAACATCAGGTCAACACCCAATAAATTTTGGTCAATCCAATCGGGGAGGTCATCGCTGTTTAAGGTAATAACCATGGTGTTGTCGCGCACATAGTTAATCACGCCACCGATGTAATGCTTTTCAGGTTTGTTGGATGCATTGCTGAAGACACTCACGACTTTTCCGCTTTGAAATACGTGGGGCTGATCAAGCTGCTGGGTACGCTCAACTTCTATTATGAGGCGCTCACCTGTACCGATATAATCTCTTTTCAGTCTTACTGGATACCAGCATTTTCCTTCTTTTGTTTTGCGGTGCAAGGGTACCAACAATACCTTTTGCCGGTATTGTTCCAGGTCGGCCTGGCGCTCAACGCGCAGTAAATCGAGTGTTTTATAGAGTTGTTCTTGTACGGTCATATTAAACGGATTGGCAAGATAGCCTACAGTTTATGAAATCAATTGTAATGAAATAAACTTATTCCATTCATATAATTCCCGTGACAAACCCGTTCCAAATCCTTTACTTTGCCGGCTATAATTTAACCCTCTATGAAAAAATACTACTTGATTGCAATGCTCTTCATTTTCACGATTAGCGCGGTGGTTGCGCAGGATGAAAAAAAAGAACCCAAGGCCGATACTGTAAAAAAGGAGAAGCCTAAAAAGAAACTGGATCTTCCGTTGGAAGTCGGCCGAACCATCCCTATAAAAACGAACGAAGGTACATGGATGTCGCTCGATGTTAGTCCTGACGGTAAGACTATTACCTTTGATTTTCTGGGCGATATTTTCACCATGCCAATAACCGGAGGTAAACCCAAACAATTTACAAAAGGTATGGCCTTCGATTCGCACCCGAAGTTTAGTCCCGATGGAACAAAGCTTTTATACATAACAGACCGCAGTGGTGGCGAAAACATATGGTGGTTTGCAGTTGATAAATCCGATTCACTACAAGTTACAAAAGGTAATACCGATCATTATCAGTCTGCCGAATGGACGCCCGATGGGAATTACATTGTAGGCTCGCGCGGAACACGCAACTTCAAACTTTGGATGTTCCACAAGGATGGTGGTTCGGGAGCGCAACTCATCAGTAAGCCTGACAATATTAAGATAGTAGAGGCAGCATTCGGTTCGGATAGTCGTTACATCTGGTATTCACAACGCTTCAATGCATGGAATTACAATGCTCAACTTCCTCAATATCAAATTGGAGTATACGATCGTGAAAATGGAGAGACCGAAGTAAAAACACAACGCTATGGCTCTGCCTTCACACCTACACTTTCTCCGGATGGAAAATGGTTAGTGTATGGATCACGCCATAACGATCAAACGGGATTGGTTCTTCATGATTTGAAAACAGGAGATGAAAAATGGTTAGCGTATCCTGTGCAACGCGATGAACAGGAGTCGATCGCACCGCTCGGTGTGTTGCCTGCGATGTCGTTTACGCCTGACAGTAAAGAAGTAGTAGCATCGTATGGCGGAAAGTTTTACCGTATTCCGGTAAGCGGAGGCAGCGCCATCAATATTCCATTTGAAATGGAGATCGATTTTTTAGTGGGGCCTCGTGTTGATTTCAAGTTTCCGATCAAGGATGATAAAGATATGAGCGTAACACAAATTCGGGATGCGGTTGTTTCACCGAATGGAAAGCAGGTAGCCTTTACAGCATTAAATCGTTTATACACCGTTGATCTGCCAAGTGGAACACCCAAGCGTATTACTACAGCAAATTATACAGAAGCAATGCCATGCTGGAGTCCGGACGGATCACAGTTAGCGTGGGTAACGTGGGAGAACACTGCTGGTCATTTATATAAAATGAATTTCAAAGCAAAAGGAGCGAAACCAGTTCGATTAACGACCGCTCCGGGATTATATACAGAGCCGGTTTGGACATACCAGGGAAATAAAATTGTTTTCATGCGAGGCGCCAATCAAATCTTTAAAGATGCGGCCGATCCATTTTATGCGGGAGGACAAGAAGATTTACTTTGGATTGCGGGTGATGGTGGCGCTGTCAACTTTATCACAAAATCAAAAGGTCGCACCAGTCCGCACTTTGTAAAATCGGATGACCGGATTTATTTGTATAGTTATGGAAAGGGATTGGTATCTATTCGCTGGGATGGTACGGATGAAAAAATTCTGGTTAAGGTTACCGGTATAACAACCTATGGTTCTGCATTGGGTGAAAATCATTGCATGTTGGTAGAATCCGCACAGGAACCAACACCAACTCCATCAACAGCAGGCATTATTAAAATGGCTCCTGAGGGTGATAAAGCTTTTGCGCAGGTTAACAATGATTTGTATGTAGTAACGATTCCGAAAACGGGTGGTGAAGTACCTAAGATTTCGGTGGCTGATGCGAGCAGCGCTCAATTTCCGGCAACAAAGCTTACAAAAATTGGGGGCGAGTTTCCAAGCTGGAGTAATACTGGAAAAGTAGTTTACTACACCTTGGGTAATGCCTTTTTTACGTTCAATCTTGATTCGGCAAAAGCCAAAGAACTGCAACTAAAGAAAAAGAAAGCTGCTGAAGAGAAAGCGAAAGAAGAAAAGGATGAAAAGAAGGACGACAAAAAGGATGAGGTGAAGAAAGACTCGACTGCTACCGCTGTTGCTGATAAGGATAAAAAAGAAGAGAAGAAAGATGAAGGCTATAAGCCTGAAGAGATTCGCATTAAAGTAACCGTGCAAAAAGACATTCCTTCCGGAAAAGTATTGTTGCAAAATGCACGCATCATCACCATGAAGGGCGATGAGGTAATCGAGAAAGGCGATGTGCTCATTGAAAATGCTCGCATTAAACAAGTTGGCGCGGCAGGTTCTATTTCTGTTGATGCGTCTGTTCTGAAGATGGACATGCAGGGGAAAACCATTGTTCCCGGTTTTATCGATACACACGCACACATGTGGCCGGCTTGGGGCATTCATAAAAACCAGGTATGGGTTTATGCTGCCAACCTTGCGTACGGAGTTACGGCAACGCGCGATCCGCAAACAGCTACTACCGATGTGCTTACCTATAGCGATATGGTAGAAACCGGTCAAGTAATTGGTCCTAGAATTTATAGCACAGGTCCCGGTGTTGGTTTCTGGGCTTATAACCTGAAGGATCTCGATCAAACAAAGGATATTTTGAAGCAGTACTCAGAATACTACAACACGAAAACGATCAAGATGTACCTGACGGGAAATCGGTTACATCGCCAATGGATTATCCAAGCATGTAAGGAACAGGGTTTGATGCCAACAACGGAAGGTGGTCTTGATTTTAAATTGAACTTGACAAATCTTATTGATGGATATCCGGGCCACGAACACGCTTTCCCGATTTATCCATTATACAAAGATTTCACAACCGCTGTAGCGGAAGCAAAGATGACCTACACACCAACATTGCTGGTTGCATATGGCGGCCCATGGGCTGAAAATTTCTATTACGCTACGGAAAATGTAAATGGCGACCCGAAGCTTAATTACTTCACTGCTAAGTCTGAGTTGGATGCAAAGTCACGTAGACGGCCTGGATGGTTCATGAAAGAGGAGCATGTGTTTGAAGATCACGCACGTTTTGTGAACGACCTTGTGAAGGCCGGAGGAAATGCTGGCGTTGGTTCACACGGACAATTACAGGGCCTTGGTTTTCACTGGGAATTGTGGAGCATGGCATCGGGCGGTATGAGTAACCACAATGCATTGAAAGTAGCTACGATCCATGGTGCACGAGCGATCGGATTGGATGGTGACATTGGCAGCATTGAGCCAGGTAAACTAGCCGATTTAATTATCCTCGATAAAAATCCATTGGAAAACATCCGTAACACCAACACCGTGAACAAGGTGATGAAGAACGGACGATTGTATGATGGCAATACATTAGATGAAGTATACCCGACCGTGCGCAAGGCGCCTTCGTTTGCAAACGAGCAAAGCAAACCTGAAAATTTGCCGGGGGTGAATAAGTAAAAACTATATTTTTAGGGTTGAGCGTGTCGAAATCGTATTTGGCAAACGCAGACTAACACTAATATAAAAGCCGGTTCTGAAAAGACCGGCTTTTTTGGTTTATTTTAGAAGATATTATAAGAGCGCATTGCGGATATTTTCGAGTTGCAAGCTAAGCCATGCAGTGGGACAAATGAGTTTAGTAACCATGATGTTCTTTCAAAAGTGACGACAACATCTTTTATTTCATAGATTTACTATACTGACCATTAATCAAATAGCCATGAGACAAATTAAGATTATTCTCTTTTTTACCTTTCTGACAGGTGGCGTCAGTGCGCAGCAATCTATTCCTGTAGCCGACAATCTAGTGACGGAAGGTATCCCATCATTATCAAGTAACCTTATTAATGAGGTAAAGAACTATACCGAATCCAGAGGTGCTTCATTGGTTGCTTGGCATCCATTGAGAAATGAACTAATGATATCAACTCGTTTTGCCAACAGCAATCAACTTCACTATGTAAAAATGCCAGGTGGAGATCGCAAGCAAATTACATTCTTTGATGAACCAATAGGATTCGCAACATTTGAACCCACTAAGGGAGAATATTTTTTATTTACCAAAGACATTGGGGGAAATGAATTTGGTCAGATCTACCGATACGACCTTTCTACAAAAGCAATTACACTTTTAACCGATGGGAAACGATCTCAAAACGGAGGTATCCAATGGAGTAGTAAAGGTGATAGAATTGCATATGGCTCAACGAAAAGAAATGGACAGGACCGAGATATATACACCCTGAATCCACTGGACCCGACATCCGATAAGAAAATTGTAGAAAATGTAGGAGGTGGCTGGGGAATTGTAGATTGGTCATCGAACGACTCAAAACTTCTTCTTCGGGAAGGAATTTCAGTCAACGAGACACGGCTATATACCGTTGATGTCAATACCGGAACGAAAGTTAGACTGCTTCCTGAAAAAGATGAACGAACAACGTATAGTGGAATTTCTTTTTCAAAAGATGAAAAAGGTATTTATTTGATTACCAACAAAGACAGTGAATTTAACCGACTCGCCTACTATAACATTTCGACCAAAAAACTGGACTATATTTCTTCCACAATTCCCTGGGATGTTGAAGATGCCGAACTTTCTAAAGACGGTTCAATGCTAGCTTTTGTGACGAATGAGAACGGGTTATCAAAGTTATATTTGCTTTCTACATTAACAAACAAGCACACTGCTGTGTCAGATTTCCCAACGGGTCTTGTAGGCGGAATCAGTTGGTCAGGTGACTCAAAATCTTTAGGGATAACCTATGTCGCGCATAACTCTTCTTCGGATGTCTATGAATACAAGACTGCAACCAATGCACTTATCCGCTGGACAGAGAGTGAAGTAGGCGGAATGGATGTTTCTGCGCTTCAGGAACCAAAATTAATTTCTTGGAAGTCGTTTGATGGAAAGTTGATTTCTGGATACCTATACAAGGCTTCTTCCAAATTTTCGGGCAAGCGACCGGTTATCATAAATATACACGGAGGACCTGAAGGTCAATCTCGACCATCTTTCCTTGGACGATCTAATTATTTTCTCAACGAACTTGGTATTTCCATTATCTATCCAAACGTGCGGGGATCAACAGGGTATGGTAAAACCTTTGTTGATTTGGATAATGGCATGAAGCGAGAAGAATCTGTAAAGGATATTGGTTCACTTATTGATTGGATTGCAAATCAACCCGACCTTGACAAAGATAGGATAATGGTTACCGGTGGAAGTTACGGAGGCTATATGACTTTAGCTGTTGCCTATTTATATAACGATAAAATCAGATGTTCCCTTGATGTTGTAGGAATATCGAATTTCAATACGTTTATGAAGAACACCGAAGCCTATCGCAGAGACTTAAGAAGAGTTGAGTATGGAGACGAACGAGACCCCAAAATGGCTGCCTATTTTGAATCCATTGCTCCATTGAATCACACAGACCAAATCAAAAAGCCACTATTTATTATTCAAGGGGGTAATGATCCGCGTGTGCCATACACCGAGTCAATTCAAATGAAAGACAAGATTAAACAAAACGGTGGGACAGTTTGGTTTTTAATGGCTAAAGATGAAGGTCACGGGTTCAGGAAAAAAAATAACATTGACTTTCAATTCTATTCGACTATCGAGTTTATAAAAGCATACTTGATAAACTAACGATGTGATTAAATGCACCGCTTGCAAAAAAATGTTTATGCAATGCGGGGCTTCCGTGTAGGTATTAAAAGTATTTTATTAATTTAGTTAGGTACCGTGGAATAGTTGCATGATGGTCGGGCTTAACATTTCGCTGCGCTTCATTTTTAAAACAAACGTTAGCCACAATTAATCCAGACATTTGATATGACAATGGAGAAGACGATTAGGATTTTAACGGTAATTGGAATACCCGTAGTCGCTGGATTATTAATTAGATTCCTGTTTGACGTGGATGAGTGGAGTTCGCTATGGCGACTAATGACAATAACATTCTTTGTTTCATTGCCATATGTTGTTGGGGCGTTGACAATTTACTTGTCGGACATAGACAAGGTAAAAGGTTTGAGGTACAGAATATTCTATCCTTGGATACCAATAGTTGTCTTCTTCGTACTGACACTAATTCTTTCTATTGAAGGGTGGGCATGTTGGATAATGATTCTGCCAATATTTCTATTTTTCTCAAGTTTAGGCGGAGTGACTGCTGGATATTTTAAACTTAAAAAAACACGCCAAACAAATAATCTGCATCTATCATTGGCTATTCTTCTCCCATTTTTTATTGGACCACTTGAGAATGTAATAGGAGAAATTCCTGGATTCTATAAAGCATATACATTCATTGATATTGAAGCACCCAAAGACAAAATATGGAGTAATGTAACAAGCGTTAAAGAAATAAAAGAAACTGAAGACCAAGGACAACTGACTAATTTTTTACAAATACCAAGACCAATTAGAGCCGAACTTGACTTTGAGGGAATAGGAGCAAAAAGAGAAGCCATTTTTGACGGTGGCCTAGTATTTGACGAAACTGTTTTAAAGTATGAGCACGAAAGAATGATGACTTTTTCTATAAGGCCAAATACGTATGAAATACCTTCGACAACCTTTGATGAGCACATTCTCATAGGCGGAGAATTCTTTGATGTACTAGAGGGAACTTATGAACTAGAACAAATTGGACAAAATAAGTATAGACTTCATTTATTTAGCGAATTCAAGCTGACAACGACATTTAATTTTTATGCGAGTTTCTGGGGACAATGGATCATGTCAGACATTCAGGAGAATATATTAAAAGTAATTAAAAAGAGAAGCGAGAATGTTTAACTGCGGCTACTATGGAAAAGGAAAATAAAAGAAAGTTATCTGCAGACCAACGTGAAGAACTACTCACTGCAATAAAAGACCGTTTTAAGAAAAACATGATCCGCCATAAAGGCCTTGAATGGACTAACGTACAGGCAAAGCTGAGTGCCAATGCTGAAAAGCTTTGGTCGCTCAATGAAATGGAAAAAACGGGCGGTGAACCAGATGTTGTTGGGTATGATAAAAAAAAGAATGAATTTATTTTTTATGATTGTTCAACGGAAAGCCCTAAAGGTCGCAGAAGTATTTGTTACGATCATGAAGCACTGGGGGCGAGGAAGGAATTTAAACCGAAAAATAGTACCATGGGTATGGCTGAAGCCATGGGCATTGAACTTTTAACCGAGGAACAATATCGGGAATTTCAAAAACTTGGAAAGTTTGATACAAAAACTTCGAGCTGGCTGAAGACACCTGCTGATATTAGAAAACTTGGTGGTGCCATCTTTGCTGATTTCCGCTTTGGCAATGTCTTCGTGTATCACAACTGGGCCGAATCGTACTATGCTGGCAGGGCTTTCCGAGGATCCCTAAGGGTTTAATTCTGTTTAACTTCAGGACCGGAATTAATCGAAAACATACATACTTTTGAATCTCAGGAATGCAATCGAAGATTAAAGTCATTGGTAAAATACTCGGCATCCTGTTGATCATGTATGGGATAGTTGCAACCTGGTTTTATTTCTTTCAGGATAGCTTCATATTTCAATCCACAAGCCTTCCTAAAGGCTACGCGTTTACCTTTGAGAAAAAATTTGAAGAGTATTTCATTCCAACAGATGATGGAGAGAAATTAAATGCGCTATTGTTTAGATCGCAACAACCTTCCAAAGGGTTGATTCTTTATTTTCATGGCAATGCCGATAACTTGCAACGCTGGGGTCAATACGCAGTTGACTTTACCAACCTTGGTTACGATATTTTAATGACTGATTACCGTGGATATGGAAAAAGTACGGGCACCCCAACCGAAGTGAATTTGTACAAGGACGCCCAAACGATACTGAATTGGTCAAATGTAGAAATTGAGCATAAGCGTTTGGTTATTTATGGGCGCTCGCTGGGCTCTGCTGTTGCTTCAAAACTGGCAACAACGGTTAATCCTGACCTGCTCATTCTCGAAACTCCATTTGATGAATTGCAGGGTGCGCTTTACCTTCTTCCGGCTCATTATTATTTTTCGAACAAAAAATATCTGAAGAATGTAAGATGTAAAAAAGTAATTATTCACGGTACGGGTGATTGGGTAGTACCGTTGGCATCTGCGATAAAACTAAAACCGTTGTTGAATAAAAATGATCGCTTTGTCATCGTTGAAGGTGCGAGCCATAATAATTTAAGGGAGTTTGAGATATATCATAAAACGTTGAGGGAAGTGTTGGAGTGAGCTAAACCAAGAAGGTTCCGTCATTGCGAGGAACAGCCCGGCCTGTGTGATGGAGTGACGTGGCAATCCCCGTACTATAGAATGTGCACGTTGTAGTCTGGGGATCGCCACGTCCTCCCCGATTTAATAGGGATCGTCCTCGCGATGACGATGATTTTTACTGGTGTACCTTGCATAATGTATTCCAGGTCGCTAGGTCGTTAGGTTATTAGCGATGTCTTCAATATATTTTGGATGCTATGGTCACCTTTTTTGTCTCTCTTCTTGTAGTATATGTTGCCATTTGTCTATCGTTTTTCTTTTTTCAACACCTTGGTTTTTTTAGACCTGAAATACTTTCTACAGCCTTTCAATACAAATACCCTTTTCCGTTTGAGGAACTTGATTTTGATATGGAGGATGGCGGGCGTATCAATGCGATATATTTCAAAGTACCCAATTCACGGGGTGTAGTATTTTATCTGAAGGGAAATTCGAAGAGTATTAAGGGTTGGGGAAAATTTGCAAAGGATTTTGTAAGCAACGGATATGATTTTTTTATGATGGATTACCGCGGTTTTGGAAAAAGCAGGGGCGAGCGAAGTCAGACGAAATTATATAACGATGCACAGTATCTATATAAATGGCTGGCCCAATCATATCCCGAACAAAACATAGTATTGTATGGCCGCTCGTGGGGAAGTGGTATTGCCGCGCGCATTGCATCGTGGAATAAACCGGGACTGCTGATTTTGGATTCTCCATACTTCAGTTTTTTCTACAATGTTAATCGTTACTTATTTTTTATACCGTTGCGGTGGTTGTTGAAGTACGATATTCGAACCGATCAATACTTAAAAATTGTTGATTGTCCCGTACATATTATACACGGTACCCGCGATCGGCTTATTTCCTTTTCGCAAAGCGAAAAATTAAAAGCGCTATATCCAGTCAAAATTACATTGCACGGAATTGAAGGTGGGCGTCATAATAACCTGCCAGATTTCTCAGAGTTTTTTGAAATACTATATACTATTCTTTACGTAAAACCTGAGCTCCAACAAAGTAAGGGAGAAACAAATGGAAATCACGCGAAAACCATCCAGTGACTTCACTCGCGTTTTTGATATTCTTTCGTACCAACGTGAGAAGTATCCAAATGCCACGGCACTCAATGCGTTTGTTGAAGGTAGTTGGAAAAATTATTCTATAGAGAACGTCCAACATACGGTTGATACAATCTCTTGCTGGTTGCTCAGCAATGGTTTTACAAAAGGTGATACGGTAATTTTTGTTCCAATAATTGGAAATCCTGAGTGGGTGATGCTGGATTTTGCCTGTCAGCAGATTGGAGTGATTACGGTGCCGGTTCACCCCACTTCTACGGAGGCTGATATTGAATTGATACTAACGGAGACTGAATCTAAATGCTGTATAACTGCGGATGAAGAACTCTACAATAAGTTTCAAAGCGCCCTTCAAAAATTAAATTCACGCGTAAATATTGATGTTCTTGGCCAATACTTTAAAAGAGCAAAAGCAACACCACCGAATGAAACATTGATTGCTCAGGTGCATGCAATAAAAGCCAGCATTGATTCATCAGATGTACTTACCATTTTGTATACCTCGGGTAGTTCGGGTGTGCCAAAAGGGGTTGTGCTTTCTCATAACAACGTTGTTCATAACATCAAGGCAATATTAACATTGCTGCCACTGGAACCGCACCATCGCGTGTTAAGCTTCTTGCCGTTTAGCCATATTTTAGAAAGAATGGGTTGCTTTAGTTACATGGCGTTTGGGGTATCGTTGTACTTCAGTCAGAGTAAGGAAAGTTTCGCACACGATTTTAAATATGTACGCCCATTCTTTTGCACAAGCGTTCCACGTGTGCTGGAGAAAATGTATGATTTCATGGAAGAGCAATCCATGCGGCGAAATATTATAAAGCGAAAGCTGATCACCTGGGCCATGGCTGTCGGTAAGCAGTATGGAGAGGGAGGCCGAGTTAAACCATGGTTGAGTATTAGGTTATTTTTTGCCAGGATACTGGTACTACGTCAATGGCGGAAAAAGCTGGGTGGAAAAATTCGCTACATGGTGGTGGGCGCGGCATCTTTGCGACCTGAAATTGGAAGAATGTTCTCTGCTTCAGGAATTCATATCATTGAAGGATACGGAATGACAGAGACGGCACCGCTTATTTCCATGAATCGTTACGAGCCTGGCTTGAATCGTTTTGGTACCGTGGGTATGGTCATTCCCGGTATGGATTTGAAAATTGATGAGCCAAATGAAAATCAGGAAGGAGAGATATTAGTAAAAGGACCGAACGTTATGACGGGCTACTTCAAAAGACCTGAACTAACGAAAGCTGCCTTTACGGAAGATGGGTGGTTCCGTACAGGAGATGTAGGGAAGTTTGTGCACCAACGGTTTTTGAAAATTACTGATCGGAAGAAAGATATTTTCAAGACTTCTGCAGGAAAGTACATTGCACCACAGCCGCTTCAAAATCATTTTACAGAATCTCTGTTTATTGAAAGATGCCTTATTGTTGGGTTTCAACGGCCTTTTGTTACAGCACTGATCGTTCCTCATTTTGAATTTTTGGAAGCGTGGTGTTTTCAAGAAAATATTCATTGGACATCGCCACAATTTATGATTCATAATATTAGAGTCAGAAATAAATTTCAGCAGGAAGTAGATCAGCTCAATGAAACATTACCTAATGTTGAACAGATAAAGAATTTTGTTTTATGCCCACAGGATTGGACAACCGATCGAGGTGAGCTGACCAATACATTAAAACCTGTCAGGCAAAAACTGATGAGTAACTATGAATCAGAAATTGAGAAAATGTATTTGTAACCTCTGATTTGCGTCACTTCGAATGAAGGTATGGGCGGGATGGGAAGTCCCCTTATAAAAGGCCACGATTATCTCCATATTTAACTAACCCTTAGGGGATTTCTCAGTCGCTTTAAGGTTCCGGCACTTTGAAAACCCTATTGCTCCTTCGAAATGACGGTTGATGGCCAGCAATTCGCGTGCTAATTCTTTTAAATTTGAGAGCTAAATCAACTTCTGCTGTTTCAACTTCTCCTTAATGTAATTTTTAAACTCAGCCGGGCCCGTAATAGAAACCTCATCGGCAAGCCCGAGTACAAACCTGCCTGCACCTTTGAAATTTAATATGGGAGCATGAAAGGTATAAGCACTTTCTTCCTGGGTTTCATTTTTTTCAAGGTAGGGCAGCGATAGGGGATATTCTTCACGAAGTAACACGTAGGCGCGTAAACTTAATTGAAGCGTAATCCAGATTTCTTTTTTTCCGCTGATGCCAAAAATGTCGGTTGCCGACTTTTCATGTAGTTTTTGAAATTTATAGGGTTTATCAAGAATCAATACTTCCCCAATCCGTTCTAGTTTAAAATACTTACACTGTTTATCTTTTGTATCGAGTGCTAGTACAGATTGAAATCCTTCCCCGAATTGAAAAGGTTCTATGAGTCTATCGGTAATTTCCTGACTGTTTGCTGAGTGATAGTTCTTTAAAACAACCTGCTTCTTTTGTTCAATGGCTTCGCTAACCGACCGGAACATTCTGGCTACCCGAAGTTTTAAGAATTGTTCGGGCAATTCTTTGGCCTCCGAATGAAAAGCGAGTTTTTTTAAAATATTCTCCCGTAACGGATGGCCACCGGCACCACCTTGAATGAGCTGACGTAGAATACTTACCTCTTCTAATGTAAAACTGTCTTCGGGGTTCTCACCTTCTTCACGATGAATAAAATATTTTCCGTGAAAATCCTGATCGATCATAAATCCAATCTCTTCCAGAAGTTTGAAGTACCGATAGATTGTTCTGGAGGTGGCATCTAATTGCTGGGCAAGTTGATCCACGGTTCTCCCCCCGCCTTTTAAAAGCCCAATCAGTTGAAAAATCCTTAAAATTTTTGCCTGTGGAATCATTTGGGTAAGGTATAAACTTGACACAAGCTGTCAAAGCCCTCGATTACTTTAGAGGTATGGAAACGAAAAAGAAAAGCGATCAAAAGCAAAAGGCAGGGATGCCATTCCGGGAAGTTCGCAACCCTGAATTAATTGAAAAATTCTATAAACAGATTATTAACAGCTTTGGCTATGCATATCCTGCAAAAGTATAATGGGCACAATGCTTCTAACTACCCGGAGCAAAAGTTGCTAAGTGAATTAGAATTGTTAGATCACCTTGAAAAACATTATTATGAAACTCCTTCAATTCGAATTTATGTTGCGCCACGATATTACATTATTCCTCCTTTTTTTAAGCATGCGTTAAGGGGGATGCTGGTAAGTTTGGAAGAGAAAGCTGAATACGAGGCGTGCGGTCGCATTATGAAATTATTACACGTAATTAGAAGGAGGTAGAGTCTATTGCCGTAGCGTTGTTTGCACCCCGACTTTGTTTGGGTTGCAAACCCCCTTTCAATTAATACCTAGCCAAGATTTGCGCTATGCAAGGGTAAAAAAACTGTAAACGTAGTGCCCTCATTTACTTTACTATCAATTTCAATTACTCCATTCAGTGCTTCTACCTGTGTTTTTACTAAAAAAAGTCCCAGCCCTTTTCCTTCTACGTGATGATGGAAACGTTGGTAAAGCGTAAAAACTTTTTCTTTTAGCTGCGTTAACTCTATTCCAATACCATTGTCTTGAATAGTGAGTTTAATTCTATCACCCATTAGTGAGGTTTTAATTTTTATCACAGGCTTTCTGTCGAGGGCTCTATATTTAATGGCATTACTAACTAAATTATACAAAATGCTTTCAATGTAAGCAGGCAAAGCATAGCAGGTCTCAATGGTTTTAAAATCCTCAATAATTGTTGTTTCCGATTCTATTATTTTATCTTTTAAAATATTTTGGATTTTTTTTAGTCGCTCCGAAAAGTTGATCGCTTCATACGAATTATGAAGTCCCTTTTTTATTTCCAGGATATCATTTAAATCGTGAATTGTTGTATCCAGCTCTTTTGTTGAAGTATGAATTAATTCAATTACTTGCTGATCTTGTTGCGGGTCAAAGGGTCTGCCCTTTATGAGATTCGATAACCCCAAAATACGCGCAACTGCCCCACGAAGGTTGTGCGCTATTATGTACGCAAACTGCTCGAGTTGATTGTTTTGACTCACCAGTTCCAGGTTTGTATTTACCAGTTCCTTCGTGCGGCCTTCAACCTGCAGTTGAAGTTCAACACTGTATTTCTCTAGAATAGTATTTGTTTTTCTTCTTTGAATATTGTGACGATACAATTGAATGCTGATCACCAATAGAAACGTTATAGTAGCGATGGCTACCCAGGTTAACGTAAACTGTTGTTTAAGTTGTGTGTCCTTTAGTTGGGCATCTTTGCGTAACAATTCATTCTCCTTCGCTATCTTCTCAGTTTCATATGTAATTTTCAGGTTGTCGATAAATTGAATCCGGTCTTCACTAAAAATACTGTCCTGATACACATTAAAAAGTTTGTAATAGCTCAGTGCATTTTTATAGTCATTTTTTAAAATATAGATTTCGTAAAGAATACCGTAACCTTCTTTGGTCTTATCACGGAACGTATTTTTTCTGCAGATATCTATACTTTGCAATACACTAGCAATTGCTTTATCGTATTGTTTTAAATCTTTATAAACTAACGCCAAGCCATTAAGAGTAAAGGTCACTCCATACACACTTCTTCTGTCTTCCGGAAGACTTGATGATAGCGAATAAAATTCAATGGCCTTATCGTATTCTTTTTTGTAGTAATATATTTCAGCCAGATTGTTATAGATGTATGACAAACCATAACCGGGTTGTGGTGATTCCGTTTCTCGATTCAATGCCGCCTGGATAAAATATTGACCGCTATCGTACATTCCGCGCTTGCCATATGAGCGTCCTAAAAAATTTAGGATAGGAGCCAATTGTGTTGAATTAATTTTTGTTCCTATTGATAGCGCACGCAACAGGTATTTCTGGGCTTCATCAAAATTTTCCATGCTTGAATAGATGTTTCCAAGCGTTGTATACGAATCTAACAACTCAAGTGTATCTCCTAGTCGTTCTGATATGGGAAGATTTTTAAGGGTGTATTCTATGGATACTGAATAGTTTCCAAGTCTGCGATGAATTCTTCTTAAAATGCTGTGCGCACCTTGTATACCCTTATAGTAGGTTAATGCATTGGCGCTCTTCAGTGCTTCTTCACCTAAGCTTAAAGACTGCTTAATATCTATATTGTAATAGCTGTTCGCAAGCTGGGTTAAAATGTCCACGCGGGCGGAATCCTTTGCCGTAAGAAGTTGCTGTTGCAACCTGTCAATAGTTCTGACAGTTTCATTTTGGCCAATACCTTGGAATGAAATGCAAAGAAAAAATAGAGCTACTGTAAAACGCACTGTCAAAGATATACGGAATAGAATTATTCTAAAAGCTGTTTTAGTTTACTAATCTGCTCCAAATTGTTTGGAGAAAATATATTACTAATGACACCATGTTTTTCGCGCGTAGTTAACCTCCAGCTAAGCGAAGCGCGCGCACTGGTTTGCCGGATGCTATCCATCTCTTGCAAAATGGGCACATAATTCTCTGTCTGATATTGTAAATCAATTCGATCGATTGGTCCTTTAAACCATGTTTTCATTAGACTAATCTGAAGATCGCTGTTGATATCCTGAAAATTTTCGAAATTGTTATATACGGAACTGATCGGCTGCGTGAAGTCATCAATTATACTTTGACCCCCTTTTGCTGAAATAGTTCCAAGTTTAGGTGAATCTCGAATCGACACAAAAATAACCCCCGAAGTATTTTCAAGTATCCATTCCTTAAATGCATACTGGAATCGAACCGCATCCGACAATCCAAAATTATCAGAAATTCCAGCATCCATAATTTGAATCGGTGGCTCTGTGGGTAATGTAGTATTTGGTGTTATGTATGGAAACGTGGCGCTCATACGAAGGGCAGAAAGAAAGCGTATATTTTCTGCTCCTTGGTCAGCAAACAAAGTGTGAAAATCGACTCCGCTATATTTCGTGAAAGCGTAGTTTGGAAAATTAAGCACATCAATATTCATAAATGACACAGGACGTGATGCGATATATAATTTACGGCCATCGTTAACGATAGTAGGCGTTAGAATAATCATTGGAATAATCGCATTCGTTTCAGGCTCATTGTAAGCAAGAATGGGTTTATCCATTAGGTTTTCAGTGATCTGGTTCAGCTGATCTTCGAATGTGTAACTGCGGTCGCGCAAATAATAATTACCCGCATATTCAAATTTTGTAAAGCCAACAAAGAGATCATTGGCCAGTAAACTAAAAATCAAAGGATTTAAATTATCTGTCGAAATTCTATCGCGATGGCTGTTTGCATAAGGGTTTATTTTTTCCCCGAGTTTCTCCCGAAGTTTTAGTTCTCTAAAATAACTTGCGCCAATCAATCCGCCTGAGGCTCCCGTGATGAGGATACTGTTTTCCATCAACTTTCCTTCTGTTAGGCTATCCGCGGTTTGCAATGTGTTCAGTGCCCAAAGTGCTGCGCGTTTCCCCCCCCCACTAACACATAAAAAAACCATTTTTGGTTTTTGATCAGCAGGAAATTTCTTTCTCCAGTTTTTAAGCATGACCATCGTTGTATCGCGGTCTTTTTTAAGCTGGCTGCTATCATTTAGTATTTTTAAGGATGCTACCGAATATTCAGCGGGTGGCTGCTGATAATCGAGCCCGAATGCTTCATATTTTTTTGAAAAATAGTTTTCGCCAACTAAAAAATTTAGAAGTAAAAATATACCCAACGCGGTGGTTGCCGACCATCCGCCAAACCAATATGAGAATGCACCCGATAGCATAACAAAAATGGTGAGGAAGATCATAACACTGGCTGCTGCGGGTAACTGAAAGGACGGATAGTCTTTGAAAATACCAAGGAGCATTACCAGGCCGAAAATGAATAATTCAATAATGACAAGGTTAAAATGATTTTGATCGAATACTTGCAAGATGGCGGCTTTGTCATAAAAGTTTGTGTCTTCTACTTTTTTAACTCGATAATTATCAATGTAGTAATCAACCCTCACTTGTTTTTTTCGAACGATATCCAGTTTTTTCATGGCGCTAGCTCGGGTTACCAAAACTTTTTGTTTTATCTTTTCATCGATACGACACACCACATATTTAAAAATATCTTTGTTAGTGATCCAAAAGTAAACGAAGAAGGTCAACGTCATTATGGCATACCCTATGAGCATGCCCGTTAGGTTCCACACTAGTTTACTTCCAGTAGTATATTGATTGTTTGTTTGAAATCGAATGATTTGAAAAATGTATAGGCTCAAAAAGGTCAAGGGTATAATGCTGTTGTTGATCCAGAATTTTGTAAAAGGCTTTGATAGCGTGCCCACAAAGGAGAATCGGTGGCCGTCCGTGATGTAACACGTAATTTGGTACGCGGCACTAAACCCTGCCGTAGTAAGCCCGATAATAAAAAAGCTTGTGAAGTTTACTTTGTTGAGGTACTCGGGGTCGAGGAAGAGATAAGGGATGCCCAGATATTTGCCAAAACCCCCGGTAATCATGGCGAAAAGAATGATCCAGCATAACAAGAGTATATGGTTGCGTCTGAAGTTGTTGAGTAGCAACTGGATGGGGAACGAATAGCGCAACGCAACAAGAAAGTGGTAAAATCTACGGAACATAAACACGTTATTCTTTCAATTTAATGAAAATTATCTTTCTGAGCCATGATTTGTATGATTATGATCTCCTCCAGTTGATTCGAACAAACCATCAGGCATGACATCAATTGTCATAATAGTTCAATATACTTGTTGCGGGTAAAAACACGATCTTAAAATTCTCGCAAATCAAACAAAATCGTAGTTCGACATTGACCAAACCATTTTCCATATATCGTTCTTCAGCCGGCTCAGGTAAAACCCGTACGCTCGCCAAGGAATATCTGAAATTAGCCCTTTTGCATCGGGGATACTATTTCCGGCATATCCTCGCGGTGACTTTTACGAATAAGAGTACACAGGAAATGAAGGATCGCATTCTAGATTATCTGAACCGTTTTGCAAATGGAGAAAGTGATGAGTTGGGCGATGAATTGAAAAAAGAACTCAATCTGAATGGCACTAATTTCCAGGAGCGCTGCAAGGCAATACAGCAGGAAATACTTCACAACTACAGTCAGTTTTCTATCTCTACAATCGATGCTTTCTTTCAGAAAATAATTCGATCGTTTACCCGTGAAGCTGGGTTGATGGGTGACTACCGGTTAGAAATAGATCAAGATCTGGTTTTGGAAGAAGTGATTGATGAGTTGATTGATGAGTTGGGCAGTAACAAAGAGTTAACGGATTGGGTAGTTGAGTTCGCTAAAGAAAATCTTGAAAACGAACGTGCCTGGGATGTACGCCAAAACTTGAAAGAGTTTGCCGAACAAATTTTCAGAGAGGAGTTTAAAACGATTGAAGATGATTTGATCAGCGAGACAAATGATCATAATTTTTTCAAGAAACTTAAAAATGATCTTTCTGAGATTAGAGTTGGTTTTACAAGATTCATTTCCGGGAGAGCAAAGGAAGCTTTAGCGATAATACATAAAAATAATTTAGCGGCCGATGATTTTAAGTATGCAGGCGGAGTTTACAATTATTTTAGAAAGGCCTCCAGTGTAAAAAAAGTTAGTGACTTTGATGAAAAGGAAAAAGGCAAACGTCCGACAGGCGATTATCTGAAAGCTATTAATTGGCCTGATAAGGATACTGCGCATAAAAACTTGATCCTTCAGCTAGCCGAAAGCAAACTGTTACCAATTTTGAAGGAGATAAATTCGTTTTGGGACGATCAGTATACAAAGAGTCTTTCTGCCGAGTTAACACTTAATAATTTCTATTCCTTCGGCCTCATTGCCGATATATCGCGCAAACTGAAAGATTACAAAGAACAAAACAACCTCATGTTGCTGGCCGATGCACCCAAATTTTTGAATGGCGTGATTCAGGATAGTGATACGCCTTTTATCTATGAGAAGGTGGGCTCGTTTTACAAAAATTTTCTTATCGATGAATTTCAGGATACGTCCGGGTACCAATGGAAGAATTTTTTACCGTTGCTAACGAATAGCCTGGATCAAGGCAATAGAAGTATCGTGGTAGGCGATGTAAAACAGGCGGTGTATCGTTGGCGTGGTGGCGATTTGAATTTGCTTCAGCAGGAAGTAGAGCGACAGATTGGTAAAGAACGTGTTGATGTAGTCGAGCTGGGAATAAATTATAGAAGTGCCTCACGCATTGTTGATTTCAACAACATGTTGTTTAAAACCGCTGCATCACTCGTGGCACAGAAAACCAATGGAGCCTTACCAACGGATGCTTTTAAAGATGTGGCCCAGAAAGGGGTGAAGAAAGAAGAGGGATTTGTTCAGGTGCAGTTTATTAAAGAGGAGAAGAAAGAGGATAGCTGGAAACAGTTGGCGTTGGAACAAGTCCCCCTGCAACTGGAGCAATTACAATTATTGGGAGTAAAATTAAGTGAGATCGCTATTCTGGTTCGAAAAAATGATGAAGGCCAGAAAGTTGCTGCCTATCTTCTCAATTATAAAAACTCTGACAAAGCAAATCCAAATTGTCACTATGATGTGATATCAAATGAATCACTGCGCTTAGATGGGGCAGCTTCGGTGAACGTACTCTTGGGGGCCATGCGTTATTTACAAAACCCGGAGGATTCAATCGCGCGAGCGCAGCTAAGTTATGAATTTGCTCGTTTGAAAGTCCCTAATCGGGAACTTACGGAAGTGTTTACGGTTGCCAATCAGGTATTTTTTGAAAGTAATCTTCCACCTGATTTTTCAAAATCAAAATCATGGTTAAAAAAATTGCCGCTATTCGAATTGACGGAAACACTTATTGAAATTTTTAAAATAGGAGAGGAGGTTGGCGAGTTGGCCTACTTGCAAGCATTTCAAGACGTTGTTCTGGATTTCTACAGTCGTGAACGAAACGACTTGGGTGCTTTCCTCGAATGGTGGGATGACAATAAACATAAAAAGTCGTTGCAAGTATCAGGTGAAGTAAATGCTGCTCAGATTGTTACGATTCATAAATCAAAGGGACTCCAATTTAAATATGTTCTTATTCCTTTTTGCGCATGGGATTTGGATCACGATAATTTTAGGGATCAACTATTATGGGTAAAATCTGAGAAGATTCCTTTTCAACAAGCCGGATATTTGCCAATCAAATACTCCAGCAGTTTGAAGGAAAGTTATTTTAACAAATACTATGAAGAAGAGTTTATCAGAACGTATCTCGATAACTTGAATTTATTGTATGTCGCATTTACACGAGCTGAACAAGGGCTTTTTATCTCAGCTCCTTTCCCGGGCAAAAAGGAAACTGTTGCTAAGCTTATTTTTGACAGCATTACCGCTGACCTGGAGTTACAAAAGCATTGGAATATAAATGCCCTGCAGTGGAAGATTGGTGAACTAGCCGCTTCACCGGATGAGCGAAAAGAGAAGCCATTATCAATTCAGTTAAAGAATTACCCCGCTGCGCGTTGGCGCGATAAGCTTATTATTAAGCGATCCGCTGCTTCATTTTTTGATAAACCAGAAAATGTAAGTCAGGAGAAGATTTTGTATGGTCTCCACATGCACACTGTCCTCTCCAGAATTCGCTATGCTAGTGAGATTTCGGGGGTCTTGGATTTGATTGTAGCTGAAGGTTTAATTCTGGAATCAGAAAAAGAACCGCTCCTAAACCAACTCGATTCACTTTTAAGTCAACCTCAAATCACCGATTGGTTTTCTAATGCCTGGGACGTTCGAACCGAAGTGCCTATCCTATTACCGGGCGGTGAAGAAAGCCGCATTGATCGACTCATGGTAAATGACAAGAAAGCTATTGTGGTTGATTTTAAAACCGGTGATCGAAATAAACGCGATCAACGCCAGGTATTGGATTATGTGAGCATTCTTCAGCAAATGAATTTTACAGTGGTGGAGGGTTATGTTCTATATCTAAGAGATATGGAAGTCATTAATGTAGCAGGGCTTGCAGCACGGCCATCGAAGCAAAAGGCAAGTAAGGATCAATTAGGATTGGAATTTTAAACAGAGATTTTAAAAGTGAAACCATTTCTACACACGTTGGCTGAAAAACTTTGCAAGGAGCATCGGCAACTAGATACCATTACACTTGTATTCCCGAACCGAAGGGCAGCATTGTATTTTAGAAAATACCTGGCACAATTACTTGACAAGCCAACGTTTGCGCCTGCGCTAATTACCATTGAAGAATTTATAGCAGGGTTTTCAACGCTAAAAGTACCTGATACGTTAGAGCTGGTTCATCGCTTATATAAATCTTACTACGAGATTCTTAAGGGCTCACAGCAGGAGCCTTTTGACCAGTTCTACTTCTGGGGTGATATGCTCGTGCGCGATTTTGATGAAGCAGATAAGTATATGGTAGATGCTGAGCTTTTGTTCAAAGATCTCAGCAATCAGAAAGAGCTTGATTCAAGTTTTGATTTTCTTACAGAAGAACAATTAGAATTTTTACGAAGTTTCTGGGGGAACTTTGATGAGAAATCAGGCAAGAACAAAGAAAAATTTCTTCAGGTTTGGAAACAACTACCAGAAGTCCATCGCCTTTTTAAAAAACAACTTCTTCAGAAAGGGCTTGCCTATGAAGGTATGTTGCACCGTGAAGTGGCAGAGAAATTAATGAATGGAGAACTAACGCCTGGCACGTTGTCGATATGTTTCGTTGGCTTTAATGCGCTTACCATGACCGAAGAAAATATAATTTCTTGGTTTGTAGATCATTGTAATGCGGCCGTTTACTGGGATGTTGATGAATACTATTTCAGTAATAAAACACAGGAGGCCGGTGAGTTTTTCAGGCAATATCAAAATCATCCGATATTGGGTAAGACTTTCTCCGCAGATGTTCCTGCTAACTTTCTTAATCCTAAATCGGTAAAAGTATTTGGTGCTGCACAACCCGTTGGGCAGGCTAAATTGATGAGCCAGTTATTGCAGGATGAGTTAACGAAGGGAATAAAACCAGAAGAGACGTTGATTGTATTGCCTGATGAAAGACTTATGTTGCCGGTGTTGCATGGAATTCCGGCAGAAGTAGCAACACTCAATGTAACGATGGGGTACCCAATCAGCAATGCACCCATGTTTAACCTCATCGAATTATTGGTTGAGTTGCAAACACACCGAAAGGGAGATACCTATAATCATCGACAGGTGTTAGGTCTGATCGGTCACTCCTATGTTGTAGCCGCTAGTCCTGCTGCCGCAAATGATAAGCGCAAGCATATTCTGCAAGGCAATATGGTATTCGTGGAGGGCAATATGTTGCGTAGCGATCATGTGTTGCATAAACAAATTTTTTGTGAGGTTGCCGAGCATAGTATTCTCGATTATTTACGACAAGTGATTCAGCTAATCCTATCGAATGAAAATATTGATGCCCTTGATAAAGAGTACGCCCTTTACTTTCTAAAATTCCTGAATCGAATGGAAGATGTGCTAGGCAATGAATATAGTAACCTAAAAGCTTTCCTTCGGTTGTTTCGGCAGTTGGTAAAGTCTCAAAAAATACCGTTTACCGGTGAGCCCTTGAAAGGCTTGCAAATTATGGGAGTACTTGAAACACGTAATCTGGATTTTAAAAATGTGTTTATCCTCTCACTCAATGAAGGCGCATTACCTTCGAATAGCAGCAAGGGCTCGTATATTCCATACAATATTCGAAGGGCTTATAAATTACCAACCGTAGAACATCAGGACGCGATTTATGCATATCTTTTTTATCGTGTGTTGCAGCGCGCTGAAAATGTTTTTTTATTCTATAATTCCGAAACAGATGTATTGGGGCAAGGTGAGATGAGCCGGTATCTGCAACAGATACTATTTGAAAGTGGGCATAAGCCGGAGCGTGTTGTTTTACATAATCCAATTCAGCCGTTAGCGATAAAACCAATTTCAATTTCTAAGGATAAAAATATTTTAGATACGTTGATTAGCCTTAGCGAGGGCAATAAGTATTTTAAGGGCATTTCTCCATCTGCCCTGAATTCGTATATCGAATGTAGTCTGCAGTTTTATTTTAAACATGTTGCAAAAATAAAAGAGCCAAAAGAAGTGGAAGAAGATATAGATGCCCGCGTTATGGGGAATTTCTTGCACGATACAATGGAATTTTTTTATAAACGCCTGCGGGAAAGGAAAAACAGTAAGTCCATCACGGTAGCTGATTTTGATCGGGCTGAAAAGGACATTGATCAGATACTAGAGGAGGTGTTTATAAAGCAATATCATCTGGAACCTGGAAAGGAAGTGCAGTTTGAAGGCCAGCGACTGATCGTGCGTGAAGTTGTGAAGCGTTTTGCAATACGTATTCTTTCATTCGATAAAGATTATGCACCTTTTACGTTGGAAGCTATCGAATATGAGGGTATGCTTTATCGTATCAAAATTAATCAGCCCCCGGGGTATGCCGTCATTGGCGGAAAAATAGATCGAGTAGATAGTAAAGAAAATTATGTTCGCATCATTGATTACAAAACCGGAAGAGATAAATTGGATTTTGATGATATCGCCTCTTTATTTATTCGTGAAAAGAATCGCAACAAGGCGGCATTTCAAACTATTTTATATGCCTTGTTGTACAAACACAGCAGTAAGAGTGATTCAATAAAGCTTGTGCCTGGCCTTATTAACCGGTTGAATGTATTTGACGACACATTTCAATTTGGTTTTAAAATGGGAAAGGAATATATAACGGATGTTACTCCACTGCTACCCGAATTTGAATTACACTTAACGGCATTGATGGAAGAATTATTTAATCCGGAAGAAAAATTTGATCAGACCCCGATAGTAGAAACCTGCCGATACTGCCCGTACCAGAATATTTGTTACCGGTAACTATTCAAAATTTAGTGTGGTAAGGATTGAATGGTCTCTAATGCAGAATAGAGCCATAAAATATAGGTTTTAAAAACCCTTCAATCTATTCAACAAATATATTGAATAGATTGAACTATCCGGCTTTCTTTGTAGTTGATATCCTATAAAACAAAAAACTAAAAAGTAAGCCTATGAAACTAAAAACCCTCATCCTGTCTTTTAGTGTATTAGCCATAATTGTGGTAAACACCTTTACCGATCAGGATGCTACGTATCATCCTGAGTTTAGTGAAATGCAAAACAAACCCTCCCTTATCAAGAGTGCGTATGCATATCCGCCTGGCGTTGGGATACTATCTGATTCCAAAAATTGTATTAGCTGTCATTCTAATAATGGCCCATGGAAAGATGATAAAAACACGATCATCGATATTCTTGATAAAGACACAAGAGCTTCTCTTAAGCAGAGTGATGGTACTTTTTTGATTGAGGCAAAAAGGGGCGAACCCAAAACTGTTTTAACAATAGTAGGTAGTAAGAATAATAGTTCAATTCCTGTCCCTTTCAGAAATGCATGGTTATACATTGATCCTTCCACCATCGGAACAAGCTCACTTTCAAAATTCGCACCTGATTGGGAAGTGAATTTACCAATGTCCTGCCGACTTGTTGGTGATAACTTGGCGGGTTATGAAGATACCCACATTACAAGTTTACCGATGACTATCCAGCCAATGGTGAATGCAAAGGATGCTGAAATCAGTTTGCAAGTGATGCTTACGAGAGGTGAGTCTGTGAAGGGTAATGCGCAGGCAGGGATGACAGGAAATTACTTTGAAAGAAAAGTAAAATTAAAAGTGCACTAAAATATTCGGCAATCAACGAGCGCTTAAAAAGTTATGACAAAGAGAGAATTCAAAGATAAAGTGTATGGTGAACTGGCTACAATCACTAAGTCCATGGCTAACCCACACCGCTTGGAGATTATTGAACTGCTTGCACAAGGTAAGTTTTCCGTAGAACAGATAGCGGAGCAAACCCATCTTTCCATTGCTAATGCCTCACAACATTTACAAGTATTGAAAACGGCTCAACTTGTTGATATTAATCGTCAGGGAAATTTTATCTATTACCGGCTAGCGAACAGTAACGTATTTAAAGCATGGAAAGCACTCCGGGAGTTAGGTGTTGAGCGAATCGCAACCATCGAAAAACTGGTAAAGGATTTCAGGAAATCAAA
This sequence comes from Cyclobacteriaceae bacterium, assembly GCA_031395485.1. Lineage (GTDB taxonomy): Bacteria > Bacteroidota > Bacteroidia > Cytophagales > Cyclobacteriaceae > UBA2336. The sequence continues at coordinate 16,778 of JANNUS010000017.1, read as the reverse complement.
ATTTGATTTTGAATCTGTCACGATTGATGACCTGATTCAGAAAATAGAGTTAGGTAAAGTAACGATTCTGGATGTTCGTCCTGAATCAGAATTCAAGAAGGGCCATATCGCGAATGCAATTTCCATTCCGATAGATCAATTATCCAAACGACTGAAAGAACTTCCCAAGCGCACAGAGATCGTTGCGTATTGTCGTGGACCGTTCTGCGTCTTTGCTGATGAAGCCGTTGCCATTCTTATAAAAGCCGGTTATAAGGCAACGCGGCTCGAAGAGGGTTTCCCTGATTGGCAAATACAGGAACTACCCATTGAAGTTTCAATGAACTAACTAGACAGTGAATAAAGAAGTATCGCTTGGATTGAAACAGAACTGGAAGCAATTCACATTGCTGGTGATTGTTAACGCATTTGTGGGAGGCATGATTGGGTTGGAACGAACCATTATTCCGCAGATCGCGGAAGCAGATTTTGGAATGGCAGCCAAAACCGCTATTCTTTCTTTCATTGTTGTTTTTGGTATTTCAAAAGCAATCACCAATTACTACACCGGTATATTAGCAAACCGTTTTGGGAGAAAAAATCTTTTAGTTACTGGATGGCTGTTTGCGCTTCCCGTACCCATGCTCCTTATATATGCTCCTAACTGGAACTGGATTATAGCTGCCAATATTTTGCTGGGTATCCATCAGGGACTTACGTGGTCAAGCACGGTTGTAATGAAAATTGATTTAGTGGGAGAGAAAGATCGTGGCTTCGCGATGGGGCTCAATGAGTTTGCCGGATATGTAGCCGTAGCGATAGTAGCATTCCTTACAGGATGGATTGCCAGTAATTATGGCTTGCGCCCTTATCCTTTTTATATCGGGATCGTTGTTGCAATTATAGGTTTATTCATGAGTTGGCTGTTTGTTAAGGACACTCATAGACATGTTCAACTCGAAGCCACGTCAAGCAATATCCCGAAGCTGAAAAACTTATTTTGGGAAACTACGTGGCATCACAAAAATCTTGGATCAATCACACAAGCCGGACTTGTTAATAACCTGAATGACGGAATGGTGTGGGGATTATTTCCATTGTTACTTGTTTCAAAAGGGTTTGATCTTCAGGAAATCGGAATTATTGTAGCAACGTATCCTGCTATTTGGGGATTAGGGCAGCTATACACTGGGAAGCTCGCTGATAAATATTGTAAGAAGACTTTACTGTTTATCGGGATGCTCATCCAAGGAATTGCGTTGCTTGGAATGGTGTGGGCAAATTCATTTTTAGGATTTATTATTCAGTCATCCATACTAGGAATAGGAACTGCTATCGTATATCCAACTTTTCTTGCCGCCATTTCTGATTATACACATCCTGAGCAGCGCCCCAAAAGCCTTGGCATTTTCCGGTTATGGAGAGACCTCGGCTATGCTATCGGTGCTATTCTTACCGGTTTAATTGCCGATCGTTTTGGATTGGTAGCTCCCATTGTAGCCATCGGATTATTAACAGTTGCCTCTTCGCTGATTGTTAAATTCAGAATGAGTTGTGCCAACGCATCTGCAAACCATTAAAAAACCATAAAAATAAAAGCTATCATTCTGCTTACACTTGCTTTGGGTGTGGCAGTTCTTAACACATTAATGAACCAGCAAACCCTTTACCATCCTGAATTCAGCAAACCCCATGGATCATTGAAGTTAATACTGCAAGCCACTCCTTAAAGAAAAGACAAACCCGCTGTAACAATTAACAGGTACACGAGTACATTCGTAAACTGGCTTATAAAAGCCAAAGACTTTTCTTCTCCTCACTGATGGCATTTCCCCCGAGTGATTTCAATCGCAATGCAGCCTCTTCCGAAGTCAATCCTTTTTCAGGGGTCCTAATGATATGTAGACAATATATCATTTTGTGATTTGTTATGGGCTACTTGCTCAAAGACTTCCGTGCTGATCATGTTGACATGCGTTTATGTTTTAAGCGAGCATTGCTTCATATCATTTTCTTTTCCTTAACTACAAAACCTCTCCTTTAATCTGCGATAAGGACTACCATCATCACTACCATCATTATTCCCATTCCAATACCCACTCCCTTCATCACTTTCATATTATCTTTTTTCCGTTCATCGTGTTTGTGATTCATATCTACCATTCCGTGCACTGGGCACATCATCATATTCAACTTATGCTCTGATGATGAATTCTTTTGAACCAACTCCATCCCGCACTTAGGGCATTTTCCTGTCTTATCTGAAATGATTTCAGGATGCATCGTGCACGTATAGGTTACGCTATCAACCGCTTGTGTTTTTGGTGAATCATTTTGAGCAAATAGCGTCTGAGTCGCAATAAATAGAATTAGAAATGATAAGTAAGTTTTCATTTTATCCTTGTTTAGCATGTTTAGAGAACCATTTGTTTTAAACCAAAAATTTGTCCAGCGCAGAAATATCCCGACTTTCTCATTTATGCCTTCAGTACCAGATCAGTTCTTGTCATCGTTCACTTATCTAGTGTTGCACATCTGTTTGTGAGATTTTGTACAGCTCTTATTAAGGGACCAAGACAGATACCACTCAAGCTACACCCTCCATCCTCTTCCTGAAATGAGCCATCGCACTTAAAAGCATGATCTTTGTCAGGTACAGTCTTGCGATTTCTTGTGGAGTGGTTGTTTTAGTATTTCAGCATCGATCATTGTACCTACAGTATGTTGAGTTCAGTAAGTAAGAAATTCAATTTCAGATTTTACCATCTTAGCGTAAAACTCAATATCCTTTTTTATGCTCTTTGACTGATACACTAAGTGGTCAAGCCCTGCCCACAACAAAAACCATCCAGCCGGTTCGAAAAATACAATCAAAAAATGAAGATGATATTTCTCAGGCTTCATAAAAGACAAATAACTTGCCATTACCATTAAGACGGTGCCTATCCCTGCCAGAAGAATCCCTTTTCTGTTCGTTTTCCTTACTTCACTTTTCAGCTGCTGATAGGCATCCTTGAAATGAGAATAGAGTCTTTTAACTATTACCTTTTCCTCCTCCTCATTCCTTGCAGGAGCCGGTAGCAATAGTTTTAAAGACATTTTAACTCCGTCTTTACTTTTTGAAATCTTTTCTGTCTGTCTGATAAAATCATCAGACAATGTTCTTTCAGAATACTCACTCGGGTCAAAATCAGAAAACATATCATCATAAGAATCAAGCAGGATACTTACCTCGGCAAGTTTCAATAAGGATACGCTGTTCTCATTTTCGCTGTTACTCATTTATTGCTGAGTTAAGTTTTATACACCGGTATCTCATTAAAACCTTCTGCTTCTTTTTCTTCCAATAAATAATCTTTTACTGAGATGAGCATCGCTTTATGCGAAGTAAAAAGCTCTCGGTTAAAGTTAAGGGCAGTGGTTATGTCTAAATCTTCAATCTTGTTATCTTGAGCATCCTTATAAAAATTATTAAGAGCGGAACTATAGTTATCCTGTATGGAGGTAAATATGATTTGAAGCTTTTCGAAATCTGGTTTTACTTCCTGCTCCATGAGTGTATTTAATTGGCGGTATAATTCTTCCGTTTCAGCTTTTTGCCGTGTAAAAAAATTAAACTTAATATCGGTAGAAGAACGTCTGAGGTTGGCGATATTGCTTCCTATATCCTTCATACTTTTTATAGCATGCATGGAACTGCGCACTGCAGAAATCAATTGGCTGAGTAGAGAGTTCTGTTCATCATTCACTTTTGTTCGTAGGGATAAATAAAACGATTGCAACTCGCCCTGCAACTGTTTCAGAAATTCATATTTTTCTTCAATCGTTTTTGAAAAATATTTTCTTTTCTCATTGATCGTTTTAAAAATAGGATGTTCACATAGAGGCTTCGTATCGATATCAAACAAAGCAAGATTGTAAAGCATTGAGTTATGAATAAAATATTTCGTTTCCCTTTTAAATAAATCTAACGCTGTTTCCGGTTCATTCGTATCGGCATTTCCAATAAAGGCAGCAGCGGAACCATCCGTATCTTTAAAAAACATTTCGAGGAACTTGGCGAATGGTTCAAGGAAGGGAAGAAAGATAATTATGCTGACCAAATTAATCAGGGTTGAAAAGGTGACCAAGCCAATGAGTGGGTCTTTGATCTCAAAAAAATCAGTTATCATTAGCAAAGTCGGTTTCAGCAAGCCGAAAGCCAATACCGTAAGGAAAATGTTAAAAAATAAATTACCGAGTGCCACCCGCTTTTTAGAAGCGTTACCTCCTAAAGAGCCCACCAATATTTTAATGGTAGTGCCTGTCTCAGAGCCAAGCACAATGGCTGCTGCTGCCGGAAAAGTGATAGCCCCTGCATAAAGTGCACTGAGTGTAAGGGCCATCGTTACAGAGCTTGACTGAACAAGCGAAGTGATGATAAACCCGATAATCAGAAAAACTACGATTGACATCTCGGCATATTTCGAAAAGTCAAACGTCTTCACCTGACCTTCCATAGCCATTTTCATAAACGAGAGCCCAATGAATAACAACCCAAAGCCGAAAAGAAAATAGGCAATGTATTTCATGGTTTTTCGCTTGCCAAAAAGAATAAGAAGCAAGCCCCCTGCGAAAACAGCCGGGTAAGCTGCCACTTCTATATCCACCTTAAAACCAAGTGTAGCAACCAACCAGCTATCCAGCGTGGTGCCCAGGTTGGCACCAAGAATAATAGCCATTGCATTTTTCATGGTGAATACTCCTGCACCCACAAACGCAAGCACCATCAGTGAAACCATCGAGCTGCTTTGAAGTACGCCTGTTACAACCGCACCGCCTGCAACTGCACCAACTCTGTTTTTGGTAGTACGTTGAAGAAAAAGTTTGAAATTTCTTCCCGAAAGATTCTTCAATGATTCCTCTAACAGATACATGGCAAAGAGGAACAAACCAATTCCAGCAAAAAGTTTAAAGATGAGAATCCACATAGTGAAGTTTCATTTTGTATTCTGAATTAAAATTTTAGTAATATCAATTCCGTTGCATTACATTTTCATTCCGCTCATGGCGTTTGCTCCTTTTCTCAAAATGAATTCACTGTTGAGCAGATAGGCACCAGATATTACCACCCGCTCTCCTTCTTTTAATCCTGAAATTATCTCAACAAGCGTTTTATTTTCAATCCCCGTTTCAACAGTTCGGCTTTCGAACATGCCGGGCATAACCTCAATCCAAACCATCGTCATACGACCAATCAACAATGATGATTTAGGAATGACGAGTGCTTGTTTAGGCTGATGATTGATGGTAATACGCGCCATCATGCCCGGCTTTATTATGTTGTTAGTATTATCTATTCGAAAGCGTACAAAACTAATTTTTGAATTTTCTTCTATGGCGGGGTTTTCAAACACCATCTTCGCCTTGAATGGTTTTTGCGGTAACCCTTCAATAGTTATGGATGCCTCAGTTTTCTCAGTCAAATACTGTAATTCATTTGCATACACTTGCGTCTCTACCCAAACAGAGCTGAGATCTGCAATCTGAAAAAGTGGTTTTCCAATTTCTGTGTATGCTCCTTCATTGACTAACTGGTTTACTACGAAACCTTTATTTGTACTATAGTATGTAAGCAATGCAGAAGCTTGTCGGTTCGCTTCAAGATTTTTAATCTGCGACTCTGTCATTCCCCATAACAACAGTTTTTTCCTGCCGCCTTGGACCAATCCATCCACTGTTGCTTGTTGCCCAGGAAACTTATCGAGGTGTAGAAGTGTAGATAGATAATCATTCTGATCAGCCAGCAATTCTTCACTATAAATACTGTAAAGAGCTTGTCCGTTTACAATATGCTCACCTTCCTGTCGAACGAATAGGCGATCAATTCTTCCCTTTACTCGTGCTGTAATGGTTGTCAGTTTATTTTCGTCCGCGGATATTGTTCCTGTCAGTGTAGTTTGAGCGCTTATAATTGTGAATCGTGCTGTGCCAATCATGATGTTGGCGAGCATTTGCTGCTCATTATCAAGGGTCAACCTCGTTGAGTCAATTGATTCACCGCTTTCAATTTTCTTCTTCACTTTCACCAGTCGCATGCCACACACGGGACAGGCTCCCGGTTTATCGGAGCGCACAGAAGTATGCATGGGACAGGTATAATACTCCTCCACTGCATGTTGATGCTCTTCTTTTTTGCAGGAGTGAATTGAAAACAAAATTATCAGTATGTATAATCTCAGCTTCATTACTCTATTTACTAATCATACTTACGTTAGCTTCCTTCAATAACCAATTGATAGCATAGATTTTATGCGGCCTGTTATAGCGGGTGAGTTGGGTATCTTTCTTAAATACCTTATCTATCTTTTTTTTAAATTCAGCATTGTCAGAAAATGCCTCTTTTAAGTTTTCTTTTGTAAGTTTTAACGGTGGGTTGTCTAAACCTCTACTGAAGAGATAATGCGTTCCCGTTCGTTTGGGCTGGCGAACTTCATGCCTGTAAATTAGAATATCCTCCGTTGGATTTAATATAAAATATGTTTTTCTGTCAATAAAACGATAAGTGCCAACTTTACAATCCAGGTAACCAAAAATTTCATTCTTTTTTAACGCGTAAGCACGGTCGTTGTGGATGACTTTGATAAATTCATGATCAATCAAATTTGTCTTTTTGATCTTATGCTTTTCTGTTTTGCAATTGATTGCATAGGCGAGTTTGCGTAACTTAAAATCATCTAAGGAAAGGTAAACACCACTACTATCTATCTGCCCGAATGCTAATTTTGTACAAACAATAATAATGAGGATTACGGTAGCTTTTAAGGTTTTCATAATTCTATAGTTAAGCGTTTATAATTATTGAATTCAGCGTCACGGTTTCATATTTAAAATACTTTCACTATCCAGCATGTAGCCTGCATCAAGTACAATCTCTTCATTGCCCTGCAATCCGTTGATAATCTCAACTAAGTTATTTGAGGTCACTCCTTTCATCACTAAGCGTGGCTCGAATAGGCCAATCCCATTGGATGTCACTCCGGTTTTTACCCACACGATACTTCGTGAACCTAAATCATAAACAGCAGATAATGGAACGGTGAGCGCCTGAGCCTGAATAGAAATTTTACCTTTTATGAGTGAATTGATTTTGAAGATTCGCCTCGGATTATCCAGGTAAATTCTTGCTTGCGCGAACCGTTGCTTATCTTGATAGGTAGGTTCCACGAGATCAATCCTTGCGTTGACCGAATCAACTTGCACTTCAGAATACAATGTTACTAATACACCTTTTTTAAGTTGAACCTGAGATGAAATATTTACTGAAAGAATTGCCCACACCTGACGGCAGTCATTGACAACAAAGAGTGTTTGGCCTTTGGTGACATACATGCCTTCCCTAATTTGTACTGATGAAGTTCTCTCTACCTCGGCATTTGAAGAAGAAGCATCACCCATCGTGCCCATTCCCACAGAAGATGGTGGTTTCATCTCTCCAGAAGAAACAGGTTCTATTGAGAACCCAATGAATCCATCAATGGGTGAAGTAATGGTGATTGTATGTGTTACCGTATTTGATTTTTCAACTTGCTGGATTTGACTTTCCGAAAGTCCAAGCAGTTTTAATTTTTGTTTTGCCTTTGCGGCAAGACTGTCTTCTCCGGATTGTAAAAGAAACAAATATTCTTCCTGAAAGGTGTTAAGTTCGGGACTGTAAAGTTCTGCGATCCGTTCTCCTTTTTTTACATACTGATAATTGTATTTTACATAAAGCCTTTCGATTCTCGCTGAAGTTCTTACAGCTACTATGTTATCCCTGCGTTCATCAAAAGCAATGTATCCACTGGCCGTTACTGTTTGCTTAGAAGGGTTGCGTGATAGCTTTATTGTTTTTTGTGAGGATAAGACAACTTGGTTAGACGGACGGGAAATCTGAAGAATAGCCTGATTGACTTTCGTGCTATCTTGGCCAGAATGGTTTGTATGGTCCTCCATTGACTGCTTTCCACAGGCTGTCGCTAAAATTAAGAACCATACACTATGTAAAAACTTTTTTATCATCACCGTCTTTCTGTTTCGTATTCATATTCTGTCAGAAGTCGTAACAAAAGTTTAAGCTTATCCAGTTGCTCTAACTGTTTCATAAATAACATTTCCCAGGCATCGAGTAGCACGAAAAAATTTCCTGTGTTTTGTTTGTAGGCCAATAGATTGGCGTCCATGCTCTTCTTATATAGCGGAATAATGCCCTCTTCGTAATTGTCAAATTGCTGTCTTTCGTATTTTAGCATCGCAAGTTTTTCATTGATCATTCGTACAGCCATCAGTTTCATATTCTCTTTCTCGAAATTCATGGCCTGAATTTCATAGTTCATGGATTGTACTTCTGTTTTGTACATCTTGGATGACCAGGGAACGATGGGAATTGTGATCATGCCCATGATGGAGAATTGATTGGGCATACCAAGCATATTCATGTGACTGACCCGTAAACCGAAGTCTGGTTTGTTACCGGTGGCCATCCACGCCCGGTTTAATTCCATTGCGTTGATGCTGCTCGTCATGCTGGTTATGTCGCTGCGCTGAACAGAAGCAGTGTCTTGCACAAGTAGTATTGAATCATAATTTTTCAGTACCACTCCGGTGTCAAGTAGGATTGGAGTGTCCGTTGGTTGGTTCATTAATGTGTTTAGACCAATGTTACTTTCCGTAACCTCGGCCTTTGCCATTGTCTCCATATTATTTAGTTCTTTCAACTTGCCTTTAGCTTTGAAAATGGTACTGAGATCGGCCTGATTATACGTGTAACGTGATTCTGAAATGGTGATAAATAAATGTAGCAACTCTCCACTTTCACCAATGAGTTCAATCTTTTGATCAGCAACGAGCCGTTGATAATAAAGTATCCTGACTTGAGTGCGTAGAATGTTCTTTGTCCACTCCGCATTATTTTTCTGTACCTCTTTCAGTGAGGAATAGTAGCTTCCTTTCGCCCGCAGCTTAGCTGGGTTGGGGATCATCTGTTCAGCAGAAAACATCAATGAGGCCCAATTCATCGGGTCATCCTTCCGCTTGATCATCTCCAATTGGTATGGAAATGAATTCAGTCCGAAGGAGAAAGTAGGCGGCATCCAGCTTGAACTGCCATCTGCTTTGGCTTGTAAAGACCTGATGCGCGAATCGTATTGCAACACCAAAGGATACTCAGTCTCCACCTTTTTAATAATATCCTCAAGGCTCAACCGCACTGTATCCTGACCACGTACGGTTATTGTACCTATCAAGGTTAGGAGGCCGAGAATAATATTTTTTTTAAGTAGGCTCATGATCAATCTTTAATCTCCATGTATTGGAGTTTACCATTCTTTTTTAGTTCACGTTCCTTAACAACTTCATAAACCACGGGCAATACAATGAGTACAAATAATGTAGAAGTAATTAGCCCAAACACAAATGGAATGGTTATGGGCTTCATCACATCACTGCCTGCCCCTGTGGCCAATAGTATGGGGAGCAGACCAACCATGTCTGCCATGACGGTCATGAGTTTTGGCCTTACCCGCAACACTGCACCCTCAAATACAGCGTCTTTTATATCATCATTATGAATTTTATCAGGAGAATTACCTTTTGTTATTGCAAGCTTTTGAATGGATTCGTTCAGGTAAACAATCATGAGAATGCCAGTCTCTACGGCCACCCCGAACAATGCGATGAAACCAACAGCTACTGCCACAGAAAAATTAACGTCAAAGAAATACATGGAATAAACCCCACCGACAAGCGCCACGGGCAAACTCGAAAGCACGATCAGCATTTCTTTTGCCGACTTAAAAGTGAAATACAATACAAAGGAGATAACGAGCAGTGTGATGGGAATGATGATCTTCAAACGGTTTTGGGCGCGTACCTGATTTTCATATTGACCGCTCCATTCAATGAAGTAGCCCTTTGGTAATTTTTTGAATTCATTCTCAATTCTTTTTTTAGCGTCTTTAACTACGCTGCCCATGTCTTTTCCCCGGATATTGAAAAGTACAGTGCCTCTTAGCATAGCATTTTCTGAACTGATCATCGGTGGGCCTTCTGAGATTGTAATGTCAACTACAGACGAGAGCGGAATAGTACCATAACTCGCGGTTTGGATTGGAATCCGATTAATTTCTGAAAGGTCATTCCGGTAATCCTGTCCGAGACGCAAGCTTACCGTAAACCGTTCCCTTCCTTCAACCGTGTTAGTCAGGTTCATACCGCCAATAGCGGTTTCAATAAGCATACTTACTTCGTCCGTGCTCAGGCCATAGCGTGCCAACTCTTCGCGATTAATTTTAATATCGAGGTACTTTCCTCCAGTAAGTTGTTCTACGTATAAGTCAGCAAGACCTTCAGTTCCCTTGAGAGCCTTCTCGATACCCAAAGAAATGTTATAGATACTGTCAATGTTCTGTCCATAAACTTTAATACCCACGTCTGTGCGGATACCTGTGGAAAGCATATTGATTCGGTTGATAATAGGTTGAGTCCAACCACTCGTCACTCCGGGTATCTGTACTTTTTCATTTAACTCAGCGATGAGTTTCTCTTTCGTCATCCCTTCGCGCCATTCATCTTTTGGTTTTAAAATAATAATCGTTTCAATCATGCTTAAGGGCGCGTTATCGGTAGCCGTATTGGCCCTTCCTGCTTTGCCCAATACATTCACTACTTCAGGAAATTCTTTGATAAGCCGGTCTTGCAGTTGAAGAATTCGTTTGATTTCGGAATTGGAAGCATCAGGAAGGGTTACTGGCATAAAAAGAAGTGATCCTTCATCTAATGGCGGCATAAATTCAGAACCCATACTTAACAAAAGGGGAATGCAGCCGAGACTTACTATAAAAGCAATGGCTATTACGCTCTTCTTCCAACGGAGGCAAAGCCGAAGAACAGGACTATATAATCGGATAAAAAAATTGGAAATAATATTGCGACTTTCCGGCCTCAGCTTTCCTTTCATCAATGTTCGCAGCAACATCGGCACTATAAAGAGTGCAACAATCGCTGAACCGATCATGGTAAAGGTTTTGGTGAGAACAAGTGGCGAGAATAATTTCTGCTCCTGACCTGTAAGGAATAAAATCGGAAAAAACGAAATCAGTGTAATGAGTATAGAGTAGAATACGGCTCTACCAATCATACGCGAGGATTTTTCGATGATGCTAATCCGTTGTTCTTCCCGAAGTTCACTTGTATTGCCAATGCGCTCCTTTTCCATCACGATTCAGATTGAGGATTAACAACTGCCTGCGTAAGTTTGCGATAAGCATTTTCCGTCATCACAATACCCGCATCAACCAGATCGCCAATGGCCAAAGCCACACCACCAAGTGACATGATGTTGAGGCTGATGCCGGTAAATCGTATAATTATAAAGGCGATGAGAATAGAAAGAGGGATTGTAATAATGGCGACTAACGCACTTCGGAAATGAAAAATGAAAATCATCACGACCAAAGACACAATGAGTATTTCCTCCCATAATGCTTCAGTAAGCGTTGCAACTGCCGCTTCGATCAGATCACTTCTGTCGTAAGCTACTTTGAACTTTACTCCAGACGGTAAACCCATTTCAACATCAACTAGCCGTTCTTTAATCCGGTCAATTACTTCTTTAGCATTCTCACCATAGCGCATCACTACAATACCTCCCACAACTTCTCCATCACCATTCTGCTCTGTAATGCCTAATCGTAAGTCACTGCTCATTTGAACAGTAGCAACATCTGAAATTTTTATAGGGATGGATTTGTAGGTGCCTAATGAAATGTTTTTGATGTCGTCAAGACTGGTGATGTACCCTAACCCTCTTATCATGTAGCTGGTGGAATTCATTTCGAAAACACTTCCTCCTACATCACGATTATTTCCAGTGATGGCTTTGGTCACATCCATCAGTGGAATATTGAAATACACCAGCTTGTATGGATCGATGGTAACTTGGTATTGTTTCTGAAAGCCACCAAAGGAAGCGACTTCACTAACTCCCTCTACTTTTTGCAGCGCGAATTTAACATACCAATCCTGTAGGGCACGCAACTCACCAAGATTAAAACCGGGCGCATCGAGCGTGTACCAGAAAACGTGCCCTACTCCGGTACCATCAGGGCCCAGCGAGGGAGTCAATCCTGGAGGTAGAAACTTTTGTGCGTAGTTAAGTCGCTCAAGTACACGCGACCGCGCCCAGTAGATATCGACATCATCATTGAAAATAACAAAGACGAAACTCATCCCAAACATGGAAGCTGCCCGGATACTTTTGATTTTTGGCATTCCCTGCAGATTGGATACCAACGGGTACGTAACCTGGTCTTCTATGATTTTTGGATTACGACCCATCCACTCCGTATAAATGATCACTTGGTTTTCAGAAAGATCAGGGATTGCGTCTACGGGTGTGGTGAACACGGCAAACACTCCGCCTATGATGATCAGGAGTATCCCTAACCAAACGAAGAAGCGATTGTACATTGACCAAGAGATGATTTTTTCAATCATTTTCTTTTCGCAAATAGCTGTTTCATGCTTTGGGCGACCTTGCTGTCTTTACTTATATTATAAAGCGAATGCATATTAATGGGTGATCGAATTATGATCACTAATGAGTCCTCCCATCAGATCATGATCCGATTTATGATGACCATCAACCCATTGGTGATGATTACTCATCATTGAATTCATTCCATGAATGCCTTGAGCATCATGGAAATGATCATCATGCGGACCATTTTGTTCATACTTATTATGTTCTATTTCAAAATTGTCTTTACAATAATGAAATACTGAATCATATTTGTGAATGTCATTTGAAATTCCGGCTTGAACAGCAATTCTCAAGGAAGCATTCGCAATGCTTGCATTTTCATATGCTTCTTTCATTCCTGTTAGGGCCATCTGATTTTGCTTTGATAACGTTGCTGTTTGTTCTTGGTCACAACCGGTCAAGACAAAGACGATTATAGTTCCTGCAAACAAAATGTTCTTTAGATATTTCATTTCCTTTTCGTTTTAAATGGTTGACTGAGTATGCAAAATTCTGGCTATATTATTTTTATAACTATGATTTATATCAGCTTCATGAATGACTTACTCTATTTCTTCTCAATTAATTCCATGCCACATTTTGGGCATTTACCCAGTTTGTCCGACTGCACCTCAGGATGCATTGGACAGGTATAGGTCTTCATTGCTTTAAAATGCGGACCGTTTGGATCCGGCTGTTGTTTGTTAAAATCCTCTTTTGTTTTCTGGCTTAACATACTGCCAGCAGATTGCTGGGATTGATCGCTTTGTCTCTTTTTCATTTTAAATATTTTTAAGAGTTTACTTTTTCCTACTCCGAAAACCTAAAAACCATAACAATATTCCTCCTAGTATCATTAACAAAACCAACCACCAGAAAATGTGCATTCCACCAAAATAGTACTCACCATTATTATGCATCATAACTTTAGTTTTAAAAGATAAGTATTGAATGATGCGCCTCGTCAGCTATTACCTTCACCTTTTACTTATGCCCATCCATCTATTCATCTCTTGGATTCTATCCATAATTGCTTTTTCAAGGTCTGTTTTTCCAAAGCAAAGCCTTCTTGCGAAGGCTTTGCGGGAGACAAATTTGTAATTCAAAATTTAATCATCACTTTTAGCCTTCACATCCTTCTTCAGGTGCAGATTTCCTGACATGTCCATGTGATCACCTTCCTTCATGGTCATTTTAGTACCGTCTTTTTTTACACATTTTCCATCTACCATGCATTTAGTTCCATTGCTCAAAGTCATTGGTTTTGACATGGTCGACATCTTTCCATTTTTTATCATCATCATCTTTCCATTCATCATCATGCAGCCATCGGTTTTTGACATATCCATTTGGTCATGGTTCATCATTTTATCATGATCCATCTTTTTCATGGTGGTGTCTGTTTGGGCGAATGCAGCGAACGACAAAGCAATTGCGGCACATACAAAAATTAAATTTTTCATTTTATTAGTTTTAAAATTTACGCGTGTTGCATTTCCATCTTTCTGCACTCTTCGGCACAATCGCGACAAGCTTCTGCGCATTTTTTACAATGCTCGGAATGTGAATGTTTTTCACATTCCTCTGCACAGGTGTCACAAATTTCTGCGCACAGGCTACAAAACTTGTTTACGAATGCAGTGGTATGCTCATCAGCCCTAGCCATAAATGCAGCTGCCGTTCTACACATGTCCGCACAATAGCGGTCTAGCTCAACGCACTTGGCATACATTTGTGCATCTTTCTCGTGCAGGCATGAAGTTGCACAGTGTTCGCATTCAGCCGAGCAATCATTGCAGGCAGCAATGCAGGATTTAAATCTTTCGTGACTCATAATTATTTTGTTTTTTAAATTGTTAATAAATTTTTACTCATGCGAAACTGAGCACCTCCGTCTTTAATTGCATTACACAATCTTAGAATCGAATTACATCATTCACATATTGGTTAAAATGGAGCATTTTACAAGCCACCTTGTGAAACCTTTAATTGGCATCCCAATAGAACTTACTACACATGAGATAATTGGAACGTGTAGAGAAAACTACCCTTTAGTTTACTCACTTTATCTTTAATGAGAACTTGTGCGGGGATATTTGGCTCTTGGCATTGCTTGGGATGTGGGCAGGTCTGGTTACACGAACGGGCGAAGGTAAAAAACCGATAATCAACTTATTCTTTATAGAATAATGAATAATCTTGTTTTACATGATATAAAGAAATGAGTGAAATGAAAATTTAAGTCAAACACCCAATTGGGTTTTGATTTCTTACTTAAGTAAAATGGGAAGGGTGATTAAGCGATTTTTGGTGGTTGCCAGATCGAATCACTATTATTCAGTAACGGCATCTCGCGATAGAGTGTATCTAACAGCGTGTTGTGAATAAGGCTTGTGAAAGGCACATCAACAACATGGGTCAATTGAATATGGGCTGCACAACATGAACAAATGCAAAAAGGTGTACAAAAATATTCTTCCGTGCTGCTATGAGAGTGATTGACATTTTCACTCATGGCCAAGCCGCTTCGAATTTCATCCACACATGTATCAAGGTCGCTGCAGGGATATACAGCAAGGCAGAGCAGAAATACAGCAAATAGGATAGAGGTGGTCTTCACAGTGCAAAGATAGTACGTGAAGCTGTGTAACAGGTTTGCAACTAGCTAATTTTTCAAATATGTGTTAAAATAAAAATGGTCTGTGAATTTCACAGACCATCATGCTTAAGTCTTCTGACTATTAATAATTTCTATCGCGGTCCTCGCTGCCCCAACCGTTGTTCGAGCTTGAATTTCCGCTTGAACTTGGTCGTCCGCTGTTTCGGTTAGGCCGGCCAGTATTACCAGATGCTCTACGGTTGTTACTTGATTGCCCACCTGCACGCTGAGGGGAAGGACTGTTTCTCCGCTGTGAAGATTCGTTGTTGCTGCCTCTTCTATTATTATTATGTTGCGGCTGACGTAATGGAGGAGATACTCTTGGATTTTTTATCCCTCCCGGTGTCATCGGATACGGATGATCCGTTACAACGGGAACTGTTTTACCAATAAGCTTTTGAATATCTTTCAAGTAATCTTTTTCCTCATCGTCACAAAACGAAATTGAAATTCCGCTGGCACCTGCACGGCCTGTACGGCCAATGCGGTGAACGTACGTTTCAGGAACGTTCGGTAATTCAAAATTGATTACGTGCGAAAGTTCATCAATATCGATACCACGTGCAGCAATATCAGTTGCAACCAATACACGTGTTGTTTGTGCTTTGAAGTTACTCAACGCACGCTGTCTTTGCGATTGTGATTTATTTCCGTGAATGGCTTCTGCCTTTACGCCAGCGGCATTAAGATCTTTCGCAACACGATCAGCGCCATGCTTGGTACGTGTAAAGACTAAAGCCGTATTGATAGAACGATCTTGTAAAAGATGATGCAACAGTTTTCGTTTATTTCCTTTCTCTACAAAATAGATCGCTTGTTGGATTGTATTGGCAGTAGATGCAACCGGAGTTACTTCAACACGCTTTGGATTCGTTAAAATCGTATTCGCCAACATAGAAATTTCAGTTGGCATAGTAGCCGAGAAGAAAATAGTTTGACGCTTAGCCGGAACTTTTGCTATGATCTTTTTCACATCGTGAATAAAGCCCATGTCGAGCATGCGGTCTGCTTCGTCTAACACTAACATTTTAAGGTGATCCAACTTTACAAAGCGTTGGTTCATCAAGTCGAGCAAACGACCGGGTGTGGCGATCAGAATATCAACACCGGAACGCAAGGCGTTGGTTTGTGATTGTTGGGATACACCACCAAAAATAACGGTGTGTTTTATACGAAGGTTCTTACCGTACGCGGCAAAACTTTCACCAATTTGGATGGCTAGCTCGCGGGTAGGAGTGAGGATCAATGCCTTGATGCCCTGTGGGCCCTTCACAAAGAGTTCATCGTTGTGAAGTAATTGCAATATTGGAATAGCAAAAGCTGCAGTTTTCCCGGTTCCGGTTTGTGCACAGCCCAGCAAGTCGCCTCGCTCTAACAATATTGGAATAGCTTGTTCTTGAATGGGAGTAGGCTTGGTATAGCCTTCTGTTTTCAGAGCTCTATAAATAGGCTCAATGAGATTTAATTTTTCGAATGACATAAATTTTGTTGTATTACACGGAATGCCGTGTTGCGTTTAAAAATGAATCCCTCTTGGCTCAACGCAGCGCTGAAAGCGCTTTTTTACGGGAATTTGGAGGAGTGATGGGCAAAGATACGCAA
>JANNUS010000016.1:0-197338 GCA_031395485.1 Cyclobacteriaceae bacterium | reverse complement strand
CCCGCAAATCATCCAACATCAGCACATTTTCATGATTAGCTTGAAACCGTTTCACATTAAACAAAAACATGGTATGATCACCTGCATCCTTACTCCACAATTTTTCCAATTCCATTAATCCCGCACAATCCATCAATACGGGTTTGTCATTCCATATTTCAAGACATTTCTTTTTTGTGAGATAGGTTTGTTTGTCGTAGCGAAGTCCGCTCTTTTTGCCCAACATATTTACCAGTGAAATATGTTCTTTGCCTAAGACTTGAAGGACAGCCGTTTTACTTTTTAAAGTATTTTCAAGAGATTTGGTTTGGTGATAAACGGCTACCATGTAGCGTTTTGGTTTCATGCTGACAGCAGACACATAGGTGCAGATATTCATGTTTACTTTCTCCCCGTCATAGGTAGCCAGACTGTATATTGGAATGTTAGAAAGATTCCATGGCCGTTTCATTATTGTCCAGCTAAACTTTTAAACTAGACATACCGCCATCTGCATGTAGTACTTGTCCCGTTATCCAACTTGCTTTTTCTGAAAGTAGAAATGCGGCCAGGTTGGCAAGATCTTCAGGCTTACCTATTTTTTTCAGTGGGTGACGCTGTGCGTTGGTTTCTTTTTTTTCGTCTGTATTTAGTAAAGTGCCTGCTAATGGTGTATCGGTTATAGATGGAGCAATACAATTGACTCTGATCTTAGGTGCGAATTCAGCCGCGAGGGCTTTGGTCAACCCTTCGATTGCTCCTTTGGAAGACGCTACCAATGAATGAAAATTAAAACCAGTTTGAACAGCCACTGTGGAGAACAGCACAATTGATGCCTGAGCAGAATTTTTCAACTTTGGAAGACAGGCTTGAATACACTTCACTGCTCCAATTACCTGAAGTTGGTAATCTGCCCCAAAATCTTCGGGTTTAATTCTTGCAAATGGCTTTAGATTAACTGCACCAGGGCAATACACCAATCCATCAATCATACCAGGTAAAAAACTAAAGTCCGGATTCTCATCCAACACATTAAGCGGGTGCAGTTTAGCGAAACCATCTGTCGATGTGGTGGTCTTATTGAATGTTCCGTAAACCTGATGCCCTTCTGCGATCAGTTGTTTTGCGAGTGCTGCACCAATGCCTGAAGAGGCGCCTATAATTAAGATGTTTGCCATAAGCTTAAAACCATTACCACGTACTTTTGTTTCGACTGATTAACCAAGTGCCTCTTTATAAATTTTCAATACCCTTTCACGGGCCAACTTATGTTCTACAATTGGTTTTGGATAGGCAGCCGTTCCAAATTCAGATACCCATTTTTTAATGTATTCCAATTTTGGGTCAAATTTTTCAGTTTGAAGTTGGGGATTGAATACTCTAAAATAAGGAGCGGCATCACAACCTGAGCTTGCTGCCCATTGCCAACCACCATTGTTAGCAGCCAAATCAAAATCTAATAGCTTTTTAGCGAAGTAGGCTTCGCCCCATCGCCAATCGATAAGTAAATGTTTGGTAAGAAAGCTAGCAGTGATCATCCTAACACGATTGTGCATGAAGCCGGTGGCATTCAATTCACGCATGCCCGCATCTACAATGGGGTATCCTGTTCTTCCTTCGCACCAGGCTGCAAACTCTTGTTCATTGTTGCGCCACTCGATTTTATCGTAAGCGGGCTTAAAGGCTTTTTTTTCTACTTGCGGAAAGTGCCACAAGATCATGTGATAGAAGTCACGCCAGATTAATTCGTTCAGCCATGTCTCATTTTTCTTCAATGCCACCCGCGCTAGTTTGCGGATGCTCACGGTGCCAAAACGCAAGTGTACACTTAGCTTAGTTGTACCTTCAATGGCAGGGAAGTTCCGTTGTTTATCGTATTGCTCAACGATTGATTGCTTAACTAATCGTTCAGGGAATGCAAATGTTATTTCTTTAAAACCAATCTCTGATAAAGAAGGTAGGGGAATTGAGCTGACTTTTTTAAAGTTTTCAAAATACTTTTCAGTTGGGTAACTCTTTAGCGTTGAGTCTTCCAACTTACTTTTCCATTTTCTGCTATAGGGTGTAAAGATGGTGTAAGGCTTGCCATCGTCTTTTGTTACTTCATCCTTCTCAAAAATGACGTTGTCTTTGAAAGTTTTGAACGCAGCTCCTTTCTCTTCTAAAATGTCCTTCACTACACCATCTCGCTTTCGTGCATACGGTTCGTAGTCGTGATTGGTATAGACTGCTTTTGGGTTTTGTTTTTTAAAGATTTCGATGGGATTGCCATGCAACACTAGTAAAGAACTGCCCATTTCTTGCAATTGCTTTTGCATCAGCGTAAGCGATTGATAGATAAAAGTTACACGCAAGTCGGCTTTGTCTTCCAGTTTATTTAGGATTTCCGTATCAAAAATAAAGAGTGGAAGAATATTTTTGTTTTCTTTTAACGCATGGTAGAGTCCTGCATTGTCGGTAAGTCTCAAATCTCTACGAAACCAGAAGATCGTTGTTGAACGATCAATGTGTTGATTTCCCATATAAATAATTAAATAGGAATAGAAACTTCCAACTCGGGATGATTAATGAGTAGCCGAAACCAATACGTGAATATTTCAGGATTAATAGCAATTTGTTCCCGAAGTTTTGCTAACGAGACGTATTTCCAGTCTTCTACTTCAAGTTCATTTATAATTGGCTCTCCATCAAACTGCCCTATAAATACATGATCAAGCTCGTGCTCGATAAGGTTGTTATCTAAGGTTGCGTTGTAGATGAATTTGAAGGCGAACTCGGGGTTAAGCACAATTCCCATTTCCTCTTGAAGCCTCCTGCTAACAGCGTCTTCGATTTTTTCATTGGGTTTTGGATGACTGCAACACGTGTTTGTCCAAAGGCCGGCACTGTGGTATTTTGTTGCTGACCGCTTTTGTAGTAAAACTTCTCCCGTTGAATTGAAAAGTAAAATAGAGAATGCTCTATGCAAAACACCCTTCCTGTGTGCTTCCATTTTTTCCATTGACCCTACTTGTATGTCGTTTTCATTTACCAAAACCACTTGATCCATCATAACATGTTCAGTTGATGTTTGAAAAATGAGTAGGCAAGCAGGCGGACTTTATGACGGTTACGAATTCTTATTCGGCTTTGAATCACTAGTTCAGGCGGTGTATTTTTTATTTTTTTAAACAATGCAAGGTAATACACATACGCTACGTAAACTCCGAAGCGGGCTGCGCGTGGAAGTTTGAGTATTCCGAGATAGCCATCGTGGAAATCTTTCTCAATGCTGGCTTCAATCAATTTTTTATTGTGGTCATCAAATCGATCAAGTTCCAACCCGGGGAAATATGTTCTGCCCATACCAACATAATCTGCATTCAGGTCACGTAGAAAATTTATCTTTTGGAATGCAGAACCAAGGCTCATAGCATGTGGTTTTAATTTTTGATACTCTGCATCATCGCCTTTGCAAAAGACGCGCAGGCACATAAGCCCGACAACCTCGGCTGAACCGAGTATATAATCCTTATAGCCGTTTGAGTCGTATACTTTTTCAGTAAGATCCCATTCCATACTCCGTAAGAAAAGATCTATCAATTCTTTTTCGATTGAAAAATGATTGACGGTAGTTTGAAAACTATTCAGAATTGGGTTTAAACTAATCTTTTCCTCAATGGCTTGATACGTGTCTTCCTTGAATCGGTTGAAAAGTTTTTGTTTATCGTATTCATGAAACGTATCTACAATTTCATCCGCAAAACGAACGAAACCATAAATTGAATAAATAGGATCGCGAAGGCTTTTATTTAAACACTGTATTCCAAGCGAAAAAGACGTGCTGTACGAACGGGTGGTAATCCGACTGCATTTGATGGAAACCTTATCGTATAGTTGTTTCATGCAATTACAAGTTACTAACCCTTAGGGTGTAAATGATTATGATGTCGTATTAATTCTTTTGCCACCACCTGTCCCGAAATCAACGAAGGTGGTACCCCCGGACCCGGAACAGTTAGCTGCCCAGTGTAGAACAAGTTTTTTACCTTTTTGTTTAGGATGGATGGTTTCAGATTAGCGGTTTGCAAAAGGGTATTTGCGAGGCCGTAAGCATTTCCTTTAAAAGCGTTGTAATCGGTTACGAAATCGTTGTGCGCGTAACTACGTTTAAAAACAATATTATTTCGAACGGCTTGGCCGGTAATTTTTTCAAATCGATCGATCACAATATTAAAATACTTCTCTCTTATTTCTTCTGAATCGATTAGCCCCGGTGCTACGGGAATCAGAATAAAAATATTTTCATTTCCGGGTGGCGCTACACTAGGGTCTATTTTCGAGGGGCAACTAATATAAAACTGCGGACTCGTTGGCCACTGAGGGGTATCATAAATTTCTTCGGCATGCTTGCCGAAATCCTGGTCGAAAAAAAGCGTGTGATGAAGAACGCCTTCTACTTTCTTATTGAGTCCCAGATAAAATATTAAACTCGATGGAGCTAATACCCGTTTATCCCAATAGTTTTCTGAATATCGTCTGAATTCTTTAGGTAACAATTGCTGCTCCACGTGATGGTAATCGGCACCCGCTACAACATAATCCAAGGTTTCAATAGTGTCATTCACCTTGATCCCAGATGCCTTTGATTCCTTTATTTCAAAACCTTGAACGGCACTGTTAAACTTAAATTTCACCCCCAATGATGTCGCTAATTGAACCATCCCATCAATGATTTTATACATACCGCCCATTGGGTACCATGTTCCCAGTGACATGTCGGCATAGTTCATCAAACTATAGAGGGCTGGAGTCTTTTGTGGTTTAGCACCCAAAAAAAGTACCGGAAACTCAAGCCATTGAATAATCCGAGGGTCCTTAAAGTATTTTCGGATGTATGTAGAGATGGATTGAAATACATGCAGTCTAAGAGCACCCTTTACAAGCTTCATATCCGCAAGTTCTGATAGCGATAGTCCGGGTTTATAGACTAGTTCATTTACCCCAATATCGTATTTATATTTTCCCTCTTCCAAAAAGTGGAGCAGGTTTTTACTGCTTCCTGGTTCAAGGCTATCGACAAGGTTGCAGAGCGCTGCGATTCCAGCAGGTATATCAATAATTTCCTTTTCCGAATAGTAGATTCTGTATGAAGGATCAAGTCGTTTCAGCTCGTAATAGTCGGAGTGAGATTTGCCAAAATTATGGAAGAATTTCTCGAATACATCGGGCATCCAGTACCAACTAGGACCCATGTCGAAGGTAAAACCGTGTGATTCAAATTTTCGGGCACGGCCACCTGCACTGCTATTTTTTTCGTAAACCGTTACGTCAAAGCCATCTTTCGCCAGAAAGCACGCTGCTGATAATCCTGCAAAACCTGATCCAATAACCGCTACTTTCTTCACGAAAAAATGTTTCGGGAAAATTAATCAATAACCCGATAACTTTTGCTGGATATCTTTTCGTGCTTGAAAGATTCTATTCTTTACTGTTCCAAGGGGTAAGGCAAGGTGTTCTGCAATTTCGTGATACTTATAACCCGAAGTATGCATCTTAAAGGGAGTAAGCAATTCATCCCGTAGCGTGTTAACATGTTTCCAAATGTCGTGATACTCAAAATTTGAAGCAGGACCGTTAAACGTATGGGTGTCTTCAACATTTAAAAAGTAAAGGTCTTTGGTTTTATCGCGCGAGGTTTTTTCCCGCTGTGTTTTACGATAATTATTAATGAACGTATTGCGCATGATGGTAAATAACCATCCCTTCAAATTGGTGTCTTCTCGAAATTTATCTTTGTACGTAAGCGCTTTTAAAATAGTATCCTGCACCAGATCAAGAGCCTCATCCCGATCAGACGTAAACTTTCTAGTAAAGGATCTAAGAACAGGATGAAGGACGGATATTTGATGTGTTAGCTCGATGGTTGACATATCTTATATTGTTTAACTATTTCACTAAAAACTTAAACAATTTTAGATATTATGTTTGAATTTACACCCATAAAGCCATTTTTGTTTAAGTGTTTAAGTATTTAAGGCTGTTTCAGCCATTTCTTATACGATCTACTTAAACAAAACCGATAGGTTTAGTGGGCGTCTAACAGGGGGGGTAGTTCTGTAGCCTTGTAAAAAGGAATTACATTTTTTGGAATCCGGAAAGCAGTATTTCGCAATGCATAACCTGACACGAGAATTGTAGCATCTGAAAAGTCATGGGAAAGTGTATTGATGTACGTTTCAAGTTCTTTTGGTGTGGGAACCGAGACCAATGAAGCAATGACGAAGTTTGGCTTGTGAATTTTGTAGATAGTTTTCAAATCTTCATGCGGTACCGACTGACCAAGATAGAAACTTTGAATTCCTTTATAGCGTGCAATATAATGATAGAACAAAAGACCAATTTCATGAAGCTCACCTTCGGGAAGAAACAAGATGGCTTTCTTAGCTTTTTTTGAAGCTATGGGAAGTGACGCAATGGAGGTAATAATTTTTTGCCGGATTAGATTAGAAATAAAGTGTTCATGTGCCGGTGTAATTGTACCGGTTTGCCAGAGCACACCAATTTTATCCAAGAATGGATAAATCACATCCGTAACACATCGAATGAAATTGAATTTAGTGGAAAGTGCGGACAGTATTTTTTCAAAGCTTTCTTCTTCAAGATCAACCATCGCCACTACCAATTGGTCAATATAAATTTCGGCTTCGGGCTTAGCTTCACTCAGTTCATGAATCTTCGCATTGATCTCTTCGAAGCTCATATTGGCTATTTTCGAGATTTTCAATCCGTGGCTATTAAGAAGCGACACATTGATGATTTTCTTCAGGTCAGCATCAGAGTAATATCGAATATTGGTCTCTGTCCGCTGGGGTTGGATTATGTTGTGGCGTTTTTCCCAAATGCGTATCGTATGAGCTTTTATGCCGGATAGCCGCTCAAGTTCCTTAATTGAGTATTGACCCATTTTGAGTTTTTATAAGGCAGTAACAAGCTGCTCAATCAATTGTTTAAAAAGGGAAGTTAAAACATTCTCCACTCCCTCATCTGCTCAATAAATATCCGAATGGAATCGGGATATAAGACGATGCAAAATAACAGGCCAAACAAAGCTCCATATAAATGGGCATCATGGTTTATCCGGTCTTTTGATCGCTTAGAGGAATAGTATGAATAGATGATATACACAGTACCCAAAATAAAGCCCGGGAAACACAACACCCCATACAAGCATATATCTTGCAAGGGTTGAAACAGAATGCACCCAAAGATTACGGCCGCAACGGCCCCTGAAGCGCCAAGTGAATTGTAAGCTGGATTATTTTGGTGCTTGAAAAGGGTGGGGACATCTGACACGATAATTCCAAGTGCATACATCAGGATAAAGTAAACACTACCCATGCCACCAAAAATGTATTGAAAGATGTATTCTAATTGTGACCCGAAAAAATAAAATGAAAACATATTAAAGATCAAATGCATGTGATCACCGTGAATGAATCCGGATGTTAGGAGTCTATAGTACTGTCCGCGTTTCGTTATCATATGCGGGTTCATCATTAGCGCGTATTGAACACCTGATTGGCTCATGGCATAGAGACTTATGCCGGTAGTAATTACTATGATGGCGATGGTTATAGAGAGTTCCATATGCGCAAAATACAATTATTGGAAGATTAACTTTTAAATATTACCTTGATTCAATGAAAAAAGTATTAATCATTTTAGCTGTTGTTGCCCTGTTTGATTCCTGCAACTCTGACCAGACTTTAGTAAATGAAAAAACTGCAATGCTTACTAGCATTGCCTGGAAAACAGGAATTGGAAGTGACTACAGCGTAGATAAATTTAATTCTGATGGCACCTATACAATGAAGTTTTCGAGAATTTCATTGGAAGTTTATGGTGTATGGGAATGGGTAAGCCCAACTGAGATTAGTATGCAAGAGACAGAATTATTAATGAAGGGAAGAATTTTAAAAATCAAAACAAAGCCAACGAATAAAACAATTATTAGAATTATGAGTATTTCGCCTGAAAAAATTGTTGGCTTAACACATCATATTTTGGACGCAGAAGATTCAGGCTTTGCAAAGGAAATTGCGTACACAGCCGAGTGATTTTGTAGCCTAATCAAATACAATAAGGTCCTTCCCATCAAAAGATGCGAATACCATACTGGGATGCGAATCCAACTGAAAAATATTTCCTTTATTATCGATGGCAATTGCGCCTGCAAAACCATCGAATGGTTTTAATTCCGCGAAAGTACGTTCAAAGGCTTCTTTCAAGTTTAATCCATCGCTCACCCGTGTGGCAATTTTTACAGCTGTAGCGCCACTAACAATATCTTCCCCAACACCCGTGCACGAAACGCCACACGCGTCATTTGCATAGTTGCCGGCTACTGTTGCTGAATCAGAGATGCGGCCGGGTAACTCAAATCCCTTTCCACCGGTTGAGGTAGCGGCAGCAATTCTTCCGGCTTTGTCGAGCGCTACACAGCCTACTGTTCCGGTTTTTGTAGCGCGAACTTTATTTTCATACTCCACTCTTCGTTGTGGAGTTTCTGGATTGAAATATAGAAAGCCATTTGCCCTGGCAAATTGCTGAGCACCTTCACCACCCAGAACACGATCTTCAACCGTTAATAATTTTTCGGCCACCCGTATTGGGTTTTTTACATCTTCAATATTAATAACGCCTGAAAACTTTTTTGAAACACCATCCATGATGGAAGCACTCATTCGTATTTTTCCATCACGCTGAATTTGAGACCCAATGCCAGCGTTAAAGAGTTCGCAGTTCTCTAATTGCTCGACAGCGTAAATGACCGTATCCAACGAACTATTTGTTTCTAAAAATTGATACGAACTTCTAATGATGTCTTGAAGGGCTTTCTGCTTGGCTGTTTTTGTTTCGTGACTCGTACTCGACTCACTAAAAAAACCTCCATGTAGTATAATTTTCGGTTGTTGCATTTCCTCCATGTTTCTAAATAAAAAAACCAATGTCAGCCTGAGCCTGTCGAAGGCGATTTGTGTACACAAGCCCGGTTTCGACAGGCTCAACCTGACATTTAATCAATACTCGTAGTTTTTGCCGGTGCGGGTTTCCTAATTTTTTGAATGGCAAGTTTATGATTTGTTAAATCATAGTGATCGCCAATAGCCATTACATGAACCGTGAGATTTTCAATGGAAATGGGAGCGCCCATGTCAACTTCGGTAAGATTTGTGTCTTTAATATTTCGACCGTCTACCAGAATTACCAATCCAGATCCAATTGCTTCCATTTTTTTTCCTTCGGTAATCAGCAAGCCAGTATCTTCCCCTAAACCAATACCCAATACAACCGGGTTACTTACAACCGCCTGAAATAATCGCCCGATTCTTCCACGATGCACGAAATGGGTATCAATGATTACATCATCAATAAAGCCCAGTCCGCTGGTGATTTTTATCTCACCCTTCAATAATGCTTCGTGTGCGCTTCCCTGATAAATCATATTGTTCGAACACGCTGCGGCCCCGGCAGAGGTACCGGCAATAACAACAGCCTCGTCAGCATATTTCTTTAGTAGAATTTTATGCACTGCTGTCCCTCCTAAAATTGATGACAGACGCAACTGATCACCACCTGTAAAAACGATAACGTTTGCTTTCTCGAGGCGTTCACAGATTTCGGTAGAGCCGGCTTCTTCACGGGTCTTAATTCCCATCACGCCTACATTTGTTACTCCGAGGTATGAGAATGCTTTCACATATTCGTTGCCCACTTCTTCTGGAACTTGGGAAGCCGTAGTTACGACTTCAATGCGCGATTCATTCGTGTGTTCGGATTCAACGATGACACGTTTTAGTATACCGCGTTCAAAGAAATTGAAGTTCTTCTCAATATCTTTTTCGTAATTTTTTTCGGTAAAACTACCTTTATCGACTGCCCCCCCAATTACAATTAGCTTGCCCTTCGGTGTCATGGATTGGAATTAAGTTCAAAAATTGCCGTAATGTTAGTCCATTCGGTGATATATACAATGAATCCGATAGTTTGAATTCAATAATTACTTTGTTAAACTTAGTACTGTAAATCTAGCCAGCTCTTAACTATACCGAAAGCCGATGAAAATACTGAAGACACAAGCGTTACGAGGCCCTAACATTTGGAGTGTAAATCGCAAGAAATTGATTCAAATGCGTTTGGATCTAGAGGAGCTTGAGGATAAGCCAACCGATAAGATTGACGGATTTGGTAAGCGACTGGAAGCTTTGTTTCCGGGAATGTATGAGCACCGTTGTTCAGAAGGTCGGCCGGGCGGATTTTTCTATCGGGTTGAGAAGGGCACCTGGATGGGGCATGTTATTGAACACATTGCGCTTGAGATTCAGTCCTTGGCCGGTATGGAAACTGGTTTCGGTCGGACCCGCGAAACGAAAACCCCTGGAATTTATAATGTTGTGTTCAGTTATAGCGAGGAAAATGTTGGCATGTATGCAGCCGAAGCTGCTGTTCGAATTGCGCAGGCATTGGTTGATGGAACAACGTATGATCTTGAGGCCGATATTCGAAAGATGCGAGAGATACGCGAAGAAGTTCGTCTTGGCCCTAGTACCGGTTCGTTGGTCGATGAAGCGGTATCACGCGACATTCCGTGGATACGCTTGGGAACAAATTCACTTGTGCAACTTGGCTACGGAATAAATCAAGTTCGCTTCCAGGCAACGATAACTCAAAACACCAGCAACATCGCAGTAGATATCGCATGCGATAAAGAACAAACTAAAAACATGTTGTCAGCTGCATCTATACCCGTGGCAAAAGGTGACATCTGTGTTGATGAGGAGGGTTTAAAAAGAGCAATTGACTATATCGGTTATCCAATTGTTCTTAAACCGTTGGATGGAAATCACGGCAAGGGTGCTTCGATAAATGTTAAAACATGGGAACAAGCATTGGAGGGATTGCTTCACGCTAAAAAATATTCAAGACGCGTAATTGTTGAACGATTTATTACTGGCTATGATTTTCGCGTGTTGGTAATTAACAATCAGGTAGTAGCTGCTGCGCAACGAGTACCGGCTCATATTAAAGGTGATGGTAAACATTCAGTAGAAGAGTTAATAGCTCAAGAAAATAAGGATCCAAGAAGAGGGTATGGTCATGAGAATGTACTGACTGAAATTTCAGTTGATCGTGATTCACTTGATCTTCTTGATAAGAAGGGCTACACCCTTCAAACAATTCCTCCGTTAAATGAAATTGTTTACCTGAAATCTACGGCTAACCTGAGTACAGGAGGAACCTCTATCGATGTTACGGACTTAATGCATCCTGAAAATGTGTTTTTAGCCGAGCGAATCGCCCGCGTAATCGGACTCGATATTTGTGGCATTGATATCATGGCACAAAATCTTACCCAACCATTGAAAGAAAATGGTGGTGTAGTATTAGAAGTAAATGCTGCCCCAGGCTTTCGTATGCACCTGGCACCATCCGAGGGTTTGCCTCGAAATGTTGCCGCTCCGGTTATTGATATGTTGTATCCTCCGGGTAAGCCATCGCGCATTCCTATTATAGCCGTTACCGGAACCAATGGTAAAACCACCACCACCAGACTAATCGCTCACATTGTAAAAAATGGTGGGTATCGGGTAGGCTTTACAACGTCTGATGGAATTTATGTTCAGAATCACATGCTGGAAAAGGGCGATACAACCGGCCCGATGAGTACCGAATTTATTTTGAAAGATCCAACGGTTGAGTATGCGGTATTGGAAACGGCACGGGGTGGAATTTTACGCGCTGGTTTGGGCTTTAGTCGTTGCGACATCGGTATCATCACGAATATTAAAGAAGATCACTTAGGGTTAAGCGACATTGAAACGATTGAAGATCTTGCACGTGTAAAATCAGTAATTGTAAAAAGTGTTAAGAAAGATGGTTGGGCTATTCTCAATGCCGAGGATGAAAGTTGTGTTAAGATTGCCAAAGAGTTGGATTGTCACGTTGCATATTTCAGTCTCGATGAAAACAACCCAATTATTAAAGATCAATGCAAGACCGGTGGTATTTCCGCAGTGTATGAAAACGGTTTTGTAACAATAAAAAAGGGAGATTGGAAAATCCGGATTGAAAAAGTAACTACGATACCACTGACTTTCGGTGGTAAAGCGAAGTTTATGATCAGTAATGTTCTGGCAGCAACCTTGGCGGCATACCTTGCAGGGTTTAAAATAGAGAATATCCGTTTATCACTGGAGACGTTTATTCCTTCGCCAGCGTTAACACCTGGCCGCATGAACATCTTTACATTTAAAAAATTTAAAGTAATGATAGACTTTGCGCACAATCCGGCAGGGTACAGAGCTATTGAAGATTTTTTAAGTTCAATAGACTCACCTAAAAAAGTCGGCATCATTTCGGGGGTGGGCGATAGGCGAGATGCGGACATTACGGAGTGCGGCAGGATCGCTGGAAGAATGTTCGATCATATCATTATCCGGCAGGAGAAACATTTGCGTGGGCGAACGGAGGAGAATATTAATGGATTAATTTTAGATGGAATAAATTCATCGGGCAAAAAAATAACGTATGAGATAATCCCGAAAGAGATAGAAGCCATTAAACATTCTATATCGATAGCCGAAGAAGGCACCTTCATTGTAGCGCTAAGCGATGTAGTAACAAATGCGATAGAGATAGTTCAAGAGTATCTTGATAAGGAAGCCGGGATGTAATAATTGAAGTTTATTTTACAAGCCGTTGCTTGAATAGCCATGGAAGTAGTTGTGGTTCATTGAAAGCTTGCGTCCAACTATCGTGGCCAGCCTTTTTGTATTCAGTGTATTTTGGTTTACCGCCTACTTTTTTAATCGCGTTAATCATCATACGGGTTTGATCGGGGGATATTACACCATCACGTTTTCCATGGAATGCCCAAATAGGTACGTGCTTAAACTTATCGACTTGATTCCAATCACCACCACCACAAATGGGTATTGCAGCTGCAAATTTTTCAGGATAACGGGTGAGTAAATACCAAGTTCCATAACCTCCCATCGATAACCCTATAATATAGATTCGAGTGTTATCAATATTCGGTAATGCTGACAACGAATCAATCAATTCAACCACTGTACGAATAGGCTCTTTCGGTTCACGGTACCAGTTAGGATACGACCATTCTTCAGATGCCGGGCATTGCGGTACCATTACAAAACAGGGATAATCATTTCTGTTTTTTTTGTTGAGGAAAAGTGTATTGATGTATTTAAGGTTGATAACATTATCATTCCCGCGTTCACCCGATCCATGTAAAAATATAACCAGCGGATATTTCTGATTTTCGTTTACCACCTTTGGTTTCAATAGCCGGTAAAGCAACGTATCCTGTGCCGATTGATATGAGAGTTTATCGAATTCAACAAAATCCTGTGCAAGAGAAATTTGTGTGATAAGAATTAAAGCAAACAGAAGTGATACCTTTGGCATAGACACTTCAAGATATAAAAATAATTTGAGCAATTTTGGCTGTATGAGGATTAACCTTTTTGTTGGTTTCTGTTTCGTATTGATAGGGCTTCCGGGTATTGGCTACGGACAGGACACTACCCACCTGTCACTGTTATTTCTGGGCGATATCATGCAGCACGATTCGCAAATTAAATCAGCCTATAATACAAAAGCTACAGCGTACACGTATGATTATGCTCCTTGCTTTCAATTTGTAAAACCGTATATCGAAGCGGTTGATCTCGCTATTGGAAATCTTGAATTGACACTTGCGGGACCACCCTATAAGGGCTATCCGCAATTTAGTGCTCCCGATGAGTTAGCTATTGCACTGAAAGATATTGGCATGGACGTATTGGTGACCGCTAACAATCATTGTGTTGATAGAGGTAAAAAAGGATTGGACCGAACCATTGAAATGTTGGATAGTTTAAAAATACTGCACACCGGAACGTTTCGCGATACCGTAGAACGTTTGAATGACTATCCTTTAATTATTGAGAAAAACGGATTCACACTGGCATTGTTGAATTACACGTATGGCACTAACGGTATTCCGGTAACAAAGCCGAACGTAGTTAATTTGATTGACACAGCTCAGATCAGGAAGGATATTGTAAAAGCAAAAGAAGCTATACCTGATTTTATTATTGTATTTACACACTGGGGGCAAGAATATCAGTCTCAGCCATCGGCACAACAGCGAATGATCACAGAATTCTGTTTTACGAATGGTGTTCAACTGGTGATCGGTTCACATCCACATGTGCTACAGCCGATGGAATGGAGAAAAGAAAAGAATCAATTGGTGACATACTCGCTAGGGAATTTTGTTTCAGGCCAACGTGATCGGTATAAAGATGGAGGAGCGATGTTGCAAGTAAGTTTTACTATGATAATAAAAGACAGTGTTGCGACTACTCAAATTGATTCAGCCGGATATATTTTAGAGTGGGTGTATCGGACTGCTGATGTCAATAAAGATTATTATATAATGCCTGTTTCTTCTTTTGAAAGTGACACTACGGGGTTTATAAAGGATGAAGCCTCCCGACTTTCATTCAAAACATTTGTAGAGGATTCAAGAAAGCTTTTTAAAAGACACAATCTTGAACTTTCAGAGATTAAGGAACAGCCTGCAAAGAAACCCGATGAATAGAAGTTTCTGCGAAGGTAGTAACCGTTTCGATCTAAAGTTGTCCATGAATGCGATTAGAATCGTTACATTATGGTATGAAACACGTCAGCCTTTACCTTCTGACCTTTATTTCGATCTCAACACATGCGCAGATTGTAACTGTTGAGCTTTTCCCTGAGAATATAAATGATCATTCTTCCTTTAATATTTCAAACCCTTCCATGAATGATGGAGAAAACCGATTGTGCTATAAAAAAGTTTTGGACTCAACAAAGGAATCCATTATGATCTCGGATAAAACCTCTGATGAAAAATGGTCAGAGCCTTATCCGGCAATACAGTTTGGTGCGGATGATATTTTTTTAGGCTGCTCGATAAGTGCAGATGGCAGTCAGATTTATTTTGGTCTTAACAATGACATTTACAAGATTGATTATGTAGGAGAAAAAGGATGGAGTAAAGCGCAACTGGTTGGTTCTCCTGTATCGCTAGAGGAAACCTTGGAAGCCTATCCTTCCATTTCTCAAAATAACCAAACGTTATCGTTTATGAGAAATATCAGGGTTGATGATGATTGGGCGTTTGCCCCTTTTGTATCCTTCAGAAAAGAAAATAAATGGTCTGATCCTCAAAAAATATCGATACGTGAATTGGCAAACGAGGAGTTATATGCTTTCTATTGCGATGACGAAAACAAAAATGTATTTTTCTCCAGTGGTACATCACAAAGTAATTGGGGAAACTATTACGGGGTTCTTGAAAACTCCGTTTGTACCAATGTAAAGAAGATTGATTTCACAGGGGGATATATTACCTGGATGAGTAAAAATTACAAAACAGGCTTGGTAATCACAGCAACGCATCCTTCCAGAATTGCAAAAATAAAATTCAGTGTGCCATTAATAGAGCCAACGAATAAGGAGAAGTAGCTATTCGTAACTAGCGCCAAATTTATGGTTCGCTAATTACCTCCTCCTTTTCTTCTTCCCCGGGCTTGGCCCGCCACCGGTATCAAACAATAAGCTGATTGAAAACTCCAGTCCGGTGAAATCAACCTTAGCATTTTTATAATCTACGGCAACAGTTTCTAAAGAACCAGTGCCTCCTGTATAACTTCCATCAATGGGCATGCTGGCTTGTCCCACGAGATAGTTTGTCTCAAACGATACGCCTACTGTGCTTGTAACATACACGGTTAGTTCGGCCCCGGCATGATATCCGAAACCTGGTTTGTTGCCGAATGAAAAATCGGCATTGGCTACTTCCCAGCTTTCGTGTTTGCGAATTGCCCGATCAAAATTCCCATAGTTTAATTTAGTCCCCAATCCGTAAAAAAAAAATCCACCGCCTTTAATATCAAATTCAACTTTTCCGGCTTTTAGCATAACCACTAACTCAGCCGGAATAAAGATTGTAAAGTTTGGTCCAATGAGTGGGTCTTTACTTTCAAAAGGCAAGCCTTTTAAATTGAGGCCTGTCATCCTGTAAAGAGAAGCTCCCGTTTCAAGTGCAAGAAAATCGGTCAAGCTAACGCCCACTCCGCGGATAGAGAATGGACTGATGGGGGTAGAGAGGTATCCGTTTTTAGGAATGAAATAGGAAAATGATAATCCAAATTGCTGAGCCTGAGCGAATGTGCATGTGAATAAAAAGACTATTAGCCACACCTTCGCGGGTTTATTCCGCGATCTCAATTTTGCAACATCAATAAGTGGAGGCCTGAAAAAATATTGCAAAGAATCTTTGTCTGTTGATTTCCCGTTACTAATTTTCTTTATCATTTCTTTGAATTATAGTCTGAGTATAATTTTTGAACGTAAGCTTTTGCAAAATTCAGCTCATCATCTTGCTGTACTCCATCTTTTCGCAAATATTGTTTGCCTGGATTGTCATATATGAAATATCGATCCGTATCGATATAACCGTACCCATCATTGAAAATGTACACTGCAAAATCGTTTGTATTATTTCCAAAAAGATCTTTACTGAATATCAAATCCGGTGATGGCTTTTCGATCTGATTAAGAAGCGTATTAGCTATATCGCTTTGGTTGCCAATTTTATTGATGACAGAATCTTTTAGAATAGCACCCCCCGTCCATACCATGGGGATGTGAAATTTTTCTCTTACTTCTGTCCTTTTTATACCTGGCAGTCTATGTCCATGGTCGGCCGTTATTATAATGAGTGTATTCGCCCACCACGATGATTGTTTTGCTTTTTGAATAAACTCGCCAAGGCTTTTGTCGGCATAATAACACGAGTTCATATATTTCGAAGCCTCATCTTGCCCTTTTATAATGGTTTCCATTGGAACTTTAAATGGCTCATGGCTGCTCAGCGTAAGCACAACTTTAAAGAAGGGTTGACGCGTGCTATCAATTTCGAAAAGTGTTTGATCGTATACGTATTGGTCCGCTACGCCCCATTTTGAATCATCAAGTTCTTCTGGATAATCATCTACAGAAGTGATATGTTTAAATCTTCCGTCTGTTAAATAAGAGCGGTAGTTTGCGAAATCGGCATCGCCACCATATACAAAGGAGCTTGTGTATCCTAAATGCTCAAGTTCATGACTTAAAAAAGAAAGCTTTTGTGTTTTTTGCGGAAACTTAATAATTGATCCACGGGGTTGAGGTGGATACGAACTTAAAATACTGACTAAGCCCTTATCGGTGCGGTCTCCATTGGCATAGAAGCGATTAAAAAATATTCCTTCTTTGCACAAGGCATTTAAATTAGGCATGATGCCGCTTCTTCCACCCAATGGTTCGATGACTTCAGCGGTTATTCCTTCCAAAATGATCAATAAAATACTCGGTCTTGCTGTTTTTAAGATGTGATAGGTTGAATCATTCTGTGGGTAAAGTTTTTTGAAATACTTATCTGTTAATTCCTTGTCGAAATAATCTTCAGGGTATTGAACCGTATTGTCAGTTTGTATGCTGTATAAAAAATTCCACGTTACATTAATGCCTGCATGATTCGCAAATGTTTTTGTAGGATGATAGTACACCATGCTGGGGTTCATCGTAGAGGTGCCAAAGCTTCCGCGAATCGGCATAATCATCGCGCATGTAATGAGCAGAAGGATGAATGAAGACTTCCAACCCGAAGGCTGAAGCGATCTAAAAGAAGGTGCCAGAAAACGAAAGTAAATCCAACAAAAAGCTGCAAATAGAAATACAACGATAACAATTAGCCAGGCTGCCAACCAAGGTTCAATTGTTCCGGCTGCTTCCGACCCCATATAAAATAGGGGTGTGGTGTTCATGCGAAAACCCCAGTGACGATAGAGTTCAAGATCAACCATTACAATACTGGCGGACATCAATAGGAAAATTACAGTAACGCTGTTCGTGACAAACGAAATAGCACGTGAGACATAAAGCGCAGATATCATTAAGATCAATCCATAGACCAGCATGAAGTAGCCTGTCATGCTCATGTCCATCTTAAGGCCATAGAGAAGGCTTTTCAGTACTTCAAAAAAATTAAGCTGTGAAGTGAATTCATAATTGTAACCCATGAACACTGCCCGCACAACAGTGAAAAATGCCATCCAAAATAAAAAGAGGGAAATGAACAGAATAAGCCT
Source organism: Cyclobacteriaceae bacterium (assembly GCA_031395485.1). GTDB lineage: Bacteria > Bacteroidota > Bacteroidia > Cytophagales > Cyclobacteriaceae > UBA2336. The sequence goes on along the minus strand of JANNUS010000016.1, from coordinate 179,132 downwards.
TTTACGCATAATGCTGTAAAGATAGGACTGTTAGATTTAATTAAAATATGGTTAAAATTACGGGCATAAATTCTATTCTTATGAAAAAAATTCAAGTCATCGTCTTTCTAAGTATCGCAACACTTGTTTTTTCATGTAACCCCGGTAAAAAATCTGCCGACATGGTTATTCTTGGAGGAACGATTTATACCGTAAATGATAAACAACCAACCGTTGAAGCTGTAGTAGTGAAGGGTGATAAAATTGAGTTTGCCGGAACTGAAAAAGAAGCGCGCGAATGGATTGGTGACAGTACACGTATTATTGACTTGAAGGGTAAGACTATGACTCCAGGGTTTATTGAAGGTCACGGACATTTTTTTGGAGTCGGTTACTTTGAATTGGACTTGGACCTTACGAAAGTAAAGAGCTACGATGAAATAGTTTCAATGGTTCGCGATGCAGCCAGTAAAGCTCAACCGGGCCAATGGATTTTAGGCAGAGGTTGGCATCAGGACAAGTGGGAATCCAAGCCAGATAAAATGGTAAAGGGTTTTCAGGTTCATGATAAGTTAAGTGAAGTTTCTCCTAATAACCCGGTTATGCTTGAACATGCAAGTGGCCATGCTATCCAAGTGAATTCAAAAGCAATGGAGATTGCCGGAGTTAATCAGTTATCAAAAGAAAATCTAACTGCCATGGAGTCGGATGGAGGTGAAATAATTAGAGACCAGAATGGAAATCCCACAGGTATATTTAATGAATTAGCTACAAGCTTGATCTATAAGTATGTACCGACAGCAAGTGATGAACGCGATCTCCAGGCAATTTCATTGGCAACACAAGCTTGCTGGCGAAATGGCATAACCAGTTTTCATGATGCAGGTGCAACCCGAAGAAATATTGAACTCTTTCGAGAAGCAAAAGCAAGTGGAACGCTCGGTGTTCGGCTTTATGTGATGCTCGCGGGTGATGATAAGAATATGGTGAATGAGTGGCTTAAAAAAGGACCGGAGATTGATGATACACATTGGTTAACAATTCGGTCAATCAAACTTTTTTGTGACGGTGCGTTAGGATCAAGAGGCGCATGGTTGCTTGAACCCTACACCGATCGTGGAGATTTTTTTGGGATGGCAACTCTTTCTATGGATACTGTCTTATCAACATCACGTAAAGCATTGAAGGCTGGTTTTCAAGTTAGTTCACACGCTATTGGTGATCGGGCTAATCGCGAAATTTTAGATCGGTATGAAATAGCGTTTAAGGAAAACCCGGATGTTAAAGATCATCGCTTTAGAATTGAGCACGCACAACATATTAATCCAAAAGATATCCCACGATTCGGACAATTGGGTGTAATTCCTGCAATGCAGGCTATCCATATGTCGAGCGATAGACCTTGGGCCATTGATCGGTTAGGGGAGAAGCGCATTAGAGAAGGTGCTTACATGTGGCAATCATTGTTGAAGTCGGGAGCAAAAATTGTAAATGGCACAGATGCGCCTGTCGAACCATTGAATCCATTAGCATGTTTTTACGCCTCCGTTACACGCATGACATTGAAAGGCGAGCCAGCAGGTGGCTATGAGCCTGAGGAAAAGATGACACGCGATCAGGCACTCCGTTCGTACACTCTGGATGCAGCCTATGGAGCTTTTGAGGAAAACATAAAAGGCTCTATTGAACCTGGTAAGCTTGCCGATTTTACAATTTTCTCGGACAATATCATGACGGCTCCTGAAATGGATATTCTGAAAACTGAAGTATCCATGACTATCGTTGGTGGGAAAATGGTTTTTGAGAAGCAATAAAAAAGCCCCCGAGTACTCGGGGGCTTTTAATTTTACTATATTTTATTTTGTTCTTACGAACGAATAAATTTTGCTGCTTTCTTCCGTAGCATTTCGCGATCGGAAGTAATGGATGGGTCACTATAGATATGTTGTGAGAGCTCTCCAACAATACCTTTTTTGTATCCCATTTTCTCTGCAATAGTTTCACAAAAAACGATTTCACTTTTAAACACCTGACCATCCATTTTCATCATTTGGATAAGGTAATACAGATGTTCAAATTTTTCGTCAGAGGTAAGAGCACTGATGTTCGTGATTGGCTGAGGGTTGTTAATCATCTGTGTTACATCCTCTTTCGCTATACCGTTTGCTTTTGCAACCATGTGTATAAGCTTGGATTCCCGCTCTTCAATTTTGCTGTCGCTGGCGGCCAGGTTGATAAGAATGTTCAGTTCTGTTTTTTTGTTAAATGACATAGTAGAATTGAGTTTTAAATTCAATTTTTTGTTTAGGCTTTGAAATATAGCGAAAATTAAGATGTTTTGTCATCTTGCCAAAAAAAAATACCTGAATTGGTGTACGGATGCAACCTTGTTCTATTGGCTAAGTCTTTGGGTTAAACAATAAGAAAATGAGATATTTTTTAATTTTAAGTTTTATAGTGATTGCCACAGTTGCTATTGCACAGCAATCTGAAACCCGCAGCGTAGGCACATTCAAGGGTATTAAAGTAGCTGAGGGGATTGATGTTTATCTGAAAAAGGGAGACAAAGAGACACTGAAAGTTGAAGTTACCGGCATTAAACCGGCCGATGTAATTACCGAGATTTCAGGAGATTACCTTAAAATTCATATGCAAGAAGGCCGCTATCGTGATAAAACTGTAAAAGTGTATGTTACGTATGTTGAGATAAATAAATTATCGGCTAGCTCAGCATCCAATATTTTTGCTGATGAGCCGATTAAAACTAAAGAGTTATCATTAAGTGCATCCAGCGCTGCAACGGTTGATATTCAAGTTGATGTTGATAATCTGGAGGTTAGTGCATCCAGTGCTGCCGAATTGGAGTTGCGAGGTAAAGCAAGAACAGTTGAAATTGATGCAAGCAGTGCAGGTGAAGTTGATGCCTACGATTTGGTTGCAGATACTGTTGAAGCTGATGTTAGCTCCGCTGGATCCGCAAAAATTAATGTTGTAAAAGAGATTAATGCCCAAGCCAGTAGCGGTGGTAGTATCCGCTACAAGGGTAACCCCGAGCGCAGTAATACAAACTCCAGTAGCGGAGGGTCGGTAAAGAAATCTAATTAGTAGGGTAGTTGAAAATATAAATTCATTTTCCAGCTGAGCAAACGGTGATCTAGTTAGTTTTTAGCCCTACCCATTTATTAAATTTCGTTTTATTTTTAAAATAGGTTTATATTTTGCCCTATAGTTGAAAAAAAGTATAGATTTGCAGCCATAACTGACAAAAAAAACCACTAGCATGGCGCATTTAAGATTCAGGGCTCTTGAGCAGCTCAGTAACCGACCGAAAATGCATATTGAGATGCCTTCGGCAAAAGCTTCCGATTTTTTTGGTGAGAATGTGTTTGGAATTGAGCAGATGAGTGCAACCCTGTCATCGGATGTGTTTAAGCAAGTTAGACAGTCTATTAAGCAAGGCGAAAAAGTTGATACCACTACAGCCGATGCGGTTGCAGTTGCCGTTAAATCTTGGGCTCTTGGAAAGGGCGCAACACACTTTACCCATTGGTTTCAACCTCTTACCGGTGGAACTGCAGAGAAGCATGATGCTTTTTTTGATGGCATTGCAGGCATTGAAAAATTTAGAGGCAGTGAGTTAGTACAACAAGAACCGGATGCATCATCGTTCCCGAGCGGAGGTATACGCAGTACATTTGAAGCTCGTGGCTATACTGCCTGGGATCCATCTTCACCGATGTTTGTTTACGGTAAGACATTGTGTATTCCTACCATATTTGTTTCGTATACCGGGGAGACATTGGATACAAAAACTCCATTGTTAAAAGCTCTTCTAGCAGTAGACAAAGCTGCCGTTAAGGTTTGTCAGTTATTTGATAAGGACATTCAAAAAGTAAATGCATCGCTTGGCTGTGAGCAAGAATATTTTGTAGTAGATGAAGCACTTTATAATGCCAGACCGGATCTAGTAATGGGTGGAAGGACTGTATTTGGTCATTCACCCGCACGTGGTCAGCAGTTGGAGGATCACTATTTTGGATCAATTCCGCAACGTGTTTATGACTTCATGAAGGAGTTTGAGATTGAAGCTTGGAAACTTGGTATACCCGTTCGCACACGCCATAACGAAGTAGCACCGAGCCAATTTGAAGTGGCACCGTTATTTGAAGAAGTGAATGTGGCCAATGATCATAACCAGCTATTAATGGATGTGATGGTGCGTGTTGGTGAAAAACACCGATTGAAAGTACTATTTCATGAAAAGCCATTTGCTGGGCTTAATGGAAGTGGAAAACACAATAACTGGTCATTAATTACCGATATGGGCGTAAACCTCTTTGCACCTTCGAGTAGTGCGCGCGACAACCTGATGTTTTTGACATTCTTTGTTACTACCGTAAAAGCTGTGCATGAGCACGCTGATTTGTTAAGGGCAAGCATCGCGACAGCAGCAAATGATTTCCGTTTAGGAGCAAATGAGGCACCGCCAGCAATCATGTCTACTTTTATTGGCTCACGGATGAGTGCCGTACTTGATGAAGTAGAGAAGAATGGAAATATTAAAATTGAGAAAGGCGATAATATGTATATGAAATTGGGAATCGACCGTATTCCTGAAATTATTTTAGATAATACCGATAGAAACCGCACATCACCATTTGCTTTCACCGGAAACAAGTTTGAATTCCGTGCCGTAGGATCAAGCGATAATTCAGGAACCGCCATGACTGCTTTAAATTTGATTGTAGCAGAACAGCTCACTCATTTCTTTGACGCTGTAGAGAAAGAAGTTGAGAAAGGAGTAGAAAAGCGGATGGCTATTGTTGGAGTACTTCGAAAATATATTAAGGAATCGAAGAGTATTAGGTTTGAAGGTGATGGATATTCAGAGAGTTGGGTTGAAGAAGCAAAGAGTCGCGGCCTCTCTAATATTAAAAATGCAGTAAGGGCTATTGATGCCTACCTTACTCCTAAAACAGTAAAAATGTTTGAGAAACATGGAGTCCTTTCGCATAAGGAACTTGAAGCGAGACACGAAATTAAGCTTGAAAGTTATATTAAGAAAGTTCAAATTGAAGCACGGGTTATGGGTGATTTGGCCATGAATCATATCATCCCAACAGCCATTGCGTATCAAAGTAAGTTGATCAATAACGCAAACGGATTAAATGGGCTCGGTATTGATAATAAGGCGGTTGTTAAAACTATTGAAGAAATTTCCGGATACATTGAGACTATAAAATCGGGTGTTCGTGAAATGATTGATGAGCGAAAACGTATCAATAAAATAGCAGATACGCACAAACGTGCAATTGCGTATTGTGATGACATTAAAGAAAAATACTTCGATCAAATCAGGGAAGCAGTAGATGAGCTTGAATTATTGATTGATGATGAGGATTGGCCACTTGTGAAATACAGAGAACTTTTGTTTCTTCGTTAGGTAATTTACCTAAATCTATGAAAGCGGGCAGTTGAAAGACTTCCCGTTTTTTTTTACCCAATTAAAACTCCTTAAAAATTGAACCCTATGAAACGAAGTTTTATTAACCTTTTAGCAGTCTTTATTCTCACCTCTGCGAGTGCGCAAAAAACACCTGTTGAGATGATCACAAAATTGATTACGAAAAGTGATGCGGAGGCTCACCTGACATTTTTAGCGGCCGATGAAATGCGAGGTCGTGATACAGGTTCACCAGAGATTGACATCGCTGCGAATTACATAGCATCTTACTTTCGTCAATTGGGTATTAAACCTGCACCGGGTGCAGCCCAGTACTTTCAAAAAGTTGAATTTCAAAAAGTGGAACCGCCTTCTTCAATTGAGTTTACCGTGAAAGATCAAACATTTAAGCTTATGGAAGATGTGGTTCTATTTGCGGGCGACAACGTTTCGATATCGGGCGAGATTGTTTTTGTCGGATACGGATCAAAAGAAGATTTTCAAAAATTTGATATGAAGGGTAAGATAGCCGTAACGTTTACGGGCAAGGCAGAAGAGACTAACGTAATGAAAGCTTTTCTGGCAGATTCACCCGAGAAAAATACATTAGCGAAAGAGGCAGGTGCAATAGCGCTTATTGAGATTGTAGGAACACCGGGAGTTCCGTGGCAAGGCATTGCTGGTTTCTTGAGCCAGAAAAGGATGACACTAAAAAAGGAAGACGGTATAACTCACCTTTGGATGAAAAATACTGAGGCACCAATAATTGCTGCCTTAAAGGAAACTAAAAAGTCTACAGGAAGCCTAACGGTGGTGGGGACAAAAGTTAGTTTTATCAATGGAAAAAATGTGGCTGGTGTAATTGAAGGAACAAGCGCTGTATTAAAGAATGAATTCTTAATTATTTCTGCACATTATGACCACGTTGGCGTTACTGTTCGTGCAAATGAACCTGACTCAATCTTTAACGGTGCTCGCGATAATGCAATTGGTACTGTTGGCTTAATGGAGACCGCGAAATTTTTATCGATGTATCCACCTAAACGATCTGTTTTAATTTTAGCCTTAACGGGCGAAGAGAAAGGACTTCTGGGAAGTTCCTGGTATGCCGATCATCCGTTGATTCCGTTGAAACAGTCGGTATTTAATTTCAATTGTGATGGTGCCGGTTACAACGATAAAACGATGGCTACTGTTATTGGCTTGGAACGAACAACAGCACAAGCAGACCTTACCAAAGGATGTGAAGCATTTGGACTGAAAGCCGCGCTTGATCCAGTACCGGAGCAAAATTTATATGAGCGATCGGATAACTACAGTTTTGCGGTGAAGGGTATTCCGGCTATAAACTTTGCACCCGGTACGAAAGCATTTGATGCTGAATTGTTGAAATTTTATCACCAACCAGCCGATGAAGTAGCGAGTCTTGATTTTGATTACCTGATTAAATATTTCAGAGCTTATGTATATACAAATTATCTTTTAGGGAATGCTCCAAAGGCTCCAATTTGGAAATCGGGCGATAAGTTTGAGGTCACAGCAAAGAAATTGTATTCTGGAAATTAGTTTTTAGAAAACTTAGTAGCAGGCTTATTTTTCAGGAGTTGAAAAATGGCCTGCTTTATCAATTCCGGGTTTGACCACGGAATGAAGTGATCCATTTCTTCTTTCAAGAGTAGGTCAACGGGGGCATTGATCATCATTCTCTTTGCAAAGTCAGCATTGCCAGCAGGTACTAACGTATCTTTCATACCCTGAATGACAACTACCGAACATTTAATTTCCTTCCAGCGCGAAAGCATGTCTTCCAATTGTGGCTTAAGTTGATAAATTTCTTCGTTTGAAGCTCGCAACGATCGTGGTAGCACCCAGCTAAGGAATGGTGTTGCAAGGGGTGCTCTGAACCAGGTTTCGTTCGGTTCAAGCTCTGGGTCTATTGAAGCTGCCACAAAAACTAAGCCGTCAATCAGCTCGGGAAAATCCATAGCCATGCGTGCAATAACAGGGCCGCCCAGCGAATGTCCAACAAGAATAACGGGCTTATTATTTTTATATTTTTCTATGATTGGCTTGAGCGCTAACGCCTGCTTTTCGAGAGAAGGTTCGGCAATTCCAAAATTTGAATGACCAAAGCCTGGCCGATCCGCGGTGATTGCCAACGCGTGATCGGTTATTGACGTATCGCCAAGAAAATCAATGAATGCGCTCAGAGACCCTGGCGAGCCATGAACAAATAGAATGAGTGGATTTTGTTCGTTGCCAGCCTGTGCATAATGAATTGTATACTTGCCTGTTTTATAACGATGGCGACTTCCGTTAATTTTTTTTTGCTGAAAGTATTCAGCAACTTCCTTTTCGCTCATCCGAAACGTCATACACGAATGAAATGAAGCCATTAGAATGAACAGTAGAAGGAATGTAACGCCAACTCGAAATTTGCTTTTACGGCTTGAAAATGAAATCATTTAAGATTTAATATTTTCTTGTATTGAGCGGTATTGAGTAGTACTTCACTTGCTTTCTTAATTTCCTGATCATACTTGAATCCAACTTCAATACTTCCCTTTTCAAGGTAATAGCGCGAAGCAATGTCTTCTTCCAGCAATTGTTTTATTTCATCTTTATAAAGTTGCATTTCGCTTTTTTTATTTTCTTCAACCTTCCCTTCGATTAGATCAAGATGTACTTTTACATCAGCGTAATATTTCTCTCTCTTCGCTTCCTGGCTAACGAGTTGCAACTGTTGATCAAAATTTGAAGTGTATGTGAAATTTCTAGTTTTCATCCACATTGTAAATTGTGAATACTCATCATTGCTTAGGGTAAAGCTTTTTGGATCAGGTAAAGAAGGATGAGCTAACGCATAGACAGTGGCATACTCAAAAATTGAACCTGTCTCGTATAATTTCTGAGTAACAGTATGTAACTCAATATAGGGCATTTTTACATCAGGCTCAATGCCGCCACCATCATACACAGTTCTACCAGATGTTGTTTTGAATGGCCGCTTTGCAGAATCTGGAATTGTACCTACACTTCCGTCATTTCTTCGATGCGAGTAGTCTAATACCTGAATACAGCGCCCGGTAGGTGTGTAGTATTTTGCTGTTGTTACTTTTAATTGAGCGTTATAGGAAAGTAATCTACTTACCTGAACTAACCCCTTACCGTACGATTTCTCACCAATAACAATGGCTCGGTCATAATCCTGAAGAGTACCGGCAACAATTTCTGAAGCGGATGCACTTCCACGATTAATAATTACGGCCATCGGGATTTCAGAATCAACGGCATCGTCTAATGTTTCGTAGTTATGATTTTGTTCTGGTATTTTCCCTTTTGTACTAACTACAAGTTTCCCTCTCGGAATAAAAATGTTACAAATATTAACCGCTTCTGTAAGCAAGCCACCGGGATTTCCTCGTACATCTAAAATCACTGCTCGGGCGCCATTCTTTTTTAAAGCTATTAAAGCGTTTTTAACCTCCTTACCTGCATCCATTGTAAACTCAAGTAACTGAATATAGCCAATGTTATTTTCTAACATTCCAGAATATGGAACATTGCTCCCCTTAATTTTCTCTCGCTTAAAATTTAGCTTAAGGGGTTGTTCAACACCCAGGCGTTTTATTGTAAGGTTAACCGATGTGCCTACCTGCCCCTTTAAAAGTTGATCTTCTTGATCAATTGTTAATTTACCAACTTCTGTATTATCGATTTTTAATATTTCATCGCCAATTTTTAAACCTCCTTTTTGTGCTGGGTAGTTTTCAAAAATCATGGTAACTACTGTTCGGTTGTTTAGGCGGCTTAGTGTTGCGCCTATACCATCATATTGTAGGGTGTTCATTCGCTTGAAATCTTCCACCATGTCTTCCGGTATGTAATTGGTGTATGGATCAAGTGACTCCAGCATACCATCAATGCCCGTTTTGACTAATTTATTCGGGTTAACATCATCGACATACAATGCGTTTACTTCTCTAAAAAGTGTTGCAAAAATGTCGAGGTTTTTAGCGATTTCGAAATATCTATCCGATTGGGTGGTAAATGAAAACGCGATTAGTGCAGTGACTAGCATTAATCCTAGAAATACTCTCTTTCTCATGCTATAAAATTACTCAAATATAAACGCACAAAACAGCTCTCTGGTTCTGTGGGATGGATGGCAAAAAAAATGTGATGGATTGTAATGGAGGTATTGCCGTTATGGTAATTGCTAAAACTTATCTGGTATTTGTATAATGCGCACTACAATTTCATGTGGATCGCCATCTTTATCAAGCAGACTAAATTTTACCATTGGGTTATCACGCTTAATATTACTTTCAACGTTAACCACCTCGTTATCCTGAAGGTGCTTTTGAATTTCGTCTTGCAAAATGTGTAAGGCATTTGCAAAGTCTACTTCAAGTGGACTTGGATTATAGGTCGATGTTTTCATTTCTATTCAATATTGAAGATTGTCAAATCAAAATTCTGCTATTCTATATTTTAATGTTGAATTTTGATTTAAAGATTACCACCGAATTAATGCAGAAGCCCATGTAAAGCCACTGCCGAATGCGGCCAAACAAATTACGTCATTTTCTTTGATTTTCCCTTCTGCCCAAGCTTCGCTCATCGCAATCGGTATAGAGGCAGCTGTAGTGTTTCCATACCGCATGATGTTATTATAAACTTTCGAATCGGGAAGTTCGAGTTTTTGCTGAATAAACTGACTGATTCGCAAATTAGCCTGATGCGGTACTAATAAATCAATATCGTCTTTCTTTATTCCGTTGGCATTCAGTGCCTCATTAATTACTTCCATAAATCTCACTACGGCATGTTTGAAAACCTGGCTGCCATTCATCACTACTTTGAAGTGCGTGGTGTCCAGAATTTGTTCCGGCTGGCGTTCTTCACGAGTTCGGCTGCTTCCGGGATCACGTACGTACAACTCTTCAGCATAGCGACCATCGGAATGTAAATGTGTAGAAAGGATTCCCGGTTTATCGGTAGGTTGTAAAATGGCTGCACCGGCACCATCGGCAAAGATCACCGCGGTGTTCCTTCCACGTGTCGTCATGTCAATGGCGGTCGATTGAATCTCTGCACCTACAACCAAAATAGTTTTGTACATGCCTGATTTAATAAACTGATCGGCCACCGATAATGCGTAGATAAATCCAGAGCAGGCATTTCGAATATCCAATGCACCAATGCTTTCTAAACCCAACTCGCGTTGTAACAACACACCCGAACCCGGAAAAAAGTAATCGGGAGTGATAGTAGCAAACACAATAAACTCAATATCTTTTTCGGTTAGGTTCGCACGTTTCAAAGCCATGCGTGTAGCCTTAGCAGCCATGTTCGCAACTGTATCTTTTGTTGGATCAATATACCTGCGCTCTTGAATGCCTGTCCGTTCAATGATCCACTCGTTGGTGGTATCCATAATGGAAGAGAGGTATTCGTTGGTGATAACCGTTTCAGGCACATGATGACCAAGGCCTACAATTTTAGAATGGCGCATAAGCTGAGTTTAAAAGCGAGGCAAGTTAAGGAATTGTTACTAAAAGCTAACAGTAGTTAGTTAGCAGTCCTTAGTCTTGAGTCGGAATTCCGAACCTAATTTCTTTTCAACTATCTCAGGACTAATGACTATAACACCACATTCACAATCTTCCCCTGCACCACTATCACCTTTTTAGGAGGCTTACCTTCAGTCCACTTCAACACGATGTCAGACGCTAATACTACTTTCTCAATATCCTCTTTTGGCATGTCGAGGGCAAAGTTCATTTGCGCACGCACTTTTCCGTTGATGGAGATTGGATAATTGAATGAACTCTCTGTTAAGTACTGCTCATCGTATTGTGGGAAGGATGCATTTAAGATTGTATCCTGATGCCCAAGTTTTTCCCACAACTCTTCTGCAATGTGAGGAGCGAAAGGAGCGAGGACGATCACCAACGGTTCAAGAATGCTTCGCTTACCTGCCTGTCCGGTAGGCAGGTTGCTTTTCATAGAACTTAATTCGTTCGCGCAAATCATGAATTCACTTACCGATGTATTGAATGAATAGTTATCTATATCGTGTTCAATCTTCTTGATGGTCTTATGAAACACTTTTAATTCATCGCGCGATGGCTCAACATCACTCACGGTGAAGTTTCCTGTACTATCATGGAATAAATTCCAAAATCTTCTCAAAAATTTAAATACACCGTCAATACCATTCGTATTCCAGGGTTTGGATTGCTCTAACGGACCGAGGAACATTTCGTACATGCGAAGGGTGTCGGCTCCATAGTTGTTTATGATTTCATCAGGGTTGACAACATTGAAATACGATTTGCTCATTTTTTCAATAGCCGATCCGCAGATGTATTTGCCATCTTCCAAAATGAATTCAGCATTAGCAAAGTCTGGTTTCCATTTTTTGAAGGCTTCAGTGTCCAATTCTAATCCATTGACAATATTAACATCAACATGTAGTTCGTCTGTTTGGTGATTGCCTTTTAAGCCAGCTGAAACAAAGCGATTCGTTCCTCGAACACGATAAACAAATCTCGAATCGCCCGTAATTTTTCCCTGATTAATCAACTTCTTAAACGGCTCATCAAATTTTATATAGCCAAGATCGTGAAGAATTTTTATCCACAGTCTGGAGTATAATAAATGAGCAACTGCATGTTCGGAGCCACCAATGTAGACATCCACCTGTTGCCAATAGTCCAATGCTTTTTTATCAGCAAAGGCAGTGTCATTGTGCGGATCCATGTATCTCAAAAAGTACCATGCAGCACCCGCATGAGTAGGCATGGTGTTGCTGTCGCGTTTTTGATTGGGAGCAAAATTGATCCAGTCAGTAAGATTCGCTAACGGACCTTCTCCATTACCAGCCGATTTAAAATTATCAGATGGCGGTAGCTCTAATGGAAGTTCTTCGTCCTTCATTGCATACGGAACATCCTCACGATATGTTACCGGGAAGGGTTCACCCCAATACCGCTGACGACTCCAGCCAGCATCGCGCATTTTATAATTTACCTGGCGCTTACCAATTCCTTTTTCTTCAAGCTTTTGAATCACAACATCAATTGCCTTGTGCATGACCATGCCATTTAGGAAGTCAGAGTTTTCAAGAATGGCATCCTTGGTTGGATTTGCTTCTTCACCATTATAATGCGATCCGATGATGTTTGTGATTGGCAGTTTGAAGTGCTTAGCAAACTTATGATCGCGTTCATCACCGCTCGGCACACCCATAATGGCGCCCGTGCCATATCCTACTAATACGTATTCACTGATCCAAATAGGAACTTCTCTTCCATTGAATGGATTAACGGCAAAAGCACCCGTAAATGCACCTGTGATCTTCTTCACTTCCGCCATGCGATCTACTTCCGAACGGCTTTCAACGTATTTTAGATATTTATCAATCTCTGTCTGTTGCGATGCACTGGTAATCTTTTTCACCAAGTCGTGTTCAGGTGCCAATACCATGAAGTCTACTCCGAAAATGGTATCGGGGCGGGTGGTGAATACGGTTAGGACCTCACCCTCCGGCCCCCTCTCCAGAGGAGAGGGGGAGGAGAGCTCCATTCTAATTTCTTGTAAGACCACTTCAAGATTCTTCAGCACCTCCTCATTAGAGAATCGGATTACCTTGAAGCCTGCATCTTGAATGATCAGTGTACGTTCTTCATCTTCCTTTTTTTGTGAATCATGAATTGCTCCGTCAATTTCAACTACTAGTTTCTTCTCTATACAAACAAAGTCAACAATAAATCGACCGATAGCATGTTGCCTTCTGAATTTGAAACCAAGATTGCTGTTGCGAACGGACTGCCAAAATTTCTCTTCTGCTTCTGTTGGGCTCTTCCGGTTATCTCTAGCATTCTCTTTTTGTGATTTCCATGTACGCTCGTCAGTAGTAAAAATAAAATCCTGAGCATAAATTTCTCCCGAAGCACTTCCCCTCTCCTCCGGAGAGGGGCCAGGGGTGAGGTCAAAATCAATTCTCGCCCCAACACTCTTCCCAATCCAATTGCGCTGAATCTCCTTCATGGAATCACTGAAGTCAATTTTATCTAACCCCTGTAGTAGTCGCTCGGCATATTCTGTAATGCGTAGACTCCACTGGCGCATTTGCTTTTTTACTACAGGAAAGCCTCCGCGATAGCTAACACCATTAATGACTTCATCATTTGCCAATACAGTTCCCAATGCCTCACACCAGTTTACATCCGTGTGCGCCAGATAGGCAAGGCGGTACTGCATTAAAATCTCTTGTTTATTTTTATCATCGAATGATTTCCACTCAACAGCTTTAAAATTTTGAATTTCAAATTTTGAATTCGGAACTGGGTGGTTTGCATTTCCTTCTTTTTCAAAGATTGAGACCAACTCCGCTACTCTTTCTGCTTTTTCTTTCTTCCGGTTATACCAGCTATCAAAGATTTGAAGAAAAATCCATTGTGTCCATTTGTAGTATTTAGGATCGCAGGTTTGTACTTTGCGACTCCAGTCATAGCAAAAGCCGATGTTGGCTAATTGCTTTTTGAAGTTCTCAATATTTTGGGAGGTAGAAGTAGCCGGGTGAATGCCATGTTCAATAGCATACTGTTCAGCTGGTAATCCGAAGGCGTCAAACCCCATCGGGTGAAGTACATTAAACCCTTTAAGTCTCTTGTAGCGTGCAACGATATCTGACGCGATATAGCCCAGTGGGTGGCCTACGTGCAGTCCGGCACCGGATGGGTACGGAAACATATCCAAAACATAGAATTTAGGCTTTTTGGAATCGTTCGAGACTTTATATACCTCACGGTTTTTCCATTCGATTCGCCATTTTTCTTCTATGCGCTTAATCTCTTCTTTGCTGTACTCGGCCACTGTCTTACAATTTGATCGTATATAAAGTCCCTATCCTTTTGGAGATGGATTTAGGGTGAGGTGCAAAAATAGCAAACTCAGCCAAATTTTGAGGTGTCATACACTTTCAAAGTGTCCAACTCTTAAGAATCTAAAATCAACAGTTCATCCTTCTCATACTACACCCTGGTAACTCCTTTTATAAAAGCCCATTTGCGTGCCCAATCTTTACCGTGTAATCGCACAAAAAGAAGTCAATGAAATCAATTCTATCAATCTTATTTATTCTGGTGTCGGAGGTTTGCTTTGGGCAGACTAAACTCTCCGGCCGGGTAACGGATGAAAATGAAGATGGTATCCCAGGGGCTAACGTTTCGATTAAAGATTCGTACGATGGTGCCAGTACGAATGCGGATGGAAAATTTGAATTCACGACCACTGAAACCGGGACGAGAATCATTGTCATCACTTTCGTGGGATACAAGAATTTTGAAACGGAAATAATTCTGAATGGCAGTGAAGTGAAAATAGAGACTTCATTAAAAGAGACGATCAATGAATTGCAAGCTGTTACTATTTCTGCCGGATCTTTTGCAGCAAGCGATGAATCACGTAGAACCATTTTTCGTGCTATAGATATTGCCACAACTGCCGGTGCTACCGCTGATATTGCTGGCGCGCTTAACACGTTACCGGGAACTCAAAAAGTAGGTGAGAGCGGGCGATTATTTGTGCGTGGTGGTGAAGGTAACGAAACCCGTACGTTCATTGATGGCTTGGTCGTGATGGATGCGTATAGTCCTTCTGGGCCCAGCACGCCTTCACGGGGAAGATTTCTTCCTTTCATGTTTAAAGGAACAAGTTTTAGCACCGGAGGATATTCAGCAGAGTATGGACAGGCCCTTTCATCGGCATTAGTTCTTGATTCAAGAGATAAATCAGAAGCAACCCGTACCGATATTGGATTACTTTCGGTAGGTGGTGATGTTGCACACACACAAGCATGGAATAAAGGTTCTATTGCTGGGAAAATTCAATACACAAACATTCAACCGTATTTTGGTTTGATTAATCAAGAGGTTGACTGGAAGGATGCTCCTGTTTCGCTCGAAGGAAGTACAGCGTTTCGTCAGCAGGTTGGAAAAGACGGGATGGTAAAGTTTTTTGGAAACTTTAACACGACCAATTTCTCGTTATACAATCATGACATCAATGATTACAGCTTGACGCAACTGTATGATCTAACAAATAATTATTATTATCTAAATGGATTCTATAAACAATCGCTGAATGAGAAATGGTCGGTGCGTGGTGGCTTGTCATACACCTTTAATCAGAATGATTCTTTTATTGATGATG
Source organism: Cyclobacteriaceae bacterium (assembly GCA_031395485.1). Classification (GTDB taxonomy): domain Bacteria; phylum Bacteroidota; class Bacteroidia; order Cytophagales; family Cyclobacteriaceae; genus UBA2336. The sequence continues at coordinate 163,486 of JANNUS010000016.1, read as the reverse complement.
ACCAAATTGTAGAGACGGATCAGGGTATACATATGAAAATGGTAGTGGAAGGTTCGCTGTCAGATCATTTAGAAGTTAGAACCGGAGCAGAGGTTTTGCAACGCGACTATACCCAATCATTCAATCCTGAAAATGCTGCGCCTTTTGAAAATGGTTTTACGGAAGTAATTACTTCAGGCTTTGCTGAGGCGGATGTATTTGCGAGCAATGCGTTTGTTACGCGTGGAGGTGCAAGGCTTGAATACAATAGTCTATTAAACAACGTTTCGGTTGATCCACGAATTTCCATGGCCTACAAAACGGGTGATGTTGGCCAGGTATCGTTAGCGTATGGTAAGTTTCGTCAATCCCCTAAAAATGAATGGCTACGGGTAAACAATTCACTCGAGTCTGAGAAAGCGGATCATTATATTCTCAATTACCAACGTGTTACCAATAACCGTACGTTTAGGATTGAAACATATTATAAGAAGTATAATGACCTTGTTAAGTTCAGAAACGGTGATGAGGCTGATTTAACCAATAATGGAACAGGTTTTGCAAAAGGAATTGAATTATTCTGGCGTGATAACCGCAGCATTAAAAATATTGACTATTGGATTTCCTATTCTTATCTGGATACTGAGCGCGATTATCTAGGTACCCCGTACTCGGTCATGCCTTCATTTGCGTCTGCTCATAATTTTTCAGTGGTGTATAAGCATTTTATCAGCAAGCTTAAATCACAAATTGGTATGACATACTCCTATACGAGTGGTCGGCCATACAACGATCCAAATATGGATACGTTCAATGGCGGAAAAACAAAGGCTTATCAGGATTTAAGTTTAAACGTCAGTTACTTGCCTACTTCGCAGGTCATTGTATACGTATCGTGTACGAATGTGCTTGGCCGCGATAATATTTTTAATTATGAATTTAGCGACACGGCTGACATGAATGGAATGTATGCCAGCAGAGCCATACGGCAACCTGCACCTCGGTTTTTATTTCTTGGAATTTTTATAACGCTCTCAAAAGAAAAAACAATTAATCAACTACCAACACTTTAAAATTTAAACGATAAAAATTATGAAAAAACTAAACATCATTCCCTTACTATTAGCAACTTGTTTATTGCTGGCATCGAAACTTGCTTTTGCGAATGGCGATAAGTACATCGAAACCATGCAAAAGAATACTGAAGTCGTTTATACCTCGCAAAATATTGCTGACATTCAAAATGCTGTAAATTCTTTCGAACGCATTGGCGAAGCTGAAAAGACAAAGTGGGAGCCATACTATTACGCATCGTTTGGGTATGTGATGATGGCGAATCGGGAAATGGTGGCCGCTACTAAGGATACCTATCTTGACCTTGCGCTTAAATCAATTGAAAAGGCAAAAGCCTTGCAACCTAATGACTCTGAGATTATTGCATTAGAAGGATTCGTACACATGATTCGCGTTACGGTTGACCCTGCTTCACGCGGACAACAGTATTCAGGTATGGCATTTCAGTCTTTCGGAAAAGCCGTTGCTATGAATCCAGAAAATCCGCGTGCGTTGTCCTTATTAGCGCAGATGCAATATGGAACTGCACAGTTTTTTGGAGCATCTACCAGCGAAGCTTGTGGAACACTTACCAAAGCACTGGAAAAATTCGACACCTACAAATCTGATAATGCCTTGGCTCCGCAATGGGGAAAAGGGATGGCGGAAGGATTGAAAAGTAAGTGCAATTGATTAGTTTAATGTTCAGTTTTCAGGTCTGGTGGAAAACCGTCAGGCCTTTTATCTCACTATAGTATGGCTGAAAATCGATTTCAAAAAGAGGGGTACTGGAAGGTTATAGTTTTTTCGGTGATAGGGGCCAGCACGGTAACGTATTTTTCATGCTCGTCATGTTCACACGATGGTAGTAAATTTTTAGTAACAGCTTTTTTCTCTTCTGTTATGTGGTCTATCATGTGGATTGGTAATAGTGAGTTAACGCATTATATCAGCAAACAAATTTCATGGGTTGATTATCCTGTAAAGCGATTAATTGTAGGGGTTATCTCCACGGTAGTCTTTACCATTCTGGTGGCCATTGGGCTTCTAAAGTCGTGGGAGTTTGCTTGGGACATTAAGTTCAGTAGTTACAAAGAGTTTGTCGCCATTTCGTTGATTATTACTTTTTTAATCTCGCTATTTATGCACGGTCGGGAATTCTTGCTTCAATGGAAGCAGTCGGCCGTGAATGCAGAACGATACGCCAAAGAGAGTATGGTGGCCACGTATGAAAATCTTAAGAGCCAGGTAAACCCACACTTTCTATTCAACAGTTTAAATGCCTTAACAAATCTGGTTTATGAAGATCAGGATAAGGCTGTGAAATTTATTAAACAACTTTCTGAGGTTTACCGGTATGTGTTAGACACGCGTGATAAAGAAGTGGTGTCGCTTGAAGAGGAGGTTAAATTTCTAAATTCATATATTTATTTACAGCAGATACGTTTTGGCGATAAACTCTCCATAGAACTTTCATTGAATGGTTTAAATACCATGGTAGCGCCACTAGCGCTGCAAATGCTAATTGAAAATGCGGTAAAACATAATGAAGTGTCAGAAGAAAATAATCTGCATATTAAAATCTATAGTGATGAAGGCTTTATCATGGTAGAGAATAATCTTCAGAAGAAATTACAGATAGGGGAGACATCATCGGGGCTAGGCTTAGAGAATATTTGCAAGCGATATGAGTTTTTATGCGATACGAAAGTAGCGATTGAACAGGCGGACAATAAATTTTTAGTAAAGTTACCGATAATACCCCCCAGAAATTGAATATTCTAATTATAGAAGATGAGCCACTGGCAGCTAAGCGAATTGAAATGCTTGTGCTGGAATTACTGCCAGATGCTCGCATTTTGGATAAAATTGATTCTGTAAAAAAATCAGTGCAATGGTTTAAAAATAACCTATCACCTGACCTTACACTCATGGATATTCAGCTGGCCGATGGAACTAGTTTTCAGATATTCGAACAGTGTGAAGTAAGATGCCCCGTAATTTTTACAACTGCCTACGATGAATATGCACTGAAAGCATTTAAGGTCAATAGCATTGATTATATTCTTAAACCAGTTGATAAGAATGACCTTCAGCTTGCACTTAGAAAATTAGAGACTCTTACCCGCAACAGTGATGACACCCGCAAATTGCTTACGAGCATAGGGGATGTAGTTCAAAAACTTTCGAAAAAGCATAAGGAGCGTTTTGTTATTAAAGTCGGTGAGCACCTACGAACAATCGAAGTAAAGGATATACTATATTTTTATAGTCAAGACAAAGCCACATTTTGTCATACACATGAAAATCGCAATCATATAGTTGATTTTACGCTAGAGCAACTTGAGGATATGATTGACCCTCTAGTCTATTTTCGGGTAAACAGAAAATATTTTGTGCGGGCAGAAGCAATACAGGATATAATCGCATACACAAATAGCCGGCTTAAATTGAAATTGAAAAATTCACTTGATGGCGATGTAATTGTTGCGCGCGAACGTGTGCAGGAATTTAAACAGTGGCTTGATCGCTAATCAAATAACAATCCGTTTGAGTTCCTCAATGTCAGCTTGTTTAAGCGGTTTGGTCACGAACTGAATTACATTTTTATAACTGAATGCAAGGTCGCGATCTTTTTGGCTATTTGAGCTTGTAAGCACTACAATGCGAGATTTATCCTGAATTTTTTGAGGTAAGTTTCTAAAGCTATCCAAAAACCCAAAGCCATCTATATTTGGCATATTTAAGTCGAGAAAGATGACATCAGGGGGCGAATCTCCGTTTGTGTTACCGAGCCAAGTAAGGGCTGCTTCAGCAGATTTATAACTTATAAGGTTTTTTGAAAATTGATATACCTCCAGAAATCTTCGCTGGATGAAAAGATCAATATCGCTGTCGTCAATTAGTACTGTAGTGTCAACCATGTCTAGCATTATTTGAGAGGCTATTAGGCCATCTATATAAACTTAATAAAAAAGTCAGGTAAAGCGGAAAAAATCACTTAAAATTACTTTTCATTCGTTTCAAAGCTGGAAAAAAATGTTAAAATTGAATGTCTAAACCAGAATGCTATTATGAACTTTAAAAGATCACTTTTTCTTGCTCTGAGTATGTTTATTGTTATGTGCCTGGCTTCTTGTGGGTCGTCCGGAAGCGATAAGGGCAATAATTCAGATGAATTCAAGGAAGCCGAAGGAAGCCTGCAAAAGCAAATAGAAGAGGTTATCTATAATATTCCTTCTCCAACCGAAATACCGTACCTATTGCAAGCGACTGGTGCTGAGTATGATGAGAGTTTGGTAAACCCTCGTACAAAGACCGATCAGTACGCTAGTCGTACCGATAAGGCCGCGATGAATTTGGGAGTCTATACAGCTGATATTGGGTATTTAACCTCATACGATAAAACTCAGGAAGCTATTGACTATTTGAACTCCTGTAAAACGCTAGCGGATAATTTAGGGGTAATTGGAACTTTTGATATTGAGATTCTTAAACGTTTTGAGGCCAACATATCGCAAAAAGATTCATTAGCAAACCTATTGAATGAGACCGTTCAACAAACAGAAAAATTCTTGAAGGACGACAGCCGTAACAAACTAGCGGCCATGGTAGTGGCAGGAAGTTTTGTAGAAGGTCTTCATATTTCTACTGGTTTAATAAATTCATATCCGAAAAACATCCTGCCAGATGATGCCCGCAACCTTATTCTAACTCCGTTAATGCAGGTTGTGTTGAATCAAAAAAAATCCGTTACTGATCTTTTAAAAATGTTGACTGCGGTTGAGCAGACTGATCCAGTAACAGGTATGGTTTCTGACCTACAGGAACTTGAGAAGGCCTATGCTTCCCTTAACATCGAAGAACAAATTCATAAGAATCGTGCCGACTTGGTATTAACCGATAAGAACCTTGCACAGATATCAATTATTGTAGCAAAAATGAGAAAGTCGATCGTTGATTAAATTCAACAAAAAATGATGATGAACCCCGTCTCGATAACTATCGGGACGGGTTTTTTTTGTGGATTAAGGAGTATATTTAAGTTATTAAAAAAATACCTATGAGTGAACCAATACTCAAAGCAATCCTTCGCTTGTTTGCCGTGGTGGCAAAGTTAGATGATGTTACCCGTCAGGAGCGAGACCAAATCATACTTTTCCTAAAAGATCATCTTCCCGAAAATAAGGTGGAACCTTACGTTGAGCTTTTTGATGAGTTCACCAAGTCAACCATTACCAAACAAGCTGACTCTCAAACACTTCAGCAAATCTGCGCTGAGATTAGCAAAGAACTCACACAGAAGCAAAAGGTAATTATTGTTTTAGAACTGGCACGGATTGTTTTGGCAGATGCTCAAATATCTACCAACGAAGAGGCGCTAATGAAAATCATTTGTGTTGCATTCAATGTAAAGGAAGATGACCTTAATTCCATTATAAAATTTGTGAAGGGGCAGCAATCTTCAGAATTGGATCATGCCGCGCTGTTAATTATTGATGCCAATGAGGACAAAGCTTTTTTACAGGCTAAGCATATTAGAAGAGCTCACCTAAGCGGTTTTATTGAAATACTATACATTCAGCAGGCAGAGCTATACTTTGTTAAATATTTAGGACAGTCTGATTTGTTCCTTAATGGCTCACTTTTAACCTCCGGATCTATTCAGGTTTTAGCTGTCGGCAGTTCTTTGCGATGGGAAAAGGATGAGCCTGTATATTATGGTGATATTCTTAGTTGTTTTAAGAAGCTTGGTAACGGTGGACGAATTACGTTCGAGGCCAAATCAATCGATTATAATTTTAAAGGAGGTAAGATCGGGTTGCAGAATATTAACCTGGCAGAAGAGTCGGGCAACTTGATTGCACTGATGGGCGCAAGTGGGGCAGGTAAGTCTACTTTGCTGCACGTTTTAAATGGATCTGAAAGACCCTCGAAAGGGCAGGTGATAATTAATGGAATTGACATTCACCGTGATCCTGAAAAAATAGAAGGTGTAATTGGGTTTGTTCCGCAAGATGACCTTCTTATTGAAGATCTTACCGTATATCAAAATTTGTATTTTGCCGCTAAACTTTGTTTTAGCGACAAGACAGAGCCCGAAATTGATTCCTTGGTATTGCGCGTGCTCGAAGATCTGGGCCTTTCCGAAACTAAAGAGTTAAAAGTAGGCTCACCCCTTCGAAAAACAATAAGTGGGGGGCAGCGCAAACGTCTTAATATTGGTCTCGAATTATTACGTGAGCCTTCGGTACTTTTTTGTGACGAACCAACCAGCGGTCTTTCATCCCGTGACTCAGAAAATATAATTGATCTGCTGAAGGAACTTTCGCTAAAAGGAAAATTAGTATTTGCGGTAATCCATCAGCCATCATCTGATATTTTCAAAAAATTTGATCGGCTTGTAATTCTTGATTTTGGAGGACACCAGATTTATTATGGTAACCCGGTGGATGCCATAATGTATTTTAAACGAAGTATTAATCTTATTAACAGTGACCAGGGCGAGTGTCAACAATGTGGTAATGTTAACCCTGAACAAATATTTAATATAATTGAGACGAAAGTTATTAATGAGTACGGAAACTTTACACCCGAACGGAAAATATCAGCCTCACAGTGGAATAGAGTTTATGTACAGCAGGCAAAGGCACCCGCGATTGTTACTGCTCATGAAGCATTAAAATCAACGTTGAGAATCCCCACACGAATAAAGCAAATGTGGTTATTTATGATGCGCGATGTTCAGTCGAAAATTCATAATCGGCAGTACATGATTATTAACCTGCTGGAAGCACCCTTGCTCGCGTTTATCTTAGCCTTTATTGTACGGTACTATAATGTTGACGATAAGCTTTTATTAGGGTACGTCTTTAGTAAGAATTTAAATCTTCCGGCATATCTTTTTATGAGCGTAATTGTTTCCTTATTTATGGGGCTTACGGTAAGTGCCGAGGAGATTATACGCGATAGAAAAATATTAAAAAGAGAGGCATTCTTACACCTGAGTCGCAGTAGTTATCTACTCTCTAAAGTCTCAATTCTCTTTACGTTATCGGCAATACAGTCGCTCATGTTTGTGCTGTTGGGCAATTATATATTATCCATACAGGGAATGGTTTTTGAGCATTGGGCAATCCTATTTACGGTTTCTTGTTTTGCAAACGTACTTGGATTGAATATATCTTCCGCCTTTAACTCGGCAGTTACCATTTACATTTTAATCCCTATTTTAATAATACCTCAACTCATACTGAGTGGGGTAGTAGTGAAATTTGATAAGCTTAACCCTGCCATTGGCAACACGGCTACCGTTCCATTTGTTGGTGATTTAATGGCCTCACGGTGGGCATTTGAAGCCGCTATGGTAGCGCAGTTTAAAGACAATAGATTTGAACAGGAATTTTATTTGTATGATAAGGTAATGGCTAATTCCGATTATCAAAAAGTATATTTTATTCCTGAATTAGAAACAAAACTTCAGTATTGTCTAAATAATATTAAATCGAATGATCAGGAAGCTCAGCGAAAAGTCGCAAAAGACCTTGAATTAATTTACCGTGAGTTAACAATAGAATCACAAGAGGTGAACAGTGGCGATTTGCCTTGGATGGGCTCGTTATCAATTAGTAAGTTTGACACTGCTACTTTCCAGCAGGCAATAGGGTTTTTAGAACGCCTAAAGCGGGTTTATGTTCATCGGTATAACAATGCCGACCTTGAAAAAGAGAAGAAAATTGCGACCATGACCAATACACCGGAAAAGGATCGGCAGTTTGAGCTTTTTAGAGAGAGCTATCATAATGAAACGATTACCGATCTTGTAAAAAACTTATCGGAGAATCATCGTATAATAGAAAAGGATGGGAAATTAATTCAAAAAATATATCCGATTTATAAAGATCCTGATCCAGATCACGTGATAGATTTTGATGCCCAGTTTTATATGCCTGCAAAGCATTTCCTTAGCAAGAATATTGACACGTTTTATTTTAACACAGGTGTTATTTGGTCAATGTCATTTGTATTAGGAATACTGCTATACTTCGATGTGCTGCGGAGAATAATCGATGGTATTAGTAATCTCTCGACACCGGCAGCGTTAAAACGAAAGTAATTTGAAGATACTGAATGTGCCATTTTTCAACTTAGCGTATGTTCTTTATCCTATCAAAAGTGTTAAACTTTCTTACGAACCCCCTCGTAATTGTAGTTTCTTGCTTTATTCTTTCCTTCTTTAATAAAAAGAGTAGTCGAAAAAAAAATCTCTTGTTGATTGGCTTTTCTTTACTCTTATTTTTTTCCAACGATTTTATTGCCAATGAAGTAATGGGTGCGTGGGAGGTTGAGCCAACACCTTATTCGGCTATCAGACAAACCTATACGTGGGGTATTGTTCTAACAGGCGTTACACAAAATGATAGACTCCCTAACGATCGGGTATACTTTCAGCATGGCGCAGATCGCGTAGTGCATACGGTTGAACTTTATAAAAGGGGAATTATAAAGAAGATCATGATTAGTGGCGGCAGCGGCCGACTGATTACTAAAGCACGCAAAGAGGCTGATGAGTTAGCGGGTGTCATGTTACTCATGGGGATTCCGCGTGAGGCTATAACTGTTGAAAATGAATCACGTAACACACATGAATCGGCTGTTAATGTAAAGGAAATTTTGAGTGGCGAGCAGGAGAGTAGCTATTTGCTAATTACCTCGGCTTTTCATTTGCGAAGATCTGTTGCTTGTTTTAAGAAGGTAGGCTTTGATCTTGACGCGTTTAGTTGCGATTTCTATACGCATCCCAGGTATTACACACCGGATGTTTTTTTTGTTCCGAGAGCAGAGGCTATTATGATTTGGCAGAGGCTTTTCAAGGAATGGACAGGTATGGTTGCATATAAAGTAGCTGGGTATGTTTGATTAGTTACCGTCATTTCGCAGCGCAGCGGAGAAATCTTCTTCGGGTTATTTGGATGTTCGGTGTGCTGAATGGGGGACTTCTCCGGTCGTTCCCTGCCTACCGGCAGGCAACTCCCTGCGAAGTGACGGGGGTTAATGGCGAAGTGACGGAAGGGTATTCGTGATTTCGTGCGCTTTTCATTTACGTCATTTCGCAGCGTAGCGGAGAAATCTCCTTCGGGTTATCCGACTGTTCGGTGTATTAGTTGGGAGACTTCTCCGGTCGTTCCTCTCTGCGAAGTGACGTACATCTACCACTTTTTTATCGTCTCAAATAAATCCTTTCTTTCAGGATTCATAGCTTCGATTAAAGCTAACTTTCTATTTCTTGCAAGTTTTTTTACAACCTTTTCTCGATCAATTGCCTCTTCTATGGAAGCAAGAACTTCATAATAAATAAGTTTATGAATGTTATAACGTGCTGTAAAACTTTTAGGATAGTGATTTTCTTTATGCTCTGTTATGCGCGAGAATAAGTCAGAAGTAACACCAGTATAAAATACGGTGTAATGATTATTACTCATGATATAGATGCAACCACCTTTTACCATTCTTAAATATAACTTTTCTTTTATTCGTCATTTCGCAGCGCAGCGGAGAAATCTCCTTCGGGTTATTTGGTGGTTGTACTTGGTGGGAGACTTCTCCGGTCGTTCCTCCCTGCGAAGTGACGGTTTTTTTACTCACGTCATTTCGCAGCGTAGCGGAGAAATCTCCTATGGGTTATATGGATGTTCGGTGTACTGAATGGGGGACTTCTCCGGTCGTTCCCTGCCTACGGGCAGGCAAGCTTCCTGCGAAGTGACGTGGGTATTCGTCATTTCGCAGCGCAGCGGAGAAATCTCCTTCGGGTAAATATGATTGGTGTACGTGGTGGGAGACTTCTCCGGTCGTTCCTCCCTGCGAAGTGACGGGGTTATGGCGAAGTGACGGTTAGCTGCGAAGTGACGGTTACTGGGCAGGATAAAAAAATACCAGACCTTTCGATCTGGTATTTTTATTTAATGGTAAACAAAGTGATCAAGGTACCGGTAACTCGTTTCCAATAAATGCATTTGGGTTACACAATGGTATGTTCGATTCAAATTTTGCATTAATCGCTTTAATAAATTCATTCGCGATGTAGGCACTTCCACGTGCATTCGGGTGCACACCATCAAGTGAAAAGGCACCATTTGGAGGCGACAACGAAGCGGTTAAAGATGATCCGTTAATCGATACAGCTGTAGTTTTAATTAGGGTGAGTGCAGCATTTGCATCAACAAGTACAAGTCGGTCGTTATTAGCAGCAACGCCAGCAGCAATGATAGCGTTGAATGCAGTAATAGCGTTTTGAATTTCTTCTTTCTCCGTAGTTGTTGCAACCCAAGCGCCATCTAAGCCACCAACAACCCACATATCAGCTAACGGAACAGAAACACCATTAATAAGAGATGGGTTTCCACCAACGAGCGTTCCAATAAATGATGAAGCGGTAAGAACTAAAAGATCACTGGCTGTTGCCTCTCTGTACTTTACGGGTATTCCTATACCAGATAAATCTGTTAAAGATTCATCAACGATGGTTACCGGGTTTTTTCCGACAGAAAAAATAATTTTTCTAGCATCACGCTCTTCAGCTGATATAAAGCCACCACCAAAAGCACCATCAAGTCCTCCGTTATAACCTGCAAAAGCGGGGTTTAGTGCATCTACCTGACCCTGTACAAGCGTAACCGGGTTATAAGGAATTGTTGTGAAATAAGGAACAGTTGTTACATCGGGTATATTTGCTACAGCACCTTTCGCATCAACATTCGCAGCTAACATTGTGTTTAAGGCTCCATTGAAGTACGTTGTAAAATCACCTGTTGTAGTTAAAATAGGTGAGGCAGCACCTCCTGTAGCGTATCCAAGCACATCATTATTACCTAACCAAAATGTAAAGAATGTTCCTCCATTTGCTAAGGCAGCGGCAGCATCGCCCATAAGTGTTGAAGTACCAGCATTGGAAGCAATTCTAGCATAATAAGGGTTTCCACTTAAGGCTGCAGATAATGATTGGCCAAGTGTTACCCCTGGAACTCCGAAATTGTTTAAGGCAGCTTTGTCGGGTGCAGATAATGCTGCAAAGCCAGCACCACCATCACCAGCTTTTGGCGTAGGCACCGCGCTTGCTCCGCTTATTTTTAAATAGAGTCTACCGGCAGTGCATCCACCTGAAGGATTAAAACAGCCATTCGCTGAATTTACGGTTGGCTGATTAAACGTTTCACTTCCACCAACTAAAGCCATTTGTGTAGCAAGGGTAGAAACAAACGAGTTGTTTTGCGATTCGGTATACAAGGCACCGTTCATAAAGCCTGCCGTTAATGAATTACCCACCGAAATCATTTTTGTAAAATCGGCAGTACCCTGCGTGGGTGCTTCAATTACTTCGGGGAAATCGTACGTACACGCTGCTGCAAACATGAAGCAGATAATAAAGGCTGAGAATTTATTGAGTGTTTTCATAGTTGTTCTCCTTTACAAATTAATTCATCAATTGATCAAAAGTAACCGACAGATAATAGATAGCACCCAATGTAGGCCCACCATAGTTTAACACGTAACGGGTGTTAAAGAGGTCTGATCCGCCAAGTTTAATAACCGACTTCATACCTTTTAGCTTGTAACTAACCTGGGCATCAAAAACGCCAACGGCAGGCACTTCACCTTGTGCAAACGTTGCTTCCCACAGAAAGGCATCTTGCCAACGGTACGCCACATTGAAACCAAGGTTTTCGGTTATTTTACGATTACCGAAGGTTACGTTAAACTTATGCTCGGGTGTGTTAAACTCCGACAAGTAGCCACCGCCTAATTCTTCATTCAATTTATTCCAGTTGTAATTGGCGCCTAGTTTGTATCCTTTTCCTAAGGCGTAGTCGGCTCCAATAACAAAACCCTGTGCTGTTACTTTCTTATCGAGGTTTGTGTAAACAGAATACGAGTTGTGTCTTCCGGAAGCATCAACACCGGGTGTTAATAGTGTTTGTGCATTTCTAACATTTTGTTCAATAGGGGCTCCGGTAGCAGCGAAATCAATGGGGCCTGCCGCCTGACGCAAGATCACCTGCGTGATAAAATCTTCGTAGGAGTTTCTGTAATACGCAAAGTCGAAGAAGAAATTATTACCAACAAGGCCTTTGTAACCGAATTCAATGGATTGAACGCGCTCTGGCTTTACAGGATCAGCGCCCGTAACAGCCTCTAGTTGATCTAACGCTCCAGGGTCTCCAATGGCAAGGCCGGTATTGCTGCCGGTGTAAATACCTGTTCCGGCAAGGGAGGCAACGGTAGCAATATATTGATTAACCGAGCGTACAGTATATGCGTTTTGAAATACATTATACGATTGCGCATACTGCGGAAGCCCGCCTAGTAAACGGTACGTGAGTACGTTTAAATCGATATGCTGCCCTTGTGTACCCGGGTTACGAAAACCTGTTTGATACGACACCCTTAAATTTTGATTTGGGTTAAAGGAGTACACGCCCGAAATTCTGGGGTTAATTTGTGAGTCGAAGTTTTCGTTTTTATCGTAACGGAGCGAACCAGTAAGCTTGAGCTTATCGTTCAACACTCTTTTAGATGCTTGCAAATAGGCACCAACTTCCTGAATGGTAATATCATTGCCGGCAGTATCGGCAAAAATTGTTCCGTTCGATTGAAGGTCAAACACACGGTAGCTTGCTCCGGCAAGTAATTCCATGAATTTAATTTGATTTTTGAAATTATACTGGGCTTCGCCATGATACAACCTGGTTTGGTCATCGAATAGTGAACCGCTAGGGATAACATCTTTTCGTGCGTTGTTAAAGGCTGTGTTAAAGGTAGAAGTGCCCGGCAAAAAGCGACCAAAATCCGCTGCAGTCCGTGCGGCAACGTGCGCGGCTTCCATTTGTGCAGGGGTGCCACCAGTAGTAGGAGCAACTCCTTGTGTGGCTAATGATACAAGATAGTTAACAGTATATTCTGTAAACCAGGTGGCATCACTTTTCCATGCTCTGTTAACCAAAACTCCGGTTAAGTCTGCGATATACGAATCGCCTGAGTCTTCAATTGTAGTGTACCCTCTAATGAAGAAGTTATCGCCTTTAAGTTCAACTTTATGTTGTTGAATATTAAAATTATTTAGCGAGTAACGTTGCGCTCCCGTATACACGGAAGTTCCGGCACCGTAATTTAAGCTATACAATGCTTCAAGCTTATCGTTAATGCGATAATGTAGACCAACATTAGCCTTTACATTCTTTGCATCGTAATCAACCAGGTGACGTTCTTCGTATCCAGTTCTCGAAACAATATCATTTGGTATGTCTCCAAGGTAAGCACCTAAGCCAGCGCCACTTATAATTCCTTGTACGGTTGGGTTAAGGCTAAGTAAGGCGATATTATTGGCAACTTCATCTCCAAACTTATGCACTTGGTCTGATCCGGGGTTAAAGGAATATCCGTTAGGAGTAAACGCAGCATTTTTATCTCTAAGGTTTGTTCCGTACCAGTCGGTGGCGGCACTGTAAGACAATGCAATTTTAAAGGCAAACTTATTATTAAAAGCTTTTGCATAACGCAACGATCCTTCATACATAGGTTGCGCTGATCCTGGACCAAGTTCTCCGTTCCCTTCGGAGTTCAAATCAGAATCTCCAATGTGGTTCATGCTAACTTTTGCGAACGCACTAAGCCCTTGATAATCGAACGGGCTTTTGCTGTTAACAAGTAAAATTCCATTAAAAGCGTTAGGCCCGTACAATGCTGAGGCTGCACCTGGAATCAGGTCAACACTCTCAACATCTAATTCTGACGGTCCATTTAAATTACCAATCGGAAAATTAAGGGCAGGTGCTTGCGTATCCATTCCATCCGTTAATTGCACAAAGCGTGTATTACCGGTTGAATTAAAACCGCGTGCGTTAATGATTTGAAAATTGACACTACTGGTTGTCATATCAAGGCCTTTCATATTTATAAGACCTTTATAATAATTGTCGGAGGGAGTATTCTGTACGCCTAATAGATTCATCGTTTCAATTGATCCAATGTCAAGAATACGATCATCAACAGGTGCTCCGGTAATTTGTACCTCTCCAAGTGTTGTGAGGTCTTCATCTAGTTTTAAATCTAGCGTGGTTGTGGCCTCCGTAATCTGGATTTCCTGTCCCTTATAACCGATGATGGATATCACCAATGTAAAAGGAGGGGGCTGATTAACTTTAAGGCTAAATTGCCCATCACCATTGGTTAGAGTGCCTATCACCCTGTCTTTAACTATAATGTTTACTCCGGCCAGCGTTTCGCTAGAGGCTCCGTCCTTAATGGTACCCGAAATGTTTGTTTGAGCCAAAGTTATTGAGGTAGCCAATGCCGTTATTAGCAATGGCCCCAGTAAACGTTTGTAAAACTTCTCCATACGTTTTTGTTTGTTTGGTTAGTTTAAATGGAATAATAAGTTGTGATAATGATTTTTTAAAGAATATATAATATACTATTCTGAAAAGTACGAAATTTTATTAAAAAGCAAAGAAAATGAGCCCGTTTTCCTTAAAGTGATTCTTGAAGTATAGGTGAAATTAGTATGCATTGCAGCGCATATAGTGAAGGGTGCTTTATTACTTAATTAAGTGTTGGGTGTGCGGGTGCCTGAGGTATATGGTAACCGTCATTTCGCAGCGCAGCGAAGAAATCTTCTGCGGGTTATTTGTTGGTGTACTTGGTAGGAGACTTCTCCGGTCGCTCCCTGCCTATCGGCAGGCAAACTCCCTGCGAAGTGACGATACTTTCGGAGAAGTGATTGTCGCGCATAAGCACCGTCTATTGATTTTTTGAATCCTTCAGATGCTTTACCAGTTTTTCGCAAAGCACATGGGTTTCATTGGCCATGTATTCATCGCCAGTAGCGGAAAGAATACTCTGACCCAATCCGCCAAGGCAATCAATATAAAATCGCTTCATCTCTTCAACCGGCATATCGTTTGTCCAGAGGTCTATTCGAAGTGTATTTTTTTGAGATTGATCCCACACCGAAATACTGATGGATTTAGTTTCGCTTGGAGCGGCATCGGGTTTATCGGAAGCGTTCCATAGAATTTTTTGTGGTACGTTATTCGTATCGAGGTCTACCGTAAAATTAATTTCTGATTTTTTCATGGTGTAAATATCGCTATATAAGAATTATGTGTATCCGGAGGAGCATTAAAAATTTCCACACTCTATACCTACCACTCAGGGATAGTGTTGTATGTCCGAGGTACGAACGGTTCTACGTCATTTCGCAGCGGAAATCCTCACGTTTAGCTGATGGTTGTTACTGTGAGGAGACTTCTCCGCTGCGCTGCGAAGTGACGGGGGCTTAGGACTTTAAGCGGATACTCACAATAAGAATTAATTGATTTTCATTTCTGGTATCTCACCTTCTATTAATAGTTTCCCTTCAGTCGCATTTTTAATTTGATCTACACTAATTCCGGGTGCTCTCTCTAGTAACTTAAAACCTCCTTGGGGTAAAACATCGAGCACTGCCAAGTCTGTCACTATTTTCTTTACGCACCGTATACCTGTAATTGGCAGCGAGCATTGTTTCAATAATTTTGATGCACCTTCTTTACTGCAATGTTGCATAGCCACTATAATGTGCTTTGCAGAAGCAACCAAGTCCATTGCGCCCCCCATGCCCTTTACCATTTTACCCGGAACTTTCCAGTTGGCGATATCTCCATTTTCAGATACTTCCATAGCGCCAAGAATGGTAAGGTCGACATGACCACCGCGGATCATTTCAAAACTTTCTGCCGAGTTAAATAATGCGGAGCCTGGCATCATGGTAATTGTTTGCTTCCCGGCATTTATTAAATCCGGATCAACCTGATCATCCGTAGGGAAAGGACCAATTCCTAATAATCCGTTTTCAGATTGTAATACAATATTGAGGTTTGAAGGAATGTAATTTGCAACCAATGTTGGTATACCTATACCCAAGTTGATGTACATACCATCTTTAACTTCTTGTGCTATTCGCTTTGCGATTCCAATTTTATCAAGCATACTAATTCGTTGATGAGTTAATTCGTTGATTCGTTGATGATTTTGAAGAAGCTATAATTTTTGAGAGCACTTTTTTTATGCTTAAGATCTGTTTCAATAATTCGGTACAGTTTGGATAGCTTTCAGATTGATCACAGATTTCCAGCCAATACTCAGTTTCATCTGCCTCTTTTGCAGCGATTTTCAATTTATGAATAAAGTCTGCTTTAGATTCGGCATTTTGCGCCTCTCGTACATTAGCACCAATTGAAGTGCCTGATTTAATTAGCTGGTTAGCGACAGCATACTTGCGATTGCTTTCTAATAATTCAACGAACTTTACAATATCGAGAGCAAATTGAAACGTAATCTTTATGATCAGATTCTCTTTAAGGTCGGGATTGTATTTTTTACTAGTCTCCATTTATGTTATTATCAAATCAACACATCAACGAATTAACGAATTGTCCTTTGTTCAATTCGCTTCTCGTAATTTTTTCCTTGAAAAATCCGCTGTACATAAATGCCAGGTGTGTGAATATTGTTAGGATCGAGTTCGCCAAGGGGTACGAGTTCCTCTACCTCCGCTATTGTTATTTTGCCAGCCGCTGCCATCATCGGGTTAAAGTTTCGTGCGGTTCCTTTGTAAACTAGATTTCCAGCGGTGTCTCCTTTCCAGGCTTTTACAATAGAAAAGTCGGCACGAAGCCAATGCTCCAGCAAGTACTTTTTGTTATTGAATTCTCTCACTTCCTTACCCACGGCTACTTCTGTTCCGTAACCTGCTGGTGTATAGAATGCAGGAATACCCGCGCCCCCTGCGCGGCAACGCTCTGCCAGGGTCCCTTGTGGAATTAGTTCAACTTCTAATTCGCCTGAGAGAAGTTGACGTTCAAACTCAGCATTTTCACCAACGTACGATGAGATCATTTTTTTAACCTGACGGGTCTTGAGTAAAAGTCCAATACCAAAATCATCAACGCCTGCATTATTAGAGATGCAGGTAAGCTCTTTAACTCCTTTACGAAGTAACGCAGCAATACAATTTTCCGGAATACCACTCAGTCCAAAGCCGCCAAGCATGAGTGTTGCATTATCGGGTATATCGTTTACCGCATCATCAGCATCCCTTATAACTTTATTGATCATAAAAATTCATTTAAATATTACTTGATACTAATGTTCGTGCCTAATTTTTGCGCTGAATATCACCTCTTAATAATTGATTGGCCATTATTTCATCTTTTTTCAACTGAGCTTTTAATTCCTCAAGGTTGTTAAACGTAATATCACCACGAATAAATTGGTGAAATTCTATGGAGAGGGATTCACCATAAATTTCTTTATTAAAATTAAAGATATTTACCTCTATAACGCGTTGTGTTCCATTAATGGTAGGTCTATTGCCGATATACAACATTCCACTGTAAGCCGAATGCGCATGGTGAACGGCCACCGCATAAATACCATCGGCTGGTTTAAGCTTATACGTTGAATCAATTTCAATATTCGCTGTAGGGAACCCAAGAGAACGCCCAATTTTATCTCCCTTTACAACACGGCCGGTAATACTGTAGGGGCGACCCAAAAGATGGGTTGCTGTTTCAAGATCAGCTGTTTCAAGCGCCTTTCTAATTTTAGTTGAGCTAACGGCAGTGTGGTCAACTTCTTGACGTGGAATTTCCTCTACATCGAAACCATATTTAGGCCCATTTATTTTTAACTGTTCAAAGCTACCCTCCCTATTTTTTCCAAAATGATGGTCATATCCGATCACAAGCTTTTTTGTCCCAATTTTTTCGACCAGTATCTTGGTGATAAAATTTTCTGATGAAAGTTGAGAAAACTCTTTTGTGAATGGAATTCGCAGCAGGTGATGAATTCGTTGTGCTTTTATTAGTAGCGACTTCTCTTCGAAGGTATTCAATAGTTTCAGGTCCGCATCCGGATATAACACCATGCGCGGATGTGGCCAGAAGGTAATGACAACTGTTTCGCCTTGAGTTCGCTCCGCTATTTCAGTTAGTCTCGACAAAATCTTCTGATGGCCAACATGAACCCCATCGAACGTTCCACTAGTGACCACGGCATTTGGCAGCCGGGTAAAATCATCAAGGTCGTGGTAAATTCGCATGGTCAGGTGGTATCACTTCATCAGTAGAAATAGCGTTTTCAAGTTTGTATTCCCCAATTCGAGTTCGGCAAAGTTCTGAAAGATAAGCGCCAACGCCAAGGCTTTCTCCAAGATCACGGGCAATACTTCGGATGTATGTTCCTTTAGAGCAGACAATGCGAAAATTTATTTTTGGCAAACAGATTGCGGTGATTTCAAATTCCCTCACTTCCACCTCACGGGGTGAAAGCTGTACTTCTTTTCCTCGCCTGGCAAACTTATAGGCACGCCTTCCTCCAACCTTGACGGCCGAATGCATTGGCGGGAGTTGGCTGATTTTTCCAGTAAGAGATTTTACTGCGGAATAAATAGCATCAGTAGTTAAACCTGAAATATCTTTTTGGTTTGAAACCTCCGTTTCAAGATCGAATGAAGGGGTTGTTTGTCCGAGTACAAATGTTCCTGTATACTCTTTATCTAAGCTTACAAAAGATTCAATCTGTTTTGTTTTTTTTCCAACACAAATAATAAGCAGACCCGTAGCTAACGGATCCAAGGTTCCGGCATGGCCGATCTTTCTGATCTTAAGTTTTTTACGAACCTTATACACAACATCGAATGATGTCCATGTAAGGGGTTTGTTGATCAGAAGTACTTGGCCTTCGTCTTGTGTGTCTGATTGCATTACACGATGGAAAGTCCGGTACCAAGGTAATATAAGGCCAGGATGATTAGGCCTATAATAATGCGGTAGTATCCAAAAAATTTAAACCCATGATTGGTTAAAAATCCGATAAAGGTTTTAATTGCAAGCAACGCTATTAAAAACGCAATTACATTGCCAACGACTAACGTTGTAATTTCGTTTGATGTAAGTATAAATCCGTCAGCATAAAAGTCATAAAGCGAGGCAGCTGTTGCGGCAAACATGGTTGGCACAGCCAGGAAAAATGAAAATTCGGCCGCGGTTTTTCTTGTAAGTTTTTGCGAAAGCCCACCAATAATTGTGGCTGCAGATCTAGACACCCCCGGTATCATAGCGATTACCTGAAATAATCCAATTTTAAATGCCTGCAAAAATGTCAATGTGTTTTCAGAATTTTCCTTAGCCGTAAAAAGCCTATCGACAAAGAGCAAGAAGATGCCTCCTAAAAGCAGCGTATATCCAACAACATCAACTCGCTCCAGGAGTATATCAATATATTCTTTTAGAAAAAGCCCGGCAACAACGGCTGGGATAAAGGCGACAGCTATTTTGAAATAGAAATCGAACGATTGAAAAAAACGCTTCCAGTACAAAACAATTACAGAGAGTATAGCCCCCAGTTGAATCGCTATGGTAAACAATTTTGTAAAAGGATCTGCAGCAATGTTCATGGCCGCGGAAGCGATTATCATGTGCCCCGTAGAGGATACAGGAAGGAATTCTGTCAGACCTTCAATTATGGCCAGAATAATCGATTGAAGTAGTGTCACGAAAGTTAGTCGTTACTTTTTTTCCTGAGGTCTATGCAGTATGGCATAGATTTCAATGATGAAGCCAAACATAACAATTACGGGTCCAAGAGTTAACCCGAAAAAACCAAATCCGTATGGATCGGTATCGATTGACATAATAATGAAGCCCAACACTAATGCCGCAAGACCAATGATCATCCATTGATAGTTCTTTTTTCCAAAAGGCAATTTTTCCATAGGTATAAATATTAATACAATTCGTCTAACGACATTTTTAAGTATTTTCGAATAGCCAGATAGGTACTGGTAACCGCCACGATTACTCCCATACCAAGAAGACTAACCATAAGGGCAAGTAATTTCTCTTTGTTTTGCAATACGGCTAAATCTTCGATGTTGCGATTTGCATAATTAATTAAAGCCCAAATACCAATAGAGGCAATTGCACCTGATAAAACGCCATACCCCATTGCTCTCAGTAAGAATGGCCGTTGGATAAATAATTTTCTGGCACCTACTAATTGCATACTTCTAATAAGGAATCGTTGCGAAAAGAGTGCAAGACGCAGTGTGCTATTAATTAGTATAACTACCGTAATTAGTAGCAACGTTAGAATGCCAACCAACACCAATCCTATTTTTGCTACATTTTTATTAACGGATTCGATTAGCCCCTCAACATAAAAAACTTGAAAAACGCCACTCATTTTTTCTATCTCCTTGCTAATTCTTTCCATACTGGCTTTGGAATGAAAGGAGGGCGCAATACTGATTACGTATGCATTGTGCAGTGGGTTTTCACCCAGAAATTTTGTAAAATCCTCACCGGTTTCTGCCAGAAATTTTTTAGCTGCTTCTTCTTTCGGTATAAATTGGAAGGCCGCTTTTTCTGAAATTGTTTTATTTATATAGGGAAGTGATTCTAGTTTTCTTTCAATTTGTAAACGTTGCGTTTCAGTAAGGCTGTTTTTAAGGTATACCTGTACGCGTATATTCTCTCTCACGAGCCGTTCTAATTCTTGCGAATAAATAATTAGCGTGCCGAATAAGCCGCTTACAAAAAGCGCAAGGCTTATGCTTATAACTACCCCTCCTGAAGGATAGTTGCCTAATTTTTTTCTTGTATTAGATTTTTGCACGGCTTCAAAGGTAAGATTTAATCGATATAAAATAAAAAACCTTCCGGTGTGGAAGGTTTTTACATTGGAGGTTTAGCTATCTAATGCCCTTGATACTCACTTAATTTTTTTAGTAGTGCACGATCCCGGATAGGCGTTAAGATTGTGGGTATTTCCTTCTTAATATCCAACAGATAGTAATTTGCTTTATAGAAAAGAACAACGGTGCGTTTCTCATCGTTTATAAACTCTAATATTTCATACAGATTTTTTTCGAAGGCACCGTAAAGTATAAGCTTTCCATCCTTAAAAACGTAGTGGAAAGTATATTTTCTACTTGTGTTCTCGGTCACAACTTCCATGGATGAAGTAACAAAGGCTTTGGATATTATTTCAAGCTGGTCTTGCTCATATTTTTTTACCATTTCAGCTTTCTCTTCTTCAGTCGGATCGTATACTTCAGGTTTTTTGACTTTGGCTGGGGTAGTAACTGCAGTAGATTTACGTGCAGAACGTTTCTCGATATTTTCAACCGACTCAATGGTCTCTTTTACTTCTTCTTTTGTTGATTTTGCTTCCGGTAAAGGGATGGTATTATCCACAGACTGTTCCGAAATTGGCAGTTCAGTAGGCGCAGGTTCTTTAGCGACTTCTGAAATATTATTTATGTAGAGTAGGTAAATGCTAGTTGCCACGATACCTGTAATGACAACCCAAGAACCTATTTTTGTTAATAAACCCAACTGCCCTATGGGGGCTATTGGAATGTTATTAAGCATTGTTTTTAACTCCGATGCCCTTGCTAAGCGAATATTTTCAATTAGGCTTTGTTGAATTTTAAGTTCTTGTCTTAGTTCGGAGTCAGAATTTAGCTTGCGCTCGAAATCTGCCGCTTCATCACCGTTCAGTCTGTTTGACAAATAATTGTCTAATAATTCAAAATCTTTTTCTACTGCCATTTTCTTAATCTAAAAAATCACGCTCAGAATACTGAGACTTAATCAATTCATCTAATTTCTTTTTGCACTTATACTTCTTTGTTTTAGCGGTATCGGTATTTGCAAAACCCAATTTATCTGCAATATCCTGCATCGACATTTCTTCAAAGTAGTAATACATCAGTACCTTCTTACAAGTTTCACCAAGTTGCTCTAAACACTGAGCCACAATCTTGTTTCGCTCTTCCGATTCAATGTCTTGCGAAACAGGAATATCCTTTTCTTCGTGCGAGAGTCGCTTTTTCCGATCCAGTTCTTTCCGCCACAAGTTCTGGCATATACTGTAAATGTAGGTGCTGATTTTAGCGGTCATCACTAGCTTTCCAGAAGTAGCCTTTTGCCAGAAAACAATCAACGCATCTTGATAAACATCTCTGGCCTCTTCTTCCGTTCCACTATTAGTGATTACCAGTTTGGTCATCATCCTATAGTACTTCTTATATAAGACCTCAAGACTCTTTTCATCACCTTTGCAGATGCGTTCAAAAATCTCCTTCTCATCCAGCACTGAATTCGATCTGTATACCTTCCCCATTTATCTTGGTAACCTAATTTATTTTGGAATGTAGCACTTAATCGTTAAAGTGTTCAGTAGGTAAGCTTAAACTGACTTTTTCCATGTTTGGGTGCGATAAAATGGCCCCCAATATCCCCTCACTAAAAGCTTATCACCCTGAAGCCATATAGTACATCGATAAATTTTGCCGGACTCAGGATCGAGAATATTTCCTTCGGAAAGTTCTTGATTTGACCACTTCATATCTCGAATAATTTCTAACCCGATAACCTTCTTTTTGAACCGCTCATCATCTTCAGGGCATTTGTCACATACCGGATCGGGCTCTTCTCCCGGGATTGGATACAATTTAATGATCCTTCCAAAAACCAACGATCCCTTCTCCATAATTTCGACTATCGATCTGGGTTGACCTGAATTATCGTCAATGGTAATCCATTTCCCTAGTATGGTACTTTGGGCGAAACCATTGGTTGCCAGGATTAAAATGATTAAGAGTACCCGCATATCTCAAAAATAAAAAAAGCACCGACAATTCTTTGCCAGTGCATTCGTATTTTGAATTTTATCTACTTCTGCTCTAAAGCATTTTGACTTATAACCTCTATCGTTGGTTTTTCAGTCTGCTTAATTTCAGCATGTTTATTGGCAGAAATATGAGGAGCAATAATGAGCGCCACGATAGAAGTAAGTTTAATAAGGATATTCATTGATGGACCGGAAGTATCTTTAAAAGGGTCACCAACGGTATCGCCCGTTACAGATGCTTTATGCGGCTCAGATTTTTTGTAATACATCTGCCCATTTATTTCGACACCTTTCTCAAAAGATTTCTTCGCGTTGTCCCATGCGCCACCAGCATTAGATTGGAATATACCCATCAATACGCCTGAAACTGTAATGCCAGCTAATAATCCGCCTAATACTTCTGGCCCAAAAGAGAATCCTACAATTACAGGGGTTAGTAATGCAATAGCGCCTGGAGCAATCATTTCGCGAATGGATGCCTTCGTAGAAATAGCGACACATTTTTCGTACTCAGGTTTAGCCTTGTACTCCATGATGCCTGGTATTTCTCTGAATTGTCTGCGAACTTCATTCACCATATCCATAGCTGCGCGACCTACTGCGGCTATACAAAGAGATGAGAATATAAACGGGATCATTCCTCCAACAAAAAGCCCTGCTAAAACCGGAGCCTTAAAAATGTCGATGGCCGTAATTCCTGAAATTCCAACAAAAGCGGCAAACAGCGCTAATGAAGTAAGCGCAGCCGAAGCAATGGCAAATCCTTTTCCTGTAGCAGCAGTTGTATTACCGACAGCATCCAGATTGTCGGTACGGTGACGAACTTCCTCTGGTAGCTGACTCATCTCCGCAATACCACCAGCATTATCTGCAATAGGACCGAAGGCATCGATTGCCAATTGCATTGCCGTAGTTGCCATCATACCTGCAGCGGCAATTGCTACTCCGTATAATCCTGCGAACTCATACGACAGAATAATACCTGCTGCTAAAACCAGAATAGGCAAAACGGTGGACTCCATTCCAACGGCTAATCCACCAATGATGTTTGTAGCATGCCCAGTTCCAGATTGCTTTACAATGGAAAGTACGGGACGCTTGCCCATAGAGGTGTAGTATTCGGTAATTAAACTCATCAGTGTGCCCACAACCAAACCGATAATAATGGCGATGTATACATCAAGCGATGTGAATTCATATCCGCGATGAGAAAGTTTTTCTGGCAATAAGTAAGTAACCGCGAAGTATGAGGCGATAGCCGTAAAAATGATAGAAGACCAGTTACCGATGTTTAATGCTTTTTGAACGCTATCTGTTTCGTTTTTAATACGTACGAACCATGTTCCTACAATAGAGAACAGTAGACCAAGACCAGCAATCATCATGGGTAATAAAATAGGAGAGAGGCCACCAAAGTTATCCTTTGTAGCATCAATCTCCTGGCCTAGTACCATGGTCGCTAAAATCGTGGCAACGTAGGAACCAAATAAATCGGCACCCATACCGGCAACATCGCCAACATTATCACCTACGTTATCGGCAATTGTAGCAGGGTTACGAACATCATCTTCAGGGATACCGGCTTCTACTTTACCCACTAAGTCAGCGCCAACATCGGCAGCTTTGGTATAAATGCCACCGCCCACACGTGCAAATAATGCAATGGACTCAGCACCCAATGAAAAGCCTGCGAGTACTTCAATGGCTCGTCTCATTTCAATACCAGTAATTGCGCTTCCTTCCGGAACAAAAATATTAAAGAGGACAATGAAAAGACCGCCTAAGCCTAATACAGCTAAACCAGCTACACCAATACCCATTACAGAGCCACCTGTAAATGATACTTTAAGCGCTTGCGCTAAACTGGTACGAGCTGCCTGAGTTGTACGAACGTTTGCTTTGGTCGCAATGCGCATTCCGAGGTATCCCGCAAATGCGGAAAGAAAGGCTCCAAGAAGAAATGAAATGGCAATTAGCGGATGAGATTCTTCAACGAGTGTACCAGACCATCCCAATATGATTGCAGTTATAACAGAAAAATAGCCTAACACTTTCCACTCAGCTCTCAAAAAAGCCATAGCACCCTTAGCAATGTAGCCGGAAAGCTCCTGCATGTTTTCAGCACCCGCATCCTGCTTATTTACCCAGGCTGCTTTAATGGCCATTACTATGAGGCCTATTATTCCCATGGCAGGAATTAAAAATACTATACTATTCATGTTCTAGAGTTTAGATAACAAAACCACCCGTTTTTTTTTGCAGATGGTTTTAAAAAGTCCCGCAAATATAGAATAAGGGCTTAATTAGCCAAAATGAGATAATCAGGCCGCAAATAATTGTTGTAGTGCCTTCCAAAGCTTTTGCTTTGAAAGTTCACTTAGAATTAAATCTGACAGGCTTTCAGATAATACCATTTTGAGTTGATTGGACCCTATTAATTCGTATTGGGTCAGGCCTTTAATTGACGCACCAAAATAGATGACTTTATTTGGTTGGATCGATAACTGGTTTATATCTAATTGAGGTTGATAAATAACATTAAAAGCATCGAGGCATAACCCAGAATTGATTCGCTGCTTGAGGGCATCAGAAATTTTCTGAAGTTGTTCCTTTTCTTTATAGTTAAGTTCGTGCCAAGGCTTGGTGAGAATTACCGTTGTGTTACTTGGCTTTATAGTGAACAATTCCTCTGTATAGATTTGATCCGAAAAGGTACTGTTCATTTGACCTCTTTAATATCAAATATTGACTTTAATTCATTCGCCTCCGATGGCTTCATTCTTCCCCCAAGAATTAATCGAAGTTGCCTTCTTCGAAGAGCTCCTTCATACATAGCTTTTTCTTCTGGCGTTTCTGTTTCCACTTCCGGCACTTCAACAGGTTTGCCATTTTGATCGATAGCAACAAACGTAAAGTAAGCTGAATTGCTTTCGAATTTATGTTCGGAAGGCACATCTTCTGCATCCACGTCAATTCTCACTTCCATAGAAGAATTAAAGGCGCGGGTGACTTTTGCTCTAAGTGTAACAACATTCCCCAATCGTATCGGATGACGGAACGAGATATTGTCGACCGAGGCTGTAACAACAATATTTTTCGAGTGTTTTTGAGCCGAGATAGCAGAAACAATATCCATCCAATGCATTAATCGGCCACCCATTAGGTTATTAAGTGTGTTTGTGTCGTTAGGGAGTACAATTTCCGTCATGCTAACGAGAGATTCACGCGGAAATTTTTTCTTCTTCGTCATGTAAATTTATATTTTGATAGACTACTTTTTACCAAGTAAAACTAATCAATCATTTGGATGGTTGGTGTCAAATCTTCCAACCTTCTTTTCCGAGCAAGGGAACGAACGCAAAATTTTCAAACTCTTCTTTCATCAATTTTCCATCCTTCTTCATAATTCGTATCATAGCTTGTTTGTCACGATCGCCAACTGGAATAACTAGAATACCTCCATCGTTTAACTGGTCAGTTAATGCCAGCGGTACAATCGGGGCGCCTGCCGTTACAATGATCTTATCGTATGGAGCTTTTGAGGCAAGACCTTTTGATCCATCGCCAAAAAAGAAATAGGGCTTGTATCCCATCTTGGGTAAAAAACCTTTTACTATTTCATAAAGCTTCTGATTGTATTCAATTGTATAAACTTTAGCGCCAAGTTCCAGCAGTACGCAAGCTTGGTAGCCAGAGCCAGTTCCAATCTCCAAAACTTTATCTCCTGGTTTTACTTCTAGTTTTTCTGTTTGAAAGGCAACGGTATAGGGTTGTGAGATCGTTTGACCCTCTCCAATAGGGAAAGCTTTGTCTTGGTAGGCGTGCTCCAAGAGGGCGTTATCAAAAAAAACGTGCCTGGGCACCTTAGCAAGGGCTTCTAGTACCCGTTCGTCAGAAATACCTTTATTTCGGAGAATTTTAATGAGTTTATTGCGCAAACCCCTTTGCTTGTAATTATCTTCTAACATGCGATTTTGATGCAAAAAAAGCATTTTTTACTGCCAAACAAAGTTTCAGAAAATTCTTAGGAAAATTGAAACTAACCTCTTTACTTTAGGGTTCTCTCATGCACAATGAATAAGCTTTTTGCCATAGCGTTCATGTGTATTTATCTGCTTCTGTCAGTAGGTGTGGTGAAAACCACACACTACTGTATGGGCAGAGAAAAATCCACGGAACTTTTCTCATTCGAAGCTAAAAAATGCCCCTGTAGCCTTTTTTTTGTAGAAAATGACGGTTGTTGTAGTGATAAGCATGAGGTGCTTTCAATTAATGATTTTCAAAGCCTTTCAACCTCTTTAGCACCTATTTTACCAGATTTCTTTCTAATTGGTAATATTTACACCAATGTTGATACACAAATAACTGAACAACCGATTACACAATATATTAGGCCCGATTTCTCCCCTCCTCCAAAAGATTCCCTCTATCAAATCAATTGCAGTCTCGTTTTTTACGATGATGACTTGAATGCATAATTCGCGGTCGAGAGGCCTTGATTATTTATTCATTTATCAACTCTTAAAATTCAAAAAAACATGAAAACGAGAATAATATTTATCATCACTTTTATTTGCATCACTTTCGCATCAATTGCACAAACAAAATCTAAAAAGGTTGTTACAGCCAATCTTAAAGTCTACGGCAATTGCGGAATGTGTAAAGGACGTATCGAATCAGCATTGGATCACAAAGGCATCAAGCAAGCTAAATGGGATCCGACTACAAAGAATCTCAATGTTGTGTACGTTCCTTCAAAAATTACGGAGCAACAAATTTGTGACTTGATAGCTAAAGTCGGCCACGACACGGATAAATCAAAGTCAAAGGACGAGGTTTATGCTAAGCTTCCATTCTGCTGCCTGTACCGCGACCACGACCATAGTGGTATGCAGGACGATGAAAAGAAAGATCATTAATCCAATCATACGATGAAGAGAATTGGAATTACCATATTCATGGTAATCGCATTGACTTTTAGCGCAAGGTTATTACTTGCCCAAAAGTTGATGGGATTAGTGGTGGAGAAAAATGCAGAAGGAGTTGATGAACCACTCACGGGTGCAAATGTTGTTTGGTTAGGTACTTCAAAAGGAACCAGCACAGGAGAGAATGGTGTGTTTATGATTGATCGGGTGGAGGGGGCAAATAGGCTTATCGTGAGTTTTATTGGCTACCGTTCGGATACCCTTACCATAGCAGATCAAACATCTGTAAAAATCACACTTCAGTCAGACCAGGTACTGAAGGAAGTAACGGTTCATGGATGGAAGCCTGCAACTGGAATTGATCAATCGCGTGGAATTAATACAGTGATCATGACCGAGAAGGAACTATTTAAGGCTGCGTGTTGCAATCTCTCAGAGAGTTTTGAAACGAATCCATCTGTTGATGTGTCGTTTACTGATGCCATTACAGGAACGCGTCAGATTCAAATGTTAGGACTCGCTGGACCTAATACCATGATCTCCATTGAAAACATGCCAGGTGTACGAGGGCTTGCCAGTAGTCAGGGTATACAGTTTATTCCGGGTACGTGGATCAATTCCATTCAAGTAACAAAGGGCGTTGGTTCGGTTGTGAACGGGTATGAAAGTATCGCTGGTCAGATTAATGTGGAAATGAAAAAGCCACAAGAGAGTGAAAAACTTTTTATTAATGGATATGTAAATCAATCTGCGCGATCGGAAATGAATCTTAACTACTCGTTGGTAACTGGCGATAAATGGGCTACAACATTTCTATTGCATGGCAGTACACGACCGATTGAAATGGATGAGAATGATGACTATTTTCTTGATTTTCCTACCGGTTCACAATTAAATTTTATTAATCGTTGGGTCTATAATAACAATAAGGGTTTGCTTGGTCAGGTAGGAATAAAAATCCTTACCGATGGAAAGCAAGGCGGACAAACAGGTTTTAATCCTGAACAGGATAAGTTCACTACAAACCGGTATGGATTTGAAATCAATACAAAGCGTTATGAAGCTTGGGGTAAGATTGGATACCAGTTTGTCGGTAAACCATACAAGAGTGTTGGCTTGCAACTGTCGGGCATAAAGCATGATCATGAAAGTTATTATGGATTGAATTTGCATGATGGCGATGAGAAATCCTTTTATTCAAATTTGATTTATCAATCAATCATCAGTAATACATCTCATAAGTTTAAATCAGGGTTAAGTTTTTTGTATGACGACTTTGATGAAACATTAGAAGTAGCCAATGGTATTGAACTTGAAGGGTCATCACCTGTAGCCTCAACAACCTTTGATCGAACGGAAATTGTACCGGGTGCATTCTTTGAGTACACCTATGATGATCTTAAAAATTTCTCTGCTATTGCGGGAATTCGCGTTGATCAACATAATTTGTTTGGAACTATTTTTACGCCACGATTGCACCTGCGGTATAATCTTACGCCAACGACTACGCTTCGAGTATCAGCAGGCAAAGGAACTAGGGTAGCGAATATAGTTTCTGAAAATTCAGGTGTACTGGTATCTGCCAGAGCTTTTGTGCTCTCGGATTTTCAAACAAAAAAAGCGTATGGTTTCAAACCGGATGTGGCCTGGAATTACGGACTGAATTTTTCCCAAGATTTTATGCTTGATTACCGCGCTGGTTCATTTACTGTTGATTATTTCTTTACAGATTTTCAGAATCAAGTTGTGCTTGATCTTGACAGGACTGCACGTGAGGCTCGGTTTTTTGGGTTGAATGGAAAATCGTTTTCTCATAGTTTACAATTCCAGGTCGACTATGAATTGATGAGAAGGTTTGATTTACGCATGGCGTATCGTTGGCTCAATGTGAAAACTGATTATACTGAAGGGCTATTAGTAAAGCCCCTGATTGCCGAACATCGCGCTTTTGTTAATCTTGCTTATGAAACCAAGAGCAACTGGAAATTTGACTTTACCGTGCAATGGTTAGGCAAGCAGCGTATCCCGGATACGTCACAGAATCTTACCGAATATCAACTGCCTGGATATTCACCTGATTACTTTTTGATGAATGCACAAATAACAAAAGACTTCGGGGATAAATGGAGTGTGTATTTGGGTGTTGAGAATATTGGGGATTACAAATTGGATAACCCGATTGTTGCTTCTAGTGACCCGTTTGGATTAACAACAGTTCAAAATGATTTTGATGCTTCCATGGTATGGGGACCAATTTTTGGAAGGATGGCCTATGCAGGATTTAGATTTAGAATAAAGTAATCTCAGACCTTCAAGGTTTTCAAAACCTTGAAGGTCTATCTTTTAAAAACCGATCAGGATAAAAGGAGCCCAGTAGTATGGAGCTGCGTAACTACCCTTTAATAAATTTAATTTTGCCTTACGAAGATCCTGACTATAGTTATTGGCTGGATTTTCGAGTAACTGCCTGTAGAAGTCAGTCATTAATTCTGATGTTGATTCATCGGCTACACTCCAGAATGAAACAATAATTTTTTTTGCTCCAGCATAAATAAGCGCACGTGACAAACCGATTACTCCCTCGCCTTTAGAAATTTTTCCTAGCCCTGTTTGGCATGCAGAAAGTGCTACAAGTTCAGCGTTAAGTTCAAGGTTATAAATTTCGCCAGCAAATAAATTGCCATCTTCAGCCTCTGAATCGCTTTGCAAATATATACGTGATAACTCTGGGCTATTTTCGTCAACAATTCCATGTGTGGCAAAGTGTATAAGTGAATAGTTTTTTAATGAACCCGATTTGATCGCTGTTTCATTTGCCTGGGCCTTAAGGTATACCTGGCTCCCTATATTCTTTTCTTTAAATAGATTGGCGATTGCATTTACTTCGTCCTCAGTCCCTGGTAGATCAAACAGATTATCCTTCTCCAGAAATGTTACCGGAGCACAAAGCATAACAGAAGAAATCTTTGAAGAAGCCCCATCGCGTTTTTTTTGCAATAAAAGGCCAGCTGAAAATTCGTAGCGAATACTGAACTGGTTCAATAGATAGGGGAGTTCTTTGAAGTCAGTTTCTCCCGTTGCATCTTGGGTTAACAATGTTTCAAATGGTATTATACCCATTCTTCCAGTAGGAATAATTACGAGGTCATTGATGTTTCCGGGAATCCTGGGAATCAATAGCTTGTGAAGATTCCTAGCGGCAAAACTAAACGTAGCGGCTTCCGAAAAAAAGAGTCCGTTTCGGAGCCCCGTTATATACTTATCATAATCTGATGGAAGCCCAATTTCTGTAACATTGAAATTTCTTTTCGAAATAATGTAGGTATACAGCCGGTCATTTTTATCATCAATGAAATAACTGACTAAAGCAGTTTTATCTGGAATAAGATTTTGAAGCTGCTTAATTGATGGAGCTGCGGAATTGAACTTTAAGTTAAAATATTCAGGGTACTGAATTTCAAGCTGTTGAGTGAAGTCACGGTAGCTTCTATTGAGGCTAAAAATTGTTTCCCTTAAATATTTCTCTTCTTGCTCTGAAGGCTTTTGTGCAAGTTTTTGGGAGATCATTGCAATGGAGGACTTAAGGTTTTTCTCTTCCTCCAGAAGTTCTTTCGGAATTTTGGCGAACGACTTTGCATCTGTATCAGAGATAGCTTCAAGCAATACTGCAGATTTGCTTTTCTCTGCAAAATAGAAACTCATTTCGCTATACGATTGTCTCCTTTTAAAGGAGACATTGCTCAATAAATTACCGATGCGGACGCCATCGGCATAAACTTCATTAGCGATTGACCCTAATGTAATTTTATCGGATTCGTTGGTAGAATGTTGGCGAAGACGATCAATTAAAGAATCTGCAACCTGGAGCGTTTTTAGACCCAGTATAAGGTCACTGTCTTTTAATGTTTTTCCAAAATATTTATCCTCCAGTGTTTGCGCTTTATACATAAGCGAGTACAAAAGTTGGATTCCATTGTAAAAATTGTTCGTGAAGGGGTTCGCCTGAACATTTTCATTATTGAAATCCGGAGCGTTCGCTATTATTGCCTTTTGATAATCGAGAAGAGCGCTATTAAATTTTTGCTGTGAGGACTTTTCATTTCCAAGCAGGTTATAAATGTATGCAACGTCAGGATGTTTTTTTCCTTGTGAGTCTTCATACATAACACGTGCTCTTTCGTAAAAGTCAAGGGCTGTTTCTGTATTACGCATGCTGGAGTAAGTCTGCCCAAGATTCATCAAAACCAAGGCTTTGTTGGGATGTGGTTTTGGATAAATCTTTTCCCATATTTTCAGTGCTGACTCGAAGTACACAATGGCATCGCCATAAAGTTTTTCTGAGCGATGTAACACGCCTAGATTTGTATTAGCAATGGCTAGTTTGGGATGATCGTTGCCGTGTAACTCTTCATAGATAGCAATAGACATTTCGTAATAATCAAATGCTTTATTGACATCTAGTTGGGTGAATACCATGCCTAAATTATTATACGAGGCGGCAATCAATTCGTGTGTTTTTGGCAAATTCTCAATTCGAATTGCCAGCGCCATTTGTAATTGTTCATTTGCTTGTTGGTATTTGCCTGCTGCCATATACAAATTTCCGAGATATGATAGGGCGTCTGCGGCCTCTAGACTGCTGGATTTGTTATCGGTTTCGTAAAACTTTAGTGCTCTTTCAAGCTCCTCCATTCCAAGATCAAATCTTCCCTGATTTAAATACACGGAACCAAGATTCATAGCGATCAAGGCATGATAGTAATGTTGACTTTTTTCATCCGTTAATTTTGATTGAAGTTTTCTGAGGAGAGATTCACCATCTAGCAGCTTCCCCAATTTAATAAGTGCTTCAGCTTTCTTGATGTTTAATAAAATTTGATTTGTGGATTGATTGAGAGTGGCTTCAATTAGCTGGATAGCCTCCTCGTAGCGGGAATCCAGCATAAGTTCATCAATTTTAGCACGATCATTATCCTGTTGACCAAAAAGAAATGAAGGAATCAGGACAAGTATAAGAATTACATTTTTTTTGATCATGCTAAAAACGATAGAAGTAACTGACAGTAGTCACGAGTATGCGGGTAAGCCCATCCGGATTAGTATCACGCTGAATTAGTTTGCGGCCTACCAGAACTTTAATTCCAGTCTTTACATTGAAGTTATATCCGGCTGTACCTATTGCAGAAAGGGCCAAGCCTTTTGCGCCTTCGGGCTTAAATCTGATGCCAGTAATTGGATCTTCAATTTCATCATTCGTGATTCTATATATTGGTAAAAGCCCAAGGGAAAAATTGAACCTTGAAAATCGGAAGTTTCGCTCAATACGCACCATTAAATCTGTACCACGCTTTAACTTATAGGGTTTGTCATATTTTCTTACGTACTCATCGGTGCCATCATAAATTGGAAACCACGACCCCCACGTAAACTCGTTTTTATTTTGATTAAAAGGATGTTGAATACCTGTTGCGAATAGCCACTTCTTGGTTATCATTGAAATTCCAGCAATGGCATCGTACGTTCCTAAGCTTGTTTGGTAATACATAGGAAAGGAAGCGCCTTCCTCTTTCTTGTTCGCATCGTTTGATGGAATTTTGCTTCCAATCGATACGTTGATATCGAATTTTTCAACGGAATAAATATTTCTCGTAAAACACAGTGAGATATCACCAAGCCCTCCCGTATTCCCAAAATTTCCATTTAGCCACTGGTACGGGAGCTTTACCTGAAAGGAGTTTTTCTTTCCAATGCTAAAGCTTGCATCCAGGGTGGCTACATAAATTACTGGGGTAAGCGTTGTTGTACCGCGATAAAAGCTCACTTCCATGGAGCGAAGTTTAATAGGAGTTTTTTTATTGTAAGGTTGGTCGGGCTTCATAGCCCCCATCGTGCAAAACCCCGCATCGCTACAACCTTGTCCAAAAGTTTGGGAGCAAAATACTAAGAGCATAAAAGCTATAACCGACTTAAGCATAGGGAGATTTTTGACAACTCGAATTTACTCAAAAAAATAAAACCTGAAGGTATGCTTCAGGTTTTATTATGAAACTAAAAATGCGTAATTACATTCCGAGAGACTGATTCTCAATAGAAGCGAGTTCTACAATTTTTTCGTATTCAGCTGGTGAAAGGTCATTAAAGAAATAATGGACGGGATTGATCATAGCCCCATTCATTAATACTTCGTAATGAAGGTGAGGTGACGTTGAAAGTCCGGTATCACCAACATAACCAATCAGTTCACCGCGCTTAATGTTTTGACCCTGACTTACAGCAAATTCGTGCATGTGTGCATAGCGGGTTTTATAGCCGAACCCGTGATCAATTACAATCATTTTTCCATATCCACTGAACCGGACACTGACCTCTGCAATTTTGCCATCAGCGGTAGCGTAAATTGGTGTACCAATCGAAGCTGCGAAGTCTATACCAGTGTGCATTTTTTTTACTTTGTAAATTGGATGAACACGCATACCAAATCCTGAGGCTAGCGCGATCAATTCTTTGTTTGCAATAGGCTGAATGGCAGGTATGGCCGCAAAAAGTTTTTCTTTCTTTTCCGCCATTTGAACTACTTCATCTTGCGATTTAGATTCTATGTAAAGCTTTCTTCTAAGTTTATCTGTTTTTTCATTCAATTCAACAATGATATCGAAATGATGAATACCCTTTTCTTTTATTTCAGCATAACGGTCAACCCCGCCAACACCAGCATCGCGAACTGACTTGTCGATAGGCTCAGCTCCTAATACAACTCGGTAAATATTATCATCACGATGTTCAAGTCCTTCTAAGGCATTTCCCAGCGTTCTAACTTCTTGATTAAGTTTTGCATAGTAATATTTTAACTCACTTACTTCATTTTTGAGCATGAGTTCTTTCGGGGACTCGAAGTATGTGTTAAAGATCGAGTATATTCCGAAGGCCAGCAATAAAGTAAAGAAAAAAATGCCCATGGAGTTAAGCACTACATCACTTGTGCGTGTTCTTACGCGTTCGTATTTGCAGGTCTCGGTGTCGTAATAGTATTTAATCCTTGCCATAAAAATTACAATTATACTGAATGTGGCCTGAATGGTTTCATAACCAATTCATTACACTCGATAAACGGCCCTTCCAACAGGTCAATGCAATAAGGAATCGCTGGAAAGACTGCATCCAAACATTGCCGTATTGATTTAGGCTTGCCAGGAAGATTCAAAATTAAGGTTTTATTGCGAATTCCTGCTGTTTGGCGAGATAAGATGGCAGTGGGCACGTATTTCAAGCTTATAAGCCTCATTTGCTCACCAAACCCAGGGAGCAATTTAGTGCAAACGGCTTCAGTAGCTTCCGGGGTAACATCTCGCTCTGATGGGCCTGTGCCACCGGATGTAATGATTAAACAACAGCTTTTTTGATCGGCCATTTCAATCATGGTTTGCTCAATTACATCCTGCTCATCAGGAACTACTGCGTACTCATTCTGCCAAGGGCTTTTTAAATATTCGTTCAACGTTGCAATGATTGCTTTTCCGGGTAAGTCTTCATAAACTCCCTTGCTTGCGCGATCACTTACGTTGATGATTCCTATCCGTATCTTCATGCTGAACTTTAGCTCAATTCCAGAACCTATTTTGATTTGAATAGAATATTTTGGGATCGTCCCTTTTTAAAAACCTGACGCCCTTTATTTACTCCTTTTCGGATTTCTTTTTGCTCGTTCATTGGGAGCGAAAGGATGTCTTTACATTTTTTGGAACAGCAGTAGTTGAATTCTTTAGCGCATGCTTCACATTGCAGGAATAAAAGATGACAGCCATCATTCTTGCAGTTAGTATGATCGTCACAAGGCTTTCCGCATTGATGACACATACTAATTATGTCATTCGTAATTCGTTCGCCCAGTCGTTCATCAAAAACAAAGTTTTTGCCGATAAATTTATTCTCCAGTGTTCCCTCTTTTACTTGCCTTGCGTATTCGATAATTCCTCCATCGAGTTGAAATACATTTTTGAAGCCTTTATATTTCATCCATGCACTAGCTTTCTCGCATCGAATCCCACCCGTACAATACATTAACAGGTTTTTATCCTTATGTAGATTCATTAGGTCTTCTGCTACCTGAAGCTCCTCGCGGAAGGTATCAACATCCGGGCAGATTGCATTTTTAAAATGTCCAACCTCGCTTTCGTAATGATTGCGCATGTCAAGGATGATGGTGTTTGGATTATCTGCGAGTTTATTGAATTCTTTCGCATTTAAATGAGCTCCTGAATCTATAACATTGAAGGAGGTATCATCAAGTCCATCAGCTACTATTTTTTTACGAACAAGTATTTTAAGTTTAAAAAATGATTTTCCATTATCATCAATAGCGATATTCAAACGAATTCCATTTAAGAAGGAGATAGAAAAAAGTTCTTTTTTAAAAGCCTCATAATTTGTATTGGGGATACTAAGCTGAGCATTAATGCCTTCGCTTGCAACATAGATTCTCCCTAAAACTCCTAGCGAGTCAAGTCGTTGATACAGTTCATCCCGAAAGGCTTGAGGATTATTTAGCTGATAATATTTGTAGAAGGAGAGGGTAACTCTATTAAGAGCAGAAGAATGTAAAAGTCTTTCTTTCAGTACTCTTCCTTCAATTCGATTGTGTAGGGTCATTTTCTATTAGAGTCTTTCGCATGAAAACCTAATTCTGTTGCAAAGATAACATGGGTGACTTCAAGCTGCAAACGTAATATTATTGACCTCCTGGTTCTAGTTCGCCTCGTATAAGGAGATTATATTCGTCACAAGTAAGGTTGCCGTGGCGGTCGCAATAGTTGCACGTTTTATATTCGTCACTGAGGTATCCCTTTTTGATAAGCACCGTGGTGCCTTTACAGACTGGGCATATTACTTTTCCCGTTGGGCCACAATCAATTTCGTATGTTGAGGAAAGTACGGACTCTACTTTTACAATATCTTTAGCGCGCTCCTTTATTAACGCTGTTTCAGCGCGCTTCAATATGTCAACTGCTTCTTTATAAAATTGCCCAGTTGTGCCCTTTAACTGAATATACTTATTCAACCAATCCACACTTTGTTTATATTTATTAATGAAAAACGAATTTTTACCAAAGTAAAAAGTCAGATCAGACGGAACACTTTTAATGGTATTCAGCACATAGACTAGTTTTTTATCTGCCATTGCATACTCTTCGTTATCAATATGCAAAACTGCTGAATCCAGGATGCGTAATGTCTCCGTCCGCTTTCGTTGTTCGGCTTGAAGTCTAAATTCCTCCGCTAGTTCTTTGTCTTGGGAGAAAGCAGTAAATGAGGTACTTATAAAGAGGAAGAAGATATGATAGCAACGTATTTTAGGTAATACTTTTAATGCTGACTTTACCGAAGTTACGCAGGGGTTCGTATGCACTATTTTCGAAAAATTCATCTTTATCTCAAATCAATTCTTTACAAAGCGATGTTTTGAAACCCCGAGCCATTCAAGCGGAGCATTAGAAAAAATATCTTCTTTCACAGCATTTTCAAGCGCCATATCTTCAATAAACTTGCCAATCTCCAAGTCACCCAGTGGGAAGGGATAGTCTGACCCTAAAGTGACGCGCTTCGAGCCTTGTAATTTTAATACGTAGTCAAGCATCATCGAATCATGTGTTATGCTGTCAACCCAAAATTTTCCAATATAATTTCTGGGGTTTACTGGATTATCGATGGCTACAAGATCGGGTCTGCATTCAAAGCCATGCTGAATACGGCCAATGGTTGACATAAACGAGCCACCAGCATGTGCGAAATTCACACGAAGTTTTGGAAGCTTTTCAAAAATTCCTCCAAAAATCATTGAACACATGGCGCGTGAGGTTTCAGCGGGCATACCTACAAGCCAAGGAAGCCAATAGCGTTGCATATTTTTTTGCCCCATCATATTCCAAGGATGAATCAGAACGGCCATACTAAGTTTTTCGCAGGCTTCAAAAATTGAGAAAAACCGCTCTTCGTTGAGGTTGAGGTCGTTAATATTTGATCCAATTTGTACACCACTGAAGCCAATTTTTTTACAACGTTCTAATTCCCGTATAGCCAACTCGGCATCCTGCATGGGGATGGTTGCCAAACCCAAATAGTTTTGGGGGTATTTTTCGATTATTCCAGCAATATGATCGTTAAGGAATTTAGAAATGTCTAAACAATCAAGCGGTTTTGCTGAGTATGAAAACATAACCGGGATTGTACAAACCACTTGTACTTGCGTATTGAATTGGGCGTACTCTTTGATTCTAAGTTCGGCATTCCATGCATTTTCTTTGATTTCGCGAAAGAATTGATTGCCGCGCATCATTTTTGCAAATCCCTTTTTGTGGTGTTGGAGATAAATGAAATCGCCATACCCAAATTTCTCACTCCAGTTTGGAAGTTTCTTTGGAAGGATGTGCGTATGAGTATCTATTTTAAGCATGATTAGAAAAAACAATCCTGCAATATCGCTGATTTTTGAATGAGTTCAAGCAAATGAATTATCCAGCTTAGGGCATAAAAAAAGCACGATAAAATCGTGCTTTAATGAGATTTTAAGAGATGGCTCACCACCAACCACTTACATTATAAGTAACAGTTTTTGGCTGACCGTTTCCATAGGCAGTACCTACATCTCTGTATGCCTTAATCATATCGCGTTGAAGATCAACCTCTTTTTCCACTTTCAAGCTCCATTCACGTTTGTCAACCTCTAATATTCTTTTTCCAATTTTTTCCGCCAAGGCCTTTGAATCTTTATAGCATGAAGCATCAG
Organism: Cyclobacteriaceae bacterium; assembly: GCA_031395485.1. Classification (GTDB taxonomy): domain Bacteria; phylum Bacteroidota; class Bacteroidia; order Cytophagales; family Cyclobacteriaceae; genus UBA2336. The sequence goes on along the minus strand of JANNUS010000016.1, from coordinate 125,011 downwards.
GATCAATGGTGGATAGAATAGCACCTGCACGCTCGGCCGCATCCCAGCTTTGACCTGCACTCCAGATAGTGTTTGCTTCAGCTAGCTTGGTCTTGCATTCAAAATCAACTTTCTGTTGGTAGATTGGGCCAACGGCAGTCATGCATTTGTTATAACATTCGAGACATACTTCTGGTACACCGGTCAGTTTATAAATTGCGTAGTCAAATTCTTTTTGGGTCACCAGCGTTTGGGCTTCCTTAAGGATAAAGTCACAATTTGTATTGTAATACTCTATGATCTTTGATTTGCCTGATTCTACAAAGGATTTAATTTTAGCATCGTTGGGGTTTAAATTTTTTAATGCTGCCATGTATGCTCTAGTCTCATTCTCGCCTACGCCTTTCACTGTTGAAGTGTGGCTCGCAAATTTCTTACCGTCAATTCCATCGCCAATGTATAATGTTACATCGAGTGTATAGGCTTGCATTGGTGGCGCAGTAGGTGTTATATCTTTCGTTAACACGACAACATTTGCCGTTATAATAAACCTTGGATTTGCAGCGCCACCACCCATTCCGGTTGAGGTTGCAATTTGGTTTAATTTATTTTCCAGGTTATTTTTTGCGGAGGATGTTATGCCATCTGATTGGTCAGGAACATACGCATTAAGTACAATACGACCCATGTCATCAACTTTGCCCTTGTTATTTTGAGCATAGCTTATCGTTGCCGCAAGAATAAATAATACTGTTATTAGTTTTCTCATAATCTTTTGGGTTATTACTTTTCACCAACAAATATTACAGCTTCTCCAAGACCCTTGGTAACTAGTTTAGCTTCAATTTGATACTTTTCCTTTAGCATCTTTTGTAAATCTCTAGCCCAACCGCGTGTATCAACTGCTTTGTTATTTTTATCAAAAAGAGGAATTCGCACTTGCTCAAACAACATAAAATTTTCAGTAGCATCCGTTGTGCTAAATCTGTTGTTAACCGTGTTATCATTAACCCATGTTTCAATTAAAGTACCTAGTTCCTCTCCTTCATATTCCGATTCAAAATCTCCGCTGAAACCTTCGAATTTTTTAAGGCGCAATTTCACCTCACGCCCGTTGGCGAAAAGGTCATCAAAATGGGTTGTTAATTGGCCATTAAAATTGTCCAAATGGGCTAAAATAGATTCTTCTAAAAGAACGGGAAGTTCTGCCGTGAAGGAAGGTTGACCTGTGCCGGATGCTCCCGCAACCTGCTTGTCGGAGTAGGCATCTAAGCCTTGTAAGTTAAAGGTGATAGATTTTTTTGGCCCTGTTTGGTTTACTGTCCAGGTCATTTGAATCCAAATATCTGCTTTTGCTACTTTCCTTAGTTTGTCAATTGGGCTTTCGCTTACGGTGCTTCCGGCTTTGCTAGTCATCATCGCATCTTCGGCAGACTCACTTTGCAAGCTCTTCATAGCTGACTCTAAATTTTTAAGCGGAAATCCTCTTTCAGCCATCAACTCATTTATTTTGCTTATTACCAACAAAAGATCTGCATTGTCTTGCAGTGCAGCTTTGTAATCTGGCACTTTTACTTTTGAGCCTTGATTATCAAACTCAAACATATACCCGTTTTTATTACACCACACATCGCTTGGTACAACCATTAGGGTAGGTTTTTTAGCTTGTGCAAAGGTGGTAATGATAAGCCCGAAGATAAACCCGAAGGTCAGTAGTATTTTTGTAAAGTTTTTCATTCTAGTATGAACGTTAAGTTAGATCATTTATTTTAATATGCCGTCAGCTATTAGTTTCTGTTTTAATTCGGCCCGAAGAATCCGGAGAACCAAGCCATGGGTTACGCTTTCGCGAGCCTTTTGTTTGTCTCTTGAAATTTTGTCGAGAATTTTTTCATCTTTCAATGAAATGAAATTCTTAAACTCTCCACCATCTGCAAAAAATTTGTTGAAGTAATCCTCGTACTTAACCTGAGCATTTACTTCCGGAACCAATGGTTTTTTCTCGCAATCTTGTCTGCCTTCTGTAAGGCCTTTAAAGATCACATCGCGAACTGCATTTTTTTTAGCCTGCTCAACAGCATCTGATCTATTTCTGCCATTTCCCCAAGCCTTAACAGTTTGCGAGCCATCCATTTCAACACCCAGACATTCTGTTTTGTAAATATAGTTTCCGGCTGTACTTTTTTGCGCGACACATTCAATGGTCACTGATAGCGCTAGTATTGCAACGAGAAGATAAATTGGTTTTTTCATGAGTTTACTATTTTATTTTGTAAGGATTCCATCCGTTATTAATTTTTGCTTTAAATCGGCTCTCAAAATCCTGAGCACAATTCCGTAGGTAACACTTTCGCGTGCCCCCATTTTATCAGAGCCACCTCGTTGATCTTTTAATGATACAAATTTTTGATAGTCGCCACCATCGGTGAAAAATTTATTGAAATATGACTCGTATTTCATCTGCGCATTTACTTCTGGTACAAGAGGCCTTTTTTCACAATCTTGGCGCCCTTCAGTAATACCCTTGAACAGAACATCTCTTACCGCATTCTTTTTAGCTTGTTCCTGAGCATCCTGTCTGTTTTTACCATTTCCCCAAGCCTTTACTGTTTGCGAGCCATCCAACTCAATACCATAGCATTCTGTTTTAAAACTATAGTTTCCTGCAATCTTCGGACTGCAGGAAACTAGTAAGAAAATAGCTCCGGTTAGTAGCCTTAAATAAGTAAGAGTTTTCATTAAGCCTTATTAAAAGCCAGCTCCCATCCCTTTAATAACACCAGCACTTTCAAGGTCTTTTCGCAAGGCTGAAACATTAACGGAAACGATAACTCCAATTTTATATTCCTTGCCAACCTTCATTCGGTCTCCTGCGCCAACGGAGCCATCGGCCGATTGTGAAACGAACTTCATATACTTTCCGCCATCTGCAAAGAATGGATCAAAGAAATCGGCCTTTTCGTCTAATAAGTTAACATTTGACGTCAGTGGTTTTTGTCCCGGTATGCCTTGTTTGCCGGCAAAACCTTGAAAAATTATTCCATGAACTGCATTCTTTTTAGCCTGTTCAATCGCTACTGCTGGCTTTTTAGAATAAGACCATACTTTTACGATGTAGTTTCCTTGAACACCTGTACTAACAGCTTCGAGTTCGTAGCGCCAGGCCTCGGTGTCTTTTTCTGCTTTTTTTCTTGCCTGAGCATTCACAACGCCAGCAATACCAATAACTATAAGCATCAAAAGACTAATTTTCTTTGCCATTGTTTTCATTTTTAGAGTGGTTTTAAATTGTGATTATAAATATACATAAAGCCTTGAATTATCTAACCTGCCGGATTAACATACCCGGGTAGTAGTTCTTGCCGCCTGTAAAAGTAGTTCTATCAATTTTCTCTTTTTTGCCATCGTCTTTAGCTTCTTCTTTAGCTTCTTCTTCTCCGGGGGTTGCCTCTCCACCCATATTGGTTGGTGCTTCTCCCTCTAAAGCATAGCGATTGTCCCATATTAAGTTTTTATCAACAACTATTTTTCCTTTGCTTACATACTTAGTTCGGCCAGTTTCGGGATCAACAACTTGCTCTAACACTTCAAATTTATCACCCTTTTCTATTCCTTCTTTTAGCCCAATTTTAGCTGTAATGGGGAAGCCTGTGTACAAGGGTGTTTTTGTTTTAAATACATCATAGTTTTTCTGGAGTTTAGCAAAAACGTTATCGATGTTTCGAATCGTGGCTAGTTCAATAATTTGAACTTCGTTTCTGGTTTTAGTCGAGAATAACACAAGACTGGACGCTTTTTGTTGACCTACAAATTTTAATTGAAGCAATTCGGACGTATCGAATGCTTCCTTTTTGGCAGGATCAGGATTTGACTTATCCATCCACAAATCATTATAGAAAATAGCGGCAATAGAATCATTCCACAATAACTGGTAAAGGTAGGCGGTAGTCCAAACAGAGTAGCCCTCTTTAGTCTTTTTATACATTATGTCTGCAGCCGATTCAGCAATCTTTTTGGCTATAGCATTCGGTATTTGCGAAGCAACGGCTTTTGCTGTAAGGCGTATAGCTGCTGCGATTGGTTCGTTCGAGACAAAATTTAACTGCGACACCACAACAAACGTATTTGAAATTAACTCTTCACCGGCATCGGATAGTGATGCTGTTCCTCTTGCTGAGCCTTTAGCTATATTAACCTGCATATCGGAGGCATCGTATGATCCTCGTTCGGCAATTAGGCTCATATCAAATGTGCCGTCCTCTTGCCTGTTAAACCATTTGGCAGTCATCTGGTTAGCCATTTTGGTTGTTTGAAAATATTTCTCGATTGTCTCCTTGATTTTTGATTCTTCTATTTTACCTGTAGAATCTCGGGTCGTATATACTGCCGGGTCAAACGATTTTAAGCCAACTGTATGATTATTATACTTGTCAGGGAAGGGTGCTTTGTTATACGCGTTTATTACGGTGTCCTTACGTGGAAACTTATCAGATTCAACTAAAATAGTATGCAGCGAACTTCTGCGGTATTTAATTTCCGGCACACCGGGAAGTGATTGAGACTGTAATGATGACAGGCCAATGCATAAAACTATATGCAGCAGCAAAATTGCTCTTTTTAACATAAGGGTTGGGTTTAGGTTTACCAGTAATAAATATGGCACTCTGTTAGCTAAAGACCTAGCAAAATTTAAGGGGATACAATTAATTCTAGATTATATTTATTCCATCTACCGTATTAATGGTATTGCTAATTTCTAAAAAATTTGGTAATCGAGCTGTTTTTTTAGCTTCATCTTTTGATTTTGCTTGATTGGGGTGATCGAAATACTTTCTATCTGACTTGTTTTCCATCAATGGGTGAGCCGGTAGCGTTCAGCGAGAGCGACACAAGGAAAATGAGGAATACAATTCGAAGTATCATGGTATAAAAAGTAGGGCAAATCGAAAGAACAAAAAAATGACTGTTTTAATGTTTTCTTTTCGGTACAGGGTCGTTTCCGCTTGTGCCCCAGGGATGGCAACGTGCTATGCGTTTTGAGCCAAGCCAGATTCCTTTTATCACACCCCATTCTTGTATCGCTTCGATGGAATATTGGGAGCAGGAGGGAGTGTGGCGGCAGTGAGGGCCCAGCATGGGAGAGATGCTGAGTTGATAGAATCTGATTGGCAGTATAAATAGTTTTTTGAGCATTTAATTGTGTGTAAAGACATACGATCTTGCGTCTCTACATATTAACAAGATTATTCGATCGTATAATTCATTTCTCCATCTTTACCATCCATCAGCTGTACACCTATGGATTTTAAATCGTCACGGATTTTATCGGAGAGGGCAAAGTTTTTGTCGAGCCTCGATTTTTTACGCAGGTTTATTAAAACGGTAACAACACCGTTAATCAACTCTTGATTGTGTTCTGCTTCTTCCCGTATACCCAGCACATTTTCCATGAATGAAATGTACGTTTGCTTGAAGTCGTTGAACTGAGTTGCATTAACATCTAAAATAGAAAGATTGCCAGATTTGAAATCATTGATTTTAGCTGACATCTCAAACAAAACAGCAAGTGTTTTAGCAGTGTTAAAGTCATCACTCATGCAAGTGTAGCATTCCTTAATCAATTGGCTCAATTCAGCCATCAACTTAGAATCTCCAGGATCTTCTTTCGATGAGATTGGAAAGGGATGGTCAATTTTCTTTATTACACTGAGTGCATTTGAAAGCTTCTTAAATCCTTTTTCGGCAGCACCTAATGCTTCATTCGAGAAATCAAGCGTGCTCGAGTAATGCGATTGAAGCATGAAGAAACGCACAGCCATTGGACTGTATGCTTTGGTTAACAATGGATGTGAACCTGCAAATAATTCTTTCGGAGAAAATGAATTGCCTTTTGATTTGCTCATCTTCTCACCGTTTACTGTAAGCATGTTTGCGTGCATCCAGTAATTTACGGGTGTTGTTCCGTATGCGCCTACGCTTTGTGCGATTTCACATTCATGATGTGGGAATTTAAGATCCATACCACCGCCATGAATATCAAATTGTTTTCCTAAATATTTAGTGCCCATGGCAGAACATTCCAAATGCCAGCCAGGTATTCCTTCACCCCATGGAGAAGGCCAACGTTGAATGTGATTGGGTGAAACTCCTTTCCAAATAGCGAAGTCAACGGAATTTCTTTTTTCATCCTGTCGATCGAGTTCGCGTGAGCCCTCCATTAAATCATCAATATTCCTTCCGCTAAGTTCACCGTACGCATATTTTTCCATGAATTTGCGTACATCGAAATAGACGGAGCCATTTATCTCATACGCATAACCGTTCGTGAGAATTTTTTTCACCATTTCAATCTGCTCAACAATGTGTCCGGTTGCCGTAGGTTCAATGCTGGGCGGTAGAATATTAAAGATTCGGCATACATCGTGAAAACTCACGGTATACTTCTGTACGATTTCCATTGGCTCTAGCTGCTGAAGCTTAGCGCTCTCTTCAATACGATCAACCCCTTCGCCTGCATCGTTGGTTAAGTGTCCGGCATCTGTAATGTTGCGTACATACCGAACTTTATAACCAATGTGTGTCAGGTAGCGATACACAACATCAAAAGCCGTAAAGGTTCGGAGGTTGCCTAAATGAACTTCATTGTAAACGGTAGGTCCGCAAGAGTACAATCCTACAAAGGGGGCTTTAATAGGTGTAAAAAGTTCTTTCTTTCCGCTGAGGGAATTCGAAATAGAAACGGGATACTGGTCGTAGAATGTCATAGCTACTAAAACGGGGCAAGGTAGGAATTTTGTTACTTGATCGGTATATTCTGATCGACAAACTTTGGTACCGGGATAGTTACTATGACTTTTTTGAAGCTCGAATAACGGAGTTTCATCAAGCTGCATTAATAAACCAATGTTTATCAAACATTGGTTTATTAAATATGGATGTATCGATTATTGCCGCTTCATTTTTTCCATCTCCTCTTTAATCTTACGTTCTTCCCAATCGTCACCAAACAAGATGTTTCTTTTGTACAACCCTATTGCCTGAAAGAAGACACCAATACCCCAACCAATCCACACCCACTTTACCCACCAGTGTCCGGGATTTGTAAACCAGTTGACAAATGTGAGGAACGTACCAACTGCTAAATAGCTTGCTACGTTGCTATAGAAGCCTTTTAAACGCCTTACCTTTTTCTGCGCGTCTTTGTATAGTTTTTCTTCTTCGGGCGTCATATACTTATGGGTTGTACTTGATTTAAAGTTAGCAACAATTGGTTAAAGTTTAGTAAGATTCATTTCAAAAGTGGGGTACCACTGTATACCATCGCGTGAAAATTCTCCCTTTTCATTCCATTTCTTGTTTGCGGGATCGAGTGTAATGTGGTACACAACTTTTCCGCCCGGTACATCAAAGCCCCAATCGAATTTATTTTCTCCTACTTCAGTAAAAAAAGCATCCGTTTGTTTTCCGTCCATCAGGAATGATTTCATGTTGTATGCTTGGGTCGTTGTATTAAAATTAATTACCGCAAAAGCATGAAAGGAAACTTTCGTTGGGTCGCTTTGGTTGCGTCCGGTTCCTTCTATGGTTAAGACCAAGCTATCAAGTTGCCATTCAATTTTTTCTTCCTGATTTATTTTAAGAGGGGCTCCGCCACGTTGACTTACGCTAGCTTCACCTTTCCAGCGGCCTGCCATCAGGTTAAGTTTTTTCATTTTTGCCCGAGCAGCACTGGAGGTATCCTGGCTGATAACGGTGCCTGACATAATGAAGATCAAGCAGAGTAGTGTAATTTGTTTTTTCATTTTGATTGAGTTTAAATTTATTGTTGTTCTAATACTTTACTTACCAATATATTGTTTTAGCGTGTTCACGTATTCTTCAAAGGCTTTAAGACCCTGTTTAGTAATTTTGCAAGTTGTAAGCGGTCTTTTTCCTCTAAAGGATTTTTCAATAGTGATGTAGCCTGCTTCTGATAGTTTTTCAAGCTGCACGCTCAGGTTACCGGCAGTTGAATTTGTTTTATCTTTCAGAAAAGTAAATTCTGCCGACTCAACACTTATTAGCAAAGAAATAATCCCTAGCCTAAGTTGAGAATGCAACAATGGATCTAAATCTTTCAGCATTAAGCTTCCGATTTTTTAAGAAGGTATCCAGGAACTAAATACCCAACAACAACAGCAAGGGCTGCCAGCAAAAACTGAGATTTCATATCGACCATAAAAATGACTGCACCAAAAATCCAGAAGCAAACGCCACCATAAATTAGCGGCTTGAAACGAAGCATAATGCCCGATACTAAGGTTGGTACAGCGCACATCGTTATAATGACGGGATTGATTTGCCAGTTAAACTGTTTTCCAAAGATGGCCATGATAAAGCAGTTGATACCGAAACCTATCCAAAGCCACTTGTTAATACTATCGAGAATGGTAGGGGCGGAAATTCTTTTATCCTGATTCATTCCGTAAATCATGGATATGATTGCGGATGGTATCGTGATTGCGAAAATTAAAAATGGGTTTTTGATGTCAGTGAATTCTAACATGAAGTAAACACCGAGATTGGCGATTACAATGGTCCAGCCCCAAAGAAGGAAATAGAATCCACTTTTTGCCATGTTTCCTTTTGCCTCACGGATCATTGATGCGATTAGGTCAAGGCTTTGTTGCGCGTTTAAATTGTCAGTCTTGTTTTCCATATGCTTCGTTTTACGATGTAAATGTAAAATAGTTTATATTATAAACCAATTTATTATTATTATTCTTTGAAACCTTATTTTTGAGCATGTTTACTGGCATAATTGAAGCATTTGGAGCCGTAGCTCAGGTTCATCAGGAAGGAAACAACCGACATTTTAAGGTTGCAAGCTCTATTAGCCACGAGTTTAAAATTGACCAAAGTGTATCGCATAATGGAGTATGTCTTACGGTTACAAAAATTGAAGAGAACTCTCATTGGGTAACCGCCATTGATGAAACTCTTCAAAAATCAAATCTTGAAAAACTGAAAGTTGGAGATTTAGTTAATCTTGAACGAAGTATGATTGCCAATGGCCGGTTTGATGGGCATATTGTTCAAGGCCATGTTGATCAAACAGGAATAGTGAAGTCAATTAAGGAAGCTGGGGGAAGTTGGCTTTTTGATTTCGGGTTTGATCTGACTTATGGAAATGTTACGGTCGAGAAGGGCTCTGTTTGTGTTAATGGGGTAAGTCTTACATGTTTTAATTCCACCAACAACAGTTTTACAGTTGCCATTATTCCGTATACCTACGAGCACACTAATTTCAATTCTTTAAAGGAAGGCGATTTTGTAAACCTTGAATTTGACATTATCGGGAAGTATGTGAAGAGGTTATTAGCCAATGGATGAGTACACGCAATTTTTCCTAATTTAGATATTCTGTTCGGGCCGGAAATCAATATACCCACTTCAGGGTATTGAAAGGCTTTAGCGTCTTTATTAGTTTCGAAGTAATTATTTAAGCTTTGGAATATACTTTTCGGAATTTTTCTAGGGAGGATGAAGTCATGGTTCGATTGAATGACTTCAGTATTGCTGTTCGATGTGGTAATGTAAATTCATTTATTCCTTTTGCCAACATTATGAGTGTAAGGCTTCGTAAAGACTCAAATTCGTTATACAAAATAATTATTCATCACGGTACCGGCAAGCTTTTGGTTATAACCAATCAATATTTTACCGCGGATGGTACTTTTGAGGATCGCTCACGAATGTACGCTACCTTTGTTCGTGTATTACATTATCATTTAAAAGATAAGAGTACAGCGGTTTATGAATCGGGGTGTAGTAAAGTAATGATTTTGAAAGTCGCTTTAATTTCAGTCATATTTTCTTTTGTGATTTCATTCACTACAGATTTTTTAGGATTTAGATTACTTGAACCCTATTTTGAGGCGTTAATTTTAACGTTTATATTTTTTGCTATTACTTTCTTCCTTTTTGTGGGTCAACTCCCTAAAGAATATACATCGACAGATATTCCTCTCAACCTTTTGCCATAGATTGTTTATTCCTGATCCATCGCTGGATTTTGTAGCCTGCCCATGCTGCTCCAAATCCAATAAGCATTCCGGCAAGGATATCTCCAAGATAATGCACACCTAAGTATATTCGTGTATAGGTCATTAGTATAGCCCATGCAAATAAAACCCACATCCAACGGTAACGGTCTTTTAAAAGCAACCAAAAGAAAAGTGCTGTAGCAAATGTATTGGCTGCGTGACTTGAGGCAAAACCATATTTGCCACCGGTATATCCGTTCACTAAATGAACAAGACCTGTTAAACTGGGTTCTCGCGAGGGGCGTAGTCTTTCAAAAAATGGCTTCATAATACTGCTCGTAATTTGGTCGGCTAAAAGGATGGCGATTACAATCCCGATCAAAACAATCCAACTGTCCTTTTTAAAATTCCGAACAATCAAATACAATAGGAATACATATAGCGGAAGCCAGAAAACTGTTTTGGTAATTGATAGCATAACCGGATCGAGCCACGGAGTATGAAAATTATTTAGGAACAAAAGTATTTTTCTATCGAGGTCAATTAAAAACTCAAGCATAGTTGGAAGTTAATGAATTCAAAACTACTCAACTCTATTATTAATAATATAACTTTCGGTATGAAGTTATCACAAGCCCCCTCAAGTGTGCTAATGGTGCGTCCAGCATCATTTGGGTTTAATTCGCAGACATCATTTACGAATGCTTTTCAACAAGATAGGAATACAGAAAAAGCCCTAACGGTTTCTGCCAAAGCATTAGCTGAGTTTACCACGATGGTTGATACACTCACTGCGCATGACGTTGACGTGATTGTTGTAGAGGATACGATGGACGCACATAAACCGGACGCAATTTTTCCGAATAATTGGATTTCGTTTCATGATGATGGAAAAATTATTCTCTACCCTATGATGGCTCAGAATAGAAGGTTAGAACGCGCTATACCGGTTATTGATCATATTAAATCTAAATTTAAGGTTAGTGAAATACTGGATTTTTCTGACTATGAAAAGAAAAATCAGTTTTTAGAAGGCACCGGGAGTGTGGTATTCGATTATCAAAATCAAATCGCATATGCATGCCGATCACCCAGAACACATGAACCTGTATTTATTGATCTTTGTAAGCGATTACGGTTTAAACCTATATTGTTTGATGCAGTTGATGAAACAAGTCAGCCGATCTATCACACGAATGTATTGATGTGTATCGCGACAAACTTTGCTGTTGTCTGCCTGGATGCCATTAAAAAAGACGAAGATCAAGAGATACTATTACAGATGTTACATGAGACACAGCATACAGTGGTGGCTATTAGTTACCAACAAATGCGATCTTTTGCTGGTAATATGATTGAGGTACTCACCCGATCGGATGAGCATGTGGTGTTGATTTCCGAGAAAGCGTTTCATTCGCTATTGCCCGGTCAGCTTAATGTAATCAGCAGGCATGCTGAGCCAATACCGTTGTCGATCGGTACGATTGAGCAGTATGGGGGCGGCAGCGTGCGATGTATGGTTGCTGGGATTTTCAATAAAGCAAATTGAATCGTATTTCTTAGAAAGTATCGGGTGAATTAATTCGTTGCTTTTTTAAATATCTCTATTTTTTTTCGGAGGCTGCAAGTATCTTTACTAAAATAGTTATTGGCTTTAGAATGGAAAAATTTGATCTCATTGTTATTGGTGCCGGCCCATCGGGTTATGCAGCAGCTATGCGCGCACTTGATTTTAAAAAGAAAGTCTTGTTAATTGAAAAAGGCGAAGTAGGGGGTGCAGGCGTTATGAACGGAGCACTTTCTTCAAAAACCTGGTGGGAACTTTCGCGAGAAGCTGCAGGGTTTCGCAAAAATCTTAAGCGATATAATATAAAGGCGCCCGGTGTGGCTTATAAAGAAATTCAAGGGGAGGTTCGTAAAGCGGTGGAAGAGCGAATGACGATGCTGAAAGAGCACATGGATTTTTTGCGGATGTCAAAGCTGCTTACATTTAAATTCGGAACTGCCAAGCTTCTCAACCAACATGAGGTAGAGATCACCAATGGTTATGATCGCGAAGTTGTGTCAACGGAGTTTGTTATTCTTGCAACCGGCAGCAGGCCACGTCCATTGCCCGAGATTCCTATTGACGAGAAAATTGTAATGACGAGTGACGGGATAGAAAACATGGAGGATTTTCCCGAAAGTATGGTGATTGTTGGTGCGGGAGTTATTGGTTGTGAGTTTGCTACTATATTTTCTGGCTTTGGAAAATCAAAAGTTCATCTTATCGATAAAGGCGACCGTATTCTTCCTTTTGAGGATGAGGATGTAGTGAAAGTAATTGAACGAAATATGGAGAATAGCGGTGTGCTCATTCATCGCAATTCGAGGCTCGTTCGAATGGAAGTAAAGAATAACAGAGTAGAGTATGAGTTAGAATATAATGATGGTGCGAAGGAAATCTTTAATGTAGAGAAGGCATTGGTTTCTGTGGGGCGTATTCCAAACTACGAAGATTTATGGGAGGATGGACAGGTTGAAATTCACATTTCGAAACGCGGAATTGAAGACAATGACACCCAAACAAATGTTTCAAATATTTATGCGGTAGGTGACATAACAGCTGATATTTCGTTAGTTAATGTTGGTGAACTCGAAGGTCGGTATGCCGTTGAAAAAATATTTGGAAAGCCAGACCGTAAATTGGTGTACGAAAACATCAGTACCATTATGTTTCTTAACCCCGAAGTAGCAGGTGTTGGATTAAATGAAACACAGGCATTTGAAAAAGGAATTGATTATAAAGTAGTAACGGTAGATTATAGTTGTATTGCGCGTGCGATTGCAAAACGTAATACACAGGGATTTATAAAGCTATTGGTCACCAATGATGATCACATGAAAATACTCGGATTGAAAGTAGTGGGGAATCATGCATCAAGTGCCATTCAGGCTGTAGCATTGCTTATATCGATGGATAAAGGTATTGAGGAGTTAGCCGAATGTGTCCATCCGCATCCATCCATTACCGAAGGAATTCAAGAGTGTGTTCGGATGCTTTTAGGCACATCGCTTTTTAAGCCGCATGCGCTAAAGGGAAAGCTGTCTTGTCGTTCGCGTATAAAAGGAGAGTACGTTGATATTACTTTTTAGGGATTGCAATGGATTCCTATTGTTGCTCAGTAGTAAGCAGCTATTTCGGAAAGCGTTTTCCGCTCAAGTTGCGGTACAAAGGTTTCGTTTGCTGGCAGTCCCACAGGTATTAGCAAATAGGGTCTTTCATTTTCGGGCCGATTCAAAATTTTGCTAAGAAAATTCATCGGGCTTGGAGTATGGGTTAGCGCCACTAAGCCAGCATTATGAATGGCTGCAAGTAAAAAACCACAGGCTATACCAACCGATTCATTTACATAGTAATTGTTGCGCTTCGTGCCATCGGGCTTTACATCGTATGCTTTCTTGAAAACAATTATTAAGTACGGTGCTATTTCCAAGAATGGTTTTTTCCAATCTGTGCCCAGGGGTTTTAAGTCTTCAATCCACTCTTCGCTCATTCTGCCTTGATAACTTTTAAATTCTTCTTTTTCAGCGGCCACTCGTATTCTTGACTTTATGGATGCATCTGAAACTATGCAAAATGTCCACGGTTGTTTATGCGCACCCGAGGGTGCCGTTGAAGCGGTTTGTACAAGGTTGTTAATAATTTCTTTTGGAAAAGGTTTATTCGAGAAGGCTCTGACCGACCTTCGCTTTTCCATATGCTCAAAAAAACTATGGCTTCGGGTAATAATTTCTTGAATAGGATAAACCTCACTCGTATGTCTAACAAATGGATTACCCTCAAATAATGTTGTGTCTTGTAATTTCATGCGAATAAATTGGGTTATGAATTACGCTGATACAAATAAGGTAAATATTTTAAATGAAGCTGTAAGGTGAGCGACATTCTGCCTGATGGGAATAAATTTTAAGACCCTTGAATCATCTATTATTCGCTATCGCTGTGCCTTTTCTTTAGTATTTCTACCACATCGTGCAAGGAGTAATTTTTATATTGGAGTAATACCAAATAGTGGAACATTAAATCGGCAGCTTCATTCAGGAAGAGTTCTTTATTATTATCTTTTGCTTCAATAACCAATTCTATAGCCTCCTCGCCAAGTTTTTGAGCAACTTTATTAACCTCTGATTGAAATAGACTGGTTGTATAGGAATCTGGCTTGGGGTTTATTTTACGATCTGTTATGATATTCTCCAATGAAGTTAAGCCCCAGTCACTATTTTTTTCATTAAAGCAAGTATCTGAACCTGTATGACAAACTGGGCCTTTTGGATTGGCTTTTATTAGCAGGGTATCATTATCGCAGTCTGGAATAATTTCCACTACCTCTAGTATGTTACCGGAAGTTTCCCCTTTCGTCCAAAGTCTTGCTTTACTACGACTATAGAATGTTACCCTTTTTTCAGTAATGGTTTTCTGATAAGCTTCTTCATTCATAAACCCCAACATCAAGACCACACGCGTGATTGCATCTTGCACAACACACGGGACTAAACCATTTAGTTTTGAAAAGTTAATTGAATTTTTCATGGGTCGATAATTATATACGAATGGCAATTCCTTTGCCGGCCAGAAAGGTTTTTAGTTCGGGTATCTTTATTTCACCAAAGTGAAATACACTGGCAGCCAAGGCTGCATCGGCTTTTCCCAAAATAAAAGCATCCATAAAATGACCAGGATTTCCAGCTCCACCAGATGCGATAATGGGTATTGTTAATAAAGCGTGAAGTTTAGAGAGTGTATCCACAGCAAATCCATTTTTTGTTCCATCATGATCCATGCTGGTAAATAGAATTTCACCTGCACCTCGTTCCTGACCTTCCTTCGCCCAGGAGAATAATTTTTTGCTTGTTGCGATTTTACCTCCATGTGTGTGTACAGCCCATTGATTATCGTGCTTTCGCGCGTCAATCGCTAATACGATACATTGCGAACCAAAAGCTTTCGCCAGTTCATTAATGAGTTCAGGATTCCTAACAGCGGCTGAATTGATGCTCACTTTGTCTGCACCAGCCTCTAGCAAGGGCGCCACATCGTTCACACTGCTTATTCCTCCGCCCACGGTAAAAGGAATGTTAATATGTTTCGCAATTTTCTGTACTAACTCTGCGAAAGTTTTTCGTTCTTCAACAGTAGCCGATATATCTAATAGTACGAGTTCGTCTGCACCTTGTTGTGCGTAAAGAGCTGCAAGTTCAACCGGATCGCCAGCGTCTCGAATGTTTACAAAATTTATACCTTTAACGGTTCGTCCGTCCTTAATATCTAAACAGGGTATGATTCTTTTTGTTAGCACTAAATAGATTTTAAATCTTCTAACTTAATTTTTTGCTCATACAAGGCTTTACCAATGATTGCGCCATCAAGGGAAAGCGATTTCAAGGCTCTTAGGTCATCCAGCGATGTAACGCCTCCGCTTGCCGTAATTTTTAAATTTGGAAAACGTGACTTTAATTTTTTATAAAGCCCAAAATTTGGACCGCTCAGCATTCCGTCCATACTAATATCGGTGCATGTTATATGCTCAAGACCAAGTTGCGTATATTGATCAACTAAATCGAATAGGCGTAGACCTGTCGACTCCAGCCATCCATTTATCATCAAGTATTCATTGCGAACATCCGCACTTAAAATAAAATTTTCGGCACCGTATAGGTCAAGCCAGCGGGTAAACTTTTCAGGTTCGGTAATCGCTAGACTTCCAATATTGATTTGATTAATATCTAACGCAAGGAGTCGCTCTACATCTTCTTCAGTTTTAACACCTCCTCCAAAGTCGATTTGAAGCGCTGTTTTTTCCTGTAATTCAATGATAACATCCCAGTTTACAATTTTTCCTTTCTTCGCACCCTCCAGGTCAACCACGTGCAAATATTCTAAATCAGCATCCTGAAATTGTAAGGCTACTTCCAGCGGATCTTCATTGTAAATTTTAACCTTCCCGAAATCACCCTGCGTTAACCGAACACATTTACCTTTCAGGATATCAATAGCAGGTATGATTCTCATACGTTCAGAAATTTGCTCAATATTCTTTCTCCTGCTTCTGCAGATTTTTCGGGATGAAATTGTACAGCGTAGAAATTATTTTTTCTCATCGCTGCACTAAAATTAACTCCATAATTAGTAGTGGCTGTTGTATGCACATTAACGGGCACATAAAAACTATGTACGAAATACATATTTCGATTATCACCTAAGTCATCCAGCCAACCATTCGTAGCTGTTAATTGGTTCCATCCCGTGTGCGGAACTTTCATTTCGGTGGTGGGGATAAATTTAGTCGCATCTTCATCGAAAATACCTAAACAACTTGTATCATTTTCTTGTGAATACCGACACATCAGTTGCATCCCAAGACAAATTCCCAGTAGCGGTTGCTTCAGGCTAACAATTACTTCGTCTAATTTTTTTGATTTTAAATAGCGCATGGTGGTACTCGCTTCCCCTACACCTGGGAAAATTACTTTATCAGCCCCGCGTATTTCATCAACCTGATCGGTAATGATGAAGTCAACGCCTAATCTTTCTAAGGCATATGAAACCGATTGAATATTTCCGGCATTATATTTAATGATTGCTACCTGCATTAGAGCGTTCCTTTGGTTGTGGGTAGTTGATTTCCCTCACGTTTCACAGACATCTTAACTGCTTTCGCAAATGCTTTAAATATAGCTTCAATTTTATGATGTTCGTTTGTTCCGTCAGCTTGAATATTTAAGTTACATTTTGCGGTATCCGAAAATGATTTAAAGAAATGCAAGAACATTTCCGTTGGCATCTCTCCAATTTTTTCACGTTTAAAATCTGCTTTCCACACGAGCCACGGTCGGCCGCCAAAATCTAGCGCCACTTGTGCAAGGCAATCGTCCATGGGTAAGCAAAATCCATAACGTTCAATACCTCGTTTATTCCCCAACGCTTTTAGAAAAGCTTCTCCGAGGGCTAATGCTGTATCTTCAATGGTATGGTGTTCATCAATGTGTAAATCACCTTTCGTCTGAATTTCGAGATCAATATTTCCATGACGCGAAAGTTGATCGAGCATATGATCAAAAAAGGCAAGCCCTGTATTGATTTTTGATTTCCCTGTGCCGTCCAGATTAACATGAACCAGTATGTCTGTTTCTTTGGTGACTCTTTTGACAATGGCTGTTCGTGATGACGTTGAAAGAAATGTATAAATATCCTCCCACGAAATTGTAATACGGGAACAGAAATTTTCAAGCCCTTCGCTTTTAAGTTTATCTGATAGTGTTCCATCATTTATCAGGATTGCCTTCGCTCCGATATTTTTCGCCAGTTCAACATCGGTAATACGATCACCGATTACGTACGAGTTTTGCAGATCATAGCCTTCTGCAAGATACTTTGTAAGTAACCCTGTGCCTGGTTTGCGAGTAGGTTTATTTTCGTGCGGAAAAGAGCGATCAATCAGTACTTCGGTAAACTGGATACCTTCATTTTGCAACGTGCTCATAAGTTTATTTTGTGCAGGCCAGAACGTACTCTCAGGAAATCTTTCTGTACCAAGCCCATCCTGATTTGTTATCATCACTAATTCATAGTCTGTTTCGTTGGCAATTCTCGATAACCAACTAAAAACTCCCGGATAGAATTCAAGTTTCTCCAGACTGTCAATTTGTTCATCGGCAGGTTCCAGAATGAGCGTTCCATCGCGATCAATAAAAAGGACTTTTTTCATAGATTCTTTAAAGCTTCAATGAGTGTTTGATTTTCGTTAGGTGTTCCAATCGTTATGCGTAAGCAATCCTCACATTGCGTTATCGATGACCGATCACGTACAACGATACCTTTCTTCATCAAATTGTGATAAGTACTTTTGGCGTTTACCATTTTTACTAACAGAAAATTGGCGTCAGACGGATAGACCTTTATAACTGATTTGATGCTTAGCAATGCTTGCTGTAGTTTCTCACGTTCCGTCAATATCTCTGCTATCCAAGCATCCTTCTTTTCTGTATTCATTAATGAAGCATACGTTAGTTCTTGAGTAACCGTATTTATGTTATACGGGTATTTTATTTTAGTTAGAACTTGAATTAGTTCTTCTGATGCAAAGCACATACCTAACCGTAGTCCAGCTAAACCCCAGGCTTTCGATAATGTTTGGAGTATAACAAGATTTGAATACTGCGATAGGGAAGGGGCAAATCCTAGATCATTTGCAAAATCAATGTACGCCTCATCAATCACAACGAGCCCATGGAAATGTTTTATAATATGTTCGATTTTTCCCTTATCTAATAAATTTCCCGATGGATTATTGGGACTGCAAAGAAAGATAATTTTGGTAGTAAAGGTAATGGAGCTTAGTACTAACGGAAGATCAATCTCAAAATCTGGCGTAAGCGGTGCAGATACAACCGCTACACTGTTTACACCCGCACAAACCGAATACATGCCATACGTGGGTTCGGTGATTAGGATTGTATCCTGATTCGGCTCACAGAATGCGCGGATGAGCAAATCGATTGCTTCATCGCTACCGTTGCCAAGAAATATTTCCAATGCTTTTACTCCCTTCAGATGGGCTATGCTTTCTTTTAATTTTACCTGCAATGGATCAGGATATCGGTTATAAGCTGTATCGTAAGGATTTTCGTTCGCATCTAGGAACACCTGTGCTGTACCTTTAAACTCATCACGCGCAGCTGAATATGGCTTTAGTTGTAAAATATTTTTTCGAATTAGATCGGTAATCATTGTTCTGTTAATCTAAGTTGATTTAAGCGTATGCTGATCGCACGCTTGTGTGCTTCCAATCCTTCGGCTTCAGCCATAATCTCCACAACCGGACCAAGGTTTTGAATGCCTGCCTCCGTTAATTTTTGAAACGTTATGTATTTGGTAAAGCTTTCGAGCGAAACTCCGGAGTATGCTGTTGCATATCCATTGGTCGGTAATGTATGATTGGTACCGGAAGCATAATCACCGACTGCTTCAGGAGAATAATCACCGATAAACACAGAGCCTGCATTGATGATTTTTTCAGCCAATTCATCAGCATTTTTGGTGTTGATGATCAGATGTTCAGGCGCGTAACTATTGATAAAGTCAACGGCTGTATTCATGTCAGCAACGTATATCGATCGGCTGTTTAACAAGGCTTTTTCTGCAATTTCCTTTCGGGGAAGTGTTACGATTTGTTTTTGAATTTCACGTTGAACTTTCTCCAGGATCGATTCATCGGTAACTACTAGCATTACCTGACTGTCAGTACCATGTTCAGCTTGTGATAATAGATCAGCTGCTATAAACGAAGGGTTTGCCGATTCATCCGCTAGTACCAAAACCTCGGAAGGCCCAGCAGGCAAATCAATCGCTGTACCTTCGTTGCTAACCAGTTGTTTTGCTTTCGTAACAAATTGATTTCCAGGGCCAAATATTTTAAAGGCTTTCGGAATGCTTTCGGTGCCATAGGCCATGGCCGCGATGGCTTGTGCGCCTCCAACGCGGAAAATCTTTGTGACACCTGTTAATCTAGCTGCGTAGAGTATGGCAGGATGAACATTTCCGGAACTATCGGGTGGTGAGCATAGAATCACTTCACTACAGCCTGCAAGTTTTGCGGGAATGCCTAACATCAGCACAGTCGAAAATAGCGGAGCGGTACCACCGGGTATGTAGATTCCTACTTTGTTAATCGCTATTGCTTTTCGCCAACAACTAACGCCTGTAGTAGTTTCAATTTTTGAAGGCATGGTTTTTTGTGCCGCATGAAACTTTTCAATATTCTTTGTTGCTGTTTGAATTGCTGTTTTCAGCGAATCGGATAGCATAGATTCGGTATCCTCAATTTCCTGCTCTGAAACCTGCAGTTCACGTATGTCAATCTTATCAAATTGTTTAGTGAGCTCTCGCAGCGCCAAATCTCCTGACTGTTGTACTCTTGTCAGGATGTTCTTGACAACGCCATCCAAAAATTCCAG
Source organism: Cyclobacteriaceae bacterium (assembly GCA_031395485.1). Classification (GTDB taxonomy): domain Bacteria; phylum Bacteroidota; class Bacteroidia; order Cytophagales; family Cyclobacteriaceae; genus UBA2336. The sequence continues at coordinate 105,011 of JANNUS010000016.1, read as the reverse complement.
TTCTAGTTGTGGGCGTTCACACAAAGACTTCCAGCTTTCGGGTGACGGGTTTCTATAAAAGTTCATACACTAGGCAATCATTTTTTCAATTGGTATTACAAGAATTCCTTGGGCACCGAGCGATTTAAGCTGGTCGATCTTTTCCCAAAAGTCATTTTCATTAACAACGGAGTGCAGCGAACTCCAGCCTTCTCTGCTAAGCGGCATTATGGTTGGGCTTTTCATTCCCGGAATTACGTTGGTGATAGTCTCAATTGCTTCATTCGGGCAGTTAAGCATGATGTATTTATTATTTTTAGCTTTTTGTACGGCCTCAATTCTAAAGAGTAGTTTTTCGAGAATTTCTTTCTTTGGTGTCACTAAATCGAGGTTCATGATCATGACTGCCTCCGATTGCATAACGACTTCCACTTCTTTCAGTCCATTACTCAGAAGCGTACTACCCGTACTTACCAAATCGCAAATGGCATCTGCTAATCCAATTCCTGGAGCAATCTCGACCGAACCACTGATTTCGTGAATGCCAGCTTCAATGTTGTTCTTTTTGAGATATGCCTTTACAATGCTAGGGTAGGATGTAGCAATATTTTTTTGGCTGAAGTATGAGAGCCCCTCATAATTCTCCGATCGTGGAATGGCAAGGGAAAGTCTACATTTTGCAAAATCAAGTCTTCTGATAATCACATTTTTCTTCTGCTTCTCTGCAAATACATTTTCTCCAACAATTCCAACATCGGCCACTTTATCTTCCACGTATTGAGGAATATCGTCATCCCGTAGAAAGAGAAGTTCGACAGGAAAATTTCGTACCTGTGTTTTTAACTGATCCTTTCCGTTAAAGGAAAGCCCACTTTCCTTTAACAGTTGCAAGGAACCTTCCTGCAGACGACCCGATTTTTGTATGGCTATTCGAAGTATTGTATTCATAATTTTGTTTTTTTTCCTCACCCGTCCTTCGGACACCCTCTCCCTGGGGAGAGTGCAGGGTGAGGTCAATAAAAAAGGCTTACCGGATCGCGGCAAGCCTTTTTACAAAGTCTTATAGTTTAGTTATAACATAAACCTGCCACACATCGTGCTGTTAACATGATGATGGTGATGATTGTTTATGTTTGCTGTTACTTTCATTATTTTGTGGTTCAAAGAAAGGAAACAATTTTAATTAATCAAAACTCTAAAAAAATATTCATGCGTTGGAAGCTTCTTTTATTATGCCTATTAACCGCCTGTGCGGAGAGCGAGGATACACGCAAGCACCGCTTTCTGTTAAAAGGAAATGCAGCTCTCGAAGAGCAAAATGAGGAACAAGCCATTCAGTATTTCGAGGAAGCACTCCGAATTGATTCTTGTTTCGCGGATGCCCATAACAACATCGGAACGGTTCTTTTCAGACAGCAGAAATATGCAGAAGCACTGGACTCCTATAACCATTCAATAGCCTGTAAGACTGATTTTTTGAATGCCTATTTCAACCGATCAAATACGCTATATGAATTAGGTAAATCAGAAGAAGCATTAATCGATATTGAAAAAGTCCTTTTAAAAAAGGCTGATACCATTCCGGCTCTCTTTTTACGTGGATTAATTTATACAAGGATGAGAGACTATAAAAAAGCCCAAGATTCATTTTTGGGTGCGTTTCTACGAGACTCGCTGAATGTGGAAATCTTAATTAATCTTGGAACGGTAAGCTATTATCAGAAAAACTATTCAATATCGAACGCGTATCTGCATAAAGCGATCTCATTAAACCCGAAAGAAGCAAATGCTTTTAATGCTCGTTCATTAGTTGAAATAGCCAACGGTGACTTAGCAGCAGCCATAAAGTCTATTAATAGCGCGATTATTTTAAAACCTGGCAATGCTTTTTATAGGAACAATCGCGGCTACATTTATTTATTGAATAACGAACTAGCACTTGCACTTGCGGATATTGACTACAGTATTGCTACAGATCCCTATAACGCCTGGGCTTATCGAAATAAAGGAATTTATTATTTGAAAATGGGTGAGGGGATATCGTCCATCAGGCTACTAACGCAAGCTATTGAACTCGAGCCACATGTTGAATTGGGCTATTACTATTTAGCGAAAGCGTTTTTTGCAACCGGAGATTCAAACAAGGGATGCGAATCATGGAGGGAATCACTCAATCGAAAGGAAATAGACGGTAAAGATTACGACCTGCTTTGCCCTAATTAAGATCACGACCATGGTTTTTTATAGTTTCATAGAAAAACTGGAAGCGCGTATGCAAAAGGAACTTCCAGCATCGGTTGCACACGAACCGCTGCGAGCCAGAACTGTCGCTGGCGTATTTCCAAAGTTTGAGCACAAACTTCCTCCTAAACTCGGTAGTGTACTTATTTTGCTTTATGAAGAAAGCGGTACTATAAAATTCCCGTTGATTATACGGTCAACGTACGCTGGTACGCACAGTGGGCAGGTGAGTTTTCCGGGAGGTAAAGTTGAACCAGGCGAAGATGCTATTCAAGCCGCATTGCGCGAAGCCGAGGAAGAAATTGGAGTCAATCGAAATGACGTTCAAGTAATTGGAAAGCTTAGCAACTTTGATGTTCTTCCAAGTAATTTTTTGGTTACACCCGTGGTGGCCACCATTAAGTATGTGCCAGCGTTTATTCCTGATCTGCACGAAGTAGATAGAATTATTGAAGCAGATTTGCATGCGCTATTAAGTGACAGTGCCATTCAGGAAAAGGAGATACTGGCAGCCGGGATTTATCCGATGATCGCTCCTCATTTTTTAGTTCAGAATGAAATCGTTTGGGGAGCAACAGCGATGATGCTAAATGAACTTAGAGTAATAACACGGGAATTTAAAAATTAATAGTAGTAGAAATGATAGGTAAAATTAGAAGGTTAAGAGTTATCGGAATACTAGAGGGTGCCTCTTACATCGTGTTATTGATTATTGCCATGCCTCTAAAGTATGTTTATGGAATTCCTGAAGCAGTAAAGTTTACAGGCTGGGCACATGGTGTTTTGTTTATACTTTATATACCGGCTGTATTTGTTGCAAGACGCTCTATGAACTGGAACTTACTCTGGCTATTGGTTGCATTGGCCGCTTCTTTAATACCATTCGCAACATTTATACTCGATCGTTTTCTTGCAAGGCGGGAAAAGGAATTGCTAAGCGGTGTAAAGGCTTAAGAGGAATTACCGCAACTCATTATCCCGGTAACGATTGCGATATACATTAAGTAGTAGAATACCTATAAATTGATTCCTCGTCATTTTCGTATTCTTATATTTGAAGAAATATAAGTTTTTATGTGTGGCATCGTTGGGATATTTAATGTTAAGGGAAATGTTAACGAGGCTCGCGGTTTAGCCTTACAGATGTCGAAGAAAATCCGGCATCGCGGCCCCGATTGGTCGGGCGTGTATTGTGGAAATAGCGTAGTATTTGCACATGAGCGCCTCGCCATTGTTGACCCTCAAAGTGGCGGCCAACCACTCTATAGCAAAGACAAAAAATTAGTACTTGCCGTAAATGGAGAGATTTATAATCACCAGGAAATCCGGGCGCAATTAGAAGGCGAGTACGAGTTTCAAACGCACTCCGACTGCGAAGTTATTCTCGCGCTCTACAAAAAGAAGGGAATTAATTTTATTGAAGATCTCAATGGCATTTTTGCTTTTGCATTATACGATGTTGAAAAAAACACCTATTTAATTGCCCGCGACCACATGGGTATCATTCCGTTGTACCATGGCTGGGATGAGTTGGGACAGTATTACGTTGCCTCTGAGTTAAAATCGTTAGAGGGTGTCTGCAAGAAGATAGAAGTCTTTTTACCGGGGCATTACCTGACATCTGAGAAAAATGAAATGCAAAAATGGTATAACCGCAGCTGGACCAAGTTTGAAAATGTTGAGAACAACACCTCCGACATTAAAAAACTGCGCGAAGCACTCGAGCAAGCCGTTCACCGTCAATTGATGAGTGATGTGCCCTATGGGGTGTTACTTTCAGGTGGATTGGATTCCTCTATTATATCAGCGGTTGCTAAAAAGTATGCAGCCAAGCGAATTGAGAGTGATGATAAACAAGATGCCTGGTATCCACAACTACATTCATTTGCAGTAGGCTTAAAAGGCGCCCCGGATTTAATAGCAGCAAAAAAAGTAGCTGAGCATATCGGTTCCGTACATCACGAGATTCATTTTACGATTCAAGAAGGTCTTGATGCTATTCGTGATGTAATCTATTATTTAGAGACGTACGACATTACAACCGTACGCGCTTCTACACCCATGTATTTAATGGCACGGGTTATTAAATCGATGGGTATAAAAATGGTATTAAGCGGAGAGGGGAGTGATGAAATTTTTGGCGGCTATCTGTATTTCCATAAAGTGCCCAATGCCAAAGCTCTTCACGAAGAAACTGTTCGGAAGCTCGATAAATTGTATTTGTACGATTGCCTACGGGCTAACAAGTCTCTCGCAGCCTGGGGTGTTGAAGGCCGGGTTCCTTTTTTAGATAAAGAGTTCATGGATGTTGCCATGAACCTGAACCCTGCCGATAAAATGCCGGGTAATGGAAAAATTGAAAAGCATATTTTACGCAAAGCGTTTGAAGATATGCTGCCAAAAAGTATCGTCTGGAGACAAAAGGAACAATTCAGTGATGGCGTAGGCTATAGCTGGATTGACAGCCTAAAGGAAATGGTAAATAATGAAGTGAGCGATGAGCAGTTGGCAAATGCACAGTTCAAATTTCCAATTCAAAAACCCAAGTCAAAAGAAGAATATTTTTATAGAAGTATTTTCAGTCAGCATTTCCCAAGCGATACGGCAGCGTTAACAGTTCCTTCCGTTCCATCCGTTGCGTGTAGTTCACCTGTAGCGTTAGAGTGGGATGCCGCGTTTAAAAATATGAACGACCCGAGTGGCAGGGCTGTGAAGGGTGTACATGAGGTGAGTAATTAAGTAGACATTCGTTGTCTGTGTCGGCACAGGCAACGGTAATTAAATCCCAAGAATCTACGCATCCTATTAGCCAATTACCTCTATAACCGAAGCGCTGAGTTCCGAGACGGAAACTCAGCAAGGAAAGCCTTGTCTTTCCTTATTCATACCTCAATGCCTTCACAGGGTTTGCCCGTGCCGATCGTAGAGTGTGATAGCTAATGGTGAGTAGTCCAATAGCTAAGGCCAGAATGCCTCCCAATACAAAAACTAATAAATTAATGTTGATGCGATAAGCAAAACTCTCTAACCAATGATGCAATGCATAGTAGGTTATCGGGCTTACCATCACAAATGCAATAACGATGAGCATGGCAAAGTTGCGCGATAATAGAACCGTGATCTGACTTTCTGTTGCACCCAATACCTTCCTTACACCAATCTCTTTAGTCTTCTTCTCAATGGTGATAGCGGCCAATCCAAATAAGCCAATACACGAGATTAAAATAGATAGCACGGCCATAATAGTTACTACCGCGCTCATTTGGTTATCAGAACGATATACTTCTTCAAAATGCGCATCTAAAAATGTGTAGTCAAATGGATACAAGGGCACTAATTCATCCCATACTTTTTTTACCGCTGCTATTCCTTCCTCAGTGCGGCCCTTCTCGATCTTTACAGAAAGCTCGTTGTAGCCCCATTCTGGATGCACGACTAATGCAAGGGTATTTACTTTATAATGAAGCGAGTTGAAATTAAAATCCTTCACCACGCCTATGATTGTTCCCAGTGAGTCGCTGTGATACCAGCCGTGGCCTACCTTCGTCCCCAAAGTTTCTTTCAGCCTAAGTTCATTGGCAAACGATTCGTTGATGATAAATGCAAAACCATTATCGGTGGGATTGTTTTTTGAAAACCCACGACCTTCCTTCAGCTGTATCCCATACACATTCAGGTAATCATAATCCACATTTACATTGGACGGTGTGATTGTCAAAACGGCTGTGTCGGCCTTTACTTTGAAACCCCATTGGTGAAAGTTGCTGCCCAGGCGTTGCCCGCTAGCCGTTACTCCTTTTATCATTGATTGCTTCTGCAATTCAGTTTTTATCGTCTCAAATTTTTTATTCGCTTCGTCATTCATATTCACCAACATCATTTGGTCTTTATCAAAACCGATGTCAGATTCTTTCATGAACGATAGTTGCTGAACAACGATAAGTGTACTTACCATCATAGCGATGGCCAATCCAAATTGGACCACCACTAATGTACTTCGAAGCACAGACTTACCTTCGCCCTTGTTTCCGCCTTTTAGCACACTCGATAAATTAAAGGAGGTCATGTAAAAAGAGGGATAGATTCCTGTTAGTATTCCTAATGATAGTGTGCCAATCAACAACGCTACTATTTGCCAAACGTTTTGAAACAAAGGAAGGATGGCAAGTTTCCGCCCGATCAAGTCATTGAGAACGGGAATGAAAAGAGTATCTAGCAGTAAGGCAACCATCAACGCAAAACCGGCTAGCATCACCGATTCAAAAATAAACTGACCAAACAGTTGAATTTTTTTTGCGCCTATTGTTTTCCGTACTCCTATTTCTTTCCAGCGATTTGACGCTCGAGCGGTTGTGAGGTTCATAAAATTGACCGCGGCTATCAATAGGATAAAGGCACCGATCACATAAAATATAGTCAGGTATGATCCATTGAATTTTCGATAGTTAATGTAATCATGCTCGATATCGTTAGAAGCTAAGTGAACTTCATCAAGCCGCTGAAGGTATAATTTATAAAATATATTGATTTGTGGATCGTCATTATGCCGCGACATAAACGCAGGGAATTTTTCTTCCATCGATTTGATATCCGCAGTAGGTTCCAATAATAGATACGTGGTCATCCAATTACCACCCCAGGAGTCATTGACATTATTCTGGCCGCTGGTATACGTAACCATCGATAGCAGGGCTTCAAATTGAATATGAGAATTTTCAGGAACGTCCTTTAGAATTCCTGTGATTTGTAAATCATTTCCGTCCCATGAAATTGTATTATTGAGTGCATCACTTGTTGTCTTGAAAAATTTTAAAGCCGTAGACTCTGTCAGTAATATAGTTAGTGGCCGATCCAGACACGTATTGATATCTCCCTGAGCCAACTGAAAATCGAACACATCAAAAAAAGTACTGTCCACCGCCATTACATTATCGATCAAGTGCTTGGTTTCGTCCTTGGTGATTAGTTGTTTCCCTCGCTGCCACAATCTCACGTACGATTGAACTTCTGGAAAATCCTGCTGTAGGGCTGGCCCCATCCCCGGCATAGAGAGTGCTACCTTTTGCTCGTTTGTGCCAGTAAACTTTTGCACTTCATCGAGACGATATATGTTTTCATTTTTAGAATGGAACGCATCAAAACTTCGTTCGTCTGATACAAACAAGTAAATGACTACGCAAGCAGCCAGCCCCACGGCCAGACTGAACACATTGATAAATGAAATCATCTTGTGCTTAAAGATGTTTCGGGAGCTGATTTTGAAATAATTCTCCAGTAAGTGATTATTCATGACTCCTAATGGTTTTAAATTCTTGATGGCAAATGGTCGTATATAATTAATGACTTGATACCAATAGTTGAGTTTTGCTTTGAATATTGATTTACTTCTCAGGTCAGTATAAAATCTTTCATTCAAGTCGCCATGCACTTCTTCGGCAAAATCCTCTCGAAGAAATGCATTTAGTAACCTCGTGGCTAATTTTGGTGGGGGAGTATCGCTTTCCACTTTATAGGCCAACGCTAAATTTGGCTGTTGCAAAACCTGGAAACTGATCCCATAGTGCTTGCTTGAAATCGCGTGCCGCAGTAAGGGTTTTCTTGCCATATCCGGTGATGGCATAAATCCGCTTTCGCCTTCCACCTCTTTCAGCCGTGGATTTTCCCATGGCTGATTTTAAAAATCCCTTTTCTTCCAGCCTCGTAAGGGTGGAATGAACTGCGCCAATGGAAACGGATCGGCCAGTTTGAGATTCAAACTCTTCGGCCACTTTAAATGCATAGGCTTCTTCTCCCAAGATTCCGCTTATCAGCAAGATCACTTCTTCAAATTCCCCTAATCGTGTTTCAATCATTTTATACTAGATTGTAGAACTAATATACGGAGGGTTAGATTATTTGTTCTACTATTTAGTAAGATATTGCCGAAAAGATTTATTTCGAGGATTCTGTGACACACTATCAATATCTGAAGGAATAAAATCCCAAGAATCTTCGAGACCTGTTAATCGATTATAACCAAGTGCAAGTTTCCAGGTCGGTGACTCTGCGGGGAAGGAATGGGATGCTGCTTTTAAAAATATGAATGACCCGAGTGGCAGGGCCGTTAAGGGTGTGCGTGAGGTGAGCAAGTGAGTTTATTGTGTCCTGAGTTGCAAACTAAGGACAGCAGTGTGATTATTGAGTTCTGGTGGATGTTTACTTAGCGACCGACCGTGATTACTATTTTTCCTTTATGAACACCTTCACCAAAAAGTCTGAACGCCTTTGGAACTTCTTCCAATCTGTAAGGTCCATCAATAACAGGTTTGACTTTGCCGGCTTCAAAAAGTTCATTCATGTAGCCTAAATCCTTATTAGGCTTCAGTGCTACGATTCGTATTTTCTTTTTGCTGATCATCGAAATCCAAGGTCCGAGAATGAGCGCTTGGAGAAGGCGGGCGATAGAACCGCCAACGGTTACGTATTTCCCATTCGGGCTTAGTGAATGAGTATAATCAAACATCGAACGATTCGTCTTGGCATCAAGAATCAAATCATACTGCTTACCATTCTTCGTGAAATCTTCCTTTCTATAATCAATAACATGGTCAAAGCCCATGCCGCGCATCATCTCTAATTTCCCTGCGTTGTCAACGCCTGTTATTTCAGCTCCGTATAATTTAGCAATCTGCACACCGAAGGTGCCAACACCACCACCCCCGCCATTGATCAATAGTTTTTGCCCGGATTGAATTTCTCCTTTGTCCAGAAGACCTTGCACCGCCAGCATAGCAGCCTGAGGAATTGCGGCAGCCTCTTCAAAGCTCATCGCGGCTGGCTTTAGGGCTAATGCATTTTCATTCGCGCACACATATTCAGCGAAACCACCCCAACGACCGCTTAGGTCTCCGTACACATGATCACCGGGTTTGAACTTCGTTACGTTTTGGCCCACGGCTTCAACTTGCCCGGCAATGTCGGAGCCGAGTATTGTTATCTTCGGTTTACGAAAGCCGTTAAGCATTCGATTTACAAAATCTCCTTCCAGCAGGCCCAGGTCCCAGTCATTGAGAGATACGGCAAAGACTTTCACCAAGAGCTCATCGGGTTTTGGAACTGGTTTATCAACCGCTTTCAACTCAAGAACATCCGGTGTTCCGTATTTTGTGTATACGATAGCTTTCATTTATTTATTGGATCTTCAGGGTATGATTCTGCGGATTGCTTTAGACTGTCTTGGAGCTCAGATTTTAAAAAGTACAGACTAAGTGCAGCAACAATTAGTGCACCAGCGGTGATCAGGAAGAAATTCAAGTACCCGCCATAAAATTCAGCTAGTGGCATATCGATCATGGCCTCTGCATCCACGAAATACATGCTACCAAAAGCAAAAGTATTATTTATAAAGTGAATCAGTATGGATAGTGAAAGGTTCTTTGTTTTATAGTATACCCACCCTGAAAAGATTCCAATTAAAAACGCACTAATAAATTGCCACGGGTTCAGGTGAACAACTCCGAATAGGACGCTTGAAATGATTATTGCTTTTACGGGAGAATGGTTGCTCAATAGTCCATTCAGGATGATTCCTCTAAAAATTAATTCCTCGAGGATCGGTGCAGCCAGTACAACGGCAATACCTGCGAAAACACCATTCATCTTAGCGAGATCAAGAAAAATTGTTCTCATAGACTCGGGCAACGGTATTAAACTGGCCAGAGGAGAAGTTATACCTGTTTGTATGCCAATGGTTGCAAGTAAAATTAATACAATGATTTTCGGTGAACAGCTATTGAATTTAAATCCACTAATGCTCGTCTTTCTCTTTCGCAGTTGATGAACAACCACTAAGGGTACGCCCATCGAGAGCATGTAGGTGAGCAAAAAGGAAAATTCTTTCCCTGTAATGTCATTCAACACCAAACTTAGTGGGCTAAACACTACTGTAGCGAGTATTATTATTCCAACGATTCCCCAGCTTTGGCGGTGGTTCGGGTAATTAGGTTCTTTTTCTTCTGTCATAGAGAGTTTGATGATAATATTCAAACAAAAAATCGCGAACCTAAGCCCGCGATCTTTGCCTTGTGGTCTTAATAAAGATTACTTCTTCTTTTTACCAGCCTTCTTCAAAGCCTTCTTCTTCGCTGCTTTAGCTTTCTTCACTGGTCTCTTAGCTGCCTTTACTTTCTTCACCGATTTCTTTGCAGCCTTCTTTACCACTTTCTTTGCGGCCTTTTTAGCAGATTTCTTAACAACCTTCTTAGCAGCTTTTTTCTTTGATGTTGGCTTCGCATTTTTCTTAGCCTTTGAGCTAGTGATTTGCTTTGCCATTAAGTTAAGCGCAGAACCAGCCTTGAACCATTCTATCTGTCCGGCATTGTATGTGTGGTTCACTTTAATGGTATCGCTTGTTCCGTTTTTATGGCGGAGTAACAATGTAAGTTGTTTGTCGGGAGCGAAGGATGTTAAGTCTGTGATATCGATTGTATCGTCTTCTTGAAATTTATCGTAGTCGGCTTCGTTGGCAAATGTAAGTCCCAACATTCCTTGCTTTTTCAAGTTGGTTTCGTGAATACGGGCAAATGATTTTACCAGAATTACCCGCATACCCAAATGACGTGGCTGCATGGCAGCATGCTCACGTGATGAACCCTCTCCATAGTTATGGTCACCCACAACAATGGTAGGAATACCCGCGGCTTTGTAGGCACGTTGCGTAGCAGGTACTGCTCCGTATTGTCCGGTTAGTTGACTCTTAACACTATCGGGTTTATCATTGAAATAATTTATTGCGCCAGTCAATGTATTGTTGGCAATGTTATCGAGGTGGCCACGGAAACGCAACCATGGTCCGGCCATTGAAATATGATCGGTCGTACATTTTCCTTTTGCTTTGATGATCAGTCTCATTCCGGTAAGGTTCTTACCATCCCAGGCTTTGAACGGAGCGAGTGCTTGTAAGCGTGTCGACTTTCCATCAATTTTTACCTGAACTTTACTTCCGTCTTTAGCAGGAGCGAGGTAGCCCGGATCTTTAACATCAAATCCTTTTGGAGGAAGCTCAACGCCTTTCGGTTCATCTAACCGAACCGCTTGGCCATCCTGATTTACAAGTGTATCCTTCAACGGATTGAACGTAAGATCACCCGCAATCGCAAAGGCTGTTGTAATTTCTGGCGAGGCCACGAACGCGTGTGTGTTCGGATTACCATCATTACGTTTAGCGAAGTTTCTGTTAAATGATGTGATGATGGAGTTTGCGCGATTCGGGTCATTCGTATGGCGTGACCATTGCCCGATACACGGACCGCAGGCATTTGCCAGAACCACACCCCCCATTTGTTCGAATGTTTTCAAAAATCCATCACGCTCAACGGTGTAACGCACTAACTCTGAACCGGGAGTAATTGTAAACTCGGCCTTTGCTTTTAGTTTTTTATCTACCGCTTGTTTCGCTAAGGAGGCAGAACGAGAAATGTCTTCATACGAAGAGTTGGTGCACGATCCAATCAAACCAACTTCAAGTTTTTGAGGCCAGTTGTTTTTTCTTACCTCATTTGCAAATTGAGAGATTGGTATTGCGCGATCCGGAGTGAACGGTCCGTTTACATGCGGCTCTAATGTTGAAAGATCAATTGTAATTACTTCATCGAAATACTTTTCCGGATTTGCATACACTTCGGGGTCGCCCGTTAAATGTTCTTTTACTTTATCAGCAAGATCAGCAATTTCTTTGCGGCCTGTGCCACGAAGGTACTGCGCCATTTTAGCATCGTAACCAAATGTTGATGTGGTAGCTCCAATTTCAGCACCCATGTTACAGATCGTTCCTTTACCGGTACACGAAAGTGTTTGTGCGCCCGATCCAAAATATTCTACGATAGCACCCGTACCACCTTTTACCGTAAGGATACCGGCCACTTTTAATATCACATCTTTTGAAGATGACCAACCGCTAAGTTTTCCGGTTAGTTTAACACCGATAAGTTTTGGAAATTTTAATTCCCATGCCATACCGGCCATCACGTCTACGGCATCAGCACCACCAACACCAATAGCGACCATACCGATTCCTCCGGCATTTACGGTATGGGAATCCGTACCGATCATCATGCCGCCTGGGAAGCCATAATTTTCAATCACTACCTGGTGAATAATTCCAGCACCAGGTTTCCAAAAACCAATACCATATTTATTAGAAACAGATTCAAGGAAACTAAAAACCTCACCACTTGCAGTGAGGGAGTCTGCTAAGTCTTTTTTAGCTCCATCTTTTGCTAAGATTAAATGGTCGCAATGTACCGTAGAGGGTACCTGCACTTTCGGCATACCGGCCGACATGAATTGTAGCAGCGCCATTTGTGCTGTGGCATCCTGCATGGCTACGCGATCGGGCGCGAAGTTTACGTACGACTTACCCCTGCCAAAATTCTCAATGGCTTGATCGGTATGCAGGTGTGAGTACAATATTTTTTCGGAAAGGGTTAGCGGTTTCCCAACTACTTTTCTGGCTTTGGCAATTTTGCCTGGCATGTTCTTATAAACAGCCTTAATCATGTCTAAATCAAAGATCATAGGTTGATTTTATTATGGTTCTAAGCTAAGAATTTATTTCCTTTTTGAGAACGAAGAGGATACCCTAAAAAAAGAAAATCCTCCCGTAAGGGGAGGATTGTAACTTTATAAGCTATGACGGCTTATTTGCTGTTAATGTAGTTCAAAAACTCCCGCTTCACATTTTCGTCTTCCTTAAATTTACCTGAAAAGAAGGCCGTTCCGGTCTTGCTATTGGTGTCGCCTACGCCTCTGGATGCTACACACATGTGATTGGCATCAATGACTACCGCTACGTGATCGGTTTTTAATGCCCGTTGCATCTCTTCACCAATTTGCATGGTAAGTCGCTCTTGTACTTGTGGCCTTTTTGAAAAATACTGGACTATGCGGTTGATCTTTGAAAGCCCAATTACTTTACCGGAGGAGAAATAAGCCACATGTGCCTTTCCATAAATCGGAACAAAGTGATGTTCGCAGTGTGAGTAAAAGGTGATGTCTTTCTCCACCAACATCTGATTGTACTTGTATTTATTATCGAATAATTTCGCATGCGGCCTATTCAGAGGGTTGAGCCCGCTAAAGACTTCTTTCACATACATTTTTGCTACACGATGTGGCGTGCCACTCAAACTGTCATCTGTCAAGTCAAGGCCAAGAACAGTCATGATCTCTCTAAAGTGCGCTTCAATTTTGGTGATTTTTTCATCGTCACTTAGATCGAAAGCATCGGGCCGCATAGGAGTGTCAGCCGATGAGCCCCCATGGTCATCATCATGATCAACACCAAGCGGTTTAAGTGGCCGGATATTCAACGAAATTTCTTTCTGTCTCATACAACGTAATTTTCAAGTCTAACGAACGATTAATCTTCTCTCTCAGGATGTTCCAGATTACTACAACAATATTTTCCGCAGTTGGGTTTAGATTTTTAAAATATTCGGTATCTAAGTTAAGGTTTTTATGGTCGAATTTGTTGAGCACATTTTCCTTGATAAGGTCGCTAAGTATCTTCATATCATACACATAACCTGTTTCCGTGTTTGGCTCCCCAATAACGGTCACAATTATCTCATAATTATGTCCATGATAGTTCGGGTAGCTGCATTTGCCGAAGACTTCGAGGTTTTTATCATCCGTCCAGGCCGGATTAAATAGCCTGTGGGCAGCATTAAAATGTTCCTTACGCGATACCTTAATCTTCATTCTTAAAGTTAAACAGGAGATGGTTTAAAAGGTTCATTAGTAGTCAATAAATAATAACGTCATTGCGAGTTGAAGGGATAGGATTTGTGATTGAGGCAATCAGATGAATACAACGTGCGTGTTTCATAGCCGCTAGATTGCCACGTCACACCCTGCACAGGCCACGCTGTTCCTTGCAATGACGATCTTATTAAATTATCGTTTTAAGGACAAGTAACCTGTAAATGTCTTGCTCTTGGTTTCGATTTTGTAAAAGTAGGTTCCGCTAGGTAAATCTTTACCATTGTTACTAATGCCTTCAAATCGTTTTTCGGTTTCGTTATTATCGTAATCTTTAACTTCAAAAACAATATCGCCCCAACGGTTGTAAATAGTTACCGTGTTTTTAGGAGCAATTCTTTCAATGTTTCCGATTCTAAAAAATGAATTGACTGCATCGTCTCTGTTTGGTGAAAAACCATTGTAAACGTTAAGGCCATTACCACCACCGTGTAATGGATCGGTATTTTCAAAATAGGTTACTTGACCATTTTCATCATACCCACCATTGCCCAGAAAGCCGTCCTGGTCACCATCATTATCGATATCTGCGAAGGCAATAATGCCTGCTGGGGGAGATTGAACCTCAATAAGGGGTGATGATGAAGATTCCGTGAATGTTCCGTCTTTATTATTTTCAAAATACAGCGTATGGCTTGCGTATTTAGGGTCATAAATACCGGTATTGTACGTTTCAGAGATTGCCATATCAAGGTCTCCGTCATTGTCCAGATCAACGGCTGCTACGCTATTAAAATAACTTTCAAAAATGTAAGTATTAAAAGGTTCGGGAGGAGTTTCAGAAACAAAATCAGCTGCCGTTGCCGTACCATTATTCTGAAAATACGCAATACCACTCTGTCCGTATTTATTGCCGACCAAAGCATCAAAATCATTATCGTTATCAACATCAATAAAAGCGATCGATACATTAGCATAACCTCCTGGGGGGTCTAGTGGACTTGCACCAGACTCAAATAATCCATCACTTTGATTGTATTCATAATATCTGAGGTCATTACCAGTCCAAACAAAGAAATCCTGATCACCATCATCATCAATGTCAATAAATACGGGAGTTACACCAATTGCAAACCCCAAAATATCAACAAGTTGATGATCAGGATCCGCGAAAAATTCTCCATTCTCGTTTGTGTAAACGTATAATTCCTGATCAGAATATTTTGCACCGATAACGGCATCCAAATCCCCATCATTATCCAGATCCACAAATGTTGGGGCGGCTCGTCCACCAACATCCACTCCACCTAATGGGCTAATATTTAAGTCGTTTCTGTTTTCAAAAGTGTACGCTCCGTCTGTATTTTGATAATAAATAACCGAAGCAGTACTAGTTGTTGTTTGTCCAACAACTAAATCCAGATCTCCATCACCATCGAAATCTGCTAATACTGGTGATCCAAAGCGGAAGTATGAGTAATTCATGGGGTTTCCTGTTCTTGTGCCAGGATCCCAAGGGGCGGTTTGCTCATTAAACTCACTGCTACTTTCAACAAAACACCTTAATGAACCAAACCCATCACTAACGATAACATCCAATTCGCCATTCTCGTCAAGATCGGCAAAGGTGATAGCAGTACGATTAAAATTATATAAGTAGCTAGTTAGGTTATGACTTGATTGCGCAAAAATACCAGCCGTTTTATCATAATATTTTACTGCACTTTGCCCTGAAGAATAAGAGCTTCCAATGAAAAGTTCCAGGTCAGCATCAGCATCCATATTTGCAAACACAGGTATAGCTGGACCATATTTTGTTCCCGTTATCCCATCAAATGGATTGCTCGATCCTGTTTGTTCTGCAAAAACTGGGTTTGTGGCTGATCCGGTATTTCTAAAAAAGAACGTTGGGGAATAATTTCCACCACTTAGGTCATTAACACCTAAAAGTAAGTCGTAATCACCATCGGTATCAACATCAACAAAAGCGGGCGCAGCACCATACCCCATGTTAACATCTCCAAGCGGGTTTGAGGAGTCGGTAACCTTCGTAAATCTTTTAAGAGAAGTAGAGGTACCCGTATTTCTAAAAAACTCCACATCACCATTTCCGGTGCCAGCAAAAATATCCAGATCACCATCATTGTCGATATCAACTACAGCAAGTCGAGGGTTATCTACGAAATAAGGAGGAGGCAATGGATTTGCATCATCATTCCGTTCAAAAGGACCTACTAAATTTTGCGCCTGTACGGGGTTGCTAATGGAAAGTGTAAGTGCGAAGGCAGCACTTGCGCCCGCTAAACGCAATTGTGTTTGTAATGACTTTAATCTTTCGTAAAGCCTCTTTAACCTACTGATGAGTGATGATTGACTTCTTTTATTGAGCTTGTAAAATCTACCACTGTGAATGGCTTTATCAAAGCGAACTTTAAACTTCCGGTATTTACCAGCGGCAGACAGGTAAAGACTTTGAAGAAGCTGGTGGTTGTGGTTCATGAATGATTAAAACATAGAAACTTTATAAAGATATTTGAAATACCTATCTTTTACAAGCTTCAATTAAACCCTTAATATTGAATTAATGCTGGCTTTCGAAAATGTGTTTAGGGATGTGCCTCAAGGAGTAAAAAATGAGGTTACAGCGTTGTGGAGACTGGGAGGTGCCTTGATGGATACTGAAACAGTTGAAGAAAGACTTAATCAGATAGTGTTTGTTATTCGGGATTCTGAAACCGGAAAATTAGCAGGGGTTTCTACAGCGGAGAAAAAAATAGTTACGGCCTTGAATAATAATTATCTGTATGAGTTCAGATGTTTTATTAGTGAGCAATTTAGAGTTGCAGGCCTTGACGTGAAGCTTTCCAGGATGACTTTTGATTTCTTAGAATCTGTTAGCATTGATGATGCGAATAAAACGATTGGAATATTTTCTGTGCTGGAAAATGAAAATCTTAAGAAGGAACCAGTTTGGCGTAGGGCCGTGTGGCCGGAAATAGAAATGTATTTTGTAGGCTATACCAGTTCGGGAAATCCGATACGGGTACATTATTTTAAAGGTGCTAGGATTTAAGATTCACCTCATCTGAATCCCTCTCCAAAGGAGAGGGGCTATTAGCGATTTATGATTTTAATTGAGAAGCGATGTATTTACAAAAAGAAGATAGAGTAGGGTTTTCCCAGAACACAATAGGGCTGATGGAAATGTTGAGCCTGTCTTCCAGCTCGTCCAGCATTTGCATGGCATGGATAGAATTTAAACGTAGGTCTTCAAAGTTTGCATTCACATCAATGGATTCCTGCTTTACACCCATCATAAAGGAGAGTTCTTCGCGGCAAAATAGAATCAATTCTTCTTCTGTTAATAGTTTTTGCATAACCTTTAATTAAATGGAAGGTACAAAACCACAATTAACTTTCGAAAACCTTTGGCAAAAGCCTGATAGCCATGTCCATCATCAGATACAGAAACTATGGAAAAAGTATTTTCCTCATCTGTCCGATGAGCAAGTAGAAAAGCGATTGAAGCAAGTAGTGTTTGCAGTTCTAACAACAGCGGGAGAGGTGGTGGGAGTGTCTACTGCCTTTCGTGCATATGTTCAGCAATTGAAAAATCATTTATATGCTTTTCGGTTTTTTATTGACCCTGCGTATCGAATACCAGGCCTTACAGAAGTAATACTTGTGCGGACACGTGATTTTATGGAGGAGATTAGCCATACGGATGGTCCTGAAGATAAGCGCTGCATTGGTTTGGTTACGATTGTTGAAAATGAACGAATTATGAAATACAGAAAGGAGGCAATTTGGCCGGCTTCTAAAATGGTATACATTGGTAACTCACCAAAAGGGTATCACATTCGTGCGTACTATTTTAAGAAGGCAATGATTTAACCAACTATCCCAAAGAGAGGGACAAGTGTGAGGGAAATTTACGAGACTTTCACTACCAAACTGTTGAGGGTACGAATGGCCAAATTACTGTTCCATTCCGGCAAGGCATTTATCATTTCTATTTTTTTGAAGCGAATCAGCAGGGTTTCAATCATGAGCTGAGTCTGGATTCGAGCCAACCAATCTCCAAGGCAATAATGCGCTCCACCGCCGAATGCAATGTGTTTGTTTTCTGGTCGATCTATTAAAAATTCGTCTGGTTTTTCAAAAACTTCTGCATCGCGGTTAGCTGATCCAAGACAAATTGTAAGGGTGTCGCCAACTTTAATTTGTTTGTTTCTAATGACAACATCTTTTGCTGTAATGCGTCCTACAATCTGAACCGGAGAATCGTATCGAAGCAACTCTTCAATAGCAGTTGGTATTTTGGAGTGATCATTTCTTAGTTGTGCTAATACTTGCGGATGGGCTAGTAGATTGTAAAGCCCAGTGCTCATTAATCCGATAGATGTTTCCTCACCGGCAATAAAAAGTAAGATACAAGTCGAGACTAACTCATCATCGCTTAATGTCCCTTCCTGTTTATTAAGTTGTACCAACTTGCTTACAATCCCTTCATCGGGAGTAGCTTCTTTTTCCGTAACAACCTTTTTGAAGTACACGAGAAAATTTTTTGCGGCTTCATTGATTTTTAAAATATCCTTAAAAGAAATATACAAGTCGAGCGCTTTAATTAAAACCGATCCTTGTTCTTTCAGGTATGCATAATCGCTTGGTGGTAAGCCGAGTATTCTACTAATGGTCATTGCTGGCAATGGTTTTCCTAAATCGTTGACAAGGTCGAATGAGTTTGTAGGCTTTGAAAACAAGTGGTCAAGGTTGCTGCGTACAATCATCTCTACATCACGGGTGTTCCAAACCTGTTGAATAAATTTACGGATGCGTGTATGATGTGGAGGATTGAGAAAGAGAATAAACCCTTTCATTGCATTTTCTATGGAGCTAAAATCAAGATCCTTGTATTTAAAATATCCAATCCCTTTCTTCAGCCACTCAAAGCGATTACCAACCAGAAAGTCATTGCTTCTTAAAATATTGCGGGTGTCCTCGTAGCGGGTGATAATCCATTCTCCTGTTTGTGATAAATGAACAGGATCTTCTTCGCGCATACGTTTGTACATCGCATATGGATTTGCAATATGCTTCCGGTCGAAGGGTCGCCAAAGTTGATCAGTTGCCATTTTTTGATACGTATTCGAGTATTAAAAAATCCGCATAGGTATCAATCGTGGGATAATCCCAAAACGCTATCGGATTTAACGTTACTCCATATTTACCTTCTAATTTCTCCATTACAAAGATGCACCGAATGGAGTCCAACCCGAGATTAAAAAAGGAATCGGAATTCTGAATGTCTTTTAAATCAATGCCGGTTTCTTCCGCAATAATTTTCTTTAAATCATTGATTACATCTGCCTTATTTTTCATTCCGTTCGATTTCAGCTGCCCAATATGTTTTAGTAGGTGTTGATAAGGCCATTCTAAATTCTGGTTTTTCAAGGTTTAAAATTCCAGGACGCAACATACCCGGTAATACTTTTACATCATAGATTTCTTCAACGCTGTTTTCATACTTGATATATCCCGCAATGCTCGCTGTGGGGAGGTGCATGGCAACGATACCGCAAAAAATTGATCGTTGAGCAATGGGTAAGTCGGCAAAGGCCATACTTGTTTGCCTTAACTTTGACAGCCCAATGAAAATGTAATCGCCAATGCGATCCATGCCGCGCACAAAACCATCCAGGCGCTTTATTACTTTATAACTTTTACCCTGCTTGTCTATTTCAGCTAATTCGCCAGTGGCAGAAAGGAGTACATAAATTTTACCATCATAAATCCTTGGTGAGTGGGGCATGGGAAGATTCTCAGCAATTGTTTCATGCGTATCGATATCAATCAGGCAACCACCATTCGCTTTCGTGGCTCTCCATCCCTGGGGCGTGGTCGTTTTTCCCAATAGCGTTACATACTTTGGGGTATCACCGTCCATTGCAACTCCATTCAAGTGGCAGGTATCATCCGGGGTAAGGTTTGTAATGAAGTCCGGTTTCCAGAAAGGCGTGAAGCTATAGTTATCATTGATATACGCCAGGCACGAGAACCGAGTGTTAACACCCAGTAACTCTTTTGAAGTCCAATGGAGATCGTGAATGTCCAACTCGCCCGTATAATAAACCGAACGGGGTATGAACAGTCCATCGTAAACGTTGGGTTGTTTGGGATATGTTTGCGCAAGCTCCGCATTGTTGGCCAACACGACTACCTCATTGAGTGTCGCAAGCGCCAGTTTATTGTTTTTCAAGGCCATTCCCATAGGCTTTGGAAATTGCCGCGGTAATTGAATAAGATGGTCCCTATCTTTTGGGCTAATGAAAATCACTTTGCCGGCCTGATATGTTGTAATGGCAAGCGAACAATTCAGTTTCTGCAATAACTCGGGAATATTGGGCGAGTAAGTACAGGAAAACGGAGCCAGGTTTTTATCCATGAAGACAGGTTAACCTTTAAAATTAAAGTATGGAACCATATTATTCTAACTTTATGTTTGTAAAATCGTACGCTAAATTTTGATCGAGTGAATTTTGAAGGAATAAATGAAAAAGTAACGCAATATAAACAAGAAGGTAAATCGCTCTTTACCAGTTCATCGTTTCAATCACACAGTTTGGTGATGTTGCACATCTTAAGCAGAATTGACAATTCTATTCCAGTATATTTTATTAATACAGGATACCATTTCCCAGAGACCATTAAGTTTCGAGATCAGATTACCGAAATGTTTGGCTTGAATACCATTGACTTGAAATCGGAAGTGCCAAAACACATGCAGCGAAACTCCGAGGGTAGATTACTTTTTACTTCTGATCCTGACCATTGTTGCTACTTAAATAAAACCCAGCCAATGGATGGTATACTTCGTTCGCACGATGTTTGGATTAATGGTGTGCGCGCAGATCAAAGCGCGGTACGGGCAGCCATGAAAGTAGAGCAACCAGCTCCCTATAACTCGATTCGGTTTCACCCCATGTTAGATTGGAACGCTAAGATGATTTGGGAATATCAAAAGGAGTATAAATTGCCCGCGCATCCCTTAGAAGCAAAAGGATATGTGAGCATTGGTTGTGAACCCTGCACACGCAGGCTTGATCCGGGGATGCAGGAGCGTGAGGCGCGGTGGTACGGACTTAAGAAAGTTGAGTGCGGATTGCATACAGAACTTGTGACTAAATAACCATGAACATACTTATAACAGGAGGTGCTGGCTATATCGGGACAGAACTGGTCAGCAGGCTTGCAGCCGATGAAAAAGTAAAGCGGATTGTTGTTTATGATAATCTGAGCCGACCGAATTATAGTCTGTTTTTAGGAGGCCGGAAAAGCGGTACTGAAAAGGTGAAGTTCTATAAAGGCGAACTGCTGGATTCGCGGCATTTAAAGATGGTACTAAAAGGGATAGATGTGGTTTATCATCTAGCCGCAAAAGTTACCACTCCCTTTGCGAATGATGATGCCCACCTGTATGAACAAGTGAATCATTGGGGTACAGCCGAACTGGTTTATGCTGTTGAAGAAAGTAATGTTAAGAAATTTATATACGCCAGTAGTTCAGGTATTTATGGGGATTCAGAAGATACGGTAGATGAGCATGCTGAACCTAAACCAAAGACGTTTTATGCCATTTCAAAACTCCGTGGTGAAGAGCACGTTAGGCGCTTAACCGGTAAACTGGACACCTATGTTTTCCGATGCGGAAATGTGTATGGTTATAACCGGGGGATGCGGTTTGATGCTGTGATTAATAAGTTCGTATTCGAGGCAAATTTCTTAAAAAGAATTACAGTGAATGGTGATGGTAATCAATCTCGCAGCTTCATCCACATTGAATCAATTGCAACAGCCTTGGGTAATGTCTTGCACAGTGATCTTGAGAGTGGTGTATACAACCTTGTCGGTCGAAACATCAAAATAATTGATGTGGTAGATGATCTAAAGAAGCTTATTCCAGACCTGGAGTTTATTTTTATTAATCAGCATCTTAAACTCCATCAATTAAATGTAAAGGAGAACTTAATGGTTAATAAAAAACTGGGCATTAGTGCGAACAAGCCACTCAACGATGAGTTAAAAGATTTTTTGCTTCGCTTCAGTTTTTAGAAACTGTTGTACCCACTTATATCATGGAAATCAAACACGGCCAGGCTAAGGCCAATGGTGATTTCATGGGTAGAAAAATTTACACCTACCGATTTACCAACAGGTAGTTCAAACGCATACCCAAAACGATATGCACGGGCAAATCTTATTTGAGCAAGCATACCATAGGTGTTAAAATTTCGGGTGAATGCGCCAATTCCATATTGTTCGTCAATGGTAAACAGGGTATTAATATCAGCAGATAGCGGATTTCCTTGAACATATTTTACAAGCACAGAAGGCTTTAGCGAAATACGTTCGTTCAGTAAGAGAATATACGATGCCATTCCATAAAAATTTTGGGCATACAAAGCAGCCTCAACGGCATTAATGCCAGTTCCAAATGTTTCTTTATTCTGCAGCATTCTAGGAACCGAAAGCCCCAGGAACAGTTTTTTGTTTGATAAAATTATACCTGCACCAAATGTTGGCTTTGTTATGTTTTGATTTCCGGCAAAATAGGGGTCTGCTACGTCTTCAATGTTTAGCTCCAGGTTATCCGACCGATAGTTTGCAAGCCCGGCCTGTAACCCGAATGAGAGTTGGAGTTCTTCAAACTCTATTTTATAGCTATAGGTACCCATTACCAGTGAGTTTTTATTCTCACCAACCTGATCGCTCACAACAATAAGACCGACACCCATTTTATTATTAAACATGCTGCTATGCGCAGTAAAATTGATGGTGGTAGGGCTTCCTTCGAAGCCAGCCCATTGTTTTCTGAAACTGGCCGAGGCATTAAACTCCTTATTAAAACCCGAGTAGGCAGGGTTTACAACTATTGGATTATTCAAATATTGAGCATACAGGGGGTCAATCTGGGCGAAAACGCAAATTTTTGCGAAAAGTATTAAAAGGCAACTCAGGTATAGTGCTTTCATTAGTAGAGTTGGTATTAAATGTTCAGTTTAAAGGTATCGTAAATTTTCGCTAAATTATTTCAAAGTCATTTATTTTTTCTGTCTGAAGTTCTGTTATTCCGTTTTCCATTGATTGATACATGAGTTTAAAACGAGCACCCCAGATAAGTTCGTCATACCGGTACGAATGAATAGAATGTACTTCCTGGCTAAAGGTATCATCGTATCCTTTCAGTACAATAATGAACTCAGCATCCTGCAGGGCCAGATCTTCCTTTTTCATATTTCTTAAAGGGCTTTTTTCATCAATAGGATGAACGATAGTCCAGTTAAGCGGGAACAACATAACGGTTTCACGCTCAAGGGTAAGCGGAAAGTACACCCTGCTTTTCCCTTTTTCAGTATAGGAGACAAGCATTCTTGCACGTAAGTCCATTATATTACTTTTTCGTTGATTGATGATGCGAAATTGTAAACTCAATCCATCTTGATAGGGGCTTACAAGAAGATTATGGCTAAACAGAAACTTTGCATTGGGTTTGGCAAATCGCCCATAGAGCAAGCCTGTTATGATTGCGAATACCATGAGACCCATCATTGCCTCAAATGAAGCGATAAGGCTTACGGCTTCACCGATAGGTGCAATATGTCCATATCCCACAGTTGTGAAGGTTTGAAAACTAAAAAATAAACATTCGAGATATTCATGCGCCAGGTCCCCCTTTTCTATTCCTATGAAGCTATCAACTCCGTACGCAAAATAGATGAATCCGAAAAGTGCGTTAACTCCCAATAAAACCAGCATCACTAATAGCAAGAACCAAGTCCATGGCATTCTTATCAATGACTGGTATAAATTAAGAAAACTTATTCCCTTTCCGCTGCGCTTAACATTAAACGTTCCATCCTTATTGATAAGGCGTTTCGCTTTCGTTCCTAAACCAAGGTCGTTAAATTGTTTACTGGCCATATGGGTTAATAAAAAAAAGGCCGCGCTTGCGACCTTTCGAAACTATTGAATTTTGTTGGCTTTATAACCAACATTAATTAACAATATTCTTCAAATACTTCTACCAAATGTTCACCAATCATTTGAGCATTTCTGCCCTCGATGTGATGGCGTTCAACAAAGTGCACTAATTCACCATCTTTAAACAACGCAATGGCTGGAGATGAGGGCGGGTAAGGAAGTGTAAATTCTCTTGCTTTTGCTACGGCCTCTTTATCGACACCAGCAAAAACGGTTGTAAGGTGTGAGGGTTTTTTAACAGCATTTTGTAGAGCCCATTTAATTCCTGGCCGCGCTGCACCTGCTGCGCATCCGCAAACAGAGTTGATAACCATCAGCGTGGTTCCTTGTTCTTTTATGGAGTTCTCAACATCCGTTGGAGTTTTCAGTTCATGAAAACCAACTGTTGTTAAGTCGGCACGCATGGGGGCTACTAATTGTTCAGGATACATATTTTAGAATTTTAGATTTACGATTTATGTTTTATAACTCAGGATTAAAGTTTTCAGTTCATTCAATTGGTAATTTTTCCACTAAAGGAAGCCTAGTTCCAATTTAGCCGCCTCGCTCATCATATCCTGTGAATAAGGTGGATCAAAGGTAATTTCAACTTTAACATCGTTTACACCTTCAATAGATTTGATTCGTTGCTCAACTTCACTTGGTATGGCTTCTGCCGAAGGGCACGAAGGCGATGTGAGGGTCATCAGGATGAATACGTTATTTACAGGAAACGTACTTATTTCATAGATCAGACCCAGTTCATAAATATCAACCGGTATTTCTGGGTCGTACACGGTTTTAATAGCAGCCAATACCTTCTCTTTCAAATTTTGTATGGTTGTATCGGATACAGTTTGTTCGGTATGTTTAATCTCTTCTGTCATGACTTTACTGCTTGCTGAGTTTTGAATGCAAGGGCATATAATTTCATTTGTTTTATCATGGCCGCGAATCCATTCGAACGCTGCGTACCAATAAACCGTTCCATGCCTATCTTTTGCATAAAGTATAAAGTAGTATTCAGGATTGTATCCGTTGACTGACCGTTGAATACCCGGATCAATAAACTGACTAATCCTTTTGTTATGGCTGTATTGCTATCGGCTTTAAAAAATACCGTGGCGTTTTCAGTTGCGGCTGTTAACCAGACTTTCGATTGACATCCTTTTACAATGTTTTCTTCATTCTTTTCAACTTCTGGCATATTCGGAAGTTTTTGTCCGAGTTCCATGATATAGAAAACAGTCATCTCCATGTCTCCATCCAGCAAAGAGAATTCGCTAATTATTTCGTCTTGTATTTCTGAAATGGATTTTGTCATGGTTTCATGAATTTGATCACACGCTCAAGTCCTTCGACCAATTGATCAATTTCTTTCATCGTATTATACACCGCAAAAGAAGCACGAACAGTCCCTTCAATCCCCAAGCGATCCATTAATGGCTGTGTACAATGATGACCCGTCCGAACAGCAATCCCACGTGTATCTAGCATCTGACCAATATCGAAAGGATGGATCCCCTCCACCGTAAATGACAATACACTTACTTTCTCTTTAGCCGTACCAACCAATCTTACAAAAGGAAGTGCACTTACCTTTTCAGTCGCGTACAATAATAACGCATGTTCATGCACGGCCATTACATCTTTACCCAGTGCATTGATAAATTCAATAGCCTGACCAAATGCAATAACATCTGCAATGTTAGGAGTGCCCGCTTCAAATTTGTATGGAAGATCGTTGTACGTAGTTTTTTCAAACGTAACCTCTTTGATCATTTCACCACCACCTTGATAGGGAGGCATTTTCTCTAATAACTCTCTCTTCCCATACAAAATACCGGTTCCGGTAGGTCCGTACATTTTATGCGATGAGAGACAGTAAAAATCACAGTCAAGAGACTGCACATCAATTTCGATATGGGCTCCAGCCTGTGCACCATCGATCAATACAACTGCGCCCGTTTTATGAGCGAGGTCAATTATTGTTTTAATGGGATTGATTGTTCCCAGACTGTTGGAGGCATGATTGACAGCAACCAGTTTGGTGCGATTTGAAAGAAGTTTTTTAAATCCCTCTATATCTAATTCTCCTTCATCGGTTACGGGAATCACTTTTAAGATTGATTTCTTCTCCTCACACAGAATTTGCCACGGAACAATATTGGAATGGTGCTCCAGTCCGGAAATGATAATCTCATCACCTGCATTAATAAATGCCCGACCGTAAGAAGATGCTACAAGATTTATTGCTTCTGTCACTCCCCGAACAAAAATTATTTCTTGTTCTGAGCTAGCGTTAATAAAATTCTTAGCAATCAATCTGGTTTCTTCGTAAGCTTTGGTGGCCTTTTCGGCAAGCGTATGAATGCCCCGATGAATATTAGCATTGTAACCCTTGTAATAATTAACTAATGCGTCAATAACGACTAAAGGCTTTTGACTGGTTGCGGCATTATCGAAATACACGAGATCACGACCATTCACCTTTTGATGAAGCACAGGAAATTGTTCCCGTATTTTATCAACGTCAAGTGTGGATCGTGTTGCAACATTCATAATTAGAAATCTTTATGGAGTCGTTCGCTGACCATTGAGTCAATAAAGACTCTCAGTTTTTCGTTCGGAATATTTTTTAGCACTTCAGCTACGAATGCGTAGAGCATCATCGCACGTGCGGTATTCTTATCTATTCCGCGACTACGCAGGTAGAATAAGGCTGCTTCGTCCAGTTGGCCGGTTGTACAACCGTGAGAGCACTTTACATCATCTGCCCAGATTTCAAGTTGAGGCTTTGTACTTATGGAAGCCTTATCAGAAAGTAAAATATTTCGGTTCGATTGAAACGCGTTAGTTTTTTGAGCGTCATGGCGCACAAATATTTTTCCGTTAAAAATACCCTTCGTATTTCCTTCAAGTACACCTTTATAAAGTTCATTGCTGAATGAATTCGGTTTACGGTGATCTACTACCGTGTGATTGTCCGCCACGGTATCTCCGTGAAGAAGATACAATCCATACATGTGTGATTCGCATCCTTCGCCATCTAACAAAAGATGGAGATTATTGCGAATGAATTTTCCATCCAATGTAAAGGTGTACGTGTTTACCCGGCTATGATTCGCCTGCCAGATCGTAGTCTGTCCGAATTGGTAGCGATTGCCATGATCAGCCTGAATGCTATAAAAATTTAGGGCTGCGTTTTCAAAAACAACGCCTTCTGTTACTTGATTAGAGAAATTCGGATTTGGGCCTATAGAATCAAACTTCTCCACAACAGTCACTTCACTATTCTTGCCAACCACAATCAGGTTTCGCGTTATAGTCTTTACTTCTCCGAGCGTAGTATCCTGAATGTTATAAATGGTAATGGGCTTGTCAATTACTTTGCCCTCTGAAACCTGAATAAATACACCACCTCTCCAGCTCGCGGTATTCCAGGCTACCAGTGCATCACTTTTATAATCGGCATACTTCGCCAAATGTTCGCGATGCTCGTTTTCATCTAATTTCTTGATGGTGACATCCCTTCCTGAAATGCTGGAAAGACTTTCTGAAAACTCCCCGTTTAGTATAACAACTACATGTGAATTCAATTCCGGAATTTCAAAATCTGTTATGCTCTCAATTGACCCTGTTGGATTTGTATCAGAAGAGAGATTAAAATTCTTTTCCAATATCCGGGTAATAGGGGCGTGGCGATATTCTTCTGTTTTTACGGTTGGTAACCCGAGTTGTTGGAATACATTTTTGGCCTGCGCTCTCAACTGAGTTGTTGAGGGTAGTATTGAATGAATTTCGCTCGTGTTAATTTTTACTTCCGTGATCTCGCTCATAATTATCCGGCTACAGCCACTTCATCTTTGATCCAATCGTACCCTTTCGCTTCCAATTCCTTGGCTAATTCCTTTGTTCCGGACTTAACAATCTTGCCTTTGTATAATACGTGAACAAAGTCGGGCACGATGTATTCGAGCAATCGCTGATAATGTGTTACCACGATGGTTGCATTATTTTTTGATCTCAATTTATTTACACCATTGGCTACGATACGCAGGGCATCAATGTCAAGACCAGAATCTGTTTCATCGAGAATAGCCAACTTCGGCTCGAGCATAGCCATCTGAAAAATTTCATTTCTTTTTTTCTCTCCTCCGGAGAAGCCTTCATTGAGTGAACGGCTCAGGAGTGCCTGATCTATTTCTACTAATTTAATTTTCTCTTTCATCAGACTCAAAAATGAAACGGCATCCAATGTCTCCTGGCCGCGGTATTTGCGAATCTGATTCACGGCTGTTTTCATAAAGTTAATGGTGCTTACGCCAGGGATTTCTACTGGATATTGAAAAGCGAGGAACAGACCTTCACGGGCTCGGTCTTCAGGTGACAACTCAAGAAGATTTTTTCCAAGGTAGGTTGCTTCACCTTCCGTAACTTCAAATTCTTCTCGGCCAGCAAGCACCGATGCAAGCGTACTCTTACCTGAACCGTTGGGTCCCATGATCGCATGCACTTCTCCCGGCTTTACTTCGAGTGTAATTCCGTTTAGGATTTGATTGTCTCCAATCTTCGCTTGTAAATTCTTAATTGATAACATTGAATATTGATAATTGACTAATTGAAAATTATTATCCTACACTTCCCTCTAACGTCAACGCCAGTAATTTTTGTGCTTCCACGGCAAACTCCATTGGCAGCTGACTAAGTACTTCTTTCGCATAACCATTAACGATTAGCGCTACCGCTGACTCCTCGTCAATCCCGCGCTGCAAACAATAGAAAATTTGATCTTCGCCTATTTTAGAAGTAGTAGCTTCGTGTTCTACTTTTGCATTGTTATTTTCTACATCAATGTATGGGAAAGTATGTGCTCCACATTGATCGCCCATTAATAATGAATCGCATTGAGAGAAATTTCGTGAATTCTCTGCGCGCTTCATAATATGAACCTGACCGCGATAGCTGTTTTGTGAATGGCCTGCTGATATTCCTTTGGATACAATTCTTGACTTCGTGTTTTTACCGATGTGAATCATCTTTGTGCCGGTATCGGCCTGCTGGTAATTGTTGGTTACTGCCACAGAATAAAATTCACCGGATGAATAATCGCCTTTCAAAATACAAGAAGGATACTTCCAAGTGATTGCCGAGCCTGTTTCTACCTGTGTCCACGATACTTTTGAATTGTCGCCAGCACACAAAGCACGCTTGGTTACGAAATTGTAAATGCCACCTTTGCCATTCTTATCTCCGGGATACCAGTTCTGAACGGTTGAATATTTTACCGTTGCATCCTTCATTGCATAAATTTCAACCACAGCAGCATGCAATTGATTCTCATCGCGCATCGGTGCTGTGCAACCTTCCAGATAACTAACATACGAACCTTCATCAGCAACAATCAATGTGCGCTCAAACTGTCCTGTGTTGGCAGCATTGATTCGGAAATATGTAGATAATTCCATCGGGCAACGAACGCCCTTCGGAATATAACAGAATGATCCATCACTGAATACTGCTGAGTTCAATGTTGCAAAGTAGTTGTCCGTCATAGGAACGACTGAGCCTAAATATTTTTTAATTAGCTCAGGATGTTCTTTTACCGCTTCACTGAACGAGCAGAAGATGATTCCAAGTTCACCAAGTTTTTCTTTAAATGTAGTAGCTACCGATATGCTATCAATCACCGCATCTACAGCAATACCTGTTAATCTTTTTTGTTCTGTAAGTGATATTCCCAGCTTCTCAAAGGTCCTGATCAATTCCGGATCAACATCTTCTAAGTTTTTAGGTGTAGCTTTTTGCTTTGGTGCCGAGTAATAAATGATGTCCTGATAGTTGATGGCAGGATATGTAACATTAGGCCATTTAGGCTCTGTCATCGTTGTCCACAGTCTGTAAGCTTTAAGGCGCCATTCAAGCATCCATTCAGGCTCGTTTTTTCTGGCAGAAATAAACCTTACAATATCCTCATTTAGCCCTTTTGGGGCTGAATCAGTCTCTAAATCGACATTCCAACCATGTTCATACTCTTTCGAGGTCAGTTCTTCCAGTAATTGGTTGTCTTTACTCATGAAAACTATTTAGACTAAATTTAAATAAACAATCAAATATATAACAGAATGGCTGGAATATGGTTCTAAGCTGTGATAACTTTCTTGAAATTAACCTTAGAATTAGTTTAATGCGGCTGTTAATCCGCTAATTGAGGTTAAATGTAATGTCATTTATGGGTTGACTCTTACGGAGGGTTTTATACATCAGTTGCGATCCCCTTAAAATTCAAAAAAACTACAATCTTGGAGCTCTGCCAGCTTGACTAATTATTTGAGGGCGCCATCAAACATCATCAGTGCTTGAGCTGTTTGTTATTATGTTCGCTTCTTTACATCTTAGAATTTAAAATTACGCAATGGAAAATTTCCCATGGGTTACGAGTTATCCGAAAGGCATTCCCCCTGAAATAAAGCTATACGAGTATAGTTCAGTAGTTGAATTATTCGAAAGCAGTTGTGAGAAGTATCGCGATCGTGTGGCTTTCGAAAACATGGGTGTTAAAATTACATATGGTGAAGTTGATAAACGCGCAAGAGATTTTGCAGCGTATTTACAAAGCATTGGTTTAGTTAAAGGAGATCGGATTGCAATTCAAATGCCTAACCTCCTGCAATTTCCAATTGTATTTTTTGGAGCATTGCGTGCTGGATTGATTGTGGTGAATACGAATCCGCTGTACACGCCCCGTGAGATGGAGCATCAATTTAAAGATAGTGGTGCTAAAGCAATTGTAATAGTAGCAAACTTTGCATTTCACCTCGAAAAGATTCTGGCAAATACATCCATTAAACATATTATTCTCACCGAGCTAGGCGATATGTTGGGAGGATTTAAAGGTGCTCTCGTTAATTTTGTTGTCAAGCATATAAAGAAAATGGTACCCACCTTTAATCTCCCTACGGCCGTATTGTTTAAACATGCCATGAAGAAAGGTGAGTCCCTTTCATTTAGCAAGCCCGCTATTGCAAACAGCGATATAGCCATTTTGCAATACACAGGGGGAACAACCGGAATTGCAAAGGGAGCGCAGCTTACTCACGGAAATATTGTAGCTCATAATTCAATGATCACACATTGGTTCAGTCCTTATTTAAAACAAGAGTCAATGGGTGAGGTTATCATCACTGCTATTCCTATGTATCACATCTTCGCACTCACGGTCAATGGGGTACTTATGTTTACCGTTGGTGCTAAAAGCATACTGATCACCAACCCACGAGACATAAAAGGGTTCTGCAAAGAGTTGAAGAAGCACAAGTTTACGATCATCACCGGTGTGAATACATTGTTTAACGGATTGCTTAATAGTCCGAATTTTACTTCGCTTGACTTCTCGCATTTGAAAGGCGCAGTAGGAGGTGGCATGGCGGTACAGGATGTTGTTGCAAAAAAATGGGAACAAGTAACGGGAAAACCGTTGGTTGAAGGCTATGGCCTGAGTGAAACTTCACCTGTGTTGTGTTGTAATC
Organism: Cyclobacteriaceae bacterium; assembly: GCA_031395485.1. GTDB lineage: Bacteria > Bacteroidota > Bacteroidia > Cytophagales > Cyclobacteriaceae > UBA2336. The sequence continues at coordinate 73,503 of JANNUS010000016.1, read as the reverse complement.
CGTTAGACGGAACGCATAAACTTGGTACCATTGGTTTGCCTATGCCGAGTACCGATGTGGCAATTTTTGACGATAATGGAAAGAAGCTTGCGCAAGGAGAAACAGGTGAGATATGTGCAAAAGGCCCCCAAGTAATGCCAGGCTATTGGCAGAAAGATAATGAAGGAGTCTTTTATCCGGGTGGTTGGTTTAAAACGGGTGATATAGGCATCATGGACGAAAAAGGTTTTTTTAAGATCGTTGATAGAAAGAAGGATATGATCAAAGTTTCGGGATTTAATGTATTTCCGAATGAGATTGAGAATGTAACAGCAGCTCATCCGAAAGTCCTGGAAGTTGCAGCGATTGGTATTACCGATGCGAAGTCTGGTGAGGCAATTAAAGTGTTTGTAGTTAAACGAGATCAATCCCTTACCGAGGAAGAACTCAAAAAATACCTCCATGAAAATCTCACAAACTATAAAGTACCCAAATACATAGAGTTCCGTAATGATCTACCTAAAACAAATGTTGGAAAAATTCTGAGGCGAGCTTTGAAAGAAGAAGTTCCTGCGTAATCTTTGCGGCTTAATTAAATTCCTTTCGTGATGCGTATCTTAAGTGGCGTTCTCTTGCTTATTGTAGTAGGTACTTTTTTAACGGCTTACACGCCTGACAAAGCTATTCTCAATTCTACAAGTGCCGACACACTCCGTTATCCACAGGAGAAGCATTTGAAAAATTTTAAACAACTAACATTTGGTGGCGATAATGCTGAAGCCTACTGGAGTTTTAACGGAAAGATGCTTTCATTCCAGTCCAACAATAAGCAGTGGGGGTTGGAGTGTGATCAGATTTTCTTTACGCCTGTCGATAAAGTTGATTTACGAAAGAAAAAACCACAACTAATAAGCACAGGCTTAGGGCGTACTACGTGCGCTTACTTTATGCCTGGTAATAAAAAAATACTTTTTGCATCAACACATCTTGGGGGAAAGAGCTGCCCAAAGGATCCGGAGCGCGTTCCGGGAGGAAAATACCTCTGGCCAATCTATGATACCTACGATATTTTTGTTTCGAATTTAAGAGGTAAGGTTGTGAAGCAACTTACCGACAAAGCTGGATATGATGCAGAGGGCACAGTTTCGCCAAAAGGTGATAAAATTGTTTTCACATCAACCCGCAATGGTGATCTTGATTTGTACACCATGAATATTGATGGATCGGATGTGAAGCAAGTGACCAACGAACTTGGTTATGATGGAGGAGCATTCTTTTCACCCGATGGTAAAAAACTGGTTTTCCGCGCTTCTCGACCTAAAACCGAAGCGGATAAGAATGAATACTTGGATTACTTGAAGCAAGGATTAGTAGCACCCACCAGTATGGAGATTTTTACCTGTAATGTTGATGGCTCTGATCTTCGTCAGATCACAAACTTGGGCAAAGCGAACTGGGCCCCATTTTATCATCCTGCTGGAAAGAAGATCATCTTTTCTTCAAATCACCTTGGTCAACGGGGGTTTCAGTTCAACCTGTTTATGATTAATGATGATGGCACCGGGTTAGAACAGATTACCTATGATGGTGTTTTTGATTCTTTCCCCATGTTTTCACCCGATGGTAAAAAACTTGTGTTCTCATCGAATCGATTTAATGGTGGAAACAGAAATACCAATTTGTTTGTAGCGGATTGGGTGGAATGAGGTTAATGGTTAATAGTTAACTGTTAATGGTAGAACAGTTTTAATATTGAGACGTGTTCTATACATTCGTATGCAATTACCCCAATAACTATTAACAATTAACTGTCATGATAGGCTTTTTCGAACATCAATACCTTTCCTACAAAAAGAATCATATTAAAAATTTATTGGCACTAGCCAAGGCTGATGGCCACATGCATGAAAGGGAAACTTTATTGCTGTATAAAATTGGGTATGGATACGGACTAAAGGATTGGCAGATACAAAAGCTAATTGACACAACTGAAAAATTCGAGCTTAACATACCGGATAATTATGGCGACAGAATGAACTTGTTGTACGACCTTATTCTTATGGTCTTTGCTGATGAAGTTATTGAAAAAAAGGAAATTGCATTTTGTGAGGATGTTGCTAAACGTTTTGGAATGAAGAAGGAGTTAGTAAAGTGGTTGGTTATAATTTTTCAGAAGGGGGTTCCCCCACGCACAGAAGAGTGGGATGAAATAAAAAAGGAAGCAAAAACCAAATTTGCGCTTAAAAAATAGGCCGTTAAGGTTCCCTTACACTTAATTAACCAAGTAAGATTGACTAAATCTTAATCTACAAAACCAGCTAAAATATCAGCGTGTGTAGTATTACCACGTTATATAGATAACTTTAAAGCGGTTTTAACGTCATTTTAAAATTCAATTAAGTCTTCGGAAAGCAGCGCAATGGAAACAGTCGAATTCAGAAAACTAACAACACAGGAGAAAGCCCTTCGCATTAACCTCCGAAATGATATTTACGGTTCCTTTGCTGAGATTGGTGCGGGGCAAGAAGTAGCCGCTAATTTTTTTAAGGCAGGAGGCGCATCGGGTACAATAGCCAAAACGATTTCGGCTTACGATATGAAGTTTAGCGATGCTATTTATGGGTATTGCGAACGCTACGTAGCCGAAGAGCGCCTTATGAAAATGCTCGATCACGAGTATAATTTGCTGGGCGAGCGCTTACCGCACCGCATTGATAACACCCGTTTTTTTGCTTTTGCCGATACGGTAGAAGTACTGAATTTCGACCGGACAAATCAATCGCACGGATGGATTGGCTTACGTTTCCAGCTAAGTCCGCACTCCGAAACGAATGATTGTGTTGTACATGTAAAGATGCATGATAACGATCCGTTACAACAACAATTTGCGTTGGGTATTGTCGGTGTTAATATGATTTATGCTTGTTCAGTTTTTTCCGACCCGGAAGAGATTTTAATGTCATTACTGGATGGCCTTTCTACCAGACGGATTGAAATTGACATGTTTCGACTAGGCGGCCCTAATTTTAAGCATGTAGATAACCGCTTAATGGCGTTGAAGCTGGTAAAGAACGGACTTACAAAAGCTGCAATGTTCGGGCCAGATGGAAAAGTTATGCAGCCCTCTGATGAATTGTATAAGAAGAACATTCTCGTTCTCCGAGGTCGTTTTCGCCCAGTAACATTGGTGAACGTTGATATGTTGTTGACCTCACGAAGGCACTTCAGAAGAGAACCCGATGTAGAGCGTTCTAATGTTGTGGTGCTTACCGAGCTTACGTTGAATGATTTAAGTCCTGATGGCAATATTGACGAGACAGATTTTTTACACCGTGCCGATATTATATGTTCGCTCGGGCAAACTGTATTGATCTCAAATTATTTTGAGCACTACCGGCTGCTGGAGTATTTATCCAAGATAACAAAGGGTAAAAAAATTGGTATTATCATGGGTATTTTCGCACTACAAAAAGTTTTTGATGAGAAGACTTACGTAAATACCCGAGGCGGTATCCTCGAATGTTTTGCTTCTTTGTTTGGCACCAATGTTAAACTTTACATTTATCCGGCATGGCGAAAGGATTCGGCCGAATTATTTGCATTAAAGGATTTTGAAGCGAGCCTGCCCGATAATTTAAAAAACCTTTTCAGGTATTTGATGGATAACAACAAACTGGAAGATATTAACGATGCCAACGTGAGCAACCTTCATATTATTTCCGATAATGTGCTTGCCATGATTCGGAAGGGAGAACCTGGTTGGGAGAAATTTGTGCCACACAAAGTTGAAGAGGCTATTAAAGAACACGGTTTATTCGATTACCCCTTTACTTCCGAGAAGAAACAGCTGGTAGGGCAAATGGTTAATAGCCTGATGGGGAGTTCAAAGGAATAGAGGCTGATATTTTTTGGTTACATTTTTCACAAGCCTTATATTCAAGGTACACTAAATCCAAAAAAACTATGAAAACTAAATTAGCTTTAATTGCCATGCTGGCGATGTTTGTATTTTCTGGTTGCGGTGATGACGCGAGCCCATATAAATGTTCTTCGTGTGTTAACGAACCTGAAGCACTCCTTGCAAATGACGCAATCGGAAAGGGTATTTATAAAGGTGTACTTATTGGCTCAACCGGTACTATTAAGTTTGATATTGCCAATGACGGCTCAACAATTACCGCGATTCTGGTTATTGATGGTAATGAATTTGCGTTAGAGACTGATCAGACATATAATGGTGGCTTTGAGGGCTATTTTTATAACGACATGGGCACCTTAACTGAAGATGATGATATCAGTATTGGGTTCTATGTTTCTTCTGATGGCAGCGGTTTTGGTTTTTTTGGGATCACTATCCCAGGTCATGAAAACGTTTCAATCGACATATTTAAAGAATTATCGACTAGCCTTGTAATTGCATTTGAAGGTACTTACAGTGGTGATGATACTGGAACTTTTAACATGGTTGTAAAGCGTAGTACAAGTGGTAGTGGATCGTGGATCGTCCTTAGCAGAAATGATGACGACATACAGGCAATTACAAGCTTTGAAGAAGGTACCGTTAGTGAAGATGGGGCAATTTCTGGAGGAAGTGATGTAGTAATAACTGGAGAAATAGTAGGCGACATTATTAAAGGAGACTGGGAAACTAATCTTTCATCTGGAACATGGAAGGGAAAGAGAACTCTTTAAGTGTTAATTTGTTTATAGAAGCCTCTGCTTTAAAGCAGAGGCTTTTTTATTTCTCTGCCCTCAATCTTTCAAAATACCCTTTTGCTTCCTTCATTACTTTTGGCGCTAATACAAATGCTGAGAGCATAGTAGGAATTGCCATCAATGCAAAAGCAATATCTATTAGATTTAAAACAAAGTCCATGGAAGCGAGGGCGCCCAGCATAATGGTGCTTAAATAAAAGTAGTCATACCATTTACTTTTCTCCACACCAATCATAAACGAAAGGGCTTTACCGCCATAATAGCTGTACGAGAACAATGCACTGATGGCAAAAATAACAGTGCAGATCAGCAGGATATAATCGCCTGCAAAGGGCAAACCTGCACGGTACGCAAGTGATGTAAGCGTGATTCCACTCGCACCAGGTGTTTGCCATACACCGGTAACTAAAATTGCTAACGCTGTAAGTGTACACGAAATAATGGTATCAATTACTGGGCTTAGCATGGAGATTAACCCTTCGCGTACAGGTTCATTGCTTTTGGCCGCACTCATGGCCATTGGTGCGGTTCCAATGCCAGCTTCATTTGAAAACGTGGCTCTGCGTACGCCCAGCATAATAATTCCTCCAGTAATTCCTCCTAAAAATGGGTCTCCATGAAAATGATTGGCAGAAAAGGCATCGGTGAAAATAAGTCCAAGGTAATAGGGCACCTGATCGGCATACGCAATTAGAATGAATGCTACCGAAACAAAGTGAAGCACAATCATTAGCGGAACTAACCTTCCTGCCCAATTGCCAATGCGTTTAATACCACCAATAATAACGACTGAACAGAAGATACAAATGATTAAACCGATCGTAAATTTTGTAAGACTAATGGAAATTCCGGCTACGGTTATAAACGCCTCGTCAAAACCGAGAGGCTTCAGGCCAATATCTACAAGTGCTTGTGTAAGTTGATTAGCTTGAAAAATTGGAAGTGACCCAACCATACAGCAAATGCAAAATAATGTGGCCATGGGCATCCATTTTTTCCCGAGTGCTTCGCGAATAACATACATCGGTCCGCCTTGTAATTCACCATTAGAATCTTTTCCACGATACATGCTGGCAAGTGTGCTGGTAAAAAAATTAGTTGACATACCAATGAATGATGTTACCCACATCCAGAAAAGCGCCCCTGGGCCACCCATAGCTATAGCTGCTGCAACGCCCGCAAGATTACCCATCCCTACTGTAGAGGCAAGTGCTGTTGACAATGCTTTGTAAGAGCTAATCTGGCCAGGTGCATTCGGGTCATCGTACTTACCCCTAAGTATCTGGATGGCATGCCAGAAATATTTGTATTGAATGAAACCTGAATAGAACAGAAAATAAAGTCCGCCACCAATAATCAGAAATAGAACAGGCCACCAAATTATGGAAGCTGTATCGGAAAAAAATTGGTTGAGTGACTGCAAGACAGGTTGATTTAAGTAGAACCTATGTCAGCCTGAGCCTGTCGAAGGCTATTGAGTATAAAACCGATTTCGACAAGCTCAATCTGCCATTCATTTATTTATGTAGTTGCTTTTAATTTTTTATTTGATACCGCCATCCAATTACATAAGTGATACAACATCCGTGCACCCACGTTTGCGTCCCATTCGCTTTCGCCAGGGGCTACTTCGTTTAAATCGAACCCTATTATTTTTTTATTCGCTATCACTAGTTTCTTGATAAGGTAAGCAATTTGTTGAAACTCAAATCCTCCGGCAACAGGCGTGCCCGTATTTGGACAAAGTTTCGGGTCAAGCCCATCAATATCAAAACTGATGTAAACAAAATCTGGAAGTTGTTGGATAATCTGATCACAAATAGAATCCCAAGTTTTGCCTGCATACTGTGAAGCTTTAATATCCTCATCAAAGAATGTGACAACACGACCCATTGAACGGTCAATCACAGTTACCTCCTCTTCACAAAAATCACGAATTCCAACTTGCACTAAACGATTTACAGCAGGAATTTTCAGTGCATTGTACATAATCGAAGCATGTGAATACGTGAATCCTTCATAAGCCTTTCGCAGGTCGGCATGCGCATCAATTTGCAATATGCCGAATCGATCGTAACGCTCACTCAAGGCACGAATAAATCCGAGCGGTGTACTATGATCTCCACCCAATAATCCCACAAGTTTACCATTTTTTAAAAAACGCTGTGCCGTGGACTTAACATATATATTTAAATTTTCACAGGCTTCATTAATTTTTGTGAGTACGGGATTTGATGGATTGAATGGAGCACCTTCTTCCAAGGATTTTATGTATTGAGCAGATAGTTCTCGCAATTTTGAACTCTCTTCAAGCAGATTCTGTGGAACGGGCTGCATGGTAATGCCGAGTTTCCAGGCATCAATTATATCGCGCACAAATAAATCAACCTGTACAGAGGCATCAAGAATTGCTTGCGGCCCTTGTGCAGTACCTGTTTGGTACGATACTGTAACTTCCCAGGGTACGGGAATAATTACGACTTCCGAATTTTCAATCGAAAAGGGTAGCCCGAAAAGGTTGCCAGGAGTTCCGGGTTCATTCGGATCAAATGATTGAATGGCTTCTTCTTTACTGATCATGAACTAAATTTTCGGGTGTTACAAAATTTATTAAGATGCCTTTACCTTGACTAACATCGCTCCACTGAATTTGTTGGAATTGAATAATTACCAATGCGGCAGGGGGCATGTCACCTATTTCTGCATTTGTTAAATATTTAGCGAGATACGAAATGGCGGGGTTATGTCCAATACACATTACAGCATTAGCCGAATTATCGATTTCCTTGACTAGTTCAAGAAAGGATCTTACTGAAGTGTCATAAAGCCCATCGTCAAGTTGGATTTTTCCAGTTTCGATATGGAGTTCCTCCGAAACTAGTTGAGCTGTAGTTTTTGCCCGAACAGCTGTGCTGGATAAAATTATTTTTGGATTTTTTTTTCGAGCATAAAGATGCCCCCCAATTAGCCGTGCATCTTGCACCCCTTTCAACGTAAGTTCCCGCTCTTTATCTGCCTGACCGGGTTGTTTATCAGCACTTTGGGCGTGGCGCATCAGGTAGAGAAAGCGTGACATGTAAATTGGTTTATATTGACTACTGAAACCGCAATATGAACTCAATATTAATGTGTTGAATTTGATTTTTTAAAATTTTACTGATATTTGAAACCTTTCATACTGTGTTGACATGGCAAAAAATCTTGTAATTGTAGAATCTCCCGCGAAAGCAAAGACTATTGAAGGCTACTTAGGGAAAGATTTTAAAGTATCCTCAAGCATGGGTCATATCCGGGATTTGCCGAAGGGCTTAGGGGCGATTGATGTAGAAAATAACTACGAACCTACGTATGAAGTCAGCCCCGATAAGAAGGATATTATTTCGAAGCTGAAAAAGATGGCGGAGGATGCTGATATGGTATACCTCGCGAGTGACGAAGACCGCGAGGGAGAAGCGATATCGTGGCATTTAAAAGAGGTGCTGGATTTAAGTGATGCAAAGTCTCGCAGAATTGTTTTTACAGAGATCACAAAAAAGGCAATTTTGAATGCGCTTGAAAACCCCCGTGGTATTGATATTGATTTAGTGAATGCGCAACAAGCACGCAGAGTGCTTGATAGGTTAGTAGGGTATGAACTTTCTCCTATATTATGGAAGAAAATTAGAACAGGTCTTTCGGCAGGCCGTGTTCAATCCGTTGCAGTTCGGTTAATTGTTGATCGTGAGCGTGCCGTAAATGAGTTTCAAACAAAATCGGCATTTAAAGTAAAGGCGCTATTTATATTAGAAGGGAAAAAACATTTGCTTGCTGAGTTACCTAAGAAATTTGAATCGGAGGCAGAAGCATTTAAGTTTTTAGAATCTTGTAAGGGAGCAGTCTACACGGTATTGAATCTTGAAAAGAAGCCATCGAAACGAACGCCTTCTGCACCGTTTACGACCTCAACGCTTCAACAGGAGGCAAGTTTAAAGCTTGGCTACTCGGTAATTCGCACGATGACTGTCGCGCAAAAATTGTACGAAGCAGGTAAGATTTCCTATATGCGTACTGATTCGGTGAACTTATCGGAAGATGCCATTAAAGCAGCTACTGCTGAAATTGCCAAAAATTATGGTCAGCAGTATGTGCATGAGAGACGCTTCCAGAATAAATCGTCTGGGGCACAGGAAGCGCACGAAGCCATCCGACCTACTGATTTTTCTGTAACCCAGGCGGGTGCCGATGAAGGTGCTCAGCGATTATATGATTTGATTTGGAAGCGGGCTATCGCTTCGCAAATGGCGGGTGCTGAAATCGAAAAGACAGTTGCAACGATTGGTATTTCAACTGTTCCAGAGATATTAACGGCAACCGGTGAAGTAATCACCTTCGATGGATTTTTGAAAGTGTACATGGAGTCATCGGATGAGGATGATGAGGAAGAGGCAAAGAACATGCTGCCCCCAATTGCAATAGGGCAAAAGCTTAATCTTGGCGACATGCGTGCTCGTCAGGAATTCTCAAGACCTCCTGCTCGCTACACAGAAGCTAGCCTTGTAAAAAAACTGGAAGAGCTTGGTATTGGTCGCCCTTCAACCTATGCACCAACGATTACAACAATTCAAAAGCGTGAGTATGTGGTGAAGGAAATTCGGGAGGGACGAGAACGAAATTATAAAGTCCTTACGTTAAAAGAAGATATTGTTAGTCAAGAGTTGCTGACAGAAATAACGGGAGCTGAAAAGAATAAACTTTTCCCTACCAATACAGCTATGGTGGTGAATGATTTTTTGGTCGAACATTTTCCGGATATAACTGATTTTTCTTTTACTTCCGCGATTGAGCAAGAGTTTGATGAAATTGCTACCGGCAAGCTTGAGTGGAAAAAAATGATTGACACTTTCTATAAGCCTTTTCATAAGAAAGTTAAAAGCACGGAGCTGGTAGAACGATCAGCAGCTGGTAAGAACAGAGAGTTGGGAGTCGATTCGAAATCAGGTAAGAATGTTTATGTAAAGTTAGGCAAGTTTGGAGCATACGTTCAGGTTGGTGAAAACCCCGATGATAATGGCGGTGAAAAACCAAAATTTGCTAGTCTGCGACAAGGTCAGTTTATTGAAAACATCACACTGGAGGATGCGATGGAACTGATGAAGATGCCTCGTCAAATGGGCGACTTCGAAGAAAAGCCGGTTGTAGTGGCTATAGGTCGTTTCGGCCCGTACGTTCAGCACGATAAAAAGTATGTGTCTATTCCCAAAGAGGATGACCCGTATACCATTACGCTTGAAAAAGCAGTTTATCTAATCGAAGGTAAGCGCATTGCAGATGCAAATAAGTTGATAAAGAGTTTTGAAGAGAATGCGGATATTCAAGTTCTAAATGGGCGCTTTGGACCATACATTAAGGCAGGTAAAAAGAACGTAAAGATTCCGAAAGGAAAAGAGCCGGCTGATTTAACATTAGAAGAATGTGTAGAGTTAGCAGCGAATACGCCCGAAAAGAAAGGACGCTTTGGTCGTTTTGGTGGATTCAAAAAGAAAGACGAAAAAGTAACGGCACCTGTTGCAAAAAAATCGGCAGTTAAGAAAATTACAGTTAAAAAGACTGCTGCAAAAAAAGTTACAGCAAAAAAGAAGAAAGCAAGTTAACTGATTTATGGCTGCTCTATGAGGGGACTTCTCCCTCGTACCTAAATCGAAGTGACGTTTTTTTTATCACTTCACTTCGAATGAGGATAGTGCGTAAGCATGTGCGGAATGAGAAGTCCCATTATTCAAAGTTCTGATCAATATTTACCCTGATGAAGAAAAAGCTTGTGGTCCTTACCGGAGCAGGTATAAGTGCTGAGAGCGGCATCGCAACCTTTCGGGATTCTGGCGGATTGTGGGAGGGTCATAAAGTGGAAGATGTTGCCACCCCTGAAGGATGGAACAAGAATCCAGCAATGGTACTGGAGTTTTATAATCAGCGAAGAAAACAAGCATTGAATGTTAAGCCAAATAGAGGGCACGAGATACTTGTTGAGCTAGAGCAATATTTTGATGTGATTATAGTTACGCAAAACGTTGACAATCTTCATGAGCGTGCCGGCTCTACAAATATTGTTCATCTCCATGGAAGTTTATTTGAATCACGCAGTTCTGCCGATGAGAATTTAATTTATCCGATCAAGGGTTGGGAACTAAAATTAGGTGATGTATGTGAGCGAGGTTCACAACTACGACCTAACATTGTATGGTTCGGAGAAATGGTACCGATGATCGAAGTGGCTTCACATCATTCAGCGCAAGCTGATATTTTTTTGGTGGTAGGAACTTCTATGGTCGTGTACCCAGCTGCCGGACTTATCCATTATGTTCCAACGGAAAGCCCTAAGTTTGTAATAGACCCCAAAATTCCGGAAGTCGGAATAATACCAAATGTAACTATGATTGCTGATAAGGCCAGTTCGGGAATGAATACAGTAAAGAAGCAATTGTTTAAACTTCTATAGTTATGCTTTTAGCCATAGACATTGGTAATACCGATATCACAGTTGGGATTCATCAGCAAGACCAATGGAGTCATCTTTGGAGATTAACGTCAGCTGCAAACCGACCAGAATTATTTTATGGAATAAAGCTTAGGGAGTATTTTTTTGAGGCTGGCATAAGGGCAGAATCGGTAAAGCAAATTGTGATCAGTAGTGTAGTTCCGGGCTTAACCGACAAAATTATAAGCGTAGTGATTATACTGTTTGAAAAAAATCCAATTGTTCTGGGCCCAGAAGTTTACGCAAAGCTGCCGATCGAAGTATTAAATCCATACGAAATTGGTTCTGATTTGGTGGCTAATGCGCTCGCTGCATATGTTCGCTTTAAAAAAAAATGTATTGTTGTTGATTTCGGTACAGCCTTGACCTTCACAACAATTTCTGATACGGGAAAGATACTTGGTGTTGCTATTGCGCCAGGGTTAAAAACTGCTATTAAATCTCTCTCTCAAAACACTGCAAAGCTTTTTGATGTTCCGCTCGAAATACCAACCTCTGCACTTGGTAAAAATACTGTTCATGCAATACAAGCGGGTATTTTATTGGGATATGAAGGGCTTGTTATTTCTATGATTGACAGAATTAGGCATGAACTTTCCGATGTGAACTGCTCAACGATAGCCACGGGCGGACTTTCCTCCATAATACCGACCCTCAAAATTCATTTTACGGAGATTGACAAAAATCTCACGCTGAATGGACTAAAAATTGTTAGTGAATTAGTAAATAATTAGCCAAGAATAATCCCACAAGCAACGCATTGATTATGATACCTATTCAAAATCTATAGGTTGCGATTCGGCACAATAATGGCTTATTTCCGGCAATAGACATATTTTCCTAAATTTGATGTTTAATTTTTCCGATACCCGAATGGTGAAGAATTTATTCGTTAGTCTTTTAGCGCTTCTTTTAGCAATACCTTCTGTAAATGCTCAAAAGGTAAAGTATAAAGAGATCTATGCCCTTTTAAGTACTAAGCAATACGACTTGGCCGAGCCCTTTCTTAGAAATTATCTGAAGGAAAATACTGATAACCCGAATGCCTATCTTTTTATGGGTATAATTTACAAAGAACGATCTGACCAGGAAGATGTGTTAATCAATACCGATAAATGTATTCAACGTATGGACTCCGCCATACTTTTTTTTGATAAAGCACTAAAATCAATTGATGAAAAGGAAGTTCGGAAAAACAAAGAATACTATGTGAACTATAATCGAAGAGATCTACGCTCTGGTGAATTTGGTGTTAAACTTTCAGATGTACACTTTGATTTGGAAAAGAAAATTGAAGGGTTACGCGAACGAATTGATAAAGTGAAAATGCTAAAGTATTATTTTACGAATGCTGAAAATCTTTACAATCTTTCGTATGACGTATATGCTGTAATTCAAAAATCGTATCCCGGAGAGCGCGAATTGTATCTGCGTGCCGATGATGCAATGATTAATAGGTTAACCTCGTTAGCGTTAAAATTCGATTCATGCACCAAAATGTTTGAAAACTATAAAGTCAGTTTAGGGAATTTAGATAAGACAAAATATAATCAAACCTGGAATCTTACTGAAATTGTAGATTTTAAGAATGATGGTAAAGAGAGGACGGACTTCTATAGAGACGATGTTAAAGTATGGAACTATAAAAAATTCGCTGTTGAATCCTTATCCATAATAGAGGATGACGTTAAGCCAACACAGGAAAATCTTATTAAGTATGATATAGAAATTAATAAGCTGAGACTGCAGCTTGAAAATGATTCAGTTTCGGTCAAAAACGACTTGATAAAACTAATTGAAAAAATGCTAGACAATCAACTAAAGAAGTTCGATGAGGATCCAATGCCGATGGATGTATTTGCGTTAAAAATTGCGGACCTTGAGTATAAGTCTACTTTAATTGAAAACAAGAGTATTCGATCTTCAACGGATGTCTATGTATTATTAAGCGCTGCAAAAAATGAAGTTAAATACTTAACCAGACTTGATAGTATTGCAGATAAATTAGCGAAGCGAAATTTATCGGAAGATATCCTTAACTACCAACGGTTTGTAACCAGTACATTTAGTAAAGGCGATATTCTTAAAAGCTATATAAGAAGCTTAAAGGACTATGCTTCCAGGCAAATTGAAATTAAAAGCCATGAACTGGAGAATAAAGCCGAAGCTTTAAAATGGTTGGTAAATGCTAATGATTCAATACCGTTGTTTAATGACTCTCCAAAAACTAAGTATTGGCCGTTAGTTGTTTTGCAAGATAAATACACCGCGGGGCTCGTCTTTTCTGACTCAATTTCTGGTGAAGGATATTTCTACAGTATTACTCCTTCGCGTAGGCCTGATGTAAAGGTTACGTTTCCAATTGATAAGGCCACACTGAAGGAACGAAGACAGCAAGGAGTACGAGCGCTCGTTACAGCTGATCCTGCAGGTCAAATTTTCTTTGTCGTAGTTTATATGGAGCGAATGGTAGACGGGAAACACCCTGCAACAATTGCGAAAATCTATAAATCAGATGGGCTGTCGTGGAGTCATAGTTTTGGCATTGATATCGTTCCCCAAGAAATTGTTTTTATTCAAGAGACAGGCGAACTGGTAATTAAATCTTCGGGTGACTCTTTTATTTCGGTTGATAAGAACGGAGTATTAGTTGCCAAATAGCAGGTGAGCAATGTTAGGCTGCACCAACAAGTTTTTTCCAATCCTGAAAGCGCATATCGATTCGTAATTTCATTTTCTCGTAATTATCCCAACTATCCGTTACGTGGTAAATGGAAGGTAAGGACTTAACCAGAATCTCATGATAGTCGTTGTGATACAAGCCACCGCCATAATAATAATATGTAAACATATTTCCGTGGCGGCTAAACAATTCAAAGCCCAAGTAACCATCCCAGATTTCACTTAAAATGGTACAGGAAATCTCTCTGCGCTTAAACCGAAATATCTGAATCGAGGCTTCCTCCTCAAAATACTCTGAATACATATCCTGATCAATGATCCAACCCAGGTACATACCAATATGTACATAGGCTTGTTCAATGGGAAGGGAATCTGGAAAATTGCCAAGGAAGTGCGACTTGGCATTGTCGTAAATAGTCTTTTGAATTTCAGCTTTCTTTTCCATAAACAATGTTAATGAAAGAATAAGTAACCTGCAAAAATGCCCGCCAGGATGCCAAAAAAATCAGCAATCAGTGCGCCCTGTATCGCATACCGTGTTTTACGAATATTTACCGAGCCAAAGTAAAGTGCCATGATGTAAAATGTTGTTTCAGCTGCACCCCTGAAAATGCTTGCCATGTTAGCAACGAATGAATCAGGACCTCCATACATGCTACTTTCCGAGATAGATATCATCATAGCGCGTGCGCCCTGGCCACTCATGGGTTTCATAAAGGCCACCGGAAGGGCAGGAACAAAATCAGTATTGACCCCCACCGATGTAAGACACCACCCAATTCCATCTGTGAGGTAATTCAGTGTGCCCGATTCTTTGAACATGGCAATTGCCACCATGATGCCTACCAGGTAAGGAATGATTTTGATTGCTGTATCAAAGCCTTCTTTTGCACCCTCAATAAATGTTTCAAAAACGGCAATTCGTTTATAGATGCCCATGCCAATAAAGGCGACAATAATGCTTAGGATGATAATGCTGGCAAGGAATAATGATTGTGTCTGTAAATCTGTCTGAGAAAGTCCCATGAAATACCAAACCCCAAGGCCTAATACGCTCACCATACCAATTAGGTAAGCAAGGATTACCGGATCAAACAGATTGATTTTCTGACGGATTGATACGTAGATCAATCCGGCCAGTGTTGCGCAGGAGTGTGCAATGAGTATCGGAATAAAAATGCTTGTAGGATGCAGCGACCCCATGGATACACGATCGGCAATAATTGTTATAGGAATGATTGTTAGTCCCGATGCATTCAATACAAGAAACATGATCTGCGCATTGGAAGCGGTATCTTTATTGGGATTGATTTCCTGTAGTTCTTTCATGGCCTTCAGACCAAGGGGAGTTGCAGCGTTATCAAGCCCAAGGATATTCGCACTGAAATTCATGATAATGGCGCCATTCGCTGGATGATCTCGCGGAACTTCAGGAAAGAGTCTTGCGAAAAAAGGCCCGAATAGCCGTGCAATAATGGAAACCATTCCGCCACGTTCTCCAATTTTCATGAGCCCTAACCAGAGTGTCATAATACCGGTAAGGCCAATGGAAAGTGTGGCTCCGGTTTTTGCCGCCTCAAAAGTGGAAGTCATCATGTTTTGGAAAACGGTGGTATCCTGAAAGAAAATCAGTTTAACAAGTCCTACGATAAATGCGATGAGGAAAAATCCTATCCATATATAATTCAAAGCCATGCTACGCGTTGATCAGGTTCAAGATATGACAAGCTACCACACCAGCTGTCTCGGTTCTAAGGCGACTCTTCCCGAGGCTAATTTTCTTATAATTGTTGATTGTTGCAAGCTCCAATTCCTTTTTTGAGAAGTCACCTTCGGGGCCAATTAAAATAACATAATCACTATTTGGCGTTGCACTTTTCAATAAATGATTAGGATTGGTTTGATCGACATATGCAATATACTTCCATGTTGCGTTTGTGTTAACCACGAAATCTTTCAGTAAAACCATGTGATTAATTTTAGTAAGTGTACTACGCAGAGATTGTTTCGTGGCACTGATGGCGAGCTTTTCAAGTCTATCTGTTTTCAATGCTGCGCGCTCAGAATTATCGCAAAGCAAAAAACTAATTTCGTCAACTCCGATTTCAATGGCTTTTTCAACAAACCATTCAGTCCTATCTGGGTTTTTGGTAGGCGCAATGGCTATATGAATATTGAAAGGACGCTTTTTTTCTCTCTGCGTTGATTCAATTTTGAATGAGCACTTTTCAGATTTTGACTCGGTTAGCTTGGCTTGATACAGATTGCCAATGCCATCTGTAATCTGAATTACATCTCCGGTTTTTTTACGCAATACCTTTGAACAATGCCTCGATTCCTCCGGGTCGAGGTAATGAATTCCAGTTGGGATGCCAGGCTGATAGAATAAATTCAAGTTACTTGTATTGCTGATGCAACGTATCCATTAAACTGATATACTCTTGCATTGCCAGTTCTTTTGTCTTCCCTTTTAGGGCAGCCCACGCATCGTGCTTCGCAATGGCTTTAAAATCAAAACCACCCGGACGGTCACCGCTTACATCACCTTCCGAAGCTTGCTTGAATAGGGCATAGAGGTCTAGAAGTTCTGTATTGCTGGGGCGTTGTGTTAGCTCCTTCGAGCGGGCTACTGCATTTTCAAATTGTTGTTGAAGTTCCATAAATCAATGATAAAAAAGAAAGGCTGAAAGTTAATCCTTCAGCCTTATAAATTTAAGTTGAAATAATATTATCGTTTACTGATTTCAGTATAAGACCTTAATTTTTGACCAGTATAAACCTGCCGAGGCCTTCCAATGGGCTCGTTGTTTGCTCTTAATTCTCTCCACTGAGCAATCCATCCAGGCAAACGCCCCATAGCGAACATTACGGTGAACATATCAACCGGTATACCCAATGCACGATAAATAATACCAGAATAGAAATCCACATTCGGGTATAACTTACGCTCTACAAAATAGGGGTCTTTTAACGCGATTTCTTCGAGCTTCTTTGCGATTTCAAGCACAGGATCATTTACACCTAGTTTACTTAAAACATCATCGGCAGCTTTCTTGATAATCTTAGCCCGAGGATCAAAATTTTTGTAGACCCGATGGCCAAAGCCCATCAATCTGAAGGGATCGTTTTTATCTTTGGCCTTGTCAATCCACTTATCGATGTTACCACCATCTTTCTTAATACTCTCCAGCATCACAATAACTTCCTGATTTGCTCCGCCATGCAATGGTCCCCATAGCGCATTAATACCGGCAGAAATAGACGAGTAAATACTGGCTTTTGATGATCCCACTATTCGCACTGTAGAAGTAGAGCAGTTTTGCTCATGATCAGCATGTAGAATCAAAAGCTTATCCAATGCATCAGCCACTACCTGGTCAACTTCAAATTCTTGCGCGGGTAAAGCAAACATCATTTTCAGGAATCGGGCGGAATACCCCAATTTATTATCAGGATAGTTTAATGGATGACCTACAGCATTCTTATAGGACCATGCAGCAAAGGTTGGCATTTTTGCCATCGAGCGAATAATGCTCAGGTACACACCTTCTGCAGAACGGTTAGGATCGAGGGATTCAGGATAAAAAGCAGTTTGAGCGCAAAATAAAGAAGAGAGTACGCCCATAGGATGCGAAGTAGATGGGAAACCATCTAATATTTTCCGAATATCTTCATGAACCAGTGTTCGTTTAGTAATGTCGTTGGTAAATTTACCGAACTCAGTTTTTGTAGGAAGTTCACCAAAAATCAGCAAATAGGCCACTTCTAAAAAAGATGATTTCTCGGCCAGATCTTCAATGGCATAGCCACGGTATCGTAATATTCCTGTTTCGCCATCAAGGAAGGTAATGGCGCTTTTAGTAGAACCTGTGTTTTTAAAACCAACGTCCAGCGTAATATATCCGGTTTGATCGCGTAGGTCGCTGATGTCTATGGCCATTTCATTTTCAGAGCCTTCAATTACCGGCAATGTGTAGGATTTGCCGTCTATTATTAGTTCAACAGTTTTTGCCATGATGCAAAGATTTTTTAGATGCTTTTAAAGATAGTGGGTAGATATTGAGAAAAAAAATTCAACAAAATTAACCCGTAATTCTAGTTACCACCGAGAATCATAGGAAGGCCATCTTTACTTGAGCCTACAATAACCACTTTGGAATTCGGTGATTTAGCAAGTTCTAATGTGGCTTCTATGCCCCTCATTTTCAATAACTTATCAGAGAGACTATTATTAATGATGTTGTTTGCTCTGGATTCTCCCTCGGCAGCAATGCGCTTACGTTCGGCCTCGCTTTTTTCCTTATCTAACCTAAACCGGTAAGCCAGTGCTTCTTGTTCTTGTTGAAGTTTGCTTTCAATGGCAATGCGAATTTGATCAGGCAATACGATTGATCGTATAAGTAATGCCACCATATTAACATTGTTTGTCAAGAGAACTTTCTCGGCCTCTGCCTTTATCGTGGATTCCACCTCTGCACGTTTGGTTGAATAAATTTCCTCGGCAGTAAAGCGACCCATCACCTGACGCACGGCTGAGCGGATCTCAGGAACTACCAGTACGTTCACGTAATCGACATTAAATTTCTCGTAGATGTATCCGATTTTATCTGGTAAAGGGTTAAAACGCACAGTAACGTCCATGTGAATGGATAACCCACTTTTATCCAGAATATCCATGTTTTCATCCCGTGAGGTTTCTTGCACATTGTAAGTATACACTTCGTTCCACGGAGCTTTTGTATGGAATCCGGGCTGGATCACATTATCCTTATCAAGGCCGTTGCCAAACTTGTAAAAGATTACAGCTCGCTGCGTAGCGCTGATGGTATAGAATAGACTGGAGGAAATTCCAGCAACTACAAACAGGGCAATAACGCCCACTACAATAAAAGGTAAAACTCTGCGATTGTTCATATTCGATTTTATTAATGGTTATTTATTCGATTCTTCTGGTTTTGGGAGGCCTAACAGTTTACCGATTATTAGTACGGAAAATAAGGTGCCCCAGACAGCTTCAATCACGCCTATGTTACGGATTATTTTTGTTGTGTTCGGATAGCCCGTATCAACACCGCCTAAAATGCAAAAACTGTAATTCACACACTCTGAATATGTAGGAAATCCCAGTTCAATGCTTTCTCCCAGACTTCCCGGATTGATGGTGCAAAGTAAGTCGTATAAACTGCCAAATGAAATCCCGATCATTAAAAAAACACAGGCAGACCCCCATAGTTTATCGGGCGTAAAATATTGCCCCATAAAGATGTCTCGAATGGCAAAGCTTATTATTGTTATTTCAATTGGAAAGAGTAAGCCATGGATGATAAGGAGTGTTGTTCTTCTGTCAATGGCTAAGATTTTATAGTATGGAAATTCAGTAAGTACGCCAAAAATGATCATTCCGATTAGCACGATAAAGATCACGATAATCAATATGCGACTCTTGGTGAAGTTCCGGAGTAAATCCAAAAGAAGGAAGTTATAGACTGTGCCGAAACCAAAAAATACAGTGATAATGAATTTCGATAAATTGGATGAACTGTTTTCTAAAACAGGGCCAGAAAGGGTTAACCCGAAGGTTACAATCAGGATTTGGGTTATTACAACATTGCGATAGTCTTGCTGCTTTTCGCGTTGCAGTTCCGTTAGCGATTTTAATAAGAGGTTTTTGAACATGGTTAAGAATCTGGAAATTTAACCTTTTATGTCTTTTTTGAAAAGGATGGTATTGGAAAGTACTTTTAATTGCTGTAAGCTTGATTTGGTATGGTTAGGCCTTTTCTTATAGTTATTTTTTACTTTTTGAGTACTCAGCTGGTGCTCTCACAACGCCACGTAAAAGACAGCCTGTTAAATGTGTTGGAAAAAGGGGCAAAGGGTATAGATAAAGTTGATGCCCTCAACCAATTGGCCTACCAATTCTACGATTATGATGATAGTGTGGCATTTATATATGCCAATCAAGCGCTGGCTGAGGCGATCAAAATCAAGTATCCTAAAGGAATTAAAAATGCTTATACAATGGTCGGTCTTGGGTATGCCAGCAAAAGCATGCACCAATCTGCCATTCTGAATTACAAAAAATCATATGCCATAAAAGCGGAAGATTCAGATAACGAAACGGCATACAATCTTACGCTCATGGGAGTCACGTATCGTGATCAGGCCATGTTTGATTCTGCCGTGATAATCAACCAACTCGCGATTAAGAATATTGGCAATAGTGTTAAGTACAATTTGTCTACACTCTATAAAAATTTAGCCATAATAAACGTTAAACTATGGCAAAATGAACAGGCTATTAAATACCTGGATAGCGCGGCAGCAATTCTTCGAGATTACCCGGATGCCTATTACGAACTAGATGTTTTTAGTACGTATGGACAAGCGTATCAAAACTTGCTACAGTTTGATAAGTCTCGTAGTTATTTTTCAAGAATGTGTTCGGAAGCTCAAAAACTGGAAGATTATTACCATCAGATTAAGTGTTTATTTAATAAGGCTCAACTTGAATATAGAAAAGGAAATTTTCCGAGTGCGTTGAAATCTGGATTAGATGCGCTTGCCCTAGTTGAAATTTACACATATCCACCTCAAAAGGTAGATGTATTGATTTTGATTGGTACCATTTATATTGAACTCGGTGATTATGATTTAGCAAATAAGTATCTTTTTCAAGCATTACGAATTACTGAAAAGTATAAACTCATTTTCGAAACAGCACAGATATACAATGAGATTGCGTGGATTTATAAAGACCAGCGCAATTATCCGTTAGCGTTGAATTATACTGATCAGTCCCAAACAATTCGCGAGAAAATTGGAGATAGGTATGGGGTTGCAAGTTGCCAAAATGTACGAGGGTTAATTTTTCTTTTGCAGAAGAAGTATCAGGAATCTCTATCTGAACATGAAAAGGCAAAAAAAATTCGATTAGAAATAAAACACCCTGAAGGAGTAGCGGCTTCCATTTTTAATATGTCGCTGGTATATGTTGAATTGAAGGATATAGACAAAGCCCTTAGTCTTCAAAAGGAAGCAATTGCAATTGAAGAAGGTATTGAAAATACTTTTAGTGTCAGTATATCATACAATCACTTGGCCGACTTGTTGATTGCAAAAGGGAGATTGGATGAGGCAGAACAGTACCTTGAAAGATCCAGACTATTGGCAATAAAAAGTCAATCCAAACTTTTGCTACGAAACAACGCAGGTTATTTTGCTGACTTGTACGAGGTAAAAGGAGATTATAAAAAAGCCTTAACGTTCAGAAAGGAGTATCAATCTCTGAATGATAGTGTTTATTCTGAGGGTACTGCGGGCAAACTTGCTGAGATGCAGGCACTCTACCAAGTAGAGAAAAAGGATAATGAGATTGTACTTCTCAATAATGAAAGAGCGTTACAGGAAAGTCAACTTAAGATTCAGCGCTCCAGTCTAAAAATACAGCTTATTATTATAGTGTCTGGTATTATTAGCTTCCTGCTTGTTTCAACGATCGCGTTTAATGTCTACCGAAATTCCAAACGCATGCGCAAACTGAATATGGCCATCAGTGAACAAAATGAGGAAATACAAGCACAGGCAGAGGAACTATCGGAATCAAACCAAGTGCTAACCGATCTGAATCTTGAGATCGTTGAAAAAAATGAGGAGATACAGGCGCAATCAGAAGAGTTGATTGAAGCTAATCAATCTATTGCCCAAATCAATAAGAATTTAGAAGTTAAGGTTGATGAACGTACAACCGAATTGAAGCAAGCCTATAAAGAGTTGGATACATTCTTCTACCGGGCATCTCATGACTTCAGACGACCGCTAACAACGTTTATGGGACTTGCGGAAGTGGCTAAGATTACCATTAAAGATCAAAATGCTTTAGAATTATTCTCTAAAGTAAATGATACTGCACACTATTTAGATAAGATGCTGGTAAAACTTCAGTCTATTAGTGATATGGGTGGGCAAGAGCTCGTGTATAAGGAAATTTTCTTTAAGGAAATTTTTGATAGCGTGTGTGATGCCTTTCATGATGATATTCACCGTACGGGCATTAAAGTATTTCCTGAAATTAAACTGACCGAGTCTGTCTATTCATACGCTGCCTTGATTCGAATTATTATTGAAAACCTTGTTGAGAATTCAATTTTCTTCAGCAGGGATAAACATCCAGTTATTCAGTTTAAAGTCTATCCTTTAGACGGAGATGTGGTAATGGAAGTACAAGATAATGGAGAGGGTATTCCGGATGAATACATGCCTCGAATTTTTGAAATGTATTTCAGAGGCAATGAGCGATCGAAGGGTAATGGCCTTGGTCTTTACATTGTTAAAAAAGCGGTAGAAAAACTGAATGGAGAAATATCGGTAGTGAGTGATTTACAAGGCACGATTTTTACAGTCAGGTTTCCAACAAAGCAAAGTTGATAAAATTCCATGATCCGATTAGTCTGTAAGCTTATTCTTAGTCTCATGGGTTGGAAATCTATGGGCGAATTCCCAACCCAGATCAAAAAGTACGTAGTTATTGTTGCTCCCCACACGAGTAGTTGGGATTTTATAATTGGCGTAATGTTCCGAAAGGTCTTACGACTAGAGAAAGCAAAATATTTGGGTAAGAAGGAATTATTTACACCTCCTTTTGGATTTTTTTTCCGTGCACTTGGTGGATACCCAGTTGATCGCAGTCAGAATAAAAATATGGTAGATGAAGTGGTAAAGATTTTTGATTCGCATGAAGAATTTGGGATAGCGTTATCTCCAGAGGGAACCCGTAACCGTGTTGATAAATTGCGAACTGGTTTTTATAACATTGCCAAAAAAGCTGGAGTACCAATTATTATGGTAGGCCTTGATTTCGAACACAAACGTTTAGTTCTTTCAGAGCCATTTTATACCACTCAAAACCAAGACTCTGATTTTGAGCATATCTTAAAATTTTTCCGCCCCATAAAAGGAAAATACACCGAGAAGAGCCTAGGCCACCTATAGGCATCTGCTTAAAAGCAAAAATCCCCAACAAGTCGGGGATTTTTGAAATCTTAAATTGAGAATCAGATTACACACCTGAACCACTTCCATCTCCGGAATTACCGAAAAGTGATGGAGTAGGAGCTACAGGCTGGGGAGCTGGTGCAGGCGCAACAGGCTTCGCAACTTTTGTTACTTTTCTTCTAGGAGCAGCTTTCTTCTTAGGAGCCGCTTTAGGAGCTACCTTCTTTTTAGGAGCAGCCCTTTTTACAACTTTTTTCTTAGCAGCCTTCTTTACTGATTTCCTACCAGCCTTTTTTGCTGATTTTTTTCCAGCCTTTTTAGCAGGCTTCGCTTTAGATTTTTTAGCAACTTTTTTCTTCTTAGCCATAGCAAGTTTTATTTAGTGGCGAAAAGTTAAGCAATTCTATACGTACACATGCAAAAGTTACCGCGAAAATTTTTAGCGAGGCCACTATTTACGAACGAGTTCTTTTAGGATACCCGCCCGGTTTGCGATCACCGCTTGAACTGCTACGGCTGCTTCGCTCACGTGAGCCTCCGCTTCGTTCATTTCGTTCACGACCTCCACCACCACTGCTACGTTGGCCGCTAATACTACGATCACGGCTAGGGTTAAACGGTCTTTCGCTACGCTCACGACCTCCGCTTGGGTTAGATTCGCTGCGTTCACGGCTGCGTCCAACACCACTTTTCTGTTCAGTAAGCTCTACCCGAACAGCACGGCCGGCAAACTCAATACCTTGAAAGCCCTTTAATATATCCTGTGTCTTTTCTTTATCTACTTCAAAGAAGGAGTAAGCTCCTTTTAAATCAATCTTACCAATTGATTTTTTAGTAACACCACAGCAATCGTCTAATAACTCCAGAAGCGTAGATACATCCAAGTCATCCATTTTACCCAGGTTAATGAAGAATCGGTCGCCTGAAGAATTTCGATCAGCTCCGCGATCGCTGCTCTTGCCATCCGCATTTAAGTCGGGGGCATTACGGTAATATTCAAGAAAACGGTTGAATTCGAGTGATGCAAAACGCTTAATCAATTCGTCCTTTGTAAGGTCATTAAGTGCCTCATATACAGCAGGTAGAAACTCTGCAATTTCTTTTTCATTCACCTTCACTTCGTGCACTTTGTGCATGAGCGCCAGCAATTGTTTCTGACATACTTCCTGACCTGTTGGTACCGGAATCTTAACGAAGGTTGATTTTAAAGTCTTTTCGATTTGGCGCAACTTGCCTGTTTCGCGGTTGCTTACCATAGCAATAGAAATGCCTTTTTTACCTGCACGTGCCGTACGACCGCTTCGGTGGGTATAAAACTCCATCTCATCAGGCATGTTCATGTGAATTACGTGCGTGATGTTATCGACATCAATACCACGGGCTGCTACATCCGTAGCAACTAATATCTGTACAGACTTCTGACGAAACTTCATCATCACACGGTCACGCTGAGCCTGGTTCAAATCACCATGGAGGGCATCGGCATTGTAGCCGTCTTTCATCAGGTTTTCTGCAATGCGCTGGGTGTCGATACGGGTGCGGCAGAAAATTAGACCAAAAATATCGGGTGTATAATCTAAAATGCGCTTCAGGGCACTATACTTATCGCGCTCTTGTGTTACTATGTACTGATGTTCGATGTTTATGTTACCAGCATTCTTGTCGCCCACTGTTATTTCTTGCGGGTCGCTCATGTAGTTCTTTGCAATTGCCCGAACTTCTTTGGGCATGGTGGCCGAAAACAGCCATGTGAATTTAGTGTCGGGGGTGGTGGAGAGAATCTCATCAATATCTTCCTTGAAGCCCATGTTCAGCATCTCATCAGCCTCATCTAACACCACATATTTAATGGTAGAAAGGTTTACTGCCTTTTTTCCAAGTAAGTCTATTAAACGACCAGGTGTAGCTACAATAATTTGAGCACCACGTTTCACTTTACGGATTTGCTCGCTGATACTGGCTCCACCATACACAGCTGTAATGTTGAGTTTCTTAAAGCGTTCGCTAAAGTTCTCGAGGTCGCTTACAATCTGTAAGCCGAGTTCGCGAGTGGGGGCAAGTATGAGCGCTTGTGTTTCTCTTGAGTTTTCATCGACAAGATCTAGTAACGGCAGACCGAAGGCTGCAGTCTTTCCTGTGCCTGTTTGTGCAAGGCCAATGAAATCGCGGTTACCAGCTAACAATAATGGAATAGCTTGTTCCTGGATGGGGGTGGGTGTTTCGAAGCCGATTACTTGAACAGCGTCCGACAACCCCTTGGATAAACCAAGTGCTTGAAAAGTTTTCATGAATGTGTTAATAAGTGTTTAAAAAAGTTACGCAGAAACAACGTCATTGCGAGGAGATCCTGGACCGGTGCCCCCCGATGGCAATCGGGACGGGTATGGATGACGTTGCAATCTCGTATTTCAGACTAGCCACAAAAGTACGCTTAATAATCTGTAACTCATTGAAGCGAACTGAATTAGGGGAGGAATACTGTCGAATCACTGCTTCGCAGAATTAAAATTGGTGGTACAAACAATTGACAGGATTAGTTGTAGGATTTTTAATCTGCTTTCATGCCTCTCTTTCTTTCTTCACGGCTTCCGAGTTTAGCGCAGGTTCATTGATTTTAATGAATGAATGGAATACATACGTGATGATTAATCCCAATAAACAACCAATGACAACGGCAATCATCCGGCTAACAGCCGAATCCCAAACAGGTGTTCCTCCTTCCTGATAAAGGAGGATTATGATCATTGCCGCTAGCGTTGATCGCGCACCCGTATTTAGTTTTAGTTGGTCGCAGACAAATAATGAAACTGCAGCACCCACTGCGATACTCCAAGGGCTTGGTATTTGTAGGATAAGAATGAGTATTCCTGTTGCGGCTCCAACTACGTTAGCTTTAATGCGGGTGAGCGCAAGGTCAAGCGCATCTTTCCCTTCGGGCGACAATACAAGTACAACGGAGATTAGGCACCAAGTATAATCAACCCATTCTTGTAATAAAGCGGAGATATAGAAACAAAGAATGATTCCGGTCACGCATTTAGCGGTGTAAATTGCCAGCGTTTTGTAACGTAAGTTCATCGCGATTGAATTTCGTGTTGAAGGTAAAACATAAGTTGTATCTTCCTTTAGGATTTTGATTTAAACAGATGTCGACATTTATAAAGCTATTAAAAAATGAATTAGCCTTCAGCGTAGCACGCAGCAGTGGTCCGGGCGGACAGAATGTAAATAAAGTAAACAGCAAAGTCACAATTAGGTTCGATGTGGTGAACTCTCAGAAGTTAGCTCCAGAAGCGAAGGAAATACTTTTAAAGAAACTTGCGCCCAAACTTACCACTGATGGAGTGCTGGTGCTATCAGCTCAGGAAAACCGCTCACAACTGGAGAATAAGGAAGCTGTATTACAGAAGTTTGAAAAATTGTTGACCAAAGCATTTGAGAAACGTAACATCAGAAAACCTACGAAGCCTTCGAAAGGTGCAGTTAAAAAACGGATCAAAAACAAAAAGCAAAATTCCGAAAAGAAGCAGTGGCGCCAGAAACTCTGAAAGACCTTTATTGGTATATTTGCGCCCGAATATTGAAATGTTATGAGACTCGGACAATTAGCCAGACGGCTTTCCCTAAGAACAACACAGCTGGTAGAATTTCTTGCCAAAAGTGGCATTCAGATAGACCCCAGTTCCAATACCCGTTTGGAGGATGGTCATGTAGAAATTATTATTCAACACTACGCCCCTGGCAGCCTGGATAAGATTGAGAATGAACCCGATGAGATAGAAGAACTACCTCCTGTTGAAGAAATTGTGCAACCGGTAAATGAGCCGGTTATAATTTCTCCAGGGACCGATGAAAACAAGACTGCTGCCGAAATCGAAATTATACGGGTTCAAAAAATTGAACTCTCGGGGTTAAAAGTATTGGGAAAGATTGAACTGCCGGATATTAAAAAGAAAGAATCGTTAGTAGAGCAAACTGAAGAAGTTCAGGAACTAATTGTTGCCGAGACCCCACTTGTAGAGAAAGAAACGAAGTCACGAAACCTAAATAGAAAGCCCGCTCAAAAAAGCCCCACACGAACTAAACAAAGTGGTTGGAATAATCCGTTAGAATTGCAGCGTGAGCGAGAAGCGCGGGGGGCAGAAGAGAAAAAGCGAGCGGAGATTGAGCGCGAACGCGAAAGGCGCAAAAAGTTTTACGAAGCGAAGGTGAAGTCTGTAACGCAGCCTAAGCGCATAAAGAATTCGAAAGCGCAACCAGAAGTAAAAAAGAAACCCGTTCATAATAAACCAGAATCAAAAACATGGATAGGGAAATTTTTGAGATGGTGGACAACCTAGGGTGATCGCAACAAAAAAATGATGTCTTGTTTGGGGAAGGTCAGGCGCAATTATAAATGAGAGATTTTTAGGTTTTTAGCCCCCAGCTAGCCGAAAGATCAAACCTCCACCAACGTTTAATTGCATCATGGAAGAATACGTATTAATACCTACTCCGCTTCCTCCCGGGCCAAAATAAATTATTCCACCTATTGCCTGAACCACAGACATCAACTGCCCTTGCAAACGTAAAGCAACTGCGCCCATCCAAATATTAAAACCAATTTGCGCACCCACAGCAAACTTTGTAGTGAATTTGGTACCACCCGGTTCAGGGTTTTTTATTTCAATAACAGCTGCGCCTGCTTGTATTCCGGCAAAGGGTTCAATTACTCCATTACCTACTGATAGGTAG
Source organism: Cyclobacteriaceae bacterium (assembly GCA_031395485.1). Classification (GTDB taxonomy): domain Bacteria; phylum Bacteroidota; class Bacteroidia; order Cytophagales; family Cyclobacteriaceae; genus UBA2336. The sequence continues at coordinate 45,884 of JANNUS010000016.1, read as the reverse complement.
CCATTGTTTGCAAGCATTATAAAGTTAAGAGCATACTTAAATGTTTTGCTTTGTGGAGGATCAACGCCATCATCGAATGTAACAGGAGCGTCAGAGTCTAATCTCAGATAGAGGATCTCTAAGCCATAGTTTTCATCAAGCTTATATTCTAAACCGCCTCCCCAAACTATTCCGCCATGCAGTGTTCCATAAAAATAAACATCTGTACTGTTGTATGAATCAATGAAATCATCAAAGGCATATGCCCCATAGGTATTAAGTCGCAGCTCCTGACTGTATGAGTTGGTTAACGAAGCTAGTATTACGAATAAGCAGGTCGATAATTTAGTATTCATATTCATCCGTTATCTCGTTACAAATGAAGTGTTAGTATTCATGAAGCCAAGAGTTGAAGTAAGGGCTCAATCGATACTCTAAATTTACACATTTTGAATTTATGATCGAATTCACGCAATCAAAATTATGTGATTACTTTCCGATACAAAACTTCGAAAAAATGTTTTCGAGTAGGTCATCCGTTGTGATTTGCCCTGTGATCTCGCCAAGATAATGCAGTGACTGACGGATGTCCATCGCCATAAAATCTCCGGTAATGCCATCACTCATTCCTTTTAATACTCGGTCGAGCGATTCATTTGTCTGTACCAAACTTTGGTAGTGCCTTACGTTGGTCACCAGCACATCGCCAGTCTTTACGGCATCTACATGAAAGTAGGATAGGAGCTTATCTTTAAGTTGGTCAATATTTATGTTATTTGCAGCTGAAATAAAAATGAAACCCTCACGCCCAAGTTTTTTTAAGAGTGCAGGATCGGGTTTGTCTACTTTGTTTCCAACCTTCACATACGGAATACCCAGCGCTTCTAATCCCTGTATTTCCTCTCGTATTTCTTCAAATGTGGTATTGGCTAGATCAAATAAGTAGATGATCAGCGAGGCTTTCTTCATGCGGTCGCGTGTGCGCTCTACACCCATGGCTTCAACTACATCGTGTGTTTCGCGTAAACCGGCTGTATCAATAAAGCGAAAGTTAATTCCACCCAGTACAATTTCGTCTTCTATCACATCGCGTGTTGTGCCCGGTATTTCAGATACGATTGCCTTATCTTCATTGAGCAAAACATTTAAGAGCGTAGACTTTCCCGCATTGGGTTTCCCTGCAATTACCGTTGGTACTCCATTTTTAATCACGTTTCCTTTATCGAATGAATCAATAAGTGATTTTAAATATGATTGAATTTTCAGAATCAATTTTTTAAGATCATCGCGCTTGGCGAATTCCACATCCTCTTCACCAAAATCCAGCTCTAACTCAATTAATGAGGCAAAGTGAATTAGCTCTTCACGCAGGTTGTTGATTTCTTTTGAAAAACCACCTCGCATTTGATTGAGTGCTACTTGCTTTGCGTTTTCTGTTTCTGCATTAATCAAGTCTGCAACGGCCTCCGCCTGAGCGAGATCAAAGCGACCGTTCAAAAAGGCTCGTTTAGTAAATTCTCCGGGCTGGGCCAATCGTGCTCCTTGTTTCAACAACACCTTGATGATCTCTTTTACAATGTACGGTGATCCGTGACACGAAATTTCCACCGAGTTTTCTTTGGTAAAGGAACTTCCATTTTTAAAGATGGAAACCAATACTTCATCCACGATTCGTTCGTCATCGCGAATGGTGCCAAAGTGAATGGTATGGGATGCTTGCTTTACTAGGTCTTTACCGTGAAAAACCTGTTGAACTATTTCAATGGAAGCCTCGCCTGATAATCGAATTACGGCTATGGCAGAAATGCCTTGGGCAGTTGCTAGCGCTAAAATGGTATCAGGTTTGAACAAAGTGCCTTAATTGAGGGCGCAATTTATTTAATAGTTCGTAAATAATGCGTTCCTATTTTAGAAGCTCAAATTCCTTCTCCAGTACATTGGCTGAACTGGTACCCACAAAAACTTTAAAGCTTCCTGGTTCTGTTCCGAATGTCATATCACTTCGGTAGAAGGCCAATTTCTCTGGAGTAATGGTGAAGGAAATGGTCTTTGACTCGTTCGCTTTGAAAAATACTTTCTTAAAATCTTTAAGCTCTTTCACGGGGCGTGTAACACTTCCAAAAAGATCGCGAATGTAAAGTTGCACAATCTCCGTTCCGTCTACCGGACTATCGTTAGTGATCGTTACAGAAACTTGAATGGAATCACTGCTACTAATCTTATCCTTACTAAGTGACAGGTTGCTGTACGTAAATGTACAGTAGCTTAATCCATAGCCAAAAGGGTAGAGGGGAGAGTTTTGCACATCCCGATAACGTGAGCGATAGACCCGCTCTTGACCTGGTTCATTGTGGTTCCCCATGTATGGACGCCCTGTGTTTTTATGATTATAGAATATGGGCACTTGTCCAACATGCCGAGGGAAGGTGACCGGTAATTTACCAGAAGGATTGTAAGCTCCTGTTAGGACATCGGCAATGGCTAATCCTGCCTGAGAGCCGAGTGTCCATGTTTCTACGATGGCTGGTATGTTTTGATTAATCCATTCAATGGCTAATGGTCTTCCATTTACCAGGAGTAATACGATGGGCTTTCCGGTTTTATAAATTTCCTCAACCAACTGTTGTTGAATTCCCGGTAAACCAATATCGGCACGTGATGCACCTTCACCGTTCATGGGAGCACTTTCACCAACAACTAAAATAACGAGTTCACTTTGCTTAGCAATTCTTATTGCTTCGGAAAACTTATCAGTTTTCAAATCATACAAGTTACAACCTTCGGAAAAAAGCAATTCTGTTTTTGGTAAAGCTTCCTGCAGTCCTTTCAGAATTGAAACAGGATGTTGCGCCTCTCCGAAGAAGGACCATGAGCCATTCATATCTTCCTGATTATTCGCTAGCGGACCGATGACAGCAATTTTTTTATACGTTTGCTTGAGTGGCAACAGTTGCTTTTCATTTTTCAACAGTACGATTGATTTCCGTGCAACATCACGAGCCACTGCAAGGTTTTCGGCCGAGCGGATTGTTTTCTTTTCTCTTACCGTATCTGAATACAAATAGGGATTTTTGAATAAGCCCAGTTTATGCTTCAGTTCTAATACCCTTCGAACAGCATCATCTAAAAATTTCATTTCAACTTTTCCTGAATTTATCAGTTCAGGTAATTTCTTCAAGTAGATGTCAGCCATCATATCCATATCCAACCCTGCTTCAATTGAAAGCTTTGCCGCTTCTAAACTGTCGCTGACGAATCCATGTTCAATCATTTCACCAATAGATTGCCAATCGGAAACTACCATTCCTTTGAAGTCCCATTCATTGCGAAGAATATCGTGTAACAGAAAGCGATTTCCAGATGCCGGGATTCCGTTAAGTTCATTGAAGGAAGTCATGATGGTGGCTGCGCCCGCATCAATACCAGCTTTGTATGGAGGAAGATAAATTTCTCGCAGCGTACGTTCTGATATATCTACTGTATTGTAATCGCGACCTGCAATGGGTGCGCCATAAGCTGCGTAATGCTTTATGCATGCGGCTAACGTTGTACGATCAGAAAGATCATTTCCCTGAAACCCTCTTACCCGGGCTTCGGCAATACGTGAGCCGAGATACGGATCTTCACCTGCACCTTCGGAAATACGCCCCCAACGTGCATCACGCGAAATATCGACCATTGGAGCGAAGGTAAAATTGATTCCAGAGGAAGTCGATTCATCGGCTGCTACCCTAGCTGAAGCTTCGATCGCCTCCAAATCCCAGCTTGCTGCTTCGGCTAGGGCAAGGGGCATCACCGTTTTGAATCCATGAATAATATCTGCGCCAAAGAGCAGTGGAATTTTTAGTCGTGATTGTTCTACTGAAATTTTTTGAAGACGTGCTGTATATGCTGCACCGTGAACATTAAAAAGCCCCGTCATTTTACCCTGACGAATCAATTCATCAAACTTGTTTGATTCGGACGTGCGGACAGTAGGCCCTGTATTGAATAAATCACCGACCAAGAAATTTAACTGACCAACTTTCTCCTCAACCGTCATAACTGAAATAAGGGAGTCGATATTTTGCGCTGTTGATGGTGGGTAATTTTTCTTCAGATCGCAATTACACAATAGAAAAAGCAGTAAAAATACCAGCAGAAATGTTGAATAGGGTATTTTCATTTTTCGGAGGGATTGAGGGTACGCGTGGAGCTGTTTGGGAATTACACTATTCCAAAATAACTTTTATTACCAGTGTTTTATTGACTTGGTTTATTATGATAAAATAATTGCCAGCCTCGGCAGACTTCAGGTCTACAATCATCAGGCTATTATCCCTTACTAAATCGAATGTTTTTTCTGCACCTACTGAGTCAAAGATTTTTACACTCTTAACAACTTCCTCATTTGTTTGGATAAAAAACTTTCCACTGCAGGGATTTGGGTATATCGAAATGGGGGATTTCCCAAGTGTCTCAGCCCCCGTGATACTAGCCACTACTTCAACTTCTGTGCTAAGTGCAGATTCACCAACGGAGTTTACGCCTGTTATTTTGTAATAGTTAAGGGCTTCAGTTGGCGTGATAACATAGGGAACTTCAAAAGTCTTGATATTTGATTTGATCTTTATGAAGGGGTCTGAAGGATTGTCACTTCTATAAAGATTAAAGGAAGTAGCATTGGTAGGATCGCTCCAGCTAAGTGCAATTTCACCCACGTCAGTAATACTGGCTGTTAGATTATTGGGTGGCTCAGGAATGGTCTTACTGTTATAGAGTTCGATGGATCCAAGTTGAAAGGAGCCTTGTCCTGAAAGCATGTAAATGCGTAACGACTTTATAAAATTATCATTTACCTGCGGGTTATTTAAACTCCATAGCCCATCAAAATTATAGGAGTATGTATAAAATATTCCATCTTTTTTTGTTAGGGGAATATCGAAGTTAGTTGAGATTGTTTCATTCCCATCTCCATCACGAAATGTTAGCAGCAGGTCGGGTATAGATGTGGATGATGTAGGTACCATAACGGGTAACTTAAGAATTCCGTAGTCGGAGAGGTGGACAGCCTTTGGCATTTCATACTGAATATATTTTAACGATGAAACGTTATAGGTAACACTTAAGTGATTGTTGCTTGTTACGTATGTAATTCCAGTGTCATTTTTAGACCACCCCGGTAAACCGGAATTTGAAAAATTATCGACCGTATATTTCAATCCTGTAGGTTCCACAATGGTGGCGACATTCGCTGATACAGAATTAGTAGAACAACCTGTGTCACCTGTTAACGAAAGATTTATTATGCCATCTGTTGTGCCCCAATTAACAGTTATTTGATTAGCCCCTTGGCCGCTTACGATTGTCGCGTCATTGGGAACAGTCCACGTGTAGGTTACTCCAACACCATAGTCGGGTGCTGCGTACTGTACGCCTTGCTGGTTTTCGAATAAGAACAAAGTACCCTGTATTAAAGGCTCACTCCTTTCTTCATAAACCCTTACGTAATCAATTTCCATTCGTGCTGATGTAAGTGCGGGATTCACAGTTCCGCCCAGTGAGCCGCCAATTGCGATATTCATTATGAGAAACTGATTGGCATTAAAAGGCCATGTATCAGTTGTCTTAGAGGGGGGGTTGTAGGTGTAGTATGGCACATCATCGATATAAAAAATTATCCGATCGGGATTCCAAGAAATAGCGTACTCATGAAACTCTGTAGTTGCTGTACTTACGGGTTTTGAAGATTTGTTAACGGTATTACCTGAGCTTGAAGCAGTGTGCAGAGCACACAATACAACATTTGGATTATTTCCTACATGCTCCATTACATCAATTTCGCCACAAACAGGCCACCCAACTGAAGTAATATTTTCACCCAGCATCCACAAAGCTGGCCATGTTCCACCACCGGTTGGGAGCTTCGCTCTAAATACAATTTTTCCGTATTTGAATGTCTTTTTATTCTGTGTTTTGACTCTTGCCGAAGTCCAGTTGCCACCGGATTTAATTGCGTCAATTACCAGATTTCCATTTTCTTGTTTGACGTTTGTTGTGCTGCTAGTATAGGTTTGAATTTCATTATTGCCCCATCCACCTGCGCCTGTATCAAATCCCCAATTAGAAGAGTTTGGTAAACCAGTTCCGTCAAATTCATCACTCCAGATAAGTACTTCGCATTGTGAAAATGAAGTAGCACGAAATGCTAAATAGAAAATTACGAAAAGGAAATAAGTTCTATTGCTCATTTAAATAAATGCTCATTTTAAATAATAGACTTTAAAATATTAGCAAACCTTAACACTTTTTAAAGTAATAAATGACCAACCCCACTAGGAGGTTGGTCATTTTGATTAATTATTGCAACAGTATACTATCAAAATAGAAAGTTGTGCCGTTGGCTTTAACTACCGTCTGAAAGTCAAAGAAAAGAACAAATCTGTTCCATTTATTTTTATCTGTAGCTAAGAATGTATAGGTCAATTCTTCCCAACCATTAGCAACGGTTGTCGTAACGTCAATCTCCTTGTTGTTACCTGGATCTCCTACTGTTTCCAGCTTAAGTTTAACTATGGCTCCAATACTTGGAGAGTACACTTTTATTTTAAACACTTGTTTATTCGTAAAGTCAATTAGTCCTGTTAAATCAGTGCTCATACCTGACCAACCTTGTACGTTAGCAACCTGATTGACTTGCATAACAAAACCGCTTGTATTAATGCCTCCTGAATGAGGGTTTGCAATTCTAGTTACAGTAACCCCGGCACCATTAAAATCTGTTCCACCAAAGATGCCCCAAGTAGGTGTGCCTGATTCAAAATTAAAATCAACAACATCTATACTGCCAGGCGGAGGGGGAAGTGTAGGCATAGCTGGCTCATCCAATGGATTATCATAATGCACAAGCGCAAATCTCCAATAGCCGCCTCCGGATTGAATTGAAGTCTCAAGAACAAGCGTATCCACATCGGCATCAACTAATTTGATGACTTTGTACGTTACAGATGCTTGGGGCACCGTTACTTCAGTATCTGTAGCTGCTTTTGTAAGAGCGATATAGGCACCTAAACCGGTTACGGTTAACTCTTGTTCTGCAATATTATATTCAAATGTATGCGTTCCATTTCCCCATGCAGATACGTTTACAGCATCCTTATTGATATAATTTGCAGGTACTGTAGAGTCTAAGCATCCTTCGGATGACCAAACTCCACCTTCTGCCCAGAAGTCTCCGTTTGATGCGTACTGGTAGGCTCCAGAAAGACTGAAAATAAATTCATCATTTAGGGCACAAGGTCTTGCAGCTAAAGCTTGATCCCGGCCGAAGGCAAACCAAATTTGTGATCTGTCAGCAGGGCCTACTTGCAATGGGTAAACATTGTCCGAAACGTCACGAATCAGTTTCCATGATTTTGAAATTTCGCCCGTTAATTTTTTCAACTCAAGATCTGGATCGGTAATCACAACTTCTTCTTCTTTTACTGATTCATCGCCACCTGCGCCAGTAGCTGTAAGTGCTACCGTATAAGTACCGGCCTCTTCATACGTATGGCTTGGATCTTCATCTGTTGATGCAGCGCTGCCATCACCAAAATCCCAGCTATAGGAATCTGCATTTATTGAGAAGTTGGTAAAATTAACTGTTAAAAAGTTATCAACATCGGCCTCGAATTGGAAGCTCGCTACTGTATCGGTTGATACAGCATCATCACTACAAGAAAAGGCTAGCAATGATATTACCATCGCGTATAGCCATCTGTTTTTCATTCGCTTAATCATAGTTTAATTGTTTAGTTAGTAAATTCCTATTTATTGATTTATTGAAATAATGATTCGCTTGGATAGGGCGTTAGACCTCCGCTAGTAAGATCTACTTCTCTTTGCGGAATGGGCAAGTACAGATCTTCTACAGTAAAGTTTGCGTTTCGTAAATCGGCATTATCAAATACATCGGCTGTTGCACGACCTGAGCGCACAAGATCGAACCAACGGTCGCCTTCACCGGCAAGTTCGGCTCGCCTCTCATACCAGATCACTTCGAGAAGTGTCCAGCCTTCATCTGACATCAGATCTGCTACGGTTCTAAAACTTCCTGTGTTATCTCCAGGGCCTTTTGAGCGTTCACGTACCAAATCGATAGCATTCATGGCATCGCTTTGTGATCCGCTTCCGCGCGTTAATGCTTCTGCATACATTAAAAGAACATCTGCATACCGGATGTACGGTTGGTTTGCATCTTTCAATACATTAATTTCTCCGCCATTGGGTGCAGTATAGCTTTTGTAGTTAGCATACTTTTGTTGCCAGTATCCTTCTAAGTCTGTTGTATTCTGTACAGCTGAATTTACATTGCATCCGCCTAGCGCTAATTCAACTTGCGATATAATTGAAGCGTCTCTTCTGTAAATATCATCTGGAAGAAAAGAACTATATAAATTTGAAGTAGGCAACATAAAGCCCCAACCTTCTTGATAGTCGGGATGATTTGAGCAAAGTCCGCGAATACCACACAATTGAACAATCATATTACCGTTGATAAATTCAAACGGAACACTAAAGTCGGCCGGCACTTCGCTTGAGTATTGAATCTCAAAAACAGACTCGGTTGTGTTTGCTGCACCAAAGGCAAATAATTCATTATAATCATCTACCAGCGTATATAAATTGGAGGACTTAACATTGCCTAAATGCAACGCGGCTTTATCAAAGAGATCCATGTCATCATCCTTTAAATCGGCCCAATAGAGATAAGCCTTTCCAAGTAATGCTTCTGCAGCACCTTTAGTAACTCTTCCAGTAAAGTCTGAAGAATAGGAGGTAGCCAGAAGTGGGATGGCTTCTTCTAAGTCTGTGGTAATTTGCGTGAACACTTCAGACATTGTATTGCGCTTGGCACTTTTATCATCGGGCGCAGGCTGCGAAAGAATAATGGGAACGGGTCCGAATGTTCTGAATAGTTCAAAATGATAAAATGCGCGTAAAAATTTAGCCTCGGCCTGGTATTGAACAATTAGATCGCTGGTAATTTTTACATTGTTTAGTACCTGGTTTGCCTTATTTATTCCAAAGTAATTCTTTTTCCAAAAGCTGGTTGCTTCTGCAGTAAGCGTAGTTGCATCTAAGTCATCTATTTGTTGCCATCCTGGCTGGTCAAAATTTGTAGGATCACCACCCGCATTTGCATTGTCGGACCAAATCTCGCCTAACATTACAGTAGATGACCAAAACCCATCAACAAAGGTCCACTGCATTGGATCGTACGCTGCAACTAACCCACTGAATACTTGGTTTTCAGACACATAAAAATTCGATGATAAATATTTATTTTGTGGATCAACTTCCAAAAAATCACTACATCCTGTTACAAGCAAAATCAGGGCAAGGACTTTACTAATTTTAGTATTTGCTTTCATACTTTATTAATTAAAAAGATGCATTTAAACCGAATCCAAAAGTCCTCAATTGCGGGTAAAACCCTTTATCGATGGCCGTATCCAAAATCCAACCACTCGTTCCGATTTCCGGATCGAACCCAGTATAGCCAGTGAGTGTAAGCAGGTTGTCGCAAGAGACATACACACGAAGGGATTTCATTTTAGCTTTTTCAATGATTGCTTTCGGTACCGTATAACCAACTTGGAGATTTTTCAATCTTAAATAGGATCCATCCTCCACATAGAAGTCTGAGGCACGCGCATTATTATTACCATCCAACGTGCTGAGTCGTGGATACGCTCCATCTGTGTTTGTTTCAGTCCACCGGTCGAGCCATTCGGTTTGATAGTTATTGTTTATAACATCCTGGCGCTCATAGGAGCGGAAAATATCATTTCCAATACTGGAAGAAAATAACATGCGAAGGTCTATGCCTTTCCAAGCAAGTGACAGGTTGATACCCATGGTTACGCTCGCCCAGGGTTTGCCAATATTTACAATATCATCGTTATTGATTATGCCATCATTATTGGTATCCACAAATTTTAAATCACCGGGTACTGCATTCGGTTGAATAGGATCACCGTTACTATTTATGTACCCGAAAATTTCCTCATCACTATTGAACACACCAGCTGTTTTAAAACCTCTGAAGTATCCGATTGGGCTACCCACTTCCATTCGTGTAATGACTGTATTTCGTACGGGCCATGTATAGCCATCGATAAACCCGTTGTCGGTAACTTTTGTGACATTATTTTTTAAAGTAGCCATGTTAAATCCAACGTTAAAATTAACATCACCAAAATTCTGTTGGTAAGACGCTTCCAACTCAACCCCCTGATTCACTACTTCACCAACATTGGCAATGGGTGGCTTATTACCAATGTAGATTGCGGTAGAAGCATTCATTAAAAGGTCGGAGGTGGTCTTTCTGTAATAATCCAATTCTAATGTTAAGTTGTCATTCAGTAAACCAATTTCTAAACCGATATCTAACTGTTTGCTCTCTTCCCACTTTAGATTTGGATTGTCGAGATAGAGTGAGGAAAGTCCCGGATAAATTATTTGTGAACCAGGTTTACCAAATTGGTAATCACCGGTATAGCCGATGACAGATGCATAACCAAGATTTCCGATTCGGTCGTTTCCATTAATACCGTAACTGGCTCTTAACTTTAGAAAGCTAATTTCTTTAAAGCGCCAGAAGTCTTCCTTGGTGACCACCCAACCTATTGATAAGGATGGGAATATTCCAAAGCGATTATTCTGCCCAAATTTTGAGCTGCCGTCTCTCCGAAGCGTAACAGATGCCAGATAACGTTCATTAAAATTATAGTTGACCCGACCAAAAAAACTTAGAAGTGATTCACGTTCAGGATCACTACCGGATGACCTCCGCAAGGTATCAGGAGTATTATCGATGTATTGAAAGTCAGGATCAAATTGAACTTCACTTGGGATTCCAGATGAGGATCCGCTAAAGCCACTTCCTGTTCGTTCACGGGCTGTGGTACCAACGGTTACATCACCAGTGTGTTTCCCTTTTGTTAACGAATAATTTATATAATTTTCCCACTGCCAAATAAATACTGTTGAAGTATAGCGATACAAGTCATTTGTTTCATTCGTGAGCGGCAATTGATTGCCGTTGGTATCGAAAAATTCATAAGATGGAGTAAAGCCATCTCCGCTATAAATATTATAATCAATTCCGAAATCTGTTTTGAAGGATAAATTTTTGATTGGTTCTACTTTCAAAAAAACATTTCCCAAAATTCCATCTTGCGCTGTTGCTGTATTGCTAATGTAAACTCTGCTGAGCGGATTTAAATATTCCTTTTGTACATAGGGAGATTGTGCAAAGCCAAAAGTTCCATTCAGATCATAAACAGGAGTTAATGGATCGTATACTAAAGCATCGCTTAGTGGAGATCCAAAAGCATTGTTCTCTGGTATTCGTTCATTTGTGGAATGATTTAGAAAAAATGTTTCGCCAAATGAAAGATATTTATTGACTTGCTGTTCAGTATTAATACGCGCTGTAATCCGTTTTGCGTTCGATTTATCAGGAGCGATTACACCTTTTTGATCAAAATAGGATAGCGAAGCAAACACAGAACTATTTTCAGTTCCTTTTGAAACCGATAACTGGTGTGTTTGTGTACTGGATGGCTCAAAAACTTCGTCCATCCAATCTGTATTTGTTGAAATTTCATCTTGATCAGGAAACCCAACAGGAAGTGTGGCATTGCCATTCACATACTTCTCTGTAATCAATGAAACATACTGTGAGGAGTTGAGAAGTTTAGGAGTTTTCCAGGGCTGCTGCTGACCGTAAAAGAACGAATAGTTAAAGGTCGCTTCTCCAGCCTTAGCTTTTTTAGTAGTGACCATAATAATACCATTGGCTGCACGTGAACCATAGATAGCCGTTGAGGCACCATCTTTAAGAATCTGAACAGACTCTATATCAGCCGGATTAAGAGCAGCTAAAAAGCCATCGTTTGAGTTCACACCATCGATAATAATAAGCGGGTTATTGTTTCCATTTGTGCCGATACCCCTGATAAATATATTTTGCGCAGAACCCGGTTGACCAGAGGAAGTTTTAAACGTAACTCCTGCTACCTGACCTTGCAGCATTTGATCAACCCGCGCGGAACTGAAACCTTGTAAGTCTTTTGAGTTGACGATAGAAACAGAGGCGGTGGCCACACTTTTCTTTTGAATACCATATCCAATAACTACAACTTCACCCAATGCAGTAATATCCTCTTCAAGTTGAATATTAATACTCATTCTACCTGAAACTCCAACCTCAATAGTCTTGTATCCTATAAAACTGAAAATAAGGATTGCGTCAGCGGGAGCGTCTATTGTATACTTTCCGTCAATATCAGTTGATGATCCTGATGTGGTACTTTTGATTTGAACATTCACTCCTGGCAAGGATTGACCTGCCTGATCCTTTACCGTTCCGGAAATTTGTGATTGAGCAAATGAACCTAGGGTAGTAAAGGTTACAATGGTTAGTATGTAAAATATCCTCATTTTGAATAGATTTTTTCAAGTTTTGGTAAACAGCAACGGATTTCACTCAATTTTTTTTGCAATCGTTTGAATAATTTCTCAAACTTCATTTTTTAGTACCCTAAAATCAACTTATTTACCCCATCATATATACATCACCAGGTTCTTGCCTATACATCAAAAACACATCAAAATGTTAAAAAATGCTATTTTACGCTTTTTTGACCTATTAATTATTTTCTGCATATATTTTAGTACTACATTGTAGTGCAATCAGTACATGACCCAATGAAATCATTCGTATTAGGTATACTCACAACCCTTTTACTCGCTTTTTGTTCAATTTCGATTACTGCACAGCCAGCGTTAAGTGGGTTACCCATTGTAAGGAATTTTAGTACACTTGATTATAAGGCAGGGATCCAAAATTGGAGCATCGCTCAGGATGCTCGCGGTATGATTTACATTGCTAATAACCTAGGGTTGCTCGAATATGATGGCAATCGGTGGAAAATTTTTGCGGCTAAAAATGGTTCTAAGATTCGAAGTGTTGCCATTGATGATTCTGGTAAAATTTTTGTCGGATGCCAGAGTGAGTTTGGATTTTTTTTCCCCGATAAGCAGGGTCAACTCCAGTATACATCGTTGGCCGATAGTCTTCTTGCCGCATTTCGAAATTTTGATGAGACCTGGAATTTGTTCGTTGATAACGGTAAAGTTTACTTCTGCACCTTCTCGAATATTTTTGTTTATGAGAATGACTCCTTAGGCGTAGTACAACCCGTAAACCCAATTGATCTTTCATTTTATGTAAATCGTGAACTTTTGGTTAGTGAGCGCGGGATAGGTTTAACAAAACTTCATGACCGTAAGCTTCAGTTAGTAAATGGAGGAGAATTTTTTAAGAACATTAGTATTTCCTCCGTACTTCCATCATACGACAACCAGTATTTGATTTCTACTTTTCAGCAAGGTATTTACAAGATGAAAAGCACTGGAGAAATAACACCCTGGAATGATTCTCGTCAAGAGTATTTCAAAGATGCGAACATCAATTGTATGATCCAGTTGAAAAATGGCAACTATGCTGTTGGCACTCAAAATTATGGATTGCTTGTATTGAACGAGAAAGGAGAAACACTTCTTCAACTAACCAGTGGTCGCGGACTTGAAAACCGCACAGTGCTAAGCCTAATGGAGGATGATCTTCAAAATTTATGGGTTGGAAACAATAATGGACTTGCGTATGTCGAGCTTGGATCGCCTTTTACTTTAATTAATGAAGAAGTGGGACTTTCAGGAACCGGATATTCAGCATACTTAGATAATTCAAATTTATATGTTGGAACCAACACGGGTCTTTATCTAAAAAACACTCAACTGTCAAACTCAGCTTTCAGTTTAATTGATGGCACGCGTGGTCAAGTATACCATATCGGAAAATATAGCGATGACTTATTAGTTGGTCATCATAACGGAGTTTTTCGGGTTGATGGTGAAAAAGCCACATTGCTTTCCTCTGAGCCGGGCGGTTGGATATTTTTGAGGTTACAAGATGTTCCTGAACAATTAGTAAGTGGTGTGTATGGAGGGATTCAATTCTTTAACCAGAAAAATAAACACTGGGTATTTTCAAAGAAGTCAAAAGGATTTACTGAATCCTCCCGCATTATGGAACAAGATAGGGACGGGTATGTTTGGGTTACGCATGGCTATAAAGGTGTTTTCAAACTTGAACTTGATCGTACACTGGAAGAGATAAAAAATATTTCTTTCTATGGAGCCGATAAGGGTTTCCCGTCAAATTTATTGATTAACGTATTTATGGTTCGTAATGAATTAGTGTTCACTTCTGAGCGCGGAACTTTCAAGTATGATAAGCAGCAAGACAGGTTCGTTCCAGAATCTCTGTTTACAAGCCTTTTAGGCCCAAATGCGCAGCTATGGAATATTCAGGAAGATGCAATAGGCAATATCTATTTCGTTGGCCGTGAGCTGATTGGTGTTATGCGTAAAAATTCAGTTGGAGGCTATAATTTGGATTTAAATAGTTTCAATAAAGTTAGACGCTTTTTGAATGATGACTTAGAGAATATGGCTATTCTGGAGAACAATGAAGTATTGTTCGGTGCTAAAGAAGGGTTTATTCATTACGATCCTGATCTGAGTGATATCCGGAAGTCAAATATTAAAGCACACATTAGACAGTTTTCAACGACATCGAATGGAGATTCAACACTCTTTTATGGTAGCTATGTTAAGAATAAAAAAGTGGTTGCTGAACAAGGAGAAGAATACATTATAACACTGCCCTATAAACAGAACTCAATAAATTTAAGTTTTGCTGCAACTTCGTTTGAAAGTGATGGAGAGATAATGCACCAATACTATCTGGATAAGTTTGATAAAGAATGGTCGGAGTGGACACCTCAGTCGCAAAAAGAGTATACAAATTTGCATGAAGGGAAATATACATTTCACGTACGCTCAAAAAATGTGTATGGAGATGTGAGCAATGAAACAACGTATCGATTTGTCATTCTTCCACCGTGGTATAGAACCGTTTGGGCTTATTCTAGTTATAGCTTCTTAATCATTACTTTTTTATTCTTGGGTTTTGTCGTGGTGGATCAAAAATATAGAAAAGAAAGAAAGGTTATGGTATTAAAGCAAGAGAAGGAATTAATCCGGAAGGATAACGAAATTGAGATTCTAGCAAAAAATAGCCAGGAAGAGATTACTCGATTAGAAAATGAGAAGCTTGAAGCTGAACTGCGACACATGAATAAAGAATTAGGCACCTCAACTGTGCTAATCCTTAATAAGAATGAATTCATTTCAAAGGTTAAGGATAACCTGAAAGGCATTGCTAATAAAAGTGCGGATGAAGTTTCTTCTAAAGAACTTTCACGTATTGTTCATGATATTGAAGGTAATTTATCGTCTGACGCTGATTGGGAACATTTTCAAGTTCACTTTGATAAAGTACATGGTGATTTTTCGAGAAGATTTAGATCGACTAATACTCATCTTAGTCCACAGGACATGAAATTAAGTGCATACTTAAGAATGAATCTTTCTACAAAAGAGATTGCACATCTCCTTAATATCTCCATTCGGGGAGTGGAAATAAGCCGGTACCGACTTCGTAAAAAATTGCGGCTGGACAGGAGCTCTAATTTGCAAGAGTATATCCTTGGTTTTTAACGTTGTAGTTGATAGTGGTTTGTAAAATTGAATTTTCGGGGCTTAATGGATTTTTGAGAACCAGTTCATCTTACAATCCGATTTTACAAAATCAGTGAGGCGTTGCCTTGAGTTTCTTAAATAGTAAACCGTGCGTTGGCGAGAAGATCATCGCAATGCCAAACAATACTCCGCATACCGCACCAATTGCTCCTGCAATAGATCCATCGAGCCAAACAGCAAAGTAATAACCACCAATAGAAGCGAGTACGCCAACACCACAGGCGATTAAAAGCATCCACCGGAAGTCATCTGTTAATAAATACGCTGTAGCTGCAGGTGCTATGAGTAACGCCACTACCAAAATTGCTCCCACTGACTCGAATGAAGCGACAGTGGTAACCGACACAGCTCCCATTAATAGGTAATGCCATAAGGTTGTTGAGATGCCAATGGCACCTGCATATGCGGGATCGAAGGTGGTAAGAAAAAGTTCTTTGTAGCCAATTTTTATGAAAAGTAGAATCACAATGAATACAGATCCCATAATATAAATGGCTCGAGGTCCAAGGCTCTCCCCGGAATCAGCGATAATCACATCCAACGGTACATAGGCAATCTCACCATACAATACACAGTCCTGATCGAGATCAACCTTACCAGCAAAAAGCGAAATCAGCACAACGCCAACGGCAAACAGCCATGTAAAGGTAACGCCTATGGCAGCGTCAGTTTGAAGCTTGGCTTTCTTATGAAAGAATTCAATTAGAAAAGTGGTGAAAATTCCAATGAGCCCTGCACCAATAAGCATGGTAACCGAATCGCGTGAGCCAGAGATTAAAAATGCCAGCACAATACCCGGCAATACAGCGTGCGAAATGGCATCACCCACCATCGCCATTCTTCTCAAGATCAGATAGCAACCGAGTAATGCGCAGCTTGATGCTACGAGTGAGGCTGTTACTATGATGTAGAAATCGTTCATTTTCAATTATCAATATGCAATTGTCAATTAACAATGGGGTTTTTGCGTGCTGAATTAATTATTGAATAAAGTAGTTTGAGTAATTCCTCACAATCACTCTGAAGTGACTCGGATAGTTCTTTTGAAATAATTTCAGAATCTCCTAATAGCCTTAACCAGTATTTGGTTTCTCTCGCTTCTTTGTATGAAATGGAGAGTTTATTGATGAAATCTTTTTTGGAAGCTCCACCTATAGCTTCTTCAATGTTGGCTCCTATCGAAGTGCCGCTTCTTAAGATTTGACTGGATATTTCAAATTGCTTGAGATCTTTTGACAAGTGAGCATGCAATTTAATAATGCGTAAAGCAAACTTATATGATTTCTCAAGTACTGGATTGTCTCTCTTATTTGATGAATTCATAATTACCAATTGTTAATTGAACATTGTTAATTGCTAATTGGGATAAGGTATTTCTGATTTATGCGGATCGACTTTGGCGTATCCTAATTGTTTTTCAAGTTCCGCTTCCAATTCAGGTGTGAGCAAGTGTTCAATTGTCTCGGCATCTTCGTGCACGTGATCGGGTTTAATTTTCACGTACGTAGTCAAATACAATTCCCACAGTCTGTGATTTTTTACAACACGCTGTGCTTTGGTTTTACCTTCCGGTGTTAAACTCCAGGCATTTCCAGCCTTTTCCATGTAACCCTGTCGAAGCAGTCTTCTTAAAATTTTTAACAGATTATTTCGTTCATACCTTCTTCTGCGAATAATTTCATCCGGAAAGCGATGAATAAAGAAGTTTTTATTTTCTTCACCGAGCTGGTAGAATACCTTCAGTACATTTTCATTATTGATTGTTTTTCGAATGGAAGCTTGTCTGGCCATTCGATACAGTACACCTCGCCTGGGAGCAAAGAAAAATGAAACAAATGCGATCACTGAAATCACAATGACGATCCATGGCCCTGTTGGCATGGCAGGTGCGATATACGAAATGTAAGCACCGGTTAATCCACTGATTGCACCAAAAATACTGGCAAGAAAAAACATGATTGTAATTTTATCTGTCCAGAATCGTGCAGCGGCTGCTGGTGTGATCAGGATAGCTGCCATCAACACAACACCCACAGCCTGGATACCAATTACCACCGCCAACACAATTAAAGAAGTGAGTATCAGTTCAATTTTTTTTACCGGTAAGCCAATTGAACGTGCATAATCTTTATCGAAAGCAAGCAACGAGAATTCTTTAAAGAGTAGATAAACAGTTATGAGGAGGATGATGGCCACGATTAAAAATGCATACAAGTCACTACCCACAAGCGCAGCGGCTTTTCCGAAGAGAAAGTGATCAAGTCCTGATTGCGATGCATTTCCTGATTTTTGAATAACGGTGAGCATCAAAATTCCGATTGCAAAAAATACGGAGAGAATCAATCCAATAGCGGTATCTTCTTTAATGCGTGTTTTCGAAGAGATGTATCCCACCAAAAAAACCGCAATCCATCCTGTAACAAATGCTCCGAGAATTAATGCGACCGGATTTTTTGTTCCTGCCAGAATAAATCCAAGACAAATCCCCGGAAGTACAGCATGGGCGATAGCATCACCTACCAGTGATCGTTTATTAAGAAACGTGAATGTTCCAACAATGGCCGAGCTTGCGGTTAATAATACAGAGCCCACCACAACATACCGTACGTTTGGATCAGTGAACGAGAAAAATTCAAAAAATGAGTTCATGCTCTTGTGGCTGGCTGGTAGGCAGGTTTTTCTTCACGATTAGGAAAGTCTTCTCTTCGTATCAAGTCTGCTACATCGGCAAGAAGTGTAAGCTTACCACCATATGTTTCCTGTAAATTTGCCTGTGTAAAAGTTGATTTGGTTGGGCCGCTTGCAACAAGGCGCGTATTCAATAAAATTACCCAATCAAAATACTGGGTTACGGATTGCAGATCATGATGCACAACAATAACGGTTTTGTTTGCAGAGGTCATTTCTTGAAGTAAATCAATAATGGCTTGTTCTGTCGCGGCATCTACACCTGCAAAAGGCTCATCCATAAAATATAGGTCGGCTTGTTGTGCCAGCGCACGCGCAAGAAAAGTTCGTTGTTGTTGGCCTCCTGAAAGCTGTGAAATCTGTCTGTTCGAGAAAGCCTCCATGCCTACTTTTTTTAAACAATCCATGGCAACATCGCGGTCGGCTTTACGTGGCCGTTTAAACAATCCAAGTTTTGAATAGCGACCCATTAGCACAACATCCATAACCGAGGCCGGAAAATCCCAGTCTACCGATTCACGCTGTGGCACGTAACTAATTTGATTGCGAACTTCATTAAGTGGCTTATCAAATACTTTTGCAAAACCACTGCTCAGGGGAAGAAGTCCCATCACAGCTTTTATGAGTGTGGATTTACCAGCACCGTTTGGGCCGATGATTCCAATTAACTTTCCTTGCGGAAGGGTTAAATCGATATTCCATAACACGGGCTTGCGGTCGAACGCAACTGTAAGGTCATGTATTTCTAAAGCGGGCAGTATTGAAATTTCTTTTTCCATAGTTTCATTTTAGCGCATTCACAATTGTATCAACATTCTTGCTTACCATGCCCAGGTAATTTCCTTCCGGAGTTCCTGCTGCACCCATAGCATCTGAATAAAGACTTCCACCTACTTTTATATCCCAGCCTTTTTGCTGGCAACCTTCCACTACGGCATTGATTGATTTTTGGGATACCGATGTCTCCACGAAAATCGCCCTGATTTTCCTACTGATGATGAAGTTGACTAATTCTGTCACGTCTCTCAAACCAAATTCTGAAACTGTGGAAATTCCTTGTAGTCCACGAACTTCAATTCCATACGCATCTCCGAAATAGCCAAAAGCATCATGTGCGGTTATGAGTACGCGTTGTGCCTGCGGAATTTCTGCAATTTTGATTTTGATAACTGCATGGAGTGAATCCATCTTTTGCATATATTTTTCGCCATTCATTTTATAGAGCGAAGCATTTGAAGAATCATATCCCTGCAAAAAACCTGAGATTGTCTTGACCGCTTCTTCCCAAAGTCTAACATTAAACCAAATGTGCGGATCATGCGTGCCTTGAAATCCAGGAACGGCACGTAACATAGAATCAGGGATTTCAGAAGAGATCGCAATTACCGGTTTCATGTGCCCAAGCTTTTCCATTACTTCGCCCATTTTACCTTCCAAGTGCAAACCATTATAAAACACAATGTCTGCATTCGTTAGCTTTTCAAGATCACCTTGTGTGGCCTTGTATAGGTGAGGATCAACTCCTGGTCCCATTAATGCAATTACTTCTACGTTATCACCCGCTACATTCTCCACAGCATCTTTTATCATACCCGTAGTGGTCACAATTTTAATCTTTTTAGCCTCGCCTGATGTTTCTGCTTTCTTGCTGCAAGAACTGAGCAAGAAGACTACTCCAAGAAGAACTAAAATCTGTGTGTGCTTTATTCTATTCATACTTCATATTTATTCTGTTACTAAAATATTTTGTGAGGCCTCTTTAGAGATAAAGGCTTTTTTCTTTTTGTCGATTAGGATTTCAATGGAACCATCAAACTCTGTTTTTCGCAAAACAGAAACGTGAGCTCCAATGTATAATCCAATCTTACTGAGGTACTGAAGAAAGGAAGGAGAGCCCCGCTTTACCGCCTTTACCGTGGTTGTTTTCTTTTGCGTTATTTCGCCTAATGGAATTTGTTGAGCAATATGAATTTTTCCGTTTTTATCTGGGATTGGATGACCATGGGGATCGGCAACGGGATTGCCAAGAAACTCATCCAACTTTTCAATTAATAATGAAGATTGAATATGTTCAAGTTGCTCTGCTACTTCATGCACCTGATCCCAATTAAAATTTAGTTTCTGAACCAGAAAGGTTTCCCATAGTCTGTGTTTACGAATGATAGCCAGCGCATCAACTTTACCTTGTTTGGTGATTGTTGCGCCATAGTATTTCTCGTATTCGATCAGTTTTTTTACGGAAAGCTTTTTAATCATATCCGTAACGGAAGCAGGCTTGGTATTCATAGCATCTGCCACCTCATTGGTCAGTACAGATTTTTGCCCATTCTCCGACAGGTGGTAGATTGCTTTAAGGTAATTCTCTTCTGTGTAGCTAAGCATATCGATTGGTATAACGACATGCGAAGGTACAAAATTTAGATTAGTCTAAAAAATAATTTTAGTCTGTAGTTATATTAATTTTAGACAGCCTATAAGATTTTGAGCTTCTGAATCCCAATAGATTGATTCGGGGACATTGGGGGTGAAATGATTATTTTTTATTTCTGCAGACAATGCCCCATAGTCTGGAAATTCGGTAAGCACAATTCCAATATTGCATTCCCTTACCAGTTGATGTGATTCAGCATTATGCCGAATGAGTATAGGTAACTGAAGGGCTATATATTCAAATAGCTTGGTTGGTATTGAACTTTGGGTACTAGGATTTGGCGGATAAATTATAATGCCTATATCTGCTTTACGGATTTCATCCAACATCTTTTTGTGCGGAACTAAACGATCACCTCCGATTAGAGTAATGAATGGAACATTTTCAATTTCCTTTTTAATATCGGAAAAAAAATCTGGCTGAGCACAATACCCAATGATCGTTAGTGAGTAGGAGGCATCTATCTCATGGAGTTTCTTACAAAGACTAATTGCCTCAAAGATACCTGTGCTTTTCGCCAGCGTGCCACTAAAGATCAGCTTTGAATACCCTCTCGGTTGACTGATTGTATATTTTGCGGTGATTGACGTAGGAAGCTTGTTTTGAAGAATTGTGTATGGCTTTGCAAACCCAAGTTCTCGACTGTATCCTTTTTCGGCCAGCAGAAAGTGATGAACAAGGGGAGAGGTGAATAACTCAACAACCCTAACGAGAGGAGCTAACAACAAGCGAGTAATAGGATGGAAAGCCTGTGTGAATTGGATGTTTCGGTAGTAATTTTCAAGCACATCATATACGATTTTTCGCCCAAAGAAAATTCTGTTTAGAATTGCAACTAACAGTAATTCAGGAGTGTTGATGATTAGAAGTTCAGGCTTTACTTTATTAACCTTTTTGAATATTATCCAAGGAATTAGTAACCGTCTTAAACTCAATCGCTCGAAGTTTGGTAATGGATAAAAATCAATTCCTGAACGGCAAAGAGACCCTGTTGAAGGAAAGCCTATAATGGAAACTTCATATTGGCCACTATCCGTTAATGTTGCACCAAGTTTCTCCAGCATGCGGGTATCGTCTACCGGTTTGAGAACGGAAGCCAATACAATTCTTCTTTTTTTTATTACTTGCGACAAACTAATACGGATTCATACAAACTAACTGCTAAAATGGAATTAAAACATAGAATTGAAAAGGCTTGGGAGGATCGTTCATTACTGCAGCAGCGTGAAACCATCGAGGCGGTACGAATAGTTATTGAAAAATTAGACAAAGGTGAACTTCGCGTGGCAGAGCCTGCTGGAACTAATTGGGTAGTAAATGAATGGATTAAGAAGGCGGTGATTATGTATTTCCCTATTCAGCAGATGGAAACTATTGAAGTAGGTCCATTTGAATTTCATGATAAAATAGCTTTAAAGAAAAATTATAAGTCGTTGGGAGTAAGGGTTGTACCGCATGCTATTGCTCGATATGGTTCATACCTAAGTAAGGGGGTTATTCTCATGCCATCGTATGTTAATATTGGAGCCTTTGTCGATGAGGGAACCATGGTTGATACGTGGGCAACAGTTGGTAGCTGTGCTCAGATTGGTAAGAATGTTCATATTAGTGGAGGTGTGGGAATTGGTGGAGTATTAGAGCCCGTTCAAGCTTCGCCCGTTATTATTGAAGACGGTGCTTTCTTGGGTTCGCGTTGCATTGTGGTGGAGGGTGTTCGTGTAGGAAAGGAAGCGGTATTAGGTGCCAATGTCGTACTTACGGCTAGTTCAAAAATTATTGATGTTACAGGAAGTATACCGACTGAGTATATTGGTTATGTACCTGAGCGCTCGGTAGTAATCCCGGGATCGTACGTTAAGAAGTTCAGCGCAGGTGATTATGCTGTGTCTTGCGCGTTGATTATTGGTAAACGAAAGGAAAGCACTGATAAAAAGACTTCATTAAATGATGCTTTGCGTGAAAACAATGTATCGGCTTAGTGTTGTAATACATCAAGATATTGGCACTTGCTTTGAATAGTAACATTTCAGAAACAATGAATGTTTAAATTTGGGAATTATCTGTAGTATGAAAAGGTTGATTTATGGCTCATTTCTTTGTGTTGCTCTTTCTGGGTTTTCATCCGAGCGCAAGGAAATTTATCCGTCTGTACAGAACGAAAGTTTTGCCAAAGGAGAAGTGTTGGAATATAAAATGAGCTATGGATTTTTTACAGTAGGTAAAGGGAGCACAAGAATAGACAAGCAGTATTTTAAAATTAACAACCGCGATTGTTTTAAAGTTGATGTATTTGGAAAAACAGTTGGGATGGTTGATTGGGTAGCGGATGTGGATGATCAGTGGGGTGCTTACATTGATACGGCCGCTTTAGTTCCGCATGTAGCCTATCGAAAAATACGCGAAGGAAATTATAAGAAAGATGAGGTGATAAACTTCGATCATGTAAAGGGTAAGATTGAGGCAAAAGTATTTAATCACAAGAGCGGTAAGTTTAAGGAACCAAAGTATTATGATGCTCCTATACAGGTTCGTGACCTAATTTCGGGTTTTATGTATTTGCGTACTCAGGACATTAGCAATGTAAAGAAGGGAGATACTGTAGTTATCGCAGGATTTTTTGAGGATACATTTTATAAACTTAAGGTTGTTTACAAGGGTAAAGACATTGTAAGAACAAAGGCTGGTAAAATTAGAGCGCTTGTTTTTAAACCAAGTATGCCTGCGAATTCACTATTTAAGGGAAAGGATTCTATCACCGTCTGGTTTTCCGATGATAAAAACAGAATCCCAATAAAAGTAAGTGCCGACATGTTTATTGGCAGTGCAGGCGTTGAACTCACTTCATTTAAAGGGTTAAAGAACCCAATCAATCTGGTTAAATAGCCTTTAAAATTCTTGTTTATTCTATATTATTGTATTCAGAAAAATTAAAGTAAATAGTATGCTAAAAGAATTCAAAGATTTCGTGATGAGAGGTAACGTTGTTGACCTCGCCATTGGTGTTATCATTGGTGGTGCATTCGGTACCATTGTAAATTCACTAGTAGCAGATATTATTACTCCAATTATGCTGCAACCAGCACTGGAAGCAGCAGGCGCAGCCGACATTGCGTCTTGGAAACCTGGTGGAATGCTCCTCGGAAAATTTATTTCTTCAGTTATTTCGTTTGTAATAATCGCATTTGTTCTATTTTTAATTGTAAAGGGAATGAATACTGCTATGAAGAAGAAAGAACAAGCTGCACCTGCTGCTCCTGCAGCCCCACCAGCCGATATTCAATTGCTTACAGAGATCCGTGATCTATTGAAAAAATAAATCTAGTTAAGAATGTAGTACGCGATGTTTAACAGACTTGCGAAACTAACCCAGAGTATGTACGGAATATTTAGATAGGCAGCCCATGGTTTCAACTTATAGAATTGGATAATCATTGCAGCAATAAAAACCCAGAGCGCAAGTATATCCACAAGAGAAAGTCCGATATTCTTAAAATAGAAAAAGAAGAAACTCCATAAAAAATTTAATACTAGTTGGATCGCAAATATCAGTAATGCATTGTTGCGTTGTTTGCCTGGGACAATCTTCCAAATCATGTATAGGGAAATACCCATAGCAACATACAATGTGGTCCATACCGGAGCAAATACCCAATTTGGTGGATTAAAAGAAGGTTGTTTAAGTGTTGCATACCATCCAGGAATAGCTTCTGCTGTAAACATTCCAGCAACGTATCCTACAAGCAATGGCAGTGTAAGTGAAATAGCCAGTTTAACGATCAGTCTTTTGTTCACAGAATTACTTTTTAAACCTGTCGGCAACAACTAACTCTTTGTTTCCTACTGTATATCGATAAAATCCACTTCCCGTCTTTACACCTTTATGACCTGCTTGTACCATGTTCACTAACAGTGGGCATGGTGCATACTTTGGATTACCAAATCCATCGTGTAAAACATGAAGTATAGAAAGGCAAACATCGAGACCAATAAAGTCAGCGAGTTGCAACGGCCCCATCGGGTGTGCCATTCCCAATTTCATTACTGTATCGATTTCTTGTACACCTGCAACTCCTTCATACAATGAATAGATCGCTTCATTAATCATTGGCATAAGAATGCGATTGGCAACAAAGCCTGGATAGTCGTTCACCTCAACAGGAACCTTTTCCAGCATCTTTGAAAGTTGCATAATGGTGGAAGTCACTGCATCGGTAGTATTATATCCACGAATTACCTCAACGAGTTTCATCACAGGTACCGGATTCATAAAATGCATGCCAATTACTTTATCTGGACGCTTTGTTACAGAAGCAATTTTAGTAATCGATATCGAAGATGTATTGGAGGCTAGAATCGCATCGGGCTTGCAGAATAAGTCCAGGTCTTTAAAAATTTTTAGTTTAAGCTCTGCGTTCTCCGTTGCTGCCTCAATAACCAGATCAGCATTTACTACTCCATCCTGAATGGAGGTGATTGGCCTTATGTTTTCCAATGATTGCTTTTTTGTCGCTTCGGTAATAAGCTGTTTCGAAACCTGTCGCTCAAGATTTTTTTCAATTGTGGCCAGCGCTTTCTTTAAAGGCTCTTCAGCAATATCAATAAGCGATACCTGATACCCATATTGTGCAAAAACGTGAGCAATTCCATTGCCCATTGTACCGGATCCAATAACCGCTATGTTTTTCATTCTTTTGGTTAGTTTTAAAAGCTCAAAGATAGAATTTGATTGATGGCAGAAAAAAATCGCATACAGAATTTATCCACACGGTGGCTTCTTCCTTTTAAAGTTGTTGTTTTTGCTGTTTATATAGGGCTTTGTTCAGTAATACTATTTTCATATTTGCAGCAAAGCAGGGGCTTCTTAAGTGTAATATTTAGTCTGGTGAATGCAGGCATTTTTATTTACTTTTTTTTCCGTTTGATGAAAATAACGCTAAAACTTCATCGCCTTGAATTTGATCAGGACTTCTTATACGTTATTTTAAAAAATCATGACCTTGTAATTCCGTTGGAGAATATTGAATCTATTGAGATATCAACGATTGGCGGAGTGTACAAAGTCAATCTTTACAATGCCGAGCAGCTTGGAGATCACTTCTATTTTAAACTTTCGCTTTTCTATCCGCTTAACTATCAATCAAAAGATGCATTGGTGAATGTACTTCGAAGGAGTGTTGATAAAGCCAAGGCTCGAAAGCAAGAGTTTCCAAGAAATGCATTGCATAGCTAAAATAAAGAAGCCTCACCATGATGGTGAGGCCAGTATTTTATAGGTAACTTTTACGTATACTATTTCTTTGTAGAGTCAGTTGGTTCCGAAACGGTACCTTTCGTAAGGTCTGGAACATTTGCCGGAGCTGCCTCACCTGCGCGATCTAAAATTTCATTCGTAGACTGAATATTTTGAGTAACAATGTTTGTGGAGAGAGCTAAAACCATAATGGTTACTACAAAACCCCAGGTTAGCTTCTCTAAAAGATCGCCTGTTTTTTTCACACCAATAATGTTACTCGCTCCTGAGCCTCCAAATTGATTAGAGAGACCGCCCCCCTTAGAATTCTGAGCCAAAACAACTAATACCAATAAAACGGCAACGAATAGGATGATTCCAACGATAAATGTAAACATAATTATTTCTTAAGATCTTCAATTTGAGCTGCAAAGTAAACCTTTTTTTGTGGAAACTTCCAAATCAGTTTTTTATACACCTCAATGGCTTTCTCTTTTCTACCTTGTCTGATAAGGATTTGAGCTAGTGTTTCTGAAATTACATTATCATCAAACTCACCATTTTTTACTTCCGTTAAATCACTTATGGGGGAATTAACGGACTTAGGTTTTATGCTGGGTTGAGCTTTAATAAATTGGTCTATGATTTGAATTTGCTCTTTCGTTTTTGTGCTCTCTGGTTCTATTTTTTTTTTTGTGATTTTAATAGCCTCAATCAACGGATCAGTGTACTCTTCTGTTTTCTTTTTTGGCCGAACGGGTGATTTTCGTATTAATTTATCTTCAATCGTAATTGGTTGAGTGTACCCAAAGCTGGCTGCAAGCTCTTCAAAGTTATGTTTGAGTTGATTTAATTTTTCTAAATCGTGAATAACTTCTTCAGCATAATCTATAGCGTCATTTTTGAGTGCTATAGGAGTAGCTTCTGTTTTCGAGTCAGCCTTTTTTATTTCCTCTCCAATGAAATATGGTGTCTCATATACTTTCGACATAATGTCTTTTAACACGGCACGATCGGTGCTGTAAACGGCTGCTGATTGGAGTAGAAATTGTTGGTTCTCAAAATTATGGTCTTTACTAACTCGAGCTGATAGCGCCTGTAAAACCTGGCTATAGGGGTATTTTTGGAGTAGCGAGATTACTTCTGCCGCTTCTTGTTCAGAAGAACCGGAGTAATGATGAAGGAGGTTAACGAGTTGTCTTGTTTCCACAAAGATTTTGCCGTAAGTAAAAATAGAAAATTTTTACCAATTGGCAACCGATGCGTTGAAGATGTCGAGTGTGATTTGGTCGAAGATTTGGCGGATTAATTGTTCTTCAATATCCGATAAGTTTTGATCGTTGCTGAAATCTTTAAAGAATGAGAAATTCTTATCCTTAAAGCTCATAGATTCATCCAGCATGTTTACGTAATTCACCTTCACAATAATTGTTAACCGTGTAGAGGAGGCCAAATTATTTTTGGTGGGGTCGCCTGTTGAGGTAGGTGCAATAGGCGATACTTTATAATCAGTGATAACACCTTCGAGTTGTAATTCTCCGCTGGTTTGAACAACACTTAAGTTTGTATTTTGAATAAAATAGTCTTTAAGTCTGTTCGTGAAAGTTTGCCCCAGGTTAGCGGGTCCAAGATCTGTGTTATTATAAAATTCTTCAATGGAAATATTTTTTGCATTGGTAGAAGTTCCCTGGAAGGAGTATATCCCGCAAGAAGTGATGGCGAATGACCAACAACCAATAACCAATAACCAACGTGTTCCTTTATTCTTCAAGATTATATTGTTTTATTTTCCGATATAAAGTTCTCTCCGATATACCTAAATCATGAGCCGCGTACTTTCGCTTGTTGTTATTCTTTTGAAGTGCCCGAATGATTAACTCCCTCTCTTTTTTTTCAATGGAAAGCGATTCGTCCTCCGTTTCATGAGAGATATCATGAACCAATTCAACAGGCTCATTGTGCGTTGTTGAAGTTGTGGAATTTAAATTTATCAACACAGACTCACTCGTATGACTAGGGGAATCGAGCCCGTCAAATAATGCTGGATGCTCTTTTACGAGTTGTGCGGCCGTACCTTGATGCGTAAAAGCATCTAAGACAATCTTCTTTAGGTCTACCACATCTTTTTTCATATCGAATAAAACTTTGTATAAAATGTCACGCTCCGAAAATGTCTCATTGCTTGCATTTCCATTTCTATAAACAGTCGGTAGGGTATTTTGTTGGGGCAGATAGTACTGAAGTTTTTCAGCTGTAATTTCTTTACTTTCTGTAGAGAGTACGGACATTTGTTCTACTAGATTTTTCAACTGACGAATATTGCCCGGGAAACGATATTTTAGTAAAATATCCTTTGCGTCTTCAGTAAGTAATATTGGCTTCACTTTATATTTATCGGCAAAGTCTGACGAGAATTTCCTGAACAATAAATCAATATCCTTTCCGCGATCGCGTAGGGGAGGAACAAAAATAGGAACTGTACTCAGGCGGTAATATAGATCTTCTCTAAATTTCCCTTCCTCAACTTTGGTCATCAGGTTTACATTCGTTGCTGCAACAACCCGCACATCGGTCTTTACTACTTTAGATGAACCAACTTTAATAAATTCTCCGTTTTCCAATACACGTAATAGCCGGGCTTGCGTACCCAGTGGCATTTCACCAATTTCATCAAGGAAGATCGTTCCTCCATTCGTTACTTCAAAATAGCCTTTACGGGCTTCATGGGCACCGGTGAATGATCCTTTTTCATGCCCGAACAATTCAGAATCAATTGTACCCTCTGGGATAGAACCACAATTTATTGCAATGAATTGACCATGTTTTCTGGAACTTAAGTGATGAATAATTTTAGAAAATGATTCTTTGCCACTTCCACTTTCACCCGTAATCAGTACCGACATATCTGTAGGTGCTACCTGCATAGCTACCCGCACAGCGTTGTTTAGCAGGGTTGATGTCCCCATTATACCAAACCGCTGCTTTACGATTTGTATTTCTGAATCTGTAATGCTCATTAAACTGCTTTTCCTATTAATGTTCCACGAGTATAATTATCTATCAACACGTTTACGTACTGACCTTTCTGGAATTCCTGTTTGGGGAAAACAACTACTTTGTTCGCTGTGTTTCTTCCTTGTAGGAAATCAGTCGAGCGTTTCGAATAACCCTCGATCAAAATCTGGTATACTTTACCCACATCTTTTTTATTCCGATCCAGTGAGTGCAAGGTTTGCTTGGCAATGATTTCTTCTAATCTTTTCCTTTTTATATCTACTGAAACGTCATCCTTGAATTTTTTTTCGGCCAGTGTTCCGGGGCGCTCCGAGTAAAAAAACATGTATGAAAAATCGTATTGCACAGTATCCATCAAGGATAAGGTTTCTTGATGCTCCTCTTCGGTTTCTGTACAAAATCCGGTAATCATATCGGAAGAAATTCCGCAATCTGCTCCTAAAATTTCACGAACCCGTAAAGCTTTTTGAATGTACCATTCTCGCGTGTATCCACGATTCATCAATTCCAGAATGCGTGAGTTGCCGCTTTGAGCCGGCAGGTGAATATTTTTGCAGATGTTATTATACTTGGCCATCGTATGTAACACGTCATCGGTAATATCTTTTGGATGGGAAGTGGAAAATCGAACACGAAGATCGGGATGAACATTCGCAACCATCTCTAACAGCTGTGCAAAATTTACGATGTTGTTAGCGCTCGTTTTTTCAATTCGGGCTTTATTATTTTCTTCTTCACTCCATTTATACGAGTCAACATTTTGGCCTAATAAAGTTACTTCTCGATATCCTTTTAGATAGAGATCGTTGGCTTCTGCTAAAACGGAGTGTGGATCTCGGCTTCGTTCGCGCCCGCGTGTAAACGGCACCACACAAAAGGTGCACATGTTATCGCAACCTCGCATAATGGAAATGAAAGCTGTTATTCCATTTGAGTTTAATCGAACGGGACTTATATCAGCGTAGGTTTCTTCTTTCGATAAGAAAGTATTGATCGCTTTTTCTCCTTCATCAACCTGTGTAATTAGTTTTGGTAGATCACGATAGGCATCTGGACCCGCCACCAGATCAACAATTTTTTCCTCCTCCAGAAACTTTGACTTCAATCGTTCAGCCATACAACCAAGTATGCCTACTAGTATTTCTGGCTTATGTTTTTTTAGCCCGCTAATGTGAACAAGCCTATTACGAACAGTTTGTTCTGCTTTTTCCCTGATAGAACACGTATTTAAAAATATGACATCAGCCTCGCTAATATTAGATGTTGTATCAAATCCATCTTGTTGGAGAATGGAGGCCACAATCTCACTATCAGAGAAGTTCATCTGGCAACCATAGCTTTCAATATAGATCTTACGGCCTTTTCCTGTGTAGGTGTCTAGTGAGGTTTGAAAGGTCTCGCACGTATCAGCTCCCTTTAAAATGTCCAAATCTTCAAATAAGTCCTTCATTGCATTAAATCAATTCGCAAAATTACAACTTTTAGTATTTTTTGTGACATCTTGTCAGTAAATACTAACAACTTATTAAACATGGCAATCATTAAATCGGTGAGAGGTTTTACCCCCAAATTTGGTAACAACTGCTATTTTGCCGACAATTCAGTTGTCGTTGGCCAGGTATTAATGGGCAATAACTGCACCGTATGGTTCAATGCCGTAGTAAGAGGTGATGTGCATTCTATTACTGTAGGAGATAACACTAATATTCAAGATGGTGCGGTAATTCATTGCACTTATCAAAAAGCAAAAACAGTTATTGGTAGTAATGTTTCGATAGCTCATAATGCCGTAGTTCATGGGTGTTTGGTTGAAGACAACGTTTTGATTGGTATGGGTGCTATTATTATGGACGGTGCAGTAATTGGCAATAACTCAGTAATCGCAGCCGGAGCCATCATTCTTCCGGGTACAATAGTTGAACCGGGTAGCATGTATGCGGGTAATCCGGCAAAGCGGATGAAAGATATAAGCGATGAAATGCGGGAAGTAATTCAGCGTACCGCCAAAAATTATACTATGTATGCAGAGTGGTTCAAGTAGAACTTAAGGGTCCTTAGATTTGTAAGCCTCCGCCACGATGTATAAAGGCAATAATCTTATCCACCTTTTATTGCTGTTTACAAAGATTTATCCCTAAATTATAGAGCATTGAGAAAGCTATGCCAGTTATAAAAAATAAAGGTTTTGAACCTGACGTAATAGGTGATTATAAAAGAAAGCTAAAAGCTCTTGGACGTACTTTTCTTACCGAAGAAGGAGAAGAGAATACCGATGAATCATTGCACTTTTATTTTGTAGGGAATGATGACAATGGAATTGAAGTTGTTTACGATGCTATGATTTACACCTTGCGGCTGCAACATGAAAGTGAGCTATTTGAGATTGCCGAGCATAGAGCAGCGCAGCACTTTCCCGACTATAAGAAAATTACCTATCAAGAGGATGAGAATGGAAACCTGGCTGCGTTAGATGATCAGGAGGAAGAGATTGGCTTGTTTATGGCAGAAGTGATTATGGAGTTGGAAGAAGACCAAGCCGTACGGGTTAGTGAACATGTCGACATGGATATACACGTTGATTTTGGTATTGCGTTGGATATTGGCCTTCACGTTGAAAAGATTACTCCTGAAATAATCGAAAAGTTCATTGCTGATTTTAATACGGATACGCTTCATTTGGACAGCACACTCTATTCTTTTCAAACAAAGGAAGAAGAAGCGTAATCTCTTGTAGTTATTTATTTCCAATCAGATACTAAATTGACTGCTATGTTTATATTTGCGGGCTAAAATCAAATCTACTATTGTAATGAAGAATTTGTCACTCATTTTAAGCATTGTACTGCTGGTTGCAGTAAGTGTGCTGTATTATCTGCATTTTTCCACAAAGGGATATACCGGGGCTGCATCAACGAACACTACCGTTGGCGACCTAACATTGGCTTATATTAATTCTGATTCTGTATTAAAACATTACGATTTTTTAAAGGAGAATAAGGTAGTGTTGGAGGAGAAAACAAAAAAAATGGATTCAGATTATCGTAACCGTGCGCAGAGCCTTCAGAGCGAGATTGCTGCGTATCAGCGTAATCAATCTACCCTTACAATTGGCCAGGCCCGTGCGTTAGAAGAAGACCTTACCAAGAAGCAACAAAACTTGCAACTCTATCAGCAAAGCCTAAGTCAGGAGTTGATGAATGAAGAGTCAAAATTGAATAAAGAATTATACGATCGTATAACCACCTTCTTAAAAAAGTATAGTACTGAAAACGGTTTACAAGTAGTGTTTAAGTATGATCCAACCAGTGATGTTCTTTATGGTGGTGCGAGCTTAGACATTACCGCGATTGTAATGAAGGGATTGAATGAAGAATACGTAATTGAAAAATCTGCTGCTGCTGACGGAGCGGGAGAATAAAGGAATCTGCTTTAAAAGAAAAATAATAATAAAGGTAACAGGCCTTAAACCGGCTCCGGAAAACACGGAGCCGGTTTTTTTTTATATTTGTTAGTCTATGGCTTCAATTTTACCTGAATTCTTACGGGTTAAAACCCTCGAACAACGTCAAGTTGCCCTGCTGTTAGCCACTGGTTTTTTTATGGGGGTATTCATTGCTACCTATCAAATCACAGCCGATTCTATTTTCTTGAACAGGCTTAGCAACTATCTCGATAAGGCATTTTTAATGGCCGGCTTATTAGGGATTGTTACCACGTGGGTATTTTCATTTTTTCAGAACCACATTCGATTTTCTACCCTTACCCAGTTTAGCATTGCCATCATATTCTTTTTCACAGTAGGAGTATATTCGCTACTGCATTTTGGTGATCCTCTTTGGCAGACCATCGTCATCTTTACAATGTATTGCGCATCTGGCCCAATCATTGCGCTCTTGCTTCTTTGTTATTGGGGTACATTCGGTCGCTTATTTAATTTTCGTCAATCAAAAAGTATCATTGGTTGGATCGACACCGGCCAGCTGGTAGCAGCCATACTAGCTTCGTTTCTTATTCCCTTTACATCACGCCTTGTTCCTGCCACGGAAGATTATCTGATGGTTTGTAGTTTAAGTATGCTCGTTGTTGGCGGACTGCTCTTCACTATATCAACGCGCTTTACACTCTCTAAGAATGATCCAAGAGAATTTGATGCCGATGTGAGAAAGGAGACAACCTTTAAGCGAACGTTCTCTGACCGCTATATTTTAACCATGTCAGGCCTATTGCTGGTTTCCATGACCGCCTTTGTTTTTAATCAATATTCATTTCAGCAAATGGTCAGTGTTCAATATCCGAATCAGCGTGAGCTTACCGACTTCAATGGTTTTTTTATGGCAGCTGTGTATGGGCTGAGTCTGTTTATGCAAACATTTATTAACAGTCGGATCATGGGTAACTATGGGCTGCGTGTTTCTTTGCTCATCCTTCCACTTGCTTTAGCGGTGTTTTCTATTGGCTCGGTAGTAGCAGGATTATTTTTTGGTTTCGATAAAGAAACATCACCTACTGGGTTTATATATTTCTTTCTTTTTGTAGCGATGAGCCGCTTATTTAACTGGATGTTACGTGACTCATTGGAAGCACCCGTGTTCAAACTCTTTTTCATTCCGCTCGATGGCCGTTTGCGATTTAATATTCAATCGAAAGTAGAAGGTATTGTAAATGAGAGTTCTCGATTTATTGCAGGGCTTCTGATATTTCTATTCGCTTTTGTTCCATTTTTTAATATTATCCACGTTTCAATGTTTCTGGTGATCCTGGCGGGCGTGTATTTTTTTGCGGTAAACGGGCTTTATGGAGGCTACCGAAGTAAAATTAGATTGAAGTTAGAAAACACGGATATCCAACAAGATAAACTTGAAAAGGGGTTTGCCCAAGTCACCCGAAAACTGGAGAGTATGCTGTTAATCTCTAATTCCGGTAAGGCAGTTTTTTCCTATAAACTTCTCGAGAAAATAAATGCAAGCCAGATGTCTGTTTGGGTAAACAGCTTGATAAAAAATGAGCAAGAGTCTGTTCATCAATATGCACAGGAAAAATTGAATGAGATAAAAGGACTCTCTGTTTCTGATCGGTATGTTATTAGTATGGATCAGAACCGAGTAGATGGTACCTCGAAAAGTGTTTTGAGTAAAATGGATTTGCAGTTAATTATTCAAAATGATGGTGATATTACAAAAACCAGAATTCAGCGATTAGCCAGATCCACTAACCCGGATGATCGTCACTATGCAGCCGAATTATTGCTGCATACATCTGCTGATGAATGCATTTCTTTTTTGATTGAGTTATTAAATGATACTGAGCCGAAGGTTAGAAATACTGCAATTCGTTCTGCCACAAAAAAATGGAATCCGGAAGTTATTAATGCTTTGATTGACTGTTTGGGAAGCCCGATTTACAGTAATCAAGCTATGAATAGTTTGATGTTGATCGGTTTAAAAACGTTGCCGTTTCTTGACAGTGCCTTTTACAGGAGCAGTCAGAGCACACAAGTAATGCTGCGGGTTGTTCAAGTCATTGGCCGAATAGGAGGCACCCGTGCGAAGGATATTCTTTGGAATAAAATTGATTATCCAAATAAGGTTGTTGTATCGCAGGTATTGCTGTCAATGGGTGAATGCGGATTTAAAGCAGGCGTTTCGCAAATAACCCGTATTAAGTACGCCATCGAAACAGACATCGCAGACATACGTTGGAATTTAAGCGCTATTCATGAGGTTGGTGGAGATGGATTCAATGAACAGATTGTTAATTCGTTACGCTGGGATATCCAAAATGATATCGAGCACATATACATGTTGCTTGCCATGTTGTACGACACCCGATCAATTCAACTGGTAAAGGAAAATATCGATAGCGGTACTACCGAAGGCATTACGTACGCTGTTGAATTGTTAGATGTCTTTTTATCGGATCAGCTAAAGCAGCGGGTTATCCCAATACTAGATGATATTCCGGATCAGGAAAGAATTGGAAAGCTTGATATTTTTTATCCTCGAGGTAAACTAGATTCTAAGTTGGTTCTTAAGTTCATGATAAATCGCGACTTCGCGCAGTCAAATAGATGGACAAAAGCTTGTGTACTTTACCAGATAGGGGTTGCAAAAATAGCCGATTTTAAACTTGATCTCATTGCACAAATGTTCAATCCGGATACACTTATACGGGAAGTGGCGGCTTGGGCATTGCATCAGCTTAATGAATCAGATTTTCATAAAAATGTGGCAAGATTACGGCCAGAGCTTAGAACCGAGCTCAATGAAATAATTATTCATAACCAACGACTAAGTAAGTTTGAGAAAGTACAGTTCTTTCAAAAAATTAGTTTACTAGAAGGTATTCCCGGCATAACACTTTCGTACCTGGCCGAAATTAGTGAAGAGATTAAAATTAAAGAAGGCCAAAATCTAATTTTGGATGATAAGGTCAATAATGATTTTTATGTGTTGGTAAATGGTGTTGTAGATTTTTATGAGCAAGGCCTCTATGTTTCTGAGTTCTCGAAAGGGCAATTCATTGGTGAGATGTTAACCAGACCCAATTTTGTAAACGCGAACCTAATAATTGCTAAAAGTGATATCAGCATTCTAAAATTTAATAAAGATAAGTTTTACGAACTACTTGCGGATCATGTGAAATTGGCGGATAAAGTGCTTGAATACGCTTAAAATTTGATTATTAGCAGATTTTTTGGTTACTTGTTGGAATTCATTTTTTAAGCTATCTGTAAAGATAATTTTTTAAGCTAATTCTTTAAAGTGTGTACATAGCATTATGGACTCAATTCGTTAAATTTCAGGTTCTTTGTAGCTAAATTATGGGCAACCCGCTGCAGTCTGAAGAACTTGGTGTAGTTCCTGGAAATCAAATCGTTTTGGATCCAGGTACGACTAATCCATTTCCAGGATTACGTCCTTTTACCGTTGACGAAAGTCACTTATTTTTTGGGCGAGAGGGGCAGGTAGATGATATTCTGACAAAGTTGTCTCAGAATAGATTTGTTTGTGTAATGGGCTACTCAGGAAGTGGTAAATCTTCCCTTATGTATTGCGGCCTTGTACCCGTATTGTTTGGAGGATTTGTTACCCAAACGGGCCCAAATTGGAATATTATTATTACCCGACCGGGCACTTCTCCAATACAAAACCTTACCAATTCTATTGTAGAATATTTGGCTACTTCCAATCGCATTTCGGTTGAGGATAAGCCTATCCATAAATCGATCATTCATTCAGTTTTACGAAGTGGCTCTAATGGGCTTGTAGAAGTCGCTCGCTATCTGCAAGAGCATAAATTAGAGAACGTGTTCTTTATGATCGACCAGTTTGAAGAATTGTTCAGAGTACAAGATGAAGTTTCGGATGACGAGCACGTTAACGAATCTCAAGAGTATGTAAATCTGATACTTACAGCAATTCAACAGCGCGATATCCCCGTGTACTCAGCTATCACGATGCGATCGGATTTTATTGCAAGCTGTTCAGTTTTTCCAAGACTGACCGATGAAATCAATAAAAGCAATTACCTCGTTCCGCAGATGTCTCGCGAACAAAAGCGAATGGTAATTGAAGGGCCGGTTGCGGTAGGCGGTGGAAGAATATCACAGCGACTCGTAAAGAAGCTTTTGAGCGACATGGGCAAGAATCAGGATCACTTGCCTATTCTGCAACATGCCCTGCTGCGGACATGGGATTATTGGGTCGGTAATCGCGAAGAGGGCGAGCCGATGGATTTGCGCCATTATAATGCAATCGGAAAGGTTTCGCAGGCACTATCGCAACACGCAAATGAAATTTTCGAGGAGCTTACATCCCGAGAAAAGGAAATCGCAGAAGTTTTATTTAAAAGCATAACTGAAAAAAGTCAGGATAACAAAGGAATGCGCAGGCCAAGCAAGTTGAGTTTGGTAGCAGATTTAGCGGAAGCAGATCCGGAGGAGGTAATCAGAGTTGTGGAGCATTTCCGCAAACCGGGCCGGTCTTTTTTAATGCCCGCACATTACGTACCGCTCACGAGTGATTCGGTTATTGAGCTTTCGCATGAAAGTTTAATGCGAATTTGGAATAAGTTAGACGCCTGGGTAGAGGAAGAGTTCGAATCAGCTACCATGTACAAGCGACTTTCAGATGCTGCTGCTATGTACCAGATTGGTAAAACTGGTTTATGGCGCCCACCAGATTTGCAACTGGCTCTTAACTGGCAAAAGAAACAACGACCAACCCGTGAATGGGCTCAACGTTACGATGAAGCTTTTGAACGGGCTATTGTGTTTTTGGATACGAGTAGGATTACCTACGAAGCCGAACTCAAGAATCAAGAGATGTTGCAAAGGCGCATGTTGCGCAGAGCCCGGGCAACAGCCATTATACTTGGTATAGCAGCTATTATAGCCATCTTGTTTTTTGTCTATGCTTACTTGCAGAAAATTGATGCCGACAAAAATTTAGTGGAGGCTAATATTCAAAAATCGGAGGCTAAAAAGCAGCAGGCAGAAGCCGAAATCCAAAAGAGCGCGGCCATATTCTCTCAGAAGCAGGCAGAAAAAGCAAAGAATCAAGCAGAGAAATTGAATAACCAACTTCAGTCAACCCTTAAGCAGCTTCAAGTTGAAAAAAATATAGCAATAGGAGCATTAATCAAAGCTCAGCAACAAGAACAAATTGCAATTTCGGCAAGTGAAAATGAGAAGGTAGCTAGAATTGAAGCTGAAAAGCAAACCCTGATAGCGAAGGAGAATTTCGAAGGAAAGAATGCCCTATACATGCTTACAATCGCGCAAGCGTTGGCGGCAAAATCTGTTCAGGAAGATGACGATAAAAACCTTGCAGGATTGCAATCGATGCAAGCGTTTCATTTCCATCGAAGGTTTAAAGGCAAACCATATGATCCTTATATCTATACTGGTTTATATCACGCGTTGAAAGGCTTGTCAGGTTCAACCTATAATGCAATAAAGGTTCAAGGGCCTGCACGGAACAGAATGAATTCAATTGCTGTGACTTCAACGGGTTCGCAGTTTTATGCTGCCGCAGCCGATGGAAGAATATTTTCAGGGAATTATAAAGACCTAACGGGTAAACCAACCAGCTATGAGAATCCGTACCCTAACAGAATTGTGGTATTAAGCCGTGATGAAAAATATTTAGTAAATGGAACTGACTCTGCCGCTGTTCAAATTTTCGATCTGGCAAGCGGCAAAACAAAACCAGTATCGGTAAAAGGATTAGCCGGAGCTACTAATGACATTGAATTCTTGCCTGATAACTCGGGGTTTGTAGTTAGTAAATCAAATAAGACAGTTTCGTTAGTTAATCACGTAACCGGCAAGGCAGTTCCGTTGCTTACTTTACCATATGAATTAAAAGCTATATCGGTTAGTGCTGATGGTAAGTGGCTTGCTGGAGGTGCGTGGTCAGGTGAGCTAGTTTTGATTGACCTTCAAACGAATCAATCACAAGTAGTTTATAAAGATTCGGCTGCTCAGATATTAACGGTTCGATTCAGCCCCGATGGAAAAAAATTAGCCTTTGGAACCTATGAGATAAAAGATAAAAGGGGCTTGGTCAAAATGTTCGACATGCAGACACGCACAAAAGATGCTCGTCCGTTCACGGGCCATAAAGCAGGTGTATACGATATTGAATTCAGTCCCGATGGCAAATTGTTAGCAAGTGCGGGCGCTGATAAACGGTTACAAATGTGGGTACTAGATTACCCCGAGGATCTCCCAATCGTAATGGATAATAATAATGGATTTATCTGGGACATTGCCTTCACAAAAAACTCTGACTACCTACTTGCTGCTTGTCATGAATCTGAAATACGAGTATGGCCAACCGATCCTGCTTTATTGGCAAGTCAGGTGTGCCCTAAGTTAACGCGAAACATGACACCCGATGAATGGACTAAATATGTAGGCATTGATATTGATTTTGAGAATACCTGTACTAATATTTTGATTAAAGATTACGAGTAAATGAACATTTGGAGAACTATCGTTGGCTTGATCGTTACCAGTGTGCTGAGTGCAAGTTTATATGCACAAAGTATTACGTGTGAAGAGCAATTGAATGCAGCTGCAGCCGAGTTTGAAGCAGGTCGGTTTTATGGCATTCCGGGTATGCTTAAGCCGTGTATCGATAAGGGCT
Source organism: Cyclobacteriaceae bacterium (assembly GCA_031395485.1). Taxonomy (GTDB): domain Bacteria; phylum Bacteroidota; class Bacteroidia; order Cytophagales; family Cyclobacteriaceae; genus UBA2336. Next base: position 6,691 of record JANNUS010000016.1, on the reverse strand, counting down.
TTTCAAATGAGCAGCGGCAACGTGCTTTTTTGTTACTAACACAAACCTATCTTTTGCTGCAAGATCCGATTTCGGCAGAGGACAGCTATTTAAAAGTACTTAGAGCAAACCCGGAATACGAAACGAATCCAGACGTTGACCCAATTGATGTTGTTTACCTAAGCAAGAAATTCACAGCAGCACCCATATTTTCTCTTTATGGCCGTGCCGGAGGTAACACATCTGTTGCGCGTGTTATCAATAGTTTATATACATACAATGGGTCTGGCGGAATACCAGTTGATAAATATTCCTTGCGAGCCGGAATTCAGGTTGGGGTTGGTACCGATTGGCATGTTACAAATAATATTAGCGTATCGGGTGAACTAAACTTTAACAGTGTATCCTACAGACGTACCCGTAGCAATATTTTTGGAAGAGATATTCTGGAGTCTACCGATCAGCAAACTTCGTTGATCGTTCCAGTAATGGTTAAGTACACGCATAAAAATAATAGCCCGATCAAGCCGTATGGTTACTTGGGTTATTCATTAAATTTTCTGTTGTCTGATAAACTAAAAGTTATCAGCCAAAACCAGGATGAAAACCCCGATCCCGAAATTGGTAACTTAACTACTGAAACCTATGTAAGCCCAAGCCGAGATTATACAGGTATACGCACTCGTCTTAATCGATCTTTTGTTGTTGGAGGAGGAGCACGACTAAAGAAAGGTTTGAATTACTGGTTTTTGGATTTGCGATATGCATTCGGACTGTCAAATATTGTTAAAAAAGAAACCGTTTATGAAACCGAAGAAATTGGAAGGAGTGGTTATGTCGATGATTTCCTGCGGCTTGATAATCTATCCCTTTCTGTTGGATTTGTATATCCCCTCTATAAGCCAAGGGAAGTAAAAAAAGTGAGGACAAAAGGAATTTTACGGAAAATCAAAAAGCAGACAGATGAGAACTAATGTCAGTTTGATTTTTATTGGGCTTTTACTTCTCGCTACTACGTGCGTTACAGATGATGGCGATACGCACAAAAAATATTTCATTAAATACTACGGATTGGATGGCGATCACGAGGCGGCCGACATGGTTGTGAATGCCGATGGTACGATTGTTTTAATAGGCACTACCGAGTTTCCAGCAAACTCAGGCAACACAAAAATATACGTGACTAAAACTAGCCCCGAGGGGGAAGTGCTTTGGGAAATGACATTTGGCAACGGTGTTGACTTTGCTCAGGACATTGAACTTATTCCGGGTGGGTACGTGATTCTATCGAACATAAATGTGGGTGTCGATCAACGTCACTTCAAACTTATTCGAATTGGCGATGATGGAAATAAGTTGAACAGTGACAGTCTGGTGTATGATTTATTGGCCGATCAGTTTGGACAGTCTGTTACGCCACTCTCTGATGGAGGCTTTTATGTTGTTGGTAATACACTTGATCCGGATACACTAAACACAGGAGGAAATACCTCACTGCCGATAAATGATAAGGAAGATTTACTGTATGTTCGATTTAATAATACTTTTTCAAAATTCGATTCAAACCAGGATAGAAAGGGTGGGTCAACGCTCGGTTCGGTTGTAAAGGTTTTTGAAACTGCACCTGGAGTTTTTATGAACGCTGAATATTCGAACCATGTTACGGATGGAGAAGCTATTGCTGCTTTAAATTTTGAAGGAAATTTTGTGTTTAATGTTTTTGAGGATGATGCAGGGAGTGTTGCTGGCGTAATACTGTACGCTGGAGATAACGTTAGAGAAGAGCGCATGAACCAAACAGTGAGTTCACCAGAAGGTAGTTTTTACTCTATTGGTACTTCTATAGGATTAGCCAACTCAAGCACTGTTTTTATTACGAAGACGCGAATAGTATCAGCTGGAACCAATCTAAATGCTTTAAAAAGTTTTGAAAATAATGTTGGCAACTTTGCTGAAGGAGTCTCAATCTTTCCAAGTGGTGCCGCTTGTTATGTTGTAGGCAACATCATTAGCGAATCGGATGCTACACGCGATATTTGGTTAACCAAAGTGAATTCATTCACAGGCGATCAAGACCCAGCATGGGCGAGCGGCTTTACATTTGGTACCCCCACCAACGATGATACGGGTAAAGTGGTAGCGGAAGCACCCAATGGCGATATAATAATTTTAGGGACAATGAACCTGACAAACCAAAAGAAAATTGCGTTGATAAAATTAAAGGCAAATGGTGATTTTTAGTACTATTTTGCGGTTACTTTTTGTTTTTTTTAATGATTCAAGATTTATAGCTGGCTGAGTCCTGTATGCAAATTTTTACCCGTGTAAATTCTATACTTTTTTTTGCCTTTGGCCTATTTCCTTTGGTTCATTTTTCCTTTTTCAAAGGGGTATCCGTTATCTCTAATGTCATGAGAAGCTTTTTGCAAAGGCTATCATCTCCAGTCTTTACGGTATTTTTTATTGCCCTTCTTTTTATCGGTTTTAATGATTCATTTGCTCAGATTACGAGTACAGTGGCTGGTGGTACATGGAATCTTGGAACTTCGTGGGTAGGAGGTATAGCCCCGGGAACTGGAGATAATGTAGTTATAAGGGCAGGTGCCACGATGACGGTTACCACAAATGCCAATGTATTGTCAATCACAATTGACAATACGTCCACAACAACTACTACAATTACAGTCAACACTGGCATTACGTTGGCAGCAACATCCGTATCGGGCATTACAATTCAAAATAGTAATGGATCGAATACGACTGCAATTTTTACAGGTTTAGGAACAATTACTACTACAGTCATAAATGTTGGGGGCACGACAGCTCCAACAGCTGATGCAGCAATCACGTTAACAGGCACAATTTCAAATTTCAATTCTACTGGAAATTTTAATTTAACATCATTAAGAAACGGTACAAATGACTCTCGGCCAATCGTTCAATTTCAGTCAGGCATCTATACAATTGGAGGAACCCTTGACTGCGTAACTGCCAATAACGTCAACAGCGCGACTACCGTTAGTCTAATTACAGGAGCCCAATCTGCAGCACTTATTTTATCCGGAATTCCTGCAATTACTACATCAGGAAATGCGGGGGTATCAACGTTTAGTTTTAACGGAACAGCATCTACGGTTAATTATACTGGTGCGCAAACTGTGTTTCCAACTACATATACGAATCTCACTCTATCAGGTACTGGGGCCAAAACCACAACCGGTGCAACAGTAAATGGGGTACTAAGCATGCAAGGTACTGCAACAACAGCGGGAACCGTTGCAACCTATGGGGCTTCAGCCTCGCTTGAGTACCGTGGCTCTGGTGCACAAACAACGGGCATCGAATTTCCCGCAACATTTTCCGGAACAGGCGGTGTTTTAATTAATAATATAAACGGTGTTACACTGGGTGCTGCAAGAACGATTGCGGCTGGAAGTAATCTGACAATTGGGGGTTCAATACCTAGCAGTGTTTTCAACGATGGAGGATTTCAGTTAACATCAACGGGCACATTAAATTTAACATCGGGTACATTTAATTTAGGAAGTGTCGGCACGGCTACTACATTTCCTTCTTTCGGAGCAATTAATATTTCATCGGGTACAACCATTGGCTATGTGGCCGGAGTTGTACAGACAGTATCGTCAACTCCTTCATATTATAATCTTGCTATTTCAGGTGCAGGGCAGAAAAACCCTGGAGGGCCGCTCATTGATGTTAGTAACAACGTTACTAACTCCAGTGTGTTTGATTTGAATACCAGATTTTTGAATGTTGCTGGTACAATTACAAACTCCGGGACAATTCGATTTTCAGGAGTATCAAATGGTCTGGCAATAAGTTCCGGTATAGTCGAATATTATGGACCAACGCAAAATGTGGCAGGAGGCACCTATGCTACATTAAATATTACTACTGCTGGAACAAAAACAGCCGTTGGATCAATCAACGCAACTACCATTTTAGACAATGGTGGTGCATCCAATGTTGCATCTATTTTAAATATGAGTGGCAACACACTTACTGCTGCAGCTGTTGAAAATACAAATTCAACTATACGATTTTCTAGCGATGGACTAGCTGTAGGCACCGGAACTGTTGAGTATTACGGAGTAACACAAAATGTTGCTGGTGGTACATACGCTACACTTAATATTACAACAGCCGGAACAAAAACTGCATTGGGTGGTATTACTACTACAACTATTTTAGATAACGGAGGAGCATCAAATGTTGCAGCCATCCTGGATATGACTGGCTTTACCTTGTCAGGTAGCGTGCAGAATACGGGAGCAACCATTCGTTTTTCAGGAGCAGCCAATGGTATCGCAATTAGTACAGGTACAGTTGATTATTATGGAGCAACACAGACCATTGCTACTGGTTCATATGCAACCTTAAATATTACTACAGCCGGAACCAAGACTGCAGGTGGTAACTTAACTACAACAACATTATTGGATAACGGAGGTTCATCCAATGTCGCAGCCATACTGGATATGGTAGGTTTTACATTGACCTCTGCCAGTACGCAAAATACGGGAGCAACTATTCGTTTTTCAGGCCTTTCAAATGGTCTGGCTATCGGTTCAGGTACGGTTGAATATTATGGAGCGACTCAAAATGTCGCCAGTGGCACATATGCCACCCTTAATATTACAACCGCAGGAACAAAAACTGCATTGGGTAGTATCACCACAACAACCTTAGATAATGGAGGACCCTCGAATGTTGCTGCCATCCTGGATATGGCTGGAAATACATTGTCAGGTGCGGTTGAGAATACAGGAGCTACGATTCGTTTTTCAGGAGCAGCAAATGGAATTGCAATTGGTACCGGTACGGTTGAGTATTATGGTGCAACACAGACGGTTGCCAGTGGTTCTTATTCAACATTGAATATTACTACTGCTGGAACAAAAACAGCAGGCGGAAACATAACTACAACAACCTTATTAGATAACGGAGGATCATCCGATGTTGCAGCCATTCTGGATATGGCAGGAAATACGTTGGCATCCGCAAGCACCCAAAATACAAATGCTACGATTCGTTTTTCAGGAGCCGCCAATGGTGTGGCTGTAAGTACCGGTACGGTTGAATATTACGGAGCAAACCAAACTATTGGTACTGGAACATATGGCAATTTGGTTGTTAATCAGTCTGCAGGAAATGCCTCATTAGCTGGAAACACAACTATAACTTCTAGCCTCACATTATCAAGCGGTAAAATAAACACAGGTGCCAATATTTTGTCAATGGCCTCTACTTCCGCTGCCATTTCAGGTGCAAGTACAACCAATTTTATCACTGGAAATCTTGAATGGACTTTACCCGCAGGAGGATCAACACGTAAGTTTGAAATCGGGGGTACAGCCTATGCGCCCGTTACAATGGTTAGTGCATCTGTTGTGGGTGCAGTTACTATAAGAGCAACAGTGAACTCAGGAGCTGTTCCAAATGAGAATACACCGATAGCAAATTCATCGGGCATTGACCAAGCAAAGAAAGTTGATCACTACTGGAGCCTCTCAAAAAGTGGAGCTGGTACGTTTACAACGAACGCAACGTTTGATTTTTCCAGTACATCCAATACGGGAGTTCCTGCTAATTATGTTATTAGGCGTTATGAACCATCACCACCCTATTGGACGGGTGTTGCTAGCTCAGTTGCAGCTCCAACCATTTCAACTACTGGTGGATTATCATCTTTTGGGGATTTTGAAGTTGGTGAACCAAATACATCTCCAGCAATTTCTACTCAACCTTCTGCGGTTATAGCATGTACTGGAGGCTCAGCCACTTTTACAATCGTAGCTTCAGGAACTCCTGCTGTTTCCTATCAATGGCGTAAAGGTGGAGTGGATATTACAGGAGCGAATGCTGCCTCCTATAATATTAATCCGGTAGCGATTGGTGATGCGGCTAGTTATGATTGTGTTGTTACAAATATCAATGGGTCATTACCATCATCTGCGGTTTTATTGACTGTAAATCCTGCTCCTACATTGTCGGCTGTTTTACAAGCTGCTCCTGTTTGTGATGGAAGTATTGCTACTATGAATTTAACTGGATTGTTGCCCGGCTCAACATCAACGGTTAACTACACGATCAATGGTGCAGCGCAAGCACCCATACCAGGTATTGTGGCAAATGGTTCAGGAGTTGCAACCTTTACTACTCCTGTTTTAACTTTTGCAAACAACGGACAAGCGCTTCAAATAACAGGATTAACTACACCTTCGTGCACACAATCGTTTACTCAAAGTACAATCCTAAGTGTTAATGCGCTGCCAACCGATAAGGTTGTTGCGGCTGTCACTCCAATATGTTCTGGGAATAGTACAAACGTTACAGTAACTGCTTCTGCAGTTGGTGTTAGCTATCAACTAAGAAATAATGTTGGCAACATTTTGCTAGGCGCTCCTGTGGTTGGTACAGGTGGTTTAATAAATCTGCCGACTGGTGCATTAGTCTCTAATACAACATTTAATGTTTTAGCTACAACGGTGGCAACAAGTTGTAGTCTTCAAATGTCATTAACACCCACGGTAACTGTTGACGCGGTTCCTGTGATTAGTGCTGGCGTAGATAACAGCGCATGTGATTTAGATATTTTATTAGCAGCGAGTGCGAGTGTAGGCTTAGGTACATGGAGTAGTGTACCGGCAGCGGGCGTAACGTTTGCACCGAATGCGAATGCATCGAATGC
>JANNUS010000015.1:0-11904 GCA_031395485.1 Cyclobacteriaceae bacterium | reverse complement strand
CGAACCTTTTTATACAGAAGCAGAAAACTTATACAGCGTGCATGGTGAACGTGGTATTGACCCAACGGAGCCAAAGGCAAAATCAGAATATCCATTTCCTCCATTGAAGCATGAGCCCAGCATGCAAGAGTTGTTTGATTCGATTCATGCATTGGGTTATCGTCCCTTTCCATTACCGATCGGTGTACGTTTGGGTGAAGGCGCAAAAGACGGTTCATCGCCCGTGCACCTAAGCAATTTCGATGGATTTCCTGACCCAACAGAAGCAAAAGCAGATGCCCAAGTAGTGGCATTGCGTGAAGCATTAAAGGCACCACATGTAACCTTACTTACTCGTGCACATGTTGACAGACTGATAAAAGACAAATCGGGCAAAAGGGTATCGGTAGTAGAGGTAACTCGCGATGGAGAAAAGATTTCGTTTGAGGCGGGGTTAGTTATATTGGCAGCAGGCGCGGTCAACTCAGCTGCAATTTTACTTCGATCCGATAACATGGCCAACAGTTCAGGGTTGGTCGGGCGAAATTACATGCTCCATCAAAATGGTTGTGTTATCAACTTTTCGCAGAAGTTGAACACCTCTCAATTCCAAAAGTCATTTTCGCTTAGCGATTTTTATCATAAGGCGGAAGATTCAGAATTTCCGCTAGGTACAATCCAATTAATGGGAAAGAATGATCCGGACACGGTGCTCGGGTTAGCGCAAGAACATTTTGCTGGAAAATCGTTTGATGAACTTTCTACGCACTCGGTTGATTTTTGGATTACTTCTGAAGATTTGCCTGATTACAACAACCAGGTAACGGTTCAAAAAGACGGTTCGATCAAAACCATTTACACCGTCAACAATCGTGAGGCTTACAACCGACTGAAGAAAAAGCTTTACAGTATTTTAGATACGTTAGCGGAGAAAGATCCGCATTACAAAAATGCAGTTCGCGTAGGCTACGACTTGGGGGTATCGGGTGTTTCGCACCAAATGGGCACGTTAAAGTTCGGCAACGACCCTAAGACCTCCGTGCTTGACGTGAACTGCAAAGCCCATGACCTTGATAACTTATATGTGGTCGATGCAAGCTTCTTCGTTTCGTCTGGCGCATTTAACCCATCCCTTACCATTATGGCGAACGCGTTGAGAGTAGGAAAACATTTATTGGAAAAATTGAAATAGCTAATCGTTTACAAAATGCAATTGACAAAATGTAAATGGATAGGACCGTTTTATCTACTGCTGGCTGCCCTTTGCTTCCTTTGCTTAAATGTAAAAGCACAAGAAGAAAAATCGAGGTGGCTATTAGGGACCGGAATTACCTATTGCAGCTACATTGATAGCCCTGGATTGAATTTGAATGTAACGTATCGCGTAATTGGGAACTTGCATGTTGGACCTGATTTTTCTGCGTTGCTTACGCGTGAACGAGAAGAGGATGGAGTAGTAGTGAAGCGAAAGGAAGTGGAATACAATTTCAATGCACACTATTTATTTGGCCTTGGCAAGAAAATAGAAATTTATCCTCTTGCGGGAGTCAATTGGTCGAATGTGACAAATCATCCGGATGGTGGGGCGGCAGTAACAGAGTTAGTAACAGCCTTGAACCTGGGCGGTGGAGTAGAAATAGAGATAAAGAAGATTCGATTATTTCTTGAATCGAAATGGGTTTCGCAATTGAATAAATATGATTTAACCACAGGTATTCTGTTTCCGTTATGAGAGAACTTGAAGAATTGGTAAAAGTGGTTACACTTTCGCTAGGAAGTGTAGTGGAAGGTGTAGCGGCTATTATTATTGCACTTGCTATTTCACGCGCTTTCTTTTTCTATATACGAAATATTTTCTCGCAGCAAGCTATCGATAAACTTGAAATACGACTCAGCTTGGGAAAGTCGTTGGCTCTTACTCTCGAGTTTTTATTGGCGGCAGATATTCTGCGTACTGCTGTAGCACCCAATTGGGATGACATCGGTAAACTAGCAGCCATAGCGGCACTCCGAACACTATTAAACTATTTTTTGGAAAGAGAAATAAAACATTCAGAAGTTAAAGTATAATGCCATGAAAAAAATAATCTACCTTTTACTTATTATCAGTTGCTTCCTTTTTCAGTCCACCTTTGCACAAAATGTTCAGCGTGTAGATGCTGTGGGCATTACTGTATTGGATATGAATCGGGCGTTGGATTTCTTTACAAAGGTGCTGCCGTTTGAAAAAGTGTCAGAGGTGGAAGTAGCCGGAACAGAGTACGAGCAGCTAAAAGGATTATTTGGCATTCGGTATAAAAAAGTAAGACTGCGTTTAGGTTCAGAGGAAATCGAGTTGACGGATTACCTCACATCGGGAGGGCGTGCTATACCGGAAGATGCAAAAAGCAACGATCTGTCTTTTCAGCACATTGCGATTGTTGTAAGCAACATGGATTCCGCCTACGCACGATTGCGGAAATTTAATGTGCAACACGTTTCTACCGGCCCGCAAACACTGCCCAAAACCATTCCAGCAGCTGAGGGCATCAAAGCATTTTATTTTCGCGATCCGGCTGGGCACAACTTAGAGTTAATTTATTTTCCTCCGGGAAAAGGAAATCCGAAGTGGCAACAGAATACAATCAAAATATTTTTAGGGATAGACCATACAGCCATCGGTGTTTCCAAAACGGAAGCGAGCAAAAAATTCTATGGGGATTTATTGGGACTTAAATACCAGGGCGAGAGTTTTAATTTTGGTAAGGAGCAAGAACATTTAAACAATGTACAAGGTGCTAGCCTTCACATCTCTGGAAACAAGGCAACCGATGGAGTAGGCGTTGAATTTTTGGAATACTTAAATCCCAAAAGTGGCCGGCCATACCCCAAGGATGAGCGTGCCGATGATTTGGTGCATTGGGAAACAATCATGACAACCGATAACGCAGAAGCACTTTTTCAAAAACTTAAAAAAAGTAAGGTAGACTTTGTGTCATCTCAGGTTGTTTCACTTCCTTCAACTGGTTATCTCTATAATAAAGGATTTTATGTTCGAGATCCTGACGGACACGTAATTGGTATTTTTGAAAAAAATAGTAAGACCAATTGATATGAAAGACTTTATAGGCTGCACTAGCGGGCAATGGCGCGTTATAAAAATGAATACAGTTGCAGGTGAACCTATTGAAAAAGTCTCTCACCTTCGAATTACGGAAAGTAATTTAATCAAATCGAATGCAGGAATATGGACACTCCGAGGCTTCAATAGCAATGTACGCTACGCAGAAAAAGTGGAGAAGGAAAAGCTGTTGGCTGTTCAAGAAGGATTAGGCCGACCACACGCTACGTGTGCTGCGCTCATTCCAATTCGCAAAACGGAAACGTGGTGGGCATTAGCACAAGATGAGCGCAGAGCCATCTTTGAAAGCACATCACACCACACAGAAATTGGACTAAAATATTTGCCCGCCATTGCCCGCAAGCTCTATCATTGTAGAGATATTGGTGAACCTTTTGATTTTCTTACTTGGTTTGAATATGCACCGCAGCATGCTGAAGCCTTTGAAGAGTTAGTAGTTGCTTTGCGTAAAACAGAAGAGTGGAAATATGTGGAGAGAGAGATCGATATTCGGCTAGTGCGAGTATAAATGGCATGCTCGTTTTTTAACCAACAATAAGTAACGCCTTTCGCTCTACAATAAATGTAATTATCGTGACAGCAGAAAGCAATAGAACGATAATTTTATGAATCCATTCGTCCTTCTTGTTCAATAACACGATAAACAGAAGAATTGGGAATAGTGCAATCTGTAGGAGTTGATCTCCAATGGAGTATCCATCAATGTAGTAATTTTCAATAAAGGAGTGTACAGGTAGAAACATCATGAGAAAATAAATTTTTCTAAAGTTGGAGTAGTAAAATGCCTTTAAGTCGATGAGGGTTCCCTCCCAGCGGAAAGGAAACAGAATGCGCGCGAGTACATATAAAATTACCGGATATTGGATGACGAATAAAAAGGTAGTTAATTTCCAATAGGTTTTAGTTGCCATTTCATACGTTACCCACCAGTCTTGTATGTGGATTACAAAGACTATGGCGATGATTACTAAATGTGGCCAATAGAGTTTTACGTTATTCCATTGTTGCACAATGGTAGCAAGACCAGAAACCAATTTTGTTATCCCCATTCCCAAGATAATTGAAATCAAAACCGTTACGTATTCAAAAGGGGTAATTGCCATCTGTGTAAGGTTGGTAGAGTAATGGGTTAAGGAACTATTAAGTATAAGTGCTAAAAGTGAATATATAGCAATACAATAAAAGTCATCAATCTGACAAAGGTTCTCCATTTCGAGAAACACTCCATTCTTGGTAATTTCTTTCTTCGTCAGCTATCCGACAATTCTAAATATCTTGGTCATTACGTGCAACATAAATGACAAACCCCTAGGTGCGATTGTCGTTTCTTTGAATTATAAACAACGAAAAATTATGCGCACACTATTTATGTTACTTTTATTTGTATCGTTCGCGAGTGGTTTGGCTGCTCAAGCCACCCTACTTAACCTTGATGATAAAGGCGTACAGATTGATGGCTATGACCCAGTTGCTTATTTCATAGTTGGCAAACCAACCAAAGGGATCGAGACAATAAAGAGTAGTTATAACAACTCGATTTATTATTTCTCATCCACAGAAAATAAGACACTTTTTGATGCTGATCCAAAGAAATATGAAGTTCAATTTGGAGGATTTTGTGCTTACGCAGTATCGCAAGGGCACGTATCACCCATTGATCCAAAGTTTTGCTATGTACAAAAAGATGCTAATGGAGTAGACCGTCTCATTTGTCAACATAACCAAAAAGCGAATGATTTGTGGAACAAAGATGCCAACGGTCTTTTTGTAAATGCCAATAAATATTGGCCGGCAGTAGTAAAGAGTGGCGGTAAACAAATTCCACTAAAAGGGGTGGAGCTTTCTTACATTAATATTGATGAAGCAGGCTTGGCAGTTCTTGGCTATGATGTGGTTGCATACCAAACGGATAACAAAGCGTTGAAGGGTGATCCGAAATTTACAGAGTGGGTGCACGGTGCGAAGTACCTTTTCACGTCACGTGAGCATCAAGAACTCTTTCGTGCATCGCCAAAAAAATATTTACCGCAATACGGTGGCTTTTGTGCGTACGCCATGAGTCTCGGCAAAGTTCGTCCGGTTAACCCTGAAATATTTTCTGTGGAAGATGGAAAACTTATGCTCCAGCATACTAAAGAAGCCTTTGATCTTTTTAGCAAAGATGTAAAGGGCAACATTGTAAAAGCAGATACAAAATGGCCTACAGTAGAGAAAAAGAAAGCAGGACATAAAGTGAAATTTGATAAACCAGCAAAGTAAAAAATCATTGTTGGTTATTCGTTGTTGATCCTGACACGAACAACTAATAACCAACCACCAATAACGAACAACTAAACAAAACACTCATGAAAAAGCTATTTGTATTTATTTTACTAGCCTCAACGCTTGCAGCGAAGGCTCAAACAACAAGTTCAAAATCTGTAACACTAGAAACTGCCAAGAAAATTGTAGCGGAAGCACGTAAGTATGGCGTAAGTGTAAATGCTCCGCACGGAGGGCCATCTATTGCCGTGGTTGATAGAGGTGGAAACTTGATTTATGTAGAACGTCCTGAAACAACCTTTGCAGGTTCAGCTTTAGTAGCCTATGAAAAAGCACATACTGCTGTAATGTTTGAGCAACCTACTCAAAATATGGAGAACGCAATTAAAGGTGGACGTACTCCGCTGATTACTGTTGGTTACGTGATGTTGGAAGGCGGTTTACCCATTCTTTATAATGGTGAAATTATTGGAGCTATTGGTGTGAGTGGTGCAGCCAGTTCAGCCCAAGATGTAGAGATTGCCCTTGCAGGTTCTAAAACTAAAATTGACTAAGTATGAAATCGGGGGTTTTTCATACTTTAGTTAGGAAGCTTCGCATTACTGCGGGCTTCCTGTTTTTCTGCACTGTCGCATTTGCGCAGGAGTCGGTCGAACTTTCGCTGGATAAGCCAAATGCTATTGTCGACTTAAAAAATAAAGAGAGTATAGCTTTAGTGAAAGGAGAATGGCGTTATACCGATGCACAAATTATTGATAAGGACTTTAAGGCGCCTGGCCCGTCAGCCGATGACAAGCTTGCGTTGTATCCTTCAGGCAAATCAATTAAGACACACGACATCTTTCCGAAAGCTGGTACTAAAGATTTTGACGATAGCAAATGGGAAAAGCTAGATCCTACTTCCTTGGAGTTAAGAAGAGGAACGGGTTTGCTTTCTTTTAATTGGTATCGGATGAATGTAACTGTACCTGAGAAGCTTGGGAATTTTTCTGTAGAGGGCTCAACTGTCGTTTTTGAAATTGTGATGGACGATTATGCCGAGATTTTTGTGGACGGAAAATTAAATAAATCTGCAGGGCAAGCAGGCGGTAGTGTTGCCAAAGGCTGGAATGCGAGAAATAGAGTGATCCTTACGAACAGCGCCAAGCCAGGACAGAAAATTCAAATTGCCGTATTAGGAATTAATGGCCCTATTGCAGATTTGCCCGAAAACTATATTTGGGTTCGCTCTGCTACATTAGATTTTTATAAATCCTTTCCAACAAATCCATCGTGGAAAAATTTGGGTGAGGTAGTAAAGATTGATGCAGAACTGGACAAAATTATTTCACCGGGAACAACGTTAGAAAAACTGGCAACCGGATTTCAATTTACGGAAGGGCCGGCTTGGCATCCGGACGGATTTTTGGTGTATTCAGATCCCAACACCAACGTGATCTATGCGTACAAACCGGAAACCGGAAATGTTGAAATCTACAGAACAAAGAGTGGTTACGCGGGAATTAATATCGGAGAATATCATCAACCCGGTTCTAATGGTTTAACTTTTGATAAAGAGGGAAGGCTTCTTGTTTGCCAACACGGTGAAAGAAGAGTAATCCGTATTGAAAAGAAAGGCCCCGTTACAGTTTTGGCAGACAACTATCAAGGAAAGAAATTAAATAGCCCAAATGATTTAGTGCTGCGCTCGGATGGTACGTTGTTTTTCACCGACCCGCCATATGGTTTGCCAATGGCTTTTAATGATCCAAGAAAAGAAACACCACACTCAGGCGTGTATGCAGTTGTAAACGGACAAGTAAAATTATTGACAACAGATTTGAAAGGGCCTAACGGTATTGCGTTCTCGCCCGATGAAAAATATTTGTACGTAAGCAATTGGGATATTACTGACATTCATAATACAAAAGTGATTATGCGGTATGAAGTAGCCAAAGATGGTACACTTACCAACGGTAAGGTCTTCTTTGATATGAATAAGACGGATGGAGAAGATGCGCTTGATGGATTGAAGGTGGATACTCAAGGAAACGTATTTTGCTCCGGCCCCGATGGCATCTGGATAATCTCACCTGCAGGAAAATACCTGGGGAGAATAAGAACACCAGAACATGCTGCAAATATGGCGTGGGGCGAGGATGGCCATACGCTATACATTGCTGCCAGCGCTAGTATTTATAAGATGCGATTAAAAACAACCGGTCTTTTATCGGGCAATTAGCCCATTTAATTTGCGAAAAGGTGATGACAACAATCATCGGTAAACAGATGATTCCAAAAGTTACCTTTTCGCAATTTATTAGATAAGATTCTGGGAAATGGAATTATGTAGATACGGCTTCAACTACCTCTATCCGATGTCGCGATATTACTTGTTTGCTTGTAGCTGATTCCTTAGATACTCAACACGTTGATGCAGCTTCTTTAAACGCAAGTTCAGTTCATACACAGAAGTGTTATTTCTCTTTAATTCATATCTCAACTCTACTTCCCCCATTACTTCATCACTCAACGCTTTCAATTGTAGTAATTCTTCATCACTATAGATGCGAGGTGTTTTATCAACAACCGCTAACATGCCAATAGCGAAATCATCTTTTGTAATCATCGGTGCACCCGCGTAGAATTCATAGCCCGCCTCTGCCAATACTTTTTCATCGGCTAATACACAAGGCTCGGAAAGGGCGTATCGAAATTGCGTCATTTCCTTACTCATAATGGCAATTGAACATGGGCTATTCTTTCGACTCACAATTTGCCCGGTGCGTCCAAAGCCATATGCTTGCTTATAAAATACTGTATCTACGTCCACAAAAGACATGAGCGCAATGGGTGTCTTAAATGTAAGCGCTGCCAATTCTGTGTAGGCACTAAATATTTCTTCTGAGGGTGTGTCGTAGATCTCAAATCGCCTCATAGTTTCTGCGCGCTCAGCATCATGATCGGGCTTCAACGTAGGATCGAATGATTTCGGCAAGCTGCTCTTTATATTACGAACGATGTTAACGTAGTTCATTTCAACTATTGATGATCAAGTTACGAATTTACTTATTTACCTACAGACATGGAAATAGAGGCCTTTGTCATTTTAATGACACGTTGGGTAACTGACAACCAATTACATTTGTTCCATGAAAATTTTTCTCGTGTGTTGCCTTATTCAAACAGCAATTCTGCCTGGAGTAGCCCAGTCGAATGCGGTAGTTGTTGAGCTCTTTACATCACAAGGCTGCTCAAGTTGTCCGGCTGCTGATAAAAATCTTAGCGATATACTTCAACATGCGGCACAAGACGAACGGCCTGTATACGGACTTTCCTTCCATGTCGATTATTGGAACTATATAGGATGGAAAGACCCCTACAGTAACAAAGAATTTACCGAACGCCAGCGACAGTATGCCCAGCAACTCAAGCTTCATACGATATACACACCGCAAATGATTGTTAATGGTAGCACTGAATTTGTGGGATCAAGTATGGGTGAGGCGGAAAAGGCAATAATGGAAGCATTTAAATACACACCCGCATATCAACTAAAAATCACCGACATAAAAACAACAAACGAAAGTGCAACCATCCGATATACTCTCAACAAAGATCCTCTTGGTGAGGTGCTCAACATTGCGCTTGTAGAACGAAACCTTGAGAACACTGTAACGCGTGGAGAAAATCAGGGAAGGAAACTTCATCACGACAATGTTGTTCGTTTATTCCAAACAACTAAGCTTAAACGAAACGGGGATATTGAAATTCCTATCTCAAACATTAATCTGCAAAACTCATCTGTTATAGTATATGTTCAGGATGCAGCCTGGCATGTTGTCGCGGCAACATCAGTGCCTTTGGATACCTACTTGAAGTAGTAGTATATCGACACGATTTATTTATTTTATTTAAACTACGTTCCTAAAAAAAGTGAGTATGAAAATAAAGATTCTATCCGTTGGATTCACATTACTAAGTTTTTGGTCAGTTGCACAAGACAAGCCTCAGGGCTTAAACGTCAATGATAATGCTCCCGATTTTACTGCGAAAGATCAATTTGGTCAGGAAGTGAAACTAAAATCACTGCTTAAAAATGGCCCTGTTGTTGTCATGTTCTATAGGGGTCAATGGTGTCCTTATTGCAACAAGCAATTAAATGAAATGCAAGACTCACTAAGCCTTCTAACCTCCAAAGGCGCAGCGGTTCTGGCCGTTACTCCAGAGAAGCCTGAAAATATTTCGAAGACCATTGAAAAGACGAATGCATCCTACTCCATTTTGTTTGATGATGGATTGAAAATAATGAATAGTTACAAAGTTTCATTTCAAGTAGATACGACCACTATTACGAGGTATAAAAAATATGGTGTTGATCTTACTGTTGTCAACGGAGAGAACGGAGCTAACCTACCGATTCCAGCCGTTTACATTATTGATAAGAATGGTAAGATAATCTACCGTTATTTCGATGCTGATTATCGAAAGCGGCCTAGTGTAAAGGAGATTGCACGTCATTTATAAAGAAAGTATTGCTTCGAATGCTCTCTCTTCTAAAGAAGGGAGGTATTCCCTTTCAGAAGAAGGTAATTCATAAAAACTTTCAATTTCTTTCCTCATGCGCACAATAAATTCCGTACCTACTCCTACTTTACTCTTAACTTGAATTTCACCTCCAAGTTGTTCAACAAGCCCTTTTACAATAGCCAGCCCTAATCCAATGGATGGTTCACCCGAAGTTGGGCGTGCACTCAAGCGTTGAAATCGTTTAAACATCTTTAATTGATCCTCATCGCTTATACCAGGGCCTTGATCCTGTATGGAAATGTAAACTGCCTCCTTAACACTCATTACTTTAATGAATATCTCTGAATTCAGGTTGGAGAATTTTAACGCATTGGAAATCAGGTTATCCATTATCCTTCTAAAAGAAACAACATCGGTTGTTATTTGAAGATCATCCTCAATAGCGATGTGAATCTGAATATTTTTTCGAAGTGCCTGCTTGTTAAATACTTTTTCTACATAGTCACGTATAAAGTGGTGAAGATTAATGGAAGAGGCTTCGGGTTTTTTGTACGAAGTTGAATTCGCTTGAAGGACATTCTGAATAATTTGAGAACCCTCTTCATTTACCTGTAGCAATAGATTAACGATTCCCCGTTGATCTTCAGTAAGTTTTGTTTGCAACAAGATTCTTGACAGCCCCTTGCTGCGATTAACCGGGGCACGAAGGTCATGAGCGACTATACTGATCAGACTTTCTATTTCTGTATTGATTTCTTGAATTCTTTGATTCTTATCCTCCAGAAAATCATTTGCTGCTTTTAAATCACCAGCTTGCACGGCAATCACTTCATTCTGCGATTGAATCTCTCTGTTTTGAGTTTGAATAGAACGATTCTGCTTGTGTAACAATACATTCTTTCTTCGTATTCGCTTGCGTGATATATATAATGAAATGGTTATTGAAACACCACACAGAGACGTTATCGCAAAGATAAGTATGATCAAATTTTGCTGGCGAACCTTTGCCTCCGCCATCTCTAATTTCATCTTCGTAGTTTCTTTAGTTCTTTGTCTGATTTCTGACATTAAACTGTCGATTTTTCCCTGTTGTGCCGAAGTACTAAGCGCAATTATGAGGAAAGCGAAAATCAAATATTTCTGTATTTTACCCATGTTAATTTGCTAACGTATTCTTAACACAAGAATAATAGCAGGTTGGATAGGGTGGAGTAACAAATCTGACAAAGCTTGCAATTACCGGATAGGAAGCGTTATTACAAACTCTGTAAATTTACCATAGTCACTCATGAAGCGGATATTTCCATTCGATTTTTCTACCAGCTTTTTCACGATGTATAAACCCATTCCTGAACGGGACGAATTTTTTCCCCTAAAAAAAAGTTCAAAAATTCTATCTTGATATTCATCAGGTAAACCTTCTCCATTGTCGTGTATTCTGAGGGTAATGAACTCCTTTCTGGATTTGACTTCTATATCTATTTTGGGATGCCTACCCGGGAACAGTTTGTGAAAATGCACAGCATTCTCAATACAATTCGAAAGAATAAGTTCCAGGTATTGTCGGTTGCTCTGAAGCTGAATATTTTCAACCTCAATATTAATCTGAATATTCTTCTGGTTAATCTCTCTTTTCAGCGACAGCACTATTGTGTCGATTATTTTTTTGACGGCTTCATTATCGAGGGATACTGTTTGTTGTAAGCTGTTTCCATTTTCGCGCAGCAGTGAATAGATCACACAGAGTTTATTCAGCGCTTCATTCATGTTGGCACTAACAACCGAAAGTTTTTCCATGTAGCTCAATGCCGCAACATCAGTTATCTCTTGATTTCCCAGACTGAGCAGGCCGGCCATAGTTGCCAAAGGTCCTTTTAAATCATGCGATGCGCGATATAAAAAGTTGTCAAGTTCTTTTTGTGAATTGTCCAGTTCAGCTTGTGTAAAGGTTAGCTCATTGTGCTTGTTATTGATTCTCTTATTTAGGCTTTCCAATTCAGTGATAGAAAATGATCGGAGCTCCATTTCATACT
>JANNUS010000014.1:0-49984 GCA_031395485.1 Cyclobacteriaceae bacterium | reverse complement strand
CACTCAAAAAAATAGGCAAGCCAGAAGATCTTGCCAACCTCGCTGCATTCTTACTTTCAGAAAAAGCAAGTTGGATAACTGGTCAAGTGCTACATGCAGATGGTGGTATGTCTAGTTTGAAAGTATAGCTGTGCAATAATGAAACGGCCATGGAATCTATCTAACATTCCAGTATACAGTCTGGCTACGTATGACGGGGAGAAAGTAAACATGAATATCTGCACCTATGTCTCGGCAGTAAGCATGAAACCCAAACGATACATGGTAGCCGTTTATCACCAAACACAATCCCTCCAAAATATACTCAACAGCAAAGTAGCCGTCCTTCAATTATTAGGTATTCAACATCTGTCGGTAATAAATACGCTCGGCAAGAAAAGTGGGCTCCACTATGATAAAGAATCCTATCTATCCAAGAAAAATCTGTTGGTGCATTGGAACCATAAAAAAGTATTGAGCGATTGCGCAGGATTGATGGAATTGGAAAAATTGTGGAGTAAGGATGCAGGTGATCATACCGCATTTTTGTTTGATGTTAAACGGTTTCAAACTAATCATGAAAATGTGCTGATGTTGGATGATTTGCGGGTGAAGAAGTTGGTTCGGATTTAAAGATACAATGCGCCCAAGCCAGAATGCACAAAAAACAAAATATCCCTACTAAAATCTGCACGCTATGTGGTCGTCCGTTCTCTTGGCGCAAAAAGTGGGAAAAAGTATGGGAGGAAGTAAAATATTGCAGCGATAAATGCCGCATGAACAAATCAAAAAAATGAGTACTGCATCTCTTGTTTTTCCTCA
The DNA here is from genome assembly GCA_031395485.1 of Cyclobacteriaceae bacterium. Classification (GTDB taxonomy): domain Bacteria; phylum Bacteroidota; class Bacteroidia; order Cytophagales; family Cyclobacteriaceae; genus UBA2336. Next base: position 49,183 of record JANNUS010000014.1, on the reverse strand, counting down.
CCAGCTTTTTGAAAAGCATTCAGCGTTAGAAAAAAATCGCCATGTTTACCTCATAGAAGAGTTTCTTTTTTTTAAGCAATATAATTTTCATAAGCAAAAGCTGGTCTTTCATCGAGCCAGTATGAAGGCGTACCAAAACTATTTAAAAAGAAAGGGCTACGAGGTAAGTTACATCGAAGCAAAAGAAAAAATATCAGATGTGAGGAGTCTTTTGCCACATCTGAAGAAGCAAAGCGTTTCAGAAATTCACTACTGTGATGTAACCGATACTTTTTTGGAGAAAAGAATTGCTGAACAAAGTCAAGCACTAAAAATTAACGTAGTAAAGTACGACTCCCCTCTTTTTATATTAACGCATAACCAAATCGCTGACTATTTCTTTAGTAAGAAACGTTTCTTCCAAACGGACTTCTACACCAAGCAACGCAAGCACTTTAAAATATTAGTCAATGAAAAGCTAGAGCCTGCTGGCGGTAAATGGACGTTTGATGCCGAAAACAGATTGAAATACCCCAAAGGAAAAAAGGCACCAGCCATAAAATTCCCTAAACCAAATGAGTATTGGAATGAAGCAGCACTTTATGTAGAAAAGAATTTCTCTTCCAACTATGGTGAAGTCAGTCGCTCGTTTATTTACCCAACTACCTTTACAGAAAGTCGCGTATGGCTGAAACAATTTCTGCAGCATCGCTTTGCTGAGTTTGGCGATTTCGAAGATGCCTTGGTGAATAATGAAAGTATTTTACACCATAGCGTGCTGACACCTGTGCTCAATGTTGGGTTATTGACACCCAAAGAGATAATAGATCAAGCAATTGTCTACAGTAATGAAAACAAAATTCCACTCAACTCATGCGAAGGTTTTATCCGACAGATATTAGGGTGGCGTGAATTTATCCGAGGCGTGTACGAGGCCAAAGGCACACAAGAGCGGACTACGAACTACTGGAAATTCAAACGAAAAATTCCAGCCTCATTTTGGGATGGCACAACAGGCATCCCTCCCATCGACAGCACCATTAAAAAGGTATTGGCAACAGGATATTGTCACCATATTGAGCGATTGATGGTGCTGGGTAATTTTATGTTGCTCTGCGAGTTTGACCCGGATGAAGTATATAAATGGTTTATGGAACTCTTCATTGATTCGTACGATTGGGTAATGGTGCCCAATGTGTATGGCATGAGTCAGTTTGCCGATGGCGGAATGGTGGCCACCAAACCCTACATCAGCGGAAGCAACTACCTGATGAAAATGAGCGACTACGAAAAGGGTGATTGGCAGCCGATATGGGATGGTTTATTCTGGCGTTTCATGCACACACACAGAGATTTCTTTTTAAAGAATCCGAGACTAGGTATGTTGGTAAAGATGTTTGATAAAATGCCTAAAGAGAAACAAGAAAAACATATACAGATAGCGGATACTTATCTGAAAGGATTAGATATTAAAAAGCAGTAGAGATTTATACTTTTTAACTTTTAGTTAGTCTTCCACTTTAGTGTGCGGTTAGCCAAACTTAATTTTTGTAAAAACCTGTAAGTGAGGAAGTGTGAGTATCGCAATTCCAACAAATAAATTGGGAAGCACAAGCCACTCTGTATGGAACATACTGGATACAAAAATCAACAATAGTATTCCTATCCACGCGATTGTGGTAAAAGGAATAGCCTTCTTCACCATAGAATTCCAACCACGCCAATCGTTGGTAAGTTTCATTTGCTTGTGTATTAAATTGAATGAAATGATGGAATGCCACAAGCCGAAGTAGAATCCAAAACTAAGATACAAGGGTAGCCAGTAGATAATGGAAATCAACACCAGACTTTGCAAAACGAATTGATGAATAACTTTCCTTTCCCATCCCAGGCGGGCGTGTATCCCCACAAGAATAATTATGTTCAGGCCAAGCAATAAACAGCAATATGGAAACAGCAGGGCACCCCATTGTAACCAAAAGGCCGCACTATATTTTTTCTGAGTAATAGTTTCAAGAATAGGAGCCGCGGAATTGATGTGACTGGTCAGAATAAAGGCAATTAAAAGAAGGCCGTAAATCGTGTACAGTACAGATTCCAGTTTTTTATTACTACGGATTGGCCAATCAATTTCACCAAAGTGATAGGCTGCAATTCCAATGAATACAATCAGGGCTAAGGTTGGAAATAAAAACCAAAGAATACCATAGCCGAGCATTGTCAACAGGTACTTTTTCAGGAAAAAGATAATTGAAATATTTTGATTGCTATTTAAAAAGGATTGCTTTTCTATAAAAAAATCAAGAGAGCCGTGCGGAACTCCTGTCAGAGCAATGATACTAATCAAAAAGTAAAGTTGTATGTCTTCGCCAATGATGAGCACGTGTGTAATGCATGCCAGTAGTAATCCAGCAAGTAGTAAGTACTTCTTTATGTTTTCAAATTCTATCACGTTTCAATTTTGATTAGAAAACGTTGAACTATACATCTAAAAAAATAAGGGGAAACTTGGTACAAGCTCCCCCTTATTACTTAATAACTAATTGATTGAGGGAACTATGCTTTAGCGGTAGACTTGCTAGACACAGCAATGCTATACACTACCAATCCAAAACCAATCTTGTTGATGGCATCTGCTATGTTGTAAAATAAATCAACGTTGGATGCATTCCAGCCCAGACCTGTGTTAAGCCACCCTCCAGGCATACACATGTATCCAATTGGATAAATTGCCCAACCTACTAATACAAACCAAGCCAAAGTTTTGATTCCTCTGATCACTGCTGGGTCTCCAGAATTTTTTGCCAATTGAGCCACTTCGCCTACCCAAGCCGTATATAAAATGTATACATAACCAATGGTTGAAATAACTCCCCACACTACAGAGTGACCAGTAGTGCCGTCAGAAAATGCTTCGCCAATATAGCCGGCTACGAGCATTAGAACTGAGGCGAAAATCAATTTCCACAACAATGCAATCTTTGCTCCTGCTGCCTTAGTCAATAAATAAAACTCTACACACATTAAAGGCACAGTCAACGTCCAGTCGATGTAGCGGAGTGCTGTCGGAGTTTGGCCAGTTGCTAAATAATAATCGCGCATGTAGAAGTAATGTACTGCGGCAATACCTGTAATTAATCCGGAAACCAGCATGGAAAGTTTCCATTTTCCTTCGACACTTCCTCTTTCAATAAAGAAGAAAACAGCTGCGGCCAACATAGCCATGTAGCCTGTAAAGAATGTAAATGCAATCGGGTCATCTACCGGGATGGCCACGATATCAGTTAGAATAGCGAACATATTTATTTTGTTTAAGATTTTTTATAAACCTTTAAACAGTCCACGTCACACATTGTTCAACTATTATAGAATTATAAATAGTCCAATCGCTGAAATATTTTTTTGTTTAAGAGATATTATATTTTAGGGTCAAAAATTAAAAAAACGTTAAACAAAATAGCTCTGCGATACCAGCCAAAAAAGATATCTGAGAATAAAATAGACTCGTTCTCCAAAAAAAAGAGACTGAATTAACCGGGACTCTCATGAATAAAATCACCTCGTTTTGATAACAATTTAGGATCAAGTCCATTAAAGAGCCATGCAGATTATTTCATCCTCAACCATTCAGACCTGGGAACGGTTTTACCGCGCGAATTTTATCAATAGCCTGACAGGCTTTAAGTCAGTCAATTTAATTGGTACCATTAATCGAAAAGGACAAACCAATCTTGGTGTCTTTAGCAGCATCGTTCATATTGGGTCAGATCCGGCACTTGTAGGGTTTATCAACAGGCCAGTAAAAGCAGCGCCTCATACCCTGGCAAATATCCAATCGACAGGAGTCTATACGATCAACCACCTTCATCCTTCCTTTTTACAACAGGCACATCAAACCAGCGCTAAATACCCCGATGAAGTAAGCGAGTTTGATGAAGTAGGCCTCACACAAGAATTTTTAGAGATCATATCTGCTCCTTTTGTGAAAGAAAGCAAAGTGAAATATGCCTTAACACTAGAAGAAATCATTCCCATCAAGCTCAACAATACCTTTTTGGTGATTGGAAAAATACAACACATTAAACTTGAGGAAGATATTCTTTTAGCGGATGGCTTTCTGGAACTTGACAGAGCCTTGTCACTCTGTAGCAACGGAATTGATGGGTACTATTCCACTCAACTGATTGACCGATATGAATATGCCAAGCCAGGTGGTAAAACAGAGAGGATAAGTCGCTAAATCAGGTCTTTTCTTAACCAGTTAATGAAAGTTTTTAGTGTACAATCAAGACAAATACATGATTCCTGTGTTTAAATACTAACCGAACACCTCTATGACAAAAACAGCCTTTCTATTTAAATCACTTTTTTCAAAAGTACTCTCGGAAGAGACCAGAAAAAAAAGTGAGGCAGTCATCGTTGTCATTTCTATAGCGAGTTTCTTGCTTCACCTTTTGCTTATTGGGTTGGTGGATCTAAAACTGATAGAGTTCAACGGTTATCAAGAGCTTTTTAACAGTCCCATCGCAGCTATCTACACGCCATTCTCCTTCATTTTGATTTATGAAGTGTACCTACTTGTTTACTATTTACCCAGATCAACCACTACATACATAGGAAAGCAATATGAGATTATGACGTTAATTGTAATCAGACGAATCTTCAAAGACCTATCACAACTTCAATTGACGCCCGATTGGTTTAAAGTACCGAGCGATCTTTTGTTGACCTATGATTTGGTTGCGACCATGATTCTCTTCCTGCTAATTCTTCTGTTTTACCGGTTGAACAGAAAAGTGCAATCAGAAACAACTAGTCCACTCACATCGGAAATTACACAATTCATAAAGATGAAGACACTGATTGCAAAGTGCCTAGTTCCCATATTTGTGCTGCTCGCAGTGTTTAGCCTGGGTGAATGGGCGTATACGAGTTTTTTCTCCGGCACTCCAAGTGCGGCATCCTTTCAAGATGTGAATAAAGTATTTTTTGATACGTGTTTTACGATCCTAATTTTAACTGATGTTTTACTCCTGCTAATTTCTTTTCTGCACACAGATAAATTTAACAGGGTCATTCGAAATTCCGGATTTATCATATCCACCATTCTGATAAAACTTTCTTTCGGTATAGAAGGCTTGCTGAACATTATCTTAATCGTGGTTGCCGTCCTTTTCGGGGTAATCATTTTAGCGATACATAATCAGTTTGATAAGCTAAAAACATAAATAGCAGACGCTCTTCTAATTCTTGAAGAATGCTATCATGCGCTTGCGCCCGATGGGGATTCACTAAACCAAAAAATATTAATTCGAATTAACATGGGTGTAAATTTCTATAGTCTTGCTACTCTTGTGCCCTGCTATTTCATGTAAGTAGCGCAGATCGATGCCAGCCTCTAGCAAATGTGTGGCATAATTATGACACAGCTAATGAAGCGTAACCAGTTTGTTGATAGTTGTCCGTGCTAGTGATTGCTTTATTACCAATTGCAAGCTTCACGGATGCAGCTAGCGTATTTATTGATACTAAAATGTACGTACTATTAGATACACTATTTTCATTTAGTGGCCTGATTTGGGTTCTCTCTATTTTCCAAAATAGAAAATGATTTTTCAAAGAAATGAGAATTTGGTATTGTCACTAGTTCATTGTTTTTTGTTTTAATGTGAACAAAAAAGTAATTCAACTCAGTTACTTCCCCTTCATAATGATAGTCTTTATGTAATACTTTTATATGGTCTCCCAATTTTACCGGGTGATTAAAAAATATCAAAATACTGGAAGTGATATTTGAAAGTAATGACCATTGAGCAAAAAATGCTATACCCAATGCGGTTAAAATTGTGCTTGCAAATAGTGCTATTTCATTTTGCTTTAAACCCCAAATTCCCGTTAAGAGTATTAATGCTCCTATTGAAGTAAAAAGCTGAACTGCTTTTATAGCCATCTTTCTCCTGCCTCTTTCAAACCGTGTTTTTTTGAGTGCCCTATTAACAACTGAACTAACTATAAAATATGAAATAATGTACACCCCAAGTACTAATAGCGTTTCAATAATTTGAATTTTGTATGTTTCCATTGTTACAGTTTATTTTCTTTCTCTTACTTAGGCAAGTGATAGTAGTGCCTGCATACCGAAATAATTACGGAAACTATTGTTTTGCAAACTTTTTCTTCAATAACGAGTGTTGCAAAAGCATATTCTGATAACTGCTCGGTTGAACCGTTAGCATATTTTGCAGCGACTTAAACGTGCTGATCGAAGAAGCAATGCGATCTCGCACGGGATCACTCGTGAGCCCAATCATATCGGCTACTTCATTGCCCAGGTAAAAACGTATTTGCGATGGCACCAGCTCTGCCTGCGATGGCGGAACACTCGTTTTGTAATAACTCAATAGTTCGGAAGTAAGGATGATGCCTTCTTCTGTTTTCTTAAAATTCCTGTTTTTAATGGAAGTCGCCAGCTGCCCGGCTTCAGCAAACGAGGCGGGTAGCAAGTCTTCGTTTATGTTGAGCAGATAACCAATATAGCGCCATGCAAAAAGAAAGTCCTCTTTCTCTTTTTGTGATAGAATATAACCCGACTGTTGCATACCCAATAAGATCACATACGAAAAAGCCAAATTGGTGCCGGCCATATCTTCCTGATTGATGGGCTGCCCCCACTCCATATTCCAAGAGGGCGCTTTCGTAAGATAGTATCTTGACAACGCATGAATAAGCCGCACTTTATTGATATGAATGTGACCCACGTTCTCATCACCTAAACTGCCTGGGGTTAATACTTCAATTACAAAGGAAGCGGTATCCATGAGTCGTTTGCCAGGCGAGTTTCGCATTTTATCTGATAAATACAATGCCTTATTACCAGGCGATGCCGCATAGCAATAGGGTAACGACATGGCACCGAGCAAGGCCATCATTTCTAACGCATATTGCTTAAACAGTCGTTGACCATTTTGTAATTTCCGTTGGTTAAACCAGGTAGGGTTTGCCTTTCGGGAATTCAGGAACTTTTTGATAGTAGAGTTTGACTGTTGTTCGATTTCATTTACATCTAATTTCAGCAACCCATATAGAATAGCTTGCTTTCCATCGGCAAAAGTGGATGCTACCAAACGATCTGCTGCGTAATCGCCCTTTAGCCGCTGTTTGTCCAAGAATTTATTACTCAACTGCATAAATGGGTAGCATGTAAATCGAACTACGTTGGAAAAACAAAATAATTGCAATTATGTTAAACAACTTGATTAGATGTCCGATACCTGCCCGTATGGCGAAGCGGGAAGTTGGGGCTGATATTGAACCACGAAATGAAACCAAAAATGCTTTCGGATCAGGACATTGACCGCATTATAGAAATGGCTTGGGAAGATCGCACGCCTTTTGAGGCCATTGAACATCAGTTTGGACTCTTAGAGAAAGACGTAATTGCCCTGATGCGCAAACACATGAAGGACACCAGTTTTAAAATGTGGCGCAAGCGAACCAATGGCCGCGCTACCAAACATAAAGCTGTGAGTCTTTTAAAGAAAGGTCGGTTTAAGTCTACACGTCAAAAAACCATCTCAGCAAATAAAGTTAGTAAACGATGAACGAATTGCTTCCGCGCAAGGAAAATTCGATTGCCTTTCCTACCGATCATAATTCGATACTTGAACGCGTTCATCAAATCAATCCTGTTGAATACGGTAAATCTCGGAACTTTGTAGACGGAGCCGTTACGTATTTGTCACCATACATTTCGCGCGGGGTTATTAGCGTAAAGCTAATACAGGACTCGGTAATGGAGAAAGAATACTCTAATGCCGCAATAGAAAAATTCTTACAAGAATTAGCGTGGCGCGAATATTTCCAGCGTGTTTGGGAAGCGAAAGGAGAAGCGCTATTTGAAGATCTGAAACAACCTCAAGCCGATGTGATGCATCAACAAATGATTAAAGCGATGGTAGAGGCAAATACCGGAATTACAGCGATTGATAAATTAATTCGTGAATTTTACGAGACTGGCTACATGCACAACCATGTGCGCATGTATGTTGCAAGTATCGCCTGCAATATGGGCAAAGCTCATTGGTCTTTGCCTGCAAAGTGGATGTATTATCATTTGTTAGATGGCGACCTGGCCAGCAACACCTGCAGTTGGCAGTGGGTGGCGGGTGCATTTTCATCCAAAAAATATTATTGCAATCAAGAGAATATAAATCGCTATACACACAGCCATCAACAAAATACATTTTTAGACACAGCCACTGAAAATCTACCGCTTGCTTCACTGCCGGATGTATTAAAGTCCGCCATAGATTTGAATTTAAAGACTCTACTTCCTACTATAGCCAAACCTTTTATCGATACCACAAAGCCCACGCTGATCTACAATTCTTATAATCTTGACCCGCTATGGAGGAAAGAAGAAGATGCAAATCGAATTCTTTTGCTAGAACCATCCCATTTTCAAAAGTTTCCGGTGAGTGAAAAAGTGGTTGACTTTATTATCAACCTTTCACTTAGCATTCCCAACTGTCAATTAATGATAGGTGAGGTTTCTGAATTGAAGATGATTTATGCCGATTCAATTTTTGCAGAGAACGGATTGATTTCAAAAGAGCATCCTGCCTTCACGCACTATCCGGGCTTGAAAGATCCCCGAGAATGGATATATCCGGAAGTGAAAGGCTATTTCAACTCATTCTTTTCCTTTTGGAAGAAGTGCAAAATTCCGTGAGATCATCAGATTTTCCGATTATCTACTCACGTCAAACGCTGAGTTACAGGCTCACCAACCAGTATCCGGAAAGGTTCTGATCGAATTCTTTCTATTTATTTAAGAAAGAGGAATACATCCAAACTAATTTTTCCTGCGCTCTAATATAGTCACTCATCAGCGCGTTTGTGCCTTCGTCTGCGGCATCGGTTGACAATAAAAGTAATTCACGTTGCAGAATAATGATGATCCTGAATGAAGCCAAGATGTCCTCTATCGCCTTCACACCATTACTGATCTGAGTGCTTTCAGATATTTTAGAAATCACTCTATAATCGGTGTGGTTATGGCTTGGGGTATGACCCAACGTTAAAATTCTTTCAGCTACTTCATCAATTTTTATAAGCAAGTCGTTGTATAGCTCCTCAAATTTTAGGTGAAGTTCAAAAAACTTTTCACCTTTTATATTCCAATGATATCCTCTGGTATTCTGATAAAAAATAGAATAGTTGGCCAAAAGTTCATTTAGCTTTTCAGCAAGTTGTTTAGCCATATTCTCGTCAAGACCAATATCATTCAAATTTTTCATTTCAAATTATTTATAATATAAACTTATTGTTTTATTCCTGATTAGGAAGAACGCATTTCTTTATAGTAAAGCCAGCGCCCTTAAGCATATGTAAGAATTCAATCCGCAAAAGAATAAGGCCGGTAAAGAAACTACAAGACTATCTTTCGTTTTCACTCTTATTAACACCCCAAGGAGCATAAGTGTTGCCAAACCACCAGATGAAATTATTAAGATTGGATTAAAAAGTAAACCGACTAAGAGACCTGAGGCACCCAATAATTGAAACAGAATAGTGAGCAACCCTAATTTCTCCAACTTAAAGCGTTTGAATTCGCTTTTCATATGAGGGTTTATGAAGTAAAGTATCCCGTAAGCGAAGAAAGAGAAACTCGAAATAACAATAAGAATATTAACTAAATCCAACGCTAGATAATATTTGATGATGCCAGCGCAACTAAAATACAAGCCAGCAGCAGGAATAAAGAAGGCACTCGCTTTTGCATTGGACTACTATTTTTAAAGTGAAAAAATTGAGCAGATACCATAAAGAAGCCCATCAGCAGTGATGAAAAAAGAACTAAGGGTGTATACCAAATGCCGGCAACGAGTAGAGCTGCCAACGATATCTTCGATGCTCCAACGATATTACGCGTCAAATTATTCAATCCGAATTGTTTAAATTCTTTAACGACATTTTCGAGTCGAAATATCCAAACATAGTCTACAGATATCGCGATTATAATTTGGACTAAAATGATATAAGTTTCCATATTACTAATTATTGGTTACGCTTCAGAAGAACTCCCATAGGTTTAATGATTTTATGGGTTTTGCAGCACACTTAATCGAACTATTTTAACTTCTTAAACTCTTGCAAGCTAAAATAGAATCCTGTTGCAAATAATAGTGTAATTAATGCTGCAAAATAAGGTATTAGGTCAGTCATCTTTCTTGTTGTTTAAAAGTTTTAAATAAATTCCGAAAGCGAGGATCGAAGGCACCCAAATGCCTATAAAAATAGCAGCTTCTGGCTCTCCTTTGAAGTATAGTATTTCAGAAAAAATAAGCGAAAGAAAAGCAGAGATAAATAGAAGTTTGTCAGCGATAGAAAATTTCTTAAACATAATAGTATTAATTTTAACGTTGTGTTTTATAAAAGGATAAATAACAAACAGTAAGGTAGTGCAAATAAACTTCCCTGTATACAATTAGTCTTAAAAAAATAAAGCTCCTAAAGTGAATAAGGAGCTTTAATTTAGAGGGAAATAGTTTTATTTAGGAAGTACTACACCATCGATAACGTGCACAACACCATTGCTACCTTTCAAATCGGCTACGATTACAAAAGCTGAATTTCCTGACTCATCAGTAAGTTTCACTTTACCACCCTCTACGGAAGCTGTTAATTTACCACCGCTTACAGTTGTAACTTCTGCTTTGCCGTTTCCGGTTTTAATGGCTGCCATTACAGCGGCTGCGTCTAAGTTTCCGCTAACAACATGGTACGTTAAAATTTTCGCTAGTTGAGCCTTATTTTCCGGCTTTAATAACGTTTCTACTGTACCTGCAGGTAGTTTTGCAAACGCTGCGTTTGTGGGTGCAAAAACTGTGAAAGGACCTTTTCCTTTCAATGTAGTAACTAAATCGGCAGCCTTCACTGCGGCTACTAAAGTAGTGTGGTCAGCAGAGCTGATAGCGATGTCAACAACATCTTTAGTCTGAGCAAATGTGGCTGCAGAAACAAAAAGAGCAACGAATACAGAAAGAATATTTTTCATGGTACCTTTATTTTAGTAAGCCTTTTTAACAGACACTAGATTAAATTGTTCCTGCAACTGAAAAATATTTAACGTATATTTTGATGTGTTGCTGAAACATTCGCTTACCAGCTGGGTTTGCAACCGCTTATATAGAGATTGGCAGGGTTTACTAGTGATTATACCATTTCCCTAATAACCGGGCATTATGGATATGCCTAAAAATTTGTGAAGTTGAGTTTATCGAAACGTAAATTACTTAATTGAAGTAGAAAAAGACTTCGAAAAGCTCAGTCTGACATTCTTTCTTAGCTTTTTAGATATGCCATTATATGTGTACGAGGTAGTAGTGATTAGCTGAAAACAATAAGCAATACGTAGTCAAGAATTATCATCTTTGAAAGAGTTATATTCAGCGTAAACAATTACCCTGATATTTTGTTACTGAAATGATAAACTTTAGCATCTAAATGAAAATCCTACTCACTGGCTCAACGGGTTACATCGGTCGCAGACTCTTGCCCGTATTGGTTGAGGCAGGGCATCACGTAGTCTGCTTAGTCCGGGATCAAAGAAGGTTTGATTGGGATGACTTTACCGCTGAGTTTCTGAAACATATCACCGTTATTGAGATTGACCTGAACGAAAAGTCGACCTTAGAAACGCTTCCTACCGATATTGATGCCGCCTATTACTTAGTGCATTCGATGAGCTCATCTAACAGTGACTTCACTACGATGGAGGCAAACTCTGCAACAAATTTCGTTGCGTTGATTAATAGTACAAGCGCTCGTCAGATCATCTATTTAAGTGGAATTGTTAACGCTGCCGATCTTTCTGATCATTTGCTCTCTCGCAAAAATGTGGAGGGTATGTTGAGAAGTGCGAAAGCTCCCGTTACAGTTTTGCGCGCTGCAATTATTATAGGCTCCGGAAGCGCCTCTTTCGAAATCATTCGCGATCTGGTAGAAAAACTTCCCGTGATGATTGCACCTAAATGGTTAAAGACGAGATGTCAACCCATAGCTATTCGAAATGTAATTGAGTATTTGCACGGAATCCTTTTGCGACCCGAAGCATTTCATGAAACATTTGATATTGGGGGAACGGAAGTACTTACGTATAAGCAAATGCTATACGGTTTTGCTAAAGTCAGAAATTTGAAGCGGCTTATAATATCCGTTCCCGTACTTACCCCAAAATTATCATCATTATGGTTGGTCTTCGTTACCTCAACAACTTTTTCGTTGGCGCGCAGCTTGGTAAACAGCATGAAAAACGAAGTGATTTGCAGCGATAATCGGATTCAGAAAATTGTTCCTACCAAGCTTCTCAGTTACGAAGAAGCCGTTCGCCTTGCATTTGATAAGATCAGTCAAAAAAATGTCATCTCAAGTTGGAAAGATTCAATATCGCTGGGAACTCTTGATAAAGATTTTCTTAACAATATTCAGGTGCCAGAAAATGCAGTATTCACCGATAATCGGCAGGTTGAATTTGATCGCAGCAGAGAAGAAGTAATCAATAATATCTGGGCCATTGGGGGTAATCGTGGCTGGTATTTCGGCAATTGGATGTGGCAAATCCGCGGAGTGATTGATAAAATGGTGGGTGGAGTGGGATTGAGAAGGGGAAGAAGAAGTGAAACAGACCTGAAAGCAGGTGATGCACTTGATTTTTGGAGAGTACTTGTTGCCGACAAGCCAAATGGACGATTGTTACTCTATGCTGAAATGAAACTTCCTGGAGAAGCGTGGCTTGAATTCAAAATAAAAGAAATTGCTGGTAAGAATACATTAATACAAACTGCCACCTATCGTCCATTGGGATTGTGGGGAAGGCTATATTGGTATTCAGTCCTGCCCTTTCATGGATTAATCTTCCCAAAGATGGCAAGGAATATTGTGGAGGCATAACCATTTAACCCAAACCTTGTTTCTACTGTATGAAAATTTACAACCTGAAAAGAACCCAAATACTCCCCATTTCACTTCAGGAAGCTTGGGATTTTTTTTCATCACCCAAAAATCTTTCCAAAATTACCCCTGAACAAATGGGCTTCAAAATTCTCTACATATCGGGTGGGGATAAGGCTTACGCAGGGCAGATTATTCGTTATCACGTAAGTATTCTGCCAGGTATTAAAGTCCATTGGGTAACCGAAATAACTCAGGTTAAAGAGCTTGTCCACTTTATTGATGAGCAGCGATTTGGCCCATACGCTTTGTGGCATCACCAACATCATTTTAAAGAAGTGCCGGAAGGTATAGAAATGACAGACGAGGTGAACTATGCCATTCCGCTAGGACTGCTCGGGCAATTGGCGCATTGGCTATTTGTGGGGAAAGAAGTTAACACTATTTTTGAACATCGTTTTCAGGTCTTAGAGCAGTATTTTAAAAACAATAAATCAGTATAAGAGATGGATTGGGTGACGATTTCAATTTGCGCGTTAATTACAATTGGAATGTTTCTGTTTTGGGAATTTGTGGCATGGTTCACGCATAAATATGTGATGCATGGCTTTCTATGGGTATGGCATAAATCACATCATACCGTTCATGATCACACATTAGAAAAAAATGATTGGTTTGCAGTTGTATTCAGTCTTCCATCAATTGGGTTGTTCTACTATTTCAGTTTAATCAACTACAACCCGTATGGCCTGGCTGTTGGACTAGGCATACTTTGTTATGGAATATTCTACATGGCCTTTCATGATGTGATCGTTCACCAACGGTTAAAGTGGAGGCCAGAAAAGCGGAGTAAGTATTTACAGCGCATGATACAAGCACATTACATTCACCACAGCAAGCATACAAAGGAAGGATGCGAAGCCTTTGGATTTTTGATCGCCCCGAAGAAATACGAGCCTAAACATTTTACACTGAAACGAGAACGTCAGGAAACCCAATAACGCTTGAACTCCAAATATCTCTATTTACTCGTTAATACGCTTTCTTTTATTTTCCCATTTCTCTTTAGCTTTTACTCAAAATCCAACTTTTCAAAGAAATGGAAACACTTGTGGATTGCTATCGTAATTCCGGGAATACTTTTTATTGTTTGGGATGAATTCTTTACTCAGTTAGGCGTCTGGGGATTCAATGCGAATTATCTTTCAGGCATTTATCTTGGAAGCTTACCGCTAGAAGAGATTCTTTTTTTTATTTGTATTCCGTATGCATGTGTATTTACGTACGAAGCATTAAACTTCCTGATAAAAAAAGATTATTTAGCATCCTATCAAAAAACAATCTCGATCGCACTAATCGCAGTTTCTTTGTTCCTGGGGTTTGCCAACATCGATAAGTGGTATACCTGCACAACTTTCATTGGACTCGCTGTTTATATTTCGTTGCTACAATTTGGCTTGAAGTCTCTTTACTTAAGCAAATTCTATTTTTCGTACTTATTCATTCTGATTCCCTTTTTCATCGTGAACGGAATCCTGACAGGATCATGGATTGATGATCCTATTGTATGGTATAATGATGTAGAAAACCTTGGAGTACGAATAGGAACTATACCCGTAGAAGATGTATTCTACGGGATGCTCTTGATTTTGATGAACGTATCCATTTTTGAATGGCTACAAAAGAAAAAGTATTGATCAGGCTACAGCCAACTTCTCCACTGACTTCTTTACTTTCGAAGACTTTTCTGTTTTATTCTTAGCTTTTGCGGAAATCTTATCTTTAGCTTGAGCAGCCTTTTGGCTCTTCTTTTCTGCTTTGCGTGCCGAGGCTGCAACGGCTGTAGCTATTTTCTTAGATGACCTTTTAATTAACTTCTTCACTTTCTTCGATTCTTTAGTGACCGCCTTTACAGTTTGTTCCATTGAATCCGTCAACTTAGTCTTCAGCTCTTTCTTCAATTCTTTGTTTTTGCTCATACATTCTTTTTTTAGGAGATTCAAATTAGTCAAAGGATGCCGGAAGACTAAGGTGTTAACAATTATTTAATATTGAAAACAATAAAGCACTCATAATGAGCACTTTATTGCATTTTCGGATAAATTAAAGGTTAACTATTATTCGTATTTTAAAGAATCAGCAGGGTTAGACCTTGCAGCTTTTAAGAAGTGAAAACTAACCGTAAGCCATGCAATTGCTGCGGCCATTAATCCACCTACTAAAAACACAGTCGGCCCCAACTCTATCCTATACGCAAAGGTGCCCAGCCAACTATCCATTGCAAACCAGGCAGAAGCCGAAGCCAATAAAAATGCAATGGCTACCAGAATCATAAACTCTTTCGAGAGCAATGCACTAACGGAGGTTACAGATGCTCCCATGACCTTTCGAATTCCAATTTCCTTTGTTCGCTGTTCTGCTGTAAAGGATGCTAAACCCATTAAGCCCAAACACGCAACAAAAATGGCGATGCCAGTCATAACAGAAAAGACTTGCCCCAGACGCTGCTCTTCTCTAAAAAGTCTGTCAAAATTTTCATCAAGAAAACCATATTCAAATGGTTCGTTTACTGCCGTTTTTTTCCAGAGCCCCTCTACAATTGCGACAGCTCCTTTCGGATTACCCACATAGCGAATAAGCAAATTGTTAGACCGGGGTGTTAATTGAATTACCAGTGGTCGGACACTCGCTTTAAAAGACTCAAAATTAAAATCCTTTACTACGCCTATTACTTTCATATCGAAAGGTTCATTTTCATTAAAATTGGTAAGCTTTTCATTTAATGGATCCATCCAGCCCAGCTCTTTTACAGCTGCTTCATTCATTACACAAGCTGATGAATCGGAAGGGAAATCTTTTGAGAAAAACCTTCCCACCAGTAATTCAAACTTTAGCACTTCCAGGTGATCGTAGTCGGCATAGTAGGTACCTAAAATGCGATCTTGTGTTGTGCCTGCTGTACGAAACAACGTAGTATTATTAACTCCAGGAAAAACATTGTTTGTGTAACTTGCCTTTACAATTCCCGTCTGGTTGTTCAATGACTCCCGAAACGCATCGCGATTATTAGCCAGTCGAGCTGTGTTACGCAGCACTAAAACATTTTGCTTATCAAGTCCAATATTCTTTTCCTGCAAAAAATTTAGTTGATTATAGACTACCATCGTGCTAATAATTAAAGCAATCGATATCGTAAATTGAACAACGACCAATAAACTCCGTATTCCCTTACTCTTCATGCCAGACTTCACTTTGCCTTTTAACACATCAACCGGGTTAAATGAAGTAAGGTAAAAAGCAGGGTAACTCCCTGCGAGCAATGCAACTATAAAGAAGGTCGCGATTATACCTCCAAGAATAACAGGCGATAACAACGTATTAAAAGTAAGTTCTTTTCCAGCCAGCAAATTAAAAGATGGCAATAGTGTATATACACCAGCAATAGCAATCAGAATTCCGGCAAGTGTATAAATAAATGATTCTGAAAGAAATTGGACTACTAGTTTTGATCGTACCGAACCTAATGTTTTACGAAGACCAACTTCCTTCGCACGGCTTGCAGAACGTGCAGTAGAGAGATTCATGAAGTTTATACAGGCAATTACCAAAATGAAAATACCCACCGCGCCAATGATGTATACATTTTTAATATCACCGCGAGTTCCGAGTCCATCATTAAGCTCTGTCTGGTATAAGTGGCTGCTCGACAATGCATATGAATAGTAAGCATATAAGCCACCTTGCTTTTCGAACTCTTTAAAACTTACACCAAGGCCTGATTCCAACTCAGGTCCAACATGTTCGACTGTAAGGATTCGAAGTTTATCATCAATATCAATTGTAGATGAATTAGGGTTTTTTCGATAGTATGTATAAAGTCCATTATTTGTCCAGCCACCATCCTTCATATTATCATCTGACGAAGCTGACAAAAGCATGTCATACTGAATATGCGAGTTCGCAGGTGCTTCTTGAACAACGCCAGTTACTTTAAAGGCTTCATTGTCATTACCAACTGTAATAATTTTACCGATGGCTGATTCACTTCCAAAATACCGGATGGCAGTATTCTTAGTCAGCACGATCGTATTCGGATCCTTCAATGACGTTTTTACATCACCCTCCAAAAGTTGAAAACTAAAGAATTCAAAAAAGTTTGAATCAACCAAAAGAGCCTTCGTCTCCGTAAAAGCTTTGTCTTCATACTTTACCACGAGGTTACCCCATTGATTGATTCGTGTGGCTTGCTCCACCCCCGGTACGTTGATGACCATAGCCTCTGCGAGTGGAGGGCATGATGAAGCTGTGTGTATCTCCTGGCCTCCAAGCTTTCCGTGCAACGCAATGCAGTATATATTCTCAGAGTCTTTATGAAACCTATCAAAACTTACCTCATCATTGATATAGAGCCCAATTAAAAAACAGGCCGTTAGACCAAAGGCTAAACCAGCGATGTTTAGGATTGAATAAAATTTGTGCTTGAGAATATTGCGAAATGCAACTTTAAAATAATTTTGAAACATGGTGTTTAATTTGTTGAGTTGGTAAGTATATGACTAAGGTTAGATCAATATGGTTGCATCGATGATTACTCACTTTTTAAATTATCAACGGGGTTTATCCAGGTAGCCTGAATGGTTTGTGAACCAATTGTAAAGAGGCCAAAAAACGCTAACACTATAACTCCTAAAGCAATGGTCATGAAATCTACCGTAACATGGTGCGCAAGGCTTTGCAGCCAAAAAGTGTTCATATAGTAGGCAACAGGCACTGCTATCACCAAGGATAGTAGCAAAATTGATAAGTATCCTTTGGATAAAATATACACGAGCGAACCATTCGAGCTTCCCAATATTTTTCGCATGGCAATTTCCTTTTTTCGCGTTTCAATGGAGTATGTAGCCATGCCCAACAAGCCAAGGCAGGAGATAAGAATGGCGAGAAGAGCTACAAATCCAAGTACCTTTATCAAGGTACCAAAAACAATGTCGTACAACACACCCAATTCTGCTTCAAACGCTTTAACTTCTACTTTCAATCCGGGGTTAACACTGGCCCACACACGCTCTACACTTTTAGTGGCATCTTTAAAATCACCCGTATAGGCGACTTGGATCAACGTAAAAGCTTTGGGATTATAAATAAGTCCAAGAGGCTCGAGCTTTTCCCCAAACAACTCGTGATGATAACTTTTTACCACCCCTATTATCTGTCGTTCAGTAGAATCACTCTCCATGATTAATGTCTGACCGACTGCCTCTGTCGCAGTTGCAAATTGATAGGACTTAACTGCTTCTTCGTTAATAACAATAAAGTTTTTGTTAGATAAGCCTGACTCGATGGAGAAGAATTTTCCTGCTACCAACGACAGTCCCATATTTTCAAGATAGCTTTCGTCCACCGAGAAGTAATTCATGTCTATCCACTTTTTATCAGCCAGTGATCTTTTAAATCCTTCACCCTCTGCAACTCCAGTCATGGGAATATGTGAAGCGGCCGATACACTTACAATATTAGTTTGCTTCATCAATTCAGTTTTCAGAGTCACCACCGAAGTTTCTCCCTTCTGTATAATAAGTTTATTGTCAGTCGTAAATCCGTTATCATTATGCAAGTAAAGATTCATTTGGTTGTACAAAACAATTACTGTAAGGATAAAAATCATGGACAGTGAGAATTGAACAACCAATAGCACTTTACGTAAAACTACTTTTGACATTAACTTAGTATTGCCCAAATCCTTTAACACTTTTATCGGTTGAAATCCTGATAATATTCCGGCTGGGAACAAACCAGCCACAATACCAACAACGACAGCGAAAACAAAAAACACACCGTAGACAACATAATTAGCCGACAAATTCCATTTCAAAAACCGAGCAAAGGCGAGATCAACGATAAATGGCCTTAATGCATAGATTATGATTATCGCAAACACCAATGCGAAAAGTGAAATGATAACAGATTCGCTGAGAAACTGAACAAATAATTGGCCACGTGTTGCCCCAGTTACTTTACGAACTCCGATTTCACGTGCTCGTGTAAGTGAGCGAGCAATAGAGAGATTCGTAAAATTGAAACATGAGGTAATTAATACTATACCCGCCAAACCTGAAAGAAAATAAATTATGAACCAAGGCATAAAAGCGCCTATGGGATTATTCAATAGTTTTCCAGGGACAATGTCCAGTAGGTTTTGTACATCATACTTAACTACAGTTGTATAGGGGGCTGGTATAGTTGTAAAATGATCATCACTAATTTTCGTCAGGTGGGGTTGTATCTCGGCAATTGTTCTCCCTTCCTCTAACAACACATATACCCAGCCTGAAGTGAAGTTGTACCAGTTATCGAGGTCATTATTTAATATGTTAGCCGCCTCAAGACTCTTTACTGTAGCCATGCTGGCATAGGCATCAGCTACTATGTGCGAACGGTTTTCTGTTTGCTTTATAACACCCGTTATTTTGTAAGTCCCTAACTCTCCCACTTTTAGCGTTTCACCTACTGGGTTCTCCATCTTAAAAAGCTTCTCTGCAGTTTTTTTTGTTAGCACTACCGAATAAGGCTCAACTAATGCAGTGGCGGCATCACCGTATAAAAGTTCATGATTAAATAGCTCCAATACTTCTGGGTCAGCAAACAAACCGCTTACAGGAACGTTGATATCATTTTCAGGATCAATCTCTATCCAATTATTTCCAAAGCCACGAATCATACGAACGGCTTTCTTTACACCCGTGTAGTTATTAAGTAGCTCATCACGTATGGGAAGAGTTGTAGTAGAATATTCATGACCTCGTGATCCGTTTTCCTCCTTGAAAAATGGGATAGTGGTAATACGATAGATGCGATCACTGTTTGGATTATGCCTGTCTACCATCATCTGATCGGCCACCAACATAATGATACCCATGCAAATTGACATGGCTACGGCTAAGCCAAAAATGTTAATGAAGGAAAATGTTCTATGCTTCAGAACATTTCGTAATGCAACTTTAATGTAATTTTTGAACATAGGATGTACAGTTAATTCGCCCCTTATCACAATTCGATCTGGATAAAATCATAAAAATAATTTCATTACCCACCATTGTAAGAAGTCAAGCCTAAGACGCCCAAAGATTGTTTAAGGTTACAACCCTAGAATATTTACAATACGTATCGCAAAAAGCTTACTATTCGTCTCTTAGTACGTTAGCAGGGTTCAATCGCGTTGTGGTATACACTTTATAACTTATTGAGGCAGCAGAAGCAATGAAAAGAATTCCTGCCGCTATTAACATCGAGCTAGTTGTTACAGATTGATAATAATCCCAAATACTACCCATCAACGCTGCCGACATAAACCAACCAAGCGGTGCACCCAACAAGCACGCTATAATCAGAATTACAACAAACTCTGCATTGATCACTTTTGTAATATTCCCAACAGAAGCACCCAGTACTTTTCGAACACCAATCTCTTTCATTTTTTTGATGATGTTTAAGGAGACCAGCGTGAATAAACCTGTTACTGAAAGCATCAATGCCACAATTCCTAAAAAGACAAACATCTTCACAAGGTTATTATTAACAGTATCGGCTTCAACCATTTCCTCATCCATGTAATTACCCTCGTACATTTTATCAGGAAATATTTCTTTCCATTTAGCTTCCATGAATTGATTAATTGCTATCAATTTATCGGTGGGTGCCTTCACAAGTATGTGATTGACCTCATCTTTTGCTGCATAGCGGAACATTATAGGTTCCATTTGCTCCCATAAACCATTATTGTAAATGTCCTTCACAACACCCACCACATAGTACTTCACTGAGTCCAACCAAACGATTTCTTTTCCAATGGGCTGGGTAAGCCCAAACTTGCGTGCTAGCCCTTCTGTGATGATTACAGATTCTTTCCTGTCTGTCTCGGAATCAAGCTCAAAATTTCTTCCTTCCTTTAACGTAATATCAAGCGCAGGTAAATAGTCAGCACTTATATCCAGAATATCAACTTCAATTTCTTTGTCTTCGTGTTTAATCGGGTCATTGAATCCTGATCTATACAAATGATTCTGAGTACCGGTTATAGAAATTATATCTGGATTTTCGGCTAACACGTTTCGGTACGTTTCAAATTCAGATCGACCACTGACATTCGTGAACACAATTCCTTTTCGGGCAAAGCCCATATCAAAGTCGCGCTGAAAGGTTGCATTATCAGTAAATGCGAAACTACAAACAATGCCTGCAAGCGAAATGGCAAACTGAAGGCATAAAAGAGTACGCGTGAAATAGTTGGTGCCTCCAAACTTTAATGTTCCCTTTAAAATACTGGTTGGCTGGAACTTGCTGATGTAAAATGCGGGGTAGCCTCCAGCTAAGAGACTTGTAAAGATCAATGTTATGATTATAAAAATCAGAAAGTTTGGTCTACCAAAATAATCAGCGGTAAGATTAAAATCAGGCCATAGCTTATTAAATGCTGGCATTAGAAATACATTTTCTATCAGAATACCAAGCAGCAATGCAAAAAAGCAAATTAATGTAGTCTCACCAATAAATTGAAAAATCAAATCTTTGCGCGTGCTCCCCATCACTTTACGTATGCCAATCTCTTTCAATCTGCGAGACGAAATGGCTACTGCGGTATTTGTCATGTTAAAAATTGCGATTAACAAAACAAAAATTCCCATCAACCCAATACCTACAACCGCTGCTAACGGTGAACCATCTTGCGTCCATGTACCATTTTTATCAGCATAGCTATCACGTACTGCCATTCCCTCGAAAGACTCCACCAAAAAATGATCGATAATAAAATCTTCACGTATTTTATTGTTATTATCGGCATACACTTTTATTTGATCTTGAACAGAAGCTACTCGTTCAGGCTCTTTTATTTCAACAAATAGAGTTGTTCGATATCGCCAACTGCTTTCATTATAGTTTGGTGTAAGATCGAATTCGAATGTATTATCATAATGTGAAAAAGCCTGAGTTTGGAAACTTGAGTTACTTGGTTGTTTTTTAAAAACTCCGGAAACTGTATACTCCTTTGTCTTGCCGCTGTCGAGCATTTGCGTTAAGGGTTTGCCGAGTGCCTTATCCTGCCCAAAATATTTAATGGCCAACTCATCGCTAATACAAATCTCATTTCGTGTTTTAAGGTTACCATTTCCTTCCGTGAATTCATACGTAAACAACCTAAAGAAAGCAGGATCAACATATGTGATATCGCTGTCAAACAAATCTTCCTTAATTCTAAAATTACCTCCTTCAGGATTAAACCGCACCACTTCACTAACATCTTGAACATTTTGCTTGATGGCATTCCCAAGCGCTATTGGAGCAAATCCAAATTCTGTTAATTCATTTTGGAATTTTCGAACCGAACCAACACGGTAAATCGTAGAAGCGTTTTTATGATTTTGATCGAAGCTGACGTTAAAGTCATAATTAAAAAACCCGATGATGCAGCAGGCAATGGCAATGGCCATTCCAAAAATATTGATGAAGATGTACAACTTATTCTTCATCATGTTACGAAGTGTAATAAGGAGTTGGTTTTTTAACATAGGTGAGGCGGTTAACGAGTTAAAGACGATCTAATGATGCAATATGTTGCATCCCATGCCAAAGAAAATGCCATTTACTAAATCATTACAAATTAATGAACATGGTAGGTTTCAGGCATTCAATATGTTCACATTCGTACAGGTTGATGTTCACTTTAATCAAAAAAAAGCCTGCATCGTAATCCGAAGCAGGCTCTTAAACCTAAACCTAATCTACTAAATGTGGAAATGTTCTTTGATATTCTCTGTTACAACCTTGCCATCAAACAAGTTAATGATTCGGTGGGCATAGTTTGCATCGTATGGAGAGTGCGTTACCATGATAATAGTCGTTCCTTCTTCATTCAATTGCGAAAGAAGTTTCATTACCTCTTCACCATTGGCTGAGTCAAGGTTACCCGTGGGCTCATCGGCAAGTATTACACGAGGCTTGGCTACAATAGCGCGTGAAATAGCTACACGTTGCTGCTGACCACCGGATAGTTGTTGTGGGAAGTGATTTCTGCGATGCATAATATTCATTCGCTCTAAAACCTCCTCAACCCGTTGCTTTCTTTCAGCAGCCGGAACTTTCATGTATAACAATGGAAGCTCGACATTTTCGAATACTGTTAACTCATCAATTAGGTTAAAACTCTGGAATACGAAGCCAATAGAACCTTTACGCAATTGTGCGCGCTGCCGCTCAGAATACTTTGCTACTTCATGCTCGCCAAAATGGTATTCGCCATTCGAAGGGTTGTCGAGAAGCCCAAGAATATTCAACAATGTTGATTTACCACAACCTGAAGGCCCCATGATGGCAACAAATTCGCCTTCTTTGATATCCAGGTTAATGTTATTAAGCGCAGTGGTTTCTACCTCCTCGGTAGTGTAGACTTTCTCAAGATTTTTAAGTTTGATCATGGCTGGTTGTATTTACACGTTAAGTAGATGATGATTTATAGTGATGTTTTGTTCTATTGTCAATTCAGTTTATACTTATTCTACCGAAAAAAGTTACATAACTTAATTTAAAATGAGCACTTCATTATTTCCAAAGTTCTCATACGAAGATGTAATTACCCTGTCGCCAGGCTGTAATCCTTCTAATACTTCAAAGTTTTCAGAGTTCTTTCTTCCTAGTTTGACGTTTCTTCTAGATGCTTGGTTACCGTCACCTTCTATAACGTAAACCCAGTTACCGCCTGTATCTTTATAGAAACCTCCAACCGGCAACAACAACTCTTCAGACGATTGGCCTAATTCAATTCGTAACCGCAATGACTGACCTCTTCTAATACCGTCTGGTATTTCACCTATAAAACCCATGTCTACTGTGAACCGTCCGTTTTGAATGGTTGGATAGATGTATGTAATTTGTAGTTCAAAATCTTTGTTATTATAAGAAGTGGTAGCATGTAAGCCTTGCGAAATACGAGGATAATACAATTCGTCTATCTCAACGCGTACTTTATAACTACCCACTATATCAACCTGACCAAGACGCTGCCCGGAATTAACATTCTGTCCAACATCAAGCTGAGGTCGAGATAATTGGCCATCAATGGGTGCTTTCACTACAAGATTCTCAAGTATTTTACCCACATTTTCTAAGCTCTGTAATAATTTTCGCTCACTTTGATCGAGCTGAATAATTTGCCGCAACCCATCGATTGAATCAAGTCTATAGGCTCGATATGTTATTTCTCTTCTCTTCAGGTTAGAAAAATAATCTGCTTCCGTTTTTTCAAATTCCTGCTTCGCTATCAATTTCTTTTCAAAAAGTCTTTTCTGGCGATCATATTGAGGAGTAAGTGTTGCAAGTGAGTTATCGATCGTTATTAAGCTTTCCTGTTGCCGAAGCGCATTCTGCGTAATTTGCAATCGTGTCTCTCGTATCCGGTTAATACTCTGTGTCAGGTTTGATTCTTGGTCAAGGACGCTAATCTCACGGTTAAGGTTGCTTAGCTCAAGAATAACATCTCCTTGCTTAAGCAAAGCACCACTTTCGGCAACAACTTTTTTGATGGTACCACCTTCTACAGCATCCAGGTAAACGGTGCGGCTAGGTTCAACTGTTCCAGTTTGTGGAATAAACTCCTGAAATACTCCGCGTCCTACTGTAGAGATTGTAATTTTATCTTTTTCAACTTTCAATCGCGAGCGTCTATCGGCAAACAAAAATTGATAAGCAATAAACAGTACAAATAATGCAATACCACCAAATGTGGCGATTCGCTTGAGCGTCCAATTCTTTTTAGCAATCTTCTTATCCATTATTTCTGGTTCCAGAGTTATCCATTAATCGTTATCCGTTTGGTTATCGATCATAAACCGAACAAGCGATTAACAACAAACTGATACGCACATTGCCAACAAGTGTGCCAAGTGATTGATTGATGTGAATGACATCATTTAAGCACTAATTATTCAATATTTCCGTTCAAATATGAACGAACATGTTCGCATACGGACATAAAGAAACGTAAGATTGTAGCCTTTACCCTGATTTTTACTGATCATTGCATGAAATCACTATTCGGTATCAGTTTTGCCATCCTGCTTGCAAAAGAAGACCGATAACGGGCATAAATGATCGCGCATGGAACAAAAACACGGAAAGATTTTAATCGTTGACGACAACGAAGATTTACTTAAGGCCGCTAAAATGTTTCTGAAAAGACACTTTTTACAAGTCGATATTGAGAAAAACCCAGAAGCAATTCCAGCACTCATGAACAACGAGGATTACGATGTTATTCTCCTCGATATGAATTTTACGAAAGACGTAAGCAGCGGCCATGAGGGCTACTATTGGCTAGAAAAAATTATTCAACTCGATCCCTCTTCGGTGGTGGTGCTTATCACAGCGTATGGTGATGTGCAAATGGCGGTAAAAGCTATTAAGGCCGGAGCGACAGATTTCGTATTAAAGCCGTGGGAGAATGATAAGCTATTGGCTACACTTTTTTCTGCCATGCGTTTACGCGAATCGCGCGATGAGGTTGAAAATCTGAAATTTAAAAATCAGGAGATAAACCATGCAATGAATGATCGCTATAGTGAAATCATTGGGCAGAGTAATTCAATGCAAAAAATATTTCAGACGATTGATCGCGTAGCACGAACAGACGCCAATGTTTTACTCCTTGGCGAAAATGGAACAGGGAAAGAACTGGTCGCAAGGGCTATCCACCGAAATTCCTCTCGAAAAAGTGAGAGCTTTATTGGTGTTGACTTGGGTTCGATAACAGAAACGCTTTTTGAAAGTGAACTGTATGGTCACAAAAAAGGATCCTTCACAGACGCCAAAGAAGATCGTGCAGGAAGATTTGAGTTAGCAAACAAAGGAACATTATTTTTAGATGAGATCGGAAATTTATCAATGCCGCTTCAGGCAAAATTACTCACTGTTCTACAAAACAGAAAAGTAAGCCGCGTAGGTGCCAACAAAGATACAGCCATTGATATCCGGTTAATTTGTGCAACAAATATGCCACTGTACGATATGGTTAAAGAAAATAGATTCAGGCAAGATCTACTATACCGCATTAATACCATTGAAGTTGAAATCCCTCCGCTGCGCGACCGCCTGGAAGACATTCCGTTGCTTGCGATACACTTTTTAAAACACTACTCACTTAAATACGAGAAGAGTATTACCAAAATAAGTGAGGGTGCCATGAACCGAATGCATAAACACCAATGGCCTGGAAATATTCGAGAGCTTCAACACTCCATTGAACGAGCAGTAATTTTGAGCAACAGTAGTGTATTACAGCCAGAAGATTTTAATTTCACACCTGCTATACCAAAGGAAGATGGGCAATTGAGTTTGGAGCAGTATAATCTGGAAGAAGTGGAAAAATTGCTTATACGGAAAGTGCTTAAGAAGTACAATGGAAACATAACCCAAGCAGCCTCTGAACTTGGTCTTACCAGATCATCGTTATATCGCAGGTTAGAAAAATATGGGCTTTAATAATTTTAGTATCAGAGCAGCGACAGTCACATGATCAACTCAACCAACGGTCTACAGTTTTCAAATCGCAAATTTTAAATTAGATGCTGAGCGATTTTCGATCTCGTGTAATTCTTCGTATAGTCTTGCTGGGCTTAGCACTAGCACTTTTTATGTTTATGATCAGTAGGGCCAATATGCTTTTCGCTGCCATTCTTACAGGTTTGATTATTGTCTTTCAACTGTTTGAGCTCTTTCATTTCGTAAACCAAACAAATCGAAAACTTACGCGCTTCTTAGAATCTGTAAAATATTCAGATTTCATTTCAAGTTTCGCTTCTGATAATAAACTTGGCAAGAGTTTTAAGGATTTGAATATCGCATTTAATGAGGTGCTAGAAGCATTTCGAAAGGCCCGTTCTGAAAAAGAAGAACATTGGCAATATTTGAATACAGTAGTTCAACAAGTACGCACCGGAATTCTATCATTCGATACACTGGGTAAAGTACAATTAATGAATATGAATGCGCGAAAATTTTTAGATGTTCAAAACCTAAAGACTATCCATGATCTAAAGGAGGTGAATCCAAAATTATATCAAACGCTTATTGGTGTGCAGCCGGGAAAAGGAGCACTGTACAAAGGCGCGAATGAAATTTCACTCACCATACAGGCAACGGAATTACGCATTCGGGGAAATGATGTTAAGTTGTTAACGCTGCAAAATATTCAACCTGAATTACAAAAACAGGAATTGGAAGCATGGCAAAATCTTACCCGTGTTCTACGCCACGAGATCATGAATTCCATTACGCCTATTTCATCGCTTACCTCAACGTTAAAAGAAATTTTGGAGCACGACCTTACCCAAAAAGAAGATCATTATGAACTCAAGCAAGAAGGCGCAGAAGATTTAAAAGAAGGACTTAGCACCATTGAAAACCGAAGCAAAGGTCTTATTAAATTTATTGATGCCTATCGGGAGTATACATCATTACCCAATCCAAAAATAAAAATGGTTAAGCTTAAAGACTTGATTGAAAAGGTAGCCATGCTGATGCGTCAAGAGATGAAAAAATATAACATCGATTTTAAGTATGAATGCTCCTCTGAATACCTAACAATTCAATCCGATGAGGAAATGATAGAACAGGTACTGATCAATCTGTTAAAAAATGCAAGAGAAGCAACAGCAGGTTCGCTCAACCCGTATATTGACTTGATTGGAAAATATGACGGAAGTCACGTAAAAATTCAAGTAACAGATAATGGCTCTGGAATTATTCCGGAAGCCATTGAACATATTTTTGTTCCATTCTACACAACCAAAAAAAGTGGGTCAGGCATCGGCCTAAGTTTATCACGCCAAATAATGCAATTGCATAATGGCACGCTAACTGTAGAGTCCGAACCATCTGTTAAGACTGTATTTACGTTAAGATTTTAAGAAGGTGTTACCCTAAGAAATCATCCCACTCATTTCCATGATGACCCGACAGCTCCTTAAGAAAAAGAGCATAGGTAGGCTTCAGCGGTCTTTTGTGTAATGTCATACACGCTTCCTCCGGAGTGTAATCACCTTTTTTAGCATTACATCTTTTACAGGCAGTCACCAGGTTGGCCCAAGAGTGCTGTCCGCCCTTTGAGCTGGGAATTACGTGATCTAATGTCAATTCTTTTCTGGTACCGCAATATTGACACTCAGAATTGTCGCGTTTAAAAATATTCTGACGCGTTAACGTTACACCTTTGTAGGGTGCATTTACATACCGATTAAGCTTTATGACAGAGGGCATTGGAAAAGACCGGGTAATCGAATGTAATTGATACCCGTTAGCTGGGCGAATCATTTCACTTTTATTCAAGTATACCAATAGAAACCCACGCTCTACCGAGCACACCATGAGCGGGCTAAAATCTTGGTTTAATACCAAAACACGACTGTTCATAGGTGAAATATAAAATCATTCTACCATACAAACAACAGAGCCTCCCGTCAGCAAGCCGTTCAATTTTTAATGCTAGAATTAAAAAACACGCCTGACAACCGGTGACGTGTGAGAATAAATTTTAGTCTCGCTTTGAAGAATGCCAACTTCGTTAAAATAATCAACACGTACTTTTCCAGAAGCATGAATAATCCTGTCTTTTGAAAGAAGCATACCTACATGCGATACATTACTTTCCTTATTCTTAAAAAAAACAAGGTCACCTGGAAGAGAATCACTGTACTCAACCGGTTTTCCTTGTTTGGCTTGTTGACTGGCGTCACGTTGAAGCTTGTATCCATTAATTTTAAATATCATTTGTGTTAAGCCGGAACAATCAATTCCAAACGGGCTTTTTCCACCCCACTGATAAGGCGCATTTAAATATTTTTGAGAAGTAAGCTTAAGAAACTCCACATCCCGCTTTTGCCCCATACTTTTCGATTCACCATTAAAAGCAAACTGCTCTTCCATTTTAAACAATTCAGCACCCGAGATTGGAATAATGCTACCCATCACAATAGATATCGGATTCTTATTATACAAAATACTTGTCGTGATGTCGGTGGTGATTTTGAAATCTGCCCGGTTAATGTAATCGAAGTATTCCTTTGTTATGCTATGATGTTGCTTAGTATCCATCCAACCCTCGTATTGATCGAAGTAATTTCTAATCCGAAGCCATTTTTTGTCCTTGCTCGTAAGAAGTACCTCATAATGTTCTCCGAAAAGTAATTGCGTAAGCATTTCGGATTTATCAGAAGCTTCAACTCGTATAGAGATCATGCTCAGTCGGCAGACGCCATGTTCCGTTATTTCAGTATTCACGTTGGCTTATTAAATTTTTAATCGATCAAGATCGCGCTTAGCGTCACGGTCTTTTATAGTATCTCGTTTATCGTGCATTTTCTTTCCACGAGCCAAGGCAATTTCCAATTTAGCAAAACCCCGGTCATTTATAAACAAGCGGACAGGTATTAAGGTTAATCCTTTCTCTTCAACTTTTCGCTCAATCTTTCTTATTTCTAACCGCGTCAACAATAATTTACGCTCACGTTGGGCTTCATGATTGTAGTGCGTGCCTTGCGCATAGGGAGTGATATTTATTCCCTTTACAAATAACTCACCTTCGTTAAAATAACAATATCCGTCTTGCAGGTTAATTTTTCCTTCACGAATTGATTTAATTTCCGTACCCATCAATACCAAGCCCGCGATATATTTATCAAGCAACTCAAATTCAAACGAAGCTTGCCTATTTCGGATGTTAATATCGTTTGAAAATCTCTTACTCATTCTGGTTTCTTGAAAAGTTGAGAAATCTTCTCGTGTTTTAAAATTTTCTGTCCTGTTTTTCCAGTTGCAATTATTCTATCGCCAACCTTAGCTTCATACGTGCAAATCAATTCATGTCCATTAATTTTTTCAACGCACGCGTTGATAACAATCTCGTCATCAACAAATGCAGGGTTTCGGTGATCGATAGTTATTGATGTGCCAATCCCTTCTTCGTCATCGTCTCGCATCTCTAATACAAACTGACGTGTTGCCCATTCAATTTCTCTTGCCAGGGTAAAGGTCGAACAAACAGGATGAACAACCCTGCCCAGAAAGGAAGCCACATCTGTATCCTTTACAAGATACCGCGTTTGTTTCGTATGGCCCGGCTTTAAAATATTCTTCAAAATATTAATCGATATGTGAGCAATAGTAATTGATTAGATGGGCATTCTTGCTAACGGTGAAATACTTAGGTCACAAAACTCACCTTTCAAAAATTTATAGTGCGCCACCATGGCTATCATGGCAGCATTATCGGTACAGTATTCAAATGCAGGAATATACACGTTCCACCCTTTTCTTTTTGCTAATGACTGCAGGCCACTTCTTAAACCTGAATTTGCTGAAACACCCCCTGCAATAGCAATTTCTGTAATACCCATTTGAATACTGGCTTGCTCAAGCCTGTCGAGTAACATTTTTACAAGGTGGCGTTGTATACTTGCACAAATATCGCTCAGGTTTTTTTCAACAAAATTCACATCTTTTATTTTTTGATCTCTAAGAAAATATAAAAAGGCCGTTTTAATTCCACTAAACGAAAAGTCAAGACCAGGCATACTGGTTTCTGGAAATTGATACGCCATGGCATTCCCCTTCTGAGCATATGAATCGATCAACGGCCCTCCCGGATACGGCAATCCCATTACTTTAGCTGCTTTGTCAAATGCCTCACCAGCGGCATCATCTTGTGTTTCACCGATTAGTTCCATTTCTAAATGATCTCGAACAATAATAATTTGAGTATGTCCTCCACTAACGGTAAGGCATAGAAACGGAAAGGAAGGTTTGGGGTCATCAATAAAATGCGATAGCGCATGAGCTTGCATGTGATTCACTTCGATCAATGGTTTATTCAACCCCAATGCCATCCCCTTTGCAAAAGAAACACCCACTAGTAAAGATCCTATCAAGCCAGGGCCTCTGGTAAACGCAATAGCATCTAGAGCTGAAAACTGTATTGCAGCAACTCTAAAGGCTTCGTCAACTACGCTTACAATATTTTTCTGGTGCGCACGTGACGCCAACTCAGGAACAACACCGCCATATTTTTGGTGAACGGGCTGTGTAGCAATAATATTATTAAGTACCTTGCCGTTTACTATTATAGCAGCAGATGTTTCATCACACGATGACTCAATGGCAAGTATTACGGGACTCATGGGTTATAAATGAACCTGCAAGGTATCAAAAAACGCTTTATCAAGGTACTGGTATATTTTGCCACTAGTATAATTTTTATACTCATTTCCTCATTTCTCTTTCTTCAACTGCCAGCAGTTCAGCGTCTACTTGCTAAGCAATACTTCAGCAGTTTCTCAGAAGTTGTCGGTTTTAAAACCACGATAACTAATATACGGTTCTCGTGGTTCGATCGACTTGTGCTAGAGGGTGTTACGATTGAAGACCCCGAACACAATGAAATGATTGGCCTGAAAAAATTGTTGGTAAACTATAAAATATCAAATATGCTACAGGGCATGGATATTAATATAGATGCCATCTACATTGACAGCGCGAGGATACTTTTTACAAAGATTACTGATGCTGATGCTACTGAAAATTTAAACATTAATGTGTTCATTAATCAAATCAATAAGCAGTATGGAACTTCCGGCAAAGGAGGCAAATCTCAGAAACTGCGCATAGGCGAAGCCATTATAAAGGATAGCAAATTTACATTCGATAACGCTGACGGTGATAGCGTAGCAGGTTTTGACTACAACCATTTTTCATTACTTATTAACGATGCTGAGTTACAGAATTTTGCTACCGTTGGTGATACGGTACAATTTACCGTAAACACGCTAGCCGCAATCGACCAAAAAACAAACTTTGGAATTGAGCAACTATCAACTTTTTTTAGAATATCACAGAAATCTCTTGAGTTTCGGGGGATAAATTTAAAAGCAGGTCGAAGTACAATTTCAGATACAATACTATTTAATTATGAAAATCAAAATGACCTAAATGACTTTGTAAATAAGGTAAAATTTAAAGCCAATTTCAGTAATACAACTATTCATCCGGCAGACCTTTCGCTGTTTGCCCCCGCGGTTAAGCGCCTTAAATTGCCGATACACATAAACGGAAAAGCTTTTGGAAGCGTGAGAAATTTTCGCTTCACAGAGATGGAATTAAGAACAGGAAATACAGTGCTCCAAGGATCAATCGACATGGATGGCCTTCCTGATTTTGACGAGACTTTCACAATTCTTCACCTTAAAAAATCGCAGATAGAATTTAGCGATCTGTCCTTCATTTTTAATGAAAACACAATGAAACGACTAACGCCATTAGGAAGACTATCCCTTAACGGTCAGTTTATTGGCTACCCCACAGATTTTGTAGCCAAGGGAGATTTCTCAAATCACCTGGGGCGGATTATTTCTGATATTAACCTTAAAGTGAATGAAAAATCACTTGAAAATTCTTCCTACAAAGGGCAATTGAGCCTGATCGGATTTAACCTTGGTCAGTACATGGCTGATACAGTATCCTTTCAAAAGGTAAATCTTGAAGGCAGCATCAGTGGTTCTGGATTCACGCGCGACAATGCAAATTTTGTATTAGCAAGCACTATTAAGTCTGTTGGCATAAGAGGTTACGACTACAAAAATATTACAACGAACGCGAGATTTTCTTCTCAGTTTTTCAGTGGTGAATTACTGGTTAGAGATGATAATATGAAAATGCGGGCAAAGGGATCAATCGATTTACGCAACAACCTTAACCTTATAAAAATACAAGCAACACTCGATTCCGTTAACCTTGATAAGGTAAACATTGCCAAAAAGCGATTATTCCTACAAGCTGAAATCAATGTTAATATGAATGGCCTTGCGTTAGACAGTCTTTCGGGAAATGCTACTATCCAAAACGTTAATGTAAACTACGATAATAAATGGCTGACTTTGAAGCAAGCAACATTGCATGCATCTAAAAATAAGGAGAAGCGATCACTGAAGTTTACATCCGATATTGCAAATGCTGAAGTTGCAGGTGATTTTTATTTTTCTCAGGTTTTTAGAGATATTCAAGTGCTGATAAATGAATTTCATTTAAACATTAGAAATGATAAAAATAGTATCTCCGATTACTATCTAAAAAAGACTCGGGCACCAGAAGACTATGAGGCAAATTTTCATATAAACTTGAAAAACATTAAGCCTATTGCTTCCATACTGAGTCTCGATTTAAATGTTGGTAAAAATACAAGTATGGATGGAGCATTCTCAAGCGGAAAAACTACTGTTATCCATGCGTTTACCAAACTCGATACGTTGCAGTATCAAAATATTAGAATGACCGATGTAGAATTAGATTTCAACGCCTCAAAACTCTCCGACAGCACACAAGCTTTGGCAATGGTGTATGTATCATCGGCTAGTCAGCAAATTGGAGGGTTAAATACCAAGAATTTTAGTACCGAAGCTATCTGGAATAGTGACCATATTGATTTCAATATTAGCATAGATCAACAAATACAAGATAACTACCTTCGGTTAGCAGGAATAGTTGATTTTAAAGATAGCACAGAGTTGAAATTTCTTAATTCATCAAAAATACAACTATTGAAAACAATTTGGACAATTGACTCCTCTAACCATGTATACAAGAAAGGAAATGAATGGGCCATTCAAAATATTAAATGGATCAATCATGAACAGTCGATAAATCTTAACGGGTTTCTTTCAGAAAATCCGCTCAAGAAAATTACGTTAACGGTTAAGGATTTGAACCTCTCCACGTTGAATAGCATTTCTCAACGAACGCTAGGCGGTACATTAAATGCGTCAATAACGGTGGGTGAAGTATTTGCGCAAACATCAATTCAAAATGAAATCTATATCAATGACCTAAACATAAATAATTTTACGGTTGGCGATATTACAGGAAACAACATCTGGGACGCGGAACAGAAGAAATTTAAGGTAGATTTCATTATCGATAGGCTTGAAAAAAGAATTGTTAACTGCACAGGCTACTATACGCCATCTGACAAGTTGAACCCACTTTCTATAGATGCAACTTTAGAGAAAGCCAACTTAAAAATTATTGAACCTTTTATTGATCAGATCTTCAGCAACCTGGAAGGCACCTTGTCGGGAGAATACTCGCTTACCGGCACCTTGAACAAACCATTATTAAACGGAATTGGTCAAATTGAAAAAGGTCAGCTAATGGTAAATTACCTGAATGCTACATACCAACTGACTGGTAGTATTGGGTTTAGACCCGAAGCCATATTTTTTGGAGGAATAGAGTTATTGGATGCGTTTAAAAACAGAGGGAAACTTAATGGCGAAATCAGCCATAAAAATTTTAAGCAAATGCAAATTAACCTAAACGCAAGTTTCGAAAACTTTCAACTTCTCAATACAACGGCAAGAGACAACAGCCTTTTCTATGGACAAGGCTATGCTTCAGGAAATGTTAGTTTTAGTGGACCTATTAACAATCTTATAATTACCGCCACAGCCGTTACCCGTAAAAATTCCCGAATTTTTATACCCATGGCAGGAAGTTCATCAACAGAGAGAAAAGAGTTTATCAATTTTGTTAACCTAAAAGACTCAACCTATCAAAGCACAGTTGCCAACGTAAATAAGAAGGTGAGTTTAACAGGTGTAACGTTCGACTTAAATCTGGATGTAACCCCAGATGCTTATTGTGAGATTATATTCGATAAAAAAGCCGGTGATATCATTCGGGGGCGTGGCAACGGAAGAATAAAACTTCAACTTGATACGAAAGGTGAGTTCAACATGTTTGGTCCGGTTATATTTACGGAAGGCGGTTATAATTTTACACTATACGATCTTATTAACAAGGAATTTACTATTTCACCTGGCAGCAGTATAACTTGGTTTGGCGATCCATATCAAGGCTTAATGAAAATAAATGCTACCTATAATCAGTTGGCATCGTATGCACCAATTCTTGATGATCCAACGTTAAACAGCATTCCACAAATAAGAAGAAAATACCCGGCACAGGTATTATTAACGTTAGAGGGGCCCATGCTATCTCCACAAATAGATTTTGACATCTTAGCAAAGGATTTACCAAAGACGATTACCGATGGGGCTAAAACTATACGATTAGAGGAACGCTTTGACGCATTTAAAAGTAAACTTGATGAGCAAGAACTAAAACGCCAAGTGTTTAGCCTTATCGTGCTGCGAAAATTTTCTCCTTCCGAATCTTTCAATACCAGTGGCTCTATTGTTAATAGCGTAAGCGAACTATTTTCAAACCAGCTAAGCTATTGGATGAGCCAGGTTGATGAGAATCTGGAAGTAGACGTAGATCTCGGAAGTATGGATCAGGAGTCGTTCAATGCCTTACAATTGCGGTTATCCTATACATTTTTAAATGGAAGGCTTCGGATAACGAGAGACGGAACGATTGGCAACCAAGGGAACACAGTCAGTAATACAGAAGGAAATAATGGAACAAGCTTTTCGTCCGTAGCAGGTGATTGGACAGTCGACTATCTATTAACACCCGATGGCAAATTTAAAATAAAGATGTACAGCCGCACGAACGTAAATCCGGTAAACGCAAATTTAAATTCACAAAACGCGATTACAACGGGAGTAAGCCTGCTGTACACGCAAAGCTTTAATGAGCTTAAAGACTTACTAAAATCAACGCGCGATAAGAACATACGAAAACCGGATGACAACCAAGAATTAAAGGAAGAGTCATCGACAACTGAAAAAATAAATTAGTAAGTCAAAATTTTTTACTATAACATGAACCTATTTAATTTTATAAAACAGTATGCCGAGCAGCTCGGTGGGCAATTCACCATCTACGATTCAACTAAATCTATAATTGTTGTTCCGCTAAACGGTGGTCGCTTTCAAACGCTTATTGTTGCTATTGAAAAGAGTAAGATACTTGACAAACATCATGGAGTAATAACTTCAAAGGTTTGCGAATACACATCAACAATTAACCTGAAAGACTTACTCGAACAAAGTGTAAGGTTTGATTATAGTAAATTTATTATTGGTGACGGGCATCTAAAAATCATTGCAACTTTTCCAACGGAAGGCACGAGTGAAGATGAAATAAAACACATGATAATGGAGGTGGCTCAACTTGGAGATAAATTTGAATTGCAAATCACCGGCAGAGACATTCAGTAATGAATAAAAATAAACGCTTGCAATTCAGTATTTTTGCGCTATGCAAGCCGCCTTATCGCCTCTCGACTTTGTCGAGGGGAGGAAAGTCCGGGCAACATCGGGCAGCATACCACCTGAAAGGGTGGGCTTCTTATTGGAAACCGTAAGTTGACAGAAGTGCCACAGAAAAAAAGTAGCCCCGAACCGATTCTATCGGATTGAGGTGATAGTGAAAAGGTGGGGTAAGAGCCCACCGGCTCAACAGCAATGAAGGGCGCATGGTAAACCTTATGCGTTGAAAGGTCAAATAGGTCATGCTGTTAGTCTCGACTTTTATCGAGGCTAACTTCGGTTGCACCACCGGAATAGCGTGATGGGTAGACCGATTGATCCGCAAGTTTGCGGACCAGATAAATGATAAGGACCCCGACTTGTCGGGGAACAGAACCCGGCTTATAGGCTTGCATATTTTTTTCGTAATTCAAACCTGTTAGCTTGAATGCTAACAGGTTTTTTAAACATACATCATGGCAAAGATTCTGGTAGTAGATGACATGGCAGCGATTCGAACTTCGTTGCGTGAAATTTTAGTTGAAGAAAATCACGAAGTAGAAGAAGCGAAAGACGGTGAAGAGGCTCTTCGCAAACTTGAGCAAGATCACTTTGATGTAGCATTTTGTGATGTTAAAATGCCAAAAATGGATGGTATTGAAGTGCTAGAGAAAGTAAAAAAAGCAGGCATCACTACTCCCTTTATTATTATATCCGCGCACGGCACAAAACAAACAGCACTTGAGTGCATTAAACGAGGTGCTTACTTCTTTATTCAAAAGCCATTTGAAAGTATTGAAACTATTCTTATTCACTTGCGAAATGTGCTGGAACGAAATTCATTGAAGGAAGAAAATAGATCGCTCAAGAAAAAAATAAGTAAGGGATTTGATATGGCCGGAGAGTCGGAAGCACTCAGACAGGTTAAAGAAATTATAGAAAAAGTTGCACCAACCGATGCGCGGATTTTAATTACGGGTGCCAATGGAAGTGGTAAGGAACTTGTAGCCCGAAATATTCATGCAAAAAGCAAGCGAGCAGAATCCCCTCTTGTGGAGGTAAACTGCGCAGCAATTCCATCCGAACTTATTGAAAGCGAGTTATTCGGGCATGAGAAAGGTTCTTTCACTTCGGCTATCAAACAACGAATTGGAAAATTTGAGCAAGCCGAAGGTGGCACTCTTTTTTTGGATGAAATCGGTGATATGAGCCTATCCGCGCAAGCCAAAGTACTACGGGCCCTTCAAGAAAATAAAATCACTCGGGTAGGCGGAGAAAAGGAAATTACTGTAAGCGTGAGGGTTATCGCTGCAACCAATAAAGATCTTAAGAAAGAGATTGAGCAACAGCGCTTCCGGGAAGATTTGTATCATCGCTTAAGTGTAATTGTCATTAAAGTGCCAGCCCTAAATGAACGAACAGAAGATATACCTCAATTGGTAGATAAATTTTTGAATGATATTTCGGTAGAATACGGATCCAAAAAGAAAACTATTGACAGTAAGGCCTACAAGGCATTACAAAGTCATAATTGGACAGGAAATATTAGGGAATTAAGGAACGTAATAGAGAGGCTGGTGATAATGACCGGGGAGGAAATACTAGCTGAAGATGTAAAAAAATATCTCTAAGTCTAGATTTTTCTTAACGGAGCTTGTTTAACAGGAGTCATTTTTTTGCCATACGTTGGGCAAGTATACTGACTACAAGCTGAGACAAACCCTGCTAAAATCAAAAAAACGATAACTTTTTTCATCAAAAGTGGCTTTATGTTAGACAAAAATAAAAGTCTTTAACTACAAAACAAATCTTGGCGTAGTATAATGCCATTCACCAGCCCAATATGCTATTCAACCATCAGGTTGCACCCTCTTACATCCGAATTATCGAGCCTGCCCATAACCTCAAAAGACCCATCTTCAAACACTTTTCCGGCATCTTCTGTTTCAATAAATGCTACAGAGTGAATATTGGCCAAATCAACTACATTAAGCCCTCCAGGGCGGCCAATCAGA
This sequence comes from Cyclobacteriaceae bacterium, assembly GCA_031395485.1. Classification (GTDB taxonomy): domain Bacteria; phylum Bacteroidota; class Bacteroidia; order Cytophagales; family Cyclobacteriaceae; genus UBA2336. The sequence goes on along the minus strand of JANNUS010000014.1, from coordinate 10,989 downwards.
CCCCTCTCAAAGGGATCAGTTACTTCGCGTACGATAACCCTCATCCAGGGTGGTGGAAAAAATGAATTATCCCCTTTTGTATAAGCCTGTGATAATAACTCAGTCATTCCATACTCAGAATAAATGGCATTTACATTGAAGCGTTTCTTCAACTCAAGGTGTAAATCAGTACGGATCATTTCCTTCCTTCGCCCCTTCATCCCACCCGTTTCAAGAATAACACAACCACTCAAATCGGGGTTAAATTTTTCGGCTAAATCGAGTAACGCAAAACTTACACCCCATAATAAAATTTTTCTATCGCTTTGCTTTTTACAACGTTCAATATCCATCAATAATTTTTCATGCTCATTCAAATAATATCCTGAAAACTCAGAGTCACTCTTTTTTATAAATGAACTTAACATTGCAATGAGTGAAGAATCGTTGCGCTCGAGGTACGATGGCATAAGCGCAAAAATATGATATTGACTAATCTGCCCAAATAAGTAATTAAAAGAGTGTTGAGAATTTTCAAAATAGAAATTCAGGCTCTCAATTTCATGCTGGCTCGTTGTGCTCTTAGTCGTGCCACTGCTGGCAAACACTGTTTCAGCAAGCCATTCATCAGTTTTAATAACATGACTTTTGAAAAGCGCTATTGGTAAAAAGGGGATCTTACTAATTGCATCAACAGTTTCCGGATTAATGTTTAGGTTATAAAGGTAGCTCGCGTAGACTGGGTTATTTTTTGCCTGGTATTGAAATAGGCGTAATGCAATATCATTTACATTACGGTCGTTAACCGTATACAATAGAGACTTAAAACTTTTCAAGTTATTCAACCGTTATGTATCTTGTCCGGGTTCAAAAATAGTGTATGAAGGCAATTAAGGGCATAATTTTATTTTGTTTTTTATTCGTAGCAGTTAGTGGGTGCTTTGAAGCCCCGATATTCAGTGTTTTACCGGAGATAACTTTTAATAAAATTCAATTTAAAGACCTCCCCGGTCCAGCCACGAACGACAGCCTTATTCTTTATCTTGATTTTAAAGATGGTGACGGGGATTTAGGCGTAAATGCCGATTATCTTGAAGAGCCTTTTAATGCATCTTTTTATTTTTTAGCCGATGGACTTGGCGATACCACAAAGGTTGCAACGGGCGTTGTATACGATGCTTCCGATGTACCATACATTCGATTAAAATCAGCTGGGCTACCGGGCAAACTGGTAACAAATAGAACCCGTGATGAGCCGCTTTATAATTATCTCCCCTTCTATGACAATGCAAGTTGCTTATTTTATGCCGATGACCAGCTGTTAGTGCCTGCAACTGCCGTTGACAATTCTTATAACATTGCTGATTCGGGGTTTATCGGTGGCGACAAGTACTATTTAATTGAAGCCGAACCGTTATTGTATAAAACAAATGTTAACCACACCAATATTGATGTGACATTCTATTACAATAGAACAGGGAGTTTTGAAAAATTTGATTGGCTCGAAGCATACTGTTTCAGGTTTGATGCACGATTTCCTGTTTTATCAAATAAGACTGGTCCATTAGAAGGCACCATTCGCTATGCAATGGCAAGTTCTGGTTTTACTCAAACCTTTAGCATAGCACCGTTAAAGTTAGAAATTGTAATTCGTGATAGAGCCTTACATCTAAGTGACACAATCATTACTCCACAATTTACGCTAGAAGGAATTCGAGTTAACTGATTCAGTTACTTGTAGTATTTTCCTTTTTATTAATTTCCCAGTATTGCTTAAGCATTTTTAAAAACGATTCCATTTCATATAGCGGAATCATATTCGGGCCATCGCTGAGAGCCTTTTCGGGGTTCGGGTGTGTTTCAATAAAAAATCCATCAACACCTACGGCTGCTGCAGCTCGTGCCAAGAACGGTGCAAACTCACGCTGCCCACCCGATGACCCGCCTTTACCACCGGGTTGTTGAATAGAGTGCGTTACATCAAAAATTACTGGCGCATACTGGCGCATAATCGGGAGCGACCTGTAGTCAACCACCAACGTGTGATAGCCAAAACTTGCACCACGCTCCGTTAAGAATACTTTATTGTTTCCTTCTCCCCGTACTTTATCGACTGCATATTTCATGTCTTCTGGTGCCATGAATTGACCTTTCTTAATTTTGACTGCTTTACCTGTTTTCGCTGCCGCGATTAGCAAGTCAGTTTGCCTGCATAAAAATGCTGGTATTTGTATCACATCAACAACTTCCGCAACTTCCGCGCACTGATAGGATTCATGTACATCGGTTACAATGGGTACGTTAAGCTTTTGCTTGACCATCGCCAGAATTTCCAACCCCATATCCACCGATGGACCACGATACGAACCTGCCGATGTACGGTTAGCTTTATCAAAGGAAGATTTAAACACATAGTCAATTCCTAACTTCAGGCACAAGTCTTTCATTTTAGTACCCACTTCCAAACAAAGATCGTAACTCTCTGCCGCGCATGGACCCGCAAACAATACCATATTATCGCCACCTAATGTGATTTTATCGGTTACCTGAACTTTATCCTTGAATGTTTCCATACGTCATGCTTTACAATATCCATTAAAAAACTAATGTCAGGTTGAGCTTGTCGAAACCTGACAGCCACTATCCTTTTAAAATTTTTCCCATTTCACCACGCGCGGCTAATACAAGGTCGGCAACTTCGCGTACAACGCCTTGTCCTCCTTTAACCTGTGTTATTAGGTCAACCTGTTCTTTAACGTAACTCATGGCATCAGCAGGGCAAACCGATAATCCACAATTTCGCAATGCACCCATGTCATTAATATCATCTCCAATATAGGCGACTTGTTTTTTCTTCAATTTGTGGAAGTCAATAAGCTTTTCGAAAACTACCAGTTTATCGACAATCCCCTGGTGACAAAAATCAAGCTTCAGTTCTGCTGCCCGGTTACTAACCACTTTCGAATCACGTCCTGTAATTATACCCACAATAATTCCTGCCTTCTTTAGATGACTAATAATGTAGCCATCCTTTACATTAAACTGTTTCGTTTCTTTGCCGGTATCATCGTAAATAATTTTACCATCCGTTAACACCCCATCTACATCAAAAACAATAGCCTTAATGGCACTCGCTTTCTTTATTTGTTCCTTGGTGTACTGGTTCAAAATCTGTTTCAAGGGCTACTGAATAAAGTAATTATAATGATTGAAGGCCGAAAATTAGGAAAAGCTTTTTACATTCAGCCGATAAATTGACACCTTCATGAGAAACACCCGATTCCTTATTTCCCTTGGCATTACGGTTCTATTGATCTTTCTATTAAACAATAGTTGGCAACTGGGGGGCTCCCGCATTCCACCACTCGGGAAATTCTTGGATCCCTTTCATGGCTTCTGGCAAAACATTGAACCAAAAGGGTTTACAGGGCCAACAGAATTAAAAATCGCAGGACTTAAAGATAAAGTAACGGTTATATACGATAGCCTCCTTATTCCGCACATTTTCGCCAGCAATGATGAAGACCTTTATCTCGCCCAAGGTTACGTAACAGCTATTCATCGCCTATGGCAAATGGAATTCCAAACACATGCCTCTGCTGGCAGACTTTCTGAAATTTTAGGAGAGGGACCCAATGGCAGAATACTGGATATTGACCGAAGCAGCAGAAGACTGGGTCTTGGATTCGGTGCTACTCACGGTTTGGAAGCGATGCAAAAAGATCCAACTACCCGGATGGTAGCTGAAAAATATACGGAAGGTATCAATCAATATATTGCCACGCTTGAGTACAAAAGCTTACCGCTTGAATACAAACTTTTGGATTATGTACCAGAAAACTGGACCCCCTTAAAATGTGCACTGCTACTAAAGAAAATGGCTCAAACGCTTAACATTGGAGATAAGGATATAGAGATGACCAATGCGCTCAAACTCTTCGGGAAGGAGACGCTTGATCTCTTATATCCTGACCGTGAGCTTTCCATTGACCCGATCGTAGATAATCCGGGTGGTTGGAAATTCAATCCTATAAAATTTGATACTGTTCCCGCTGCACTTCTAGATGAATTAATAGCGATTAAAAAATTACCTAATCCTGACCCGACAATAGGCAGTAACAACTGGGCTGTAGGGGGAAGTAAAACCGCGACTGGCTCTCCTATCCTGTGCGGTGATCCTCATTTAAATTTAACCTTGCCTTCCATTTGGTTTGCCGTACAACTGAACGCGCCTGGCGTTAACGTCATGGGTGCTTCGTTGCCAGGAGCCCCTGGAATTACAATCGGTTTTAACGACTCCATCGCCTGGAGTGTAACCAATGCACAACGCGATTTGACTGACTGGTTCAAAATCACGTTTCAGGATTCACAAAAAAACAAATACAAACTGGATGACCAGTGGATGGATACTAAAAAGATTGTAGAAGAAATTAAAGTTCGGGGGAAAGAATCATTTTACGATACGGTTATCTACACACATTGGGGACCGGTTACCTATGATGAAAGTTTTGGTGGCGAAAATGAATTAAAGAATTACTCTTTTCGCTGGATTTCACACGATGAATCGGAAGAGTTGCTGGCTTTACACAAATTAAATCGCGCAAATAACCATGCCGAGTATATGGAGGCGCTCAACCACTATGGTTCACCTGCACAAAATTTCGTTTTCGCATCTGTGTCAGGTGATATTGCCATGAGGATTCAGGGAAAATATCCAGTTCGCAGAAAGGACGAAGGAAAATTTGTGCTGGATGGAAGCAAGCGATCCAACGGATGGCAGGCCTATATTCCAAACGAACAAAATGTGACGTACAAAAATCCTGAACGTGGTTTTGTGAGCTCTGCCAATCAATACCCTGCGGATTCAACATATCCGTATTATGTGACGTCTACAAACTTTGAAGTCTACCGTAATCGGAGAATTAACCAAGTTTTGCGTGAGTCTTCGAACATCAGCGTTAAAGATATGGCTAAACTGCAAGGCGATAATTTTAACCTGAAAGCTTTCGAGTGCGTCCCGATCCTATTATTTTATATTGATGATGAAGAAGCCTTAAAAGACTCTGTAAAAAATTTCCTGAACACGGTGAAGGCTTGGGATTACTTTAATACTGAAACTTCAGAAGGTGCTTCTTATTTCGAAGCATGGTGGACCGAGCTAATGCCGATGATTTGGGATGAGATGAACGATTCGAAAGTTGCGCTTGAACGACCAACTTCTTACACTACTATTAAACTCCTGAAAGAGAAACCGGATTTATCATTCTTTGATATTCAAAGCACACCAGAGAAGGAAACTGCTAAAGAAATAGTTCACAAATCACTTTCGTTGGCTGTGGCAAAAATATCGAAATGGAAAAAAGATCATCAGACTGACAATGTTGCGTGGGCTGAGTACAAGGACAGCTACATCAGTCATTTACTTCCTCCTTTACGTCCACTAAGCATCAATGTAAAGCATGGCGGAAACGGCAGTATCGTGAATGCACACTCCCAAACCAATGGCCCTTCGTGGCGGATGATCGTCAGCCTTGAAAAGACCGGAGTAAAATCATGGGCAGTTTACCCTGGCGGGCAATCCGGAAATCCGGGCAGTTACTATTATGGTAATATGGTAGATCGCTGGGTGGCAGATCAACATTACCGCCTGATGTTTATTCACACGCCTGAAGAAGCAGGAAATCAAGCACTCTATTCTACTCAACTCAATCCTAATTCAAAATGAAATTCTTTATCCAATTTATAGCCATTATTATCGTAGCCTTTATTCTTGAATTGTTTATGCCCTGGTGGTGTATTGCCATCGCAGCCTTTGCTGCGGGCTATGCATTGAAATCAAGCGCTAACTTTTTAGCCGGCTTGATTGGCATCGCCTTATTATGGTTGATCAAAGCCTGGATGCTCGATGCCTCATCTGCCGCTCCTCTTGCCGAACGTGTTGCTGCAATTTTTAGTTTGAGTAAACCCCTCCTGTTAGTAGTCACAGCACTAATCGGTGGACTCGTTGGGGGCTTTGCCGCAATGAGTGGCGCAGCGTTGAAGAAAGAAAAATCGAGATATTAATCTTTCACAGGTATGAGAAAGGCTTTTCTATTCACGATATTTCTTTTGAATATAGGATTTGTGTATTCTCAGAATTGGGAAGAGAAATTCAATGGTTATGTGGTTACGCTGGACAGTATGATCATTAAAGGATACCTCAAATATGATGTAGGGGTTAAAGGTAAAGGTGTAAAAATCAATCTGTACAAAAAACCAAATGAAAGACCTCAGGAATTTTACACCCTTGAATTACTCGGTTACGTTTTTAGAAAAGATACATTCGAAATAATTAATAACGTTCACCCGAAAAAAGTCGGCTCCCCAAGATGGAAGAAATTTGAGGCAGGCAAGATTGAAGCGATCGTTCTGAGTCGGGGAAAACTAGTACTATACAAGATACCTGAAGAATATGTTCAAGAATTAATCTCATATGATAAGCCTTCGACTTTTTCACCTCAAAGGTTCGTAGCCTATAAATATTTTGTTTATGCTATCATGGATGTAGAGGGAGAGATTATATACATTGAATCAAAGGATTTTATTGAAAAAATGCCACCGGTAATAGAAGGAGCTCCCGACCTTGTTACAAGAATCAAGAACAAGGAATTAAAGTTTAAGGATATGGAGAGAATTGTAAAAGAGTACAATCGGAGATTCAAAGAGTAGAATTGTTAGGTTGAAATCTTCAGCCTAGAAAAAAAAAGACAAATTTTGCGGTCAGGTTGCGTTAGTTTTGCGTCAACCTTTATATTTGCATTCCTTTTCCGGGGAGGAAGAGGCTTTTTAGGCTAAAAACACTGGAGAGGTGGGTGAGTGGCTTAAACCAATAGTTTGCTAAACTGTCGTACGGGTCATTCTGTACCGGGGGTTCGAATCCCCCCCTCTCCGCAGATTGGTGAAGTGTGGTTGTGAAAAGAAGTTCTTGTTAGTGATAACAGGGTCGTAACATGGTCCGATAGCTCAACTGGATAGAGCATCAGCCTTCTAAGCTGACGGTTCGGGGTTCGAGCCCCTGTCGGATCACGAAAGTTGAAATAGTGAAGTGAAAATATAGTTCGGGGCGTGGCGCAGTCCGGTAGCGTACCTGGTTTGGGACCAGGGGGCCGCAGGTTCGAATCCTGCCGCCCCGACAAACATTGAAAGCCTGTCCTGCTGAAAGCAGGATGGGCTTTTTTATTTCGTAGCGCGCCAAGTGCTTCGCTTGAGCAAGCGAAGAAATAAAAAGACCAACAGTGAGAAATTCCAGTGCCGTCAAAAGACACGAGATCGGTTATCTAAAAATTTTAAGGCAATGAATTTAGATCAAACATTCTCAATTCTCTTCCGGCTTCATCAAGCCAAGACTAAAATTATCTGCGTAACTCGATACCTGCACCAAAGAGGGGAGCATTTAATGTATTGCGTCCAGCCACCATCCAATCGATGGAGGTAAAAAATCTGATACTTTTAGTAGCAATGTATTGTAACTCTGCCCCAGGAGAAAAAATTTCGCGATGATTAGAGAAAATACCATTCTGTGAAACCGGAGCAGTATCATTAAATAAAGACTCAATGCCTGTATAACGAACTTCCACGGCCAGTTTATCGCCTGCATAGCCTAGTTTCAAACCATAGCGAATGTCGTTGGAAAAATCTTCCGATCGGTTGTTAAAAGCGCCATAAGCAAGGGCATAAAAATTGGAGAACGTTTGTCCCACTTGTAGCCCTATTAGCTGATTGAATTCTCCATCGCCCGTCTGTACATCGGTATCTAAACCAACATTTCCCTTTTCCCCAAGGGGTAACCCCAGTGTTACATAACCTATGATCTGCACCGGCAATTTTGTGCGAAAAGCATATCGAATGCCCACCTCAGCGTCTCCAACGGAGTTAATTGCTTTTCCTGGCAACGTGTTACCAGTTTGATTATACTTAACTTCGTTAACTGTTGAGCGAACGAATACAGGCCAGGCAATATTAACGCTCAGTCGATTTGTAAGTCCGTAAGCTGCAGTAATATTGGTAAGATATACCGCATTGGTTCGGATCGTATCGGCAACCTCATCCGGATCAAGATATGAATCTGAAACAATGACCTGTTGACCAAGGCGGAATACTCCCTGCCTTTTCTCTAAGATTTGGGCGGATATGGTTGTAACAGAAAATCCAATAAGGAGGAGTGTGACAGTCAGCGTTTTCATTCTTTTATTTTAGGTCTGCATAGCCAAAAGTTACAGAAGCTGGTTTGCACAAGACAATTGCATAGCGGTAGTCGTTTAACCCTATATTGGGATTGATTTGTGAAATATTAAATCTCTTTGCGCCATCCGTGAAGATTTGGCCCAGCTCTAAGCCACTGGCACGGACAGTTGAACCATTTGTAGAGTTGGCCAGGTAAATAAAGGTGCCTAAGGCAAAGTCAGTATCGAAGTTGTCGCTAAAGGTTAAGATGAGTTCGTTGTTTATTATTTCCAGGCGAGAGGTACCTACAGCCTTATACCCACCCGCTTGCACAAATGTGCCGGTGCGCACCAAGCCATTCACGGTAAAATCAATGTTATTGCTTTTCACACCCTCCACTTTCGCGTGAACGCCTGCAATGCCCACACCAACAGCCTCTACCTGTCCGCTGGAAGATACTTTTAAGATTGATTCATTTTCAGAAAACCATTCGATGGCCTTGCCAATAAGTTCAGTACCGATAACATTCCGAACAGTGGCTGCTAATTGTATTTTCGCACCAGTCGAAAGAGATGTGCTGGAAGGATTGATTACCTCTACAGTCGCTACCGCAGTAGGATCGCTAACCACAGTAACAATAATTTTTTCCTGCCCAACAAATTCTTTGTAGTAAGGCTCTACTATGGCTTGGCCTGTTCCGTTGGCCGTAATAGTGCCGTTATTATCTACCTCAGCAACAGTTGAGTTGGAAGATTGCCAACCGAGTGCAACCGATTCCTTGATGCCGTATTCATTGTAATATTCTGCTAGTACTTGTGCCTGATGGTTAGGAAGCAAAGCAAGCGTTGGATCGGATACCAGTTTAATTTGTTCCGGTACTATTTTATCATCAAAGTAATCGGTACCAATGCAGCCCGAAAGGGTAGTAAGTAGAAATAAACCGAGTGGTGTAAGCTTTTTCATACCTCGTAAACGTTTTTCAGCATTTTTTGGATTGTCGCTAAGATGACTTTCTCGCATTTCTATTGGAAATCTTTTCTCAAGCAGCATTGGATAAAAACGTAATCAAACTCCTGTCCTTTAGCCTGATGAATTGTTATTAAACATTCATTTGCATAATTCTGCAAGAAATTACGAAATAACTGAAACCTTCTTTTTGCTGAGACACCTTCTTACTCGGACATTTCCTTAATGAAAACAGCTTACTCGTTTAGGACTTCTGGTGTCTAAAAGAAAAGCCAATCTTTTTCTATCGTTAAAGGTACCCTAGAGAACAAATTTTTTGTTCGATGCAAAGGGTCCGTTCGATCATATTTTGGACAAAAATGATTTTCTGTCCGCTTCATTACAATCAATTCAATTGAATTACGCCTCCTTTGCGTTAGTGATTTAAAGTAATCGAATGACAAAGGTCTTAATGTTAGGTTGGGAATTTCCACCCCTTTTTAGTGGGGGGCTTGGCATTGCGACCTACGGTTTGGTGAAGGCATTAAGTCCGAGAGCCGACATTCGCTTGATTATTCCTCAAACTTCTGCATCCACGGATTTGAATAATGTTAACATCATCGGACTAAACCAGCTTACAGCTCAAGCGATCGACCTTGAAGCGTTGAGATTCAGTTTTTCATTTTTGAATACCGTAGTTCATCAACTTCCTATTAGTATTAGCCCGTATCATCATACCAACGAACTAATTAGCAAAAGTCAGTCGCAGGCGTTTGATTCAATGTCGTCAGGCGGTGTTTCTATAGAAAATATTCATGATATTTTTTCCGGCAAGGAAATTTACGGAAACGACATCATGTACAAGATCCATTTATTCTCCAAACTGGCCGAGGAGATTGCAGCCGATGGAAATTTTGAAGTGATTCACGCGCATGATTGGGTGACCTATCCTGCTGGAATAAACATAAAAAATAGAACGGGTAAGCCATTAGTGATTCATGTTCACGCATTAGAAACCGATCGGGCGGGTGAACATGCCAGAAACGAAATTTATTGGCTTGAGCGAAGCGGCATGGAAGCAGCGGACAAAATAATTGCCGTGAGCCATTATACGAAACAGCAAATTATTGAGCACTACCAAATTGATGAAAGGAAAATTGAAGTGGTGCACAATGGAATCGATCCCGCCACCATCGTTCGCACAGAACATAAACTAAAAGATAAACTGGTTGTGTTTCTCGGCAGACTTACCCACCAAAAAGGGCCGAAGTACATAGTAGAGACAGCTGAAAAAATATTACGTGTATACCCGCGAGTCAAATTTGTTGTTGCGGGAACGGGCGATCAGTTTGCGCACCTTCTTGAATCATCGGCCTATAAAAAAATGGGGCGCAATTTTATTTTCACGGGCTTCTTATCGAAAGCAAAGGTCAATGAACTTCTCGCATTGGCGGATGTATATTTTATGCCTTCTGTATCTGAACCGTTTGGACTTACCGCACTTGAGGCCGCGCAACATTCAGTCCCAAGCGTAATCTCTGCTCAATCGGGTGCTGCAGAAGTAATGAAGTCATCGCTGAAAGCCGACCATTGGGATACCGATAAGCACGCGAATTACATTCATGCCTTGTTACGGTACCCTGCTCTACATAAGAGAATTTCAGAGGATGCAAATCGTGAAATTGAGCAAGTAACCTGGCACCATGCTGCATACAAAGTTCTCGACATTTATAATCAGTTACGTTCAAACTAAAACAACCTATTATGCCCTCCATTTGCTTTTATTTTCAAGTACATCAACCTTTTCGGTTGAAGCCATACGATTGCTTTAAAATTGCAAACGATCATGATTATTTTGACGAT
>JANNUS010000013.1:0-106589 GCA_031395485.1 Cyclobacteriaceae bacterium | reverse complement strand
CCCTGCTGGGCCCACAAAAAGAAGTATCGCTCTGATTGATAATCGGGGCGATGCTTTTTATTTACTATGAATTGCTGTTATATACTTTTCAGTAAGAAACTTGATACATTCTATATCGGGGCAACTCACGACCTTCTAGAGCAGAGAATCGAAAAACACAACCTTCACACGTACGGTAACGATAAATTTACCGCCATCACAAAATTACCCCTCCCTCCTCAATACCTGCAAGGGTGGTGTATTAATTACTTCCCGGGAGTTCCACCAACCGATGGCAATCGTCATAAAAACTACACCCAAGCCAATCGTTGTAATTTCCAGCCAATCGAAAGCAAACGTGATCTCAAAAAAGTAGGTGGTTAATAACCAGCCACCACCCAATGATAACACCATACCCGTTAATGCTGAAAATAAACCGAGGTAGGTATATTCAATAAGCGTAATTTTTGTGATGTGACTTGTGCGGGCACCAATGGTGCGCAATAATACATTCTCTTTCATGCGCACAAACTTGCTATTGATTACCGCGCCCGCCAATACAATCAGGCCGGTAATAATGCTGAACAATGCGAGGAAGCTAACGATTACGCTGAGTTTGTCGAACAACGAATTAACCGTGCTTAAAATCAACCGCAAGTCAATGAGCGATACGTTCGGGTATTGCATAATTAGCTGTTGCTGAAATCGGTTTGCAATTTGCTGATCATCGATACGCGTAGTACTCACAAAAACCTGAGGGGCGTTTTCTAATACACCGGTAGGGAAAACGAAAATAAAATTTGGAGGATCGTTCGACCAATCTACTTTACGGATGCCGCCAATACGCACATGAATGGGAACACCCTGAACATCGAACAAAAGCGAGTCCCCTACTTTTACTTCCAGGCTTTCGTGCACACCTTCTGAAATGGTTACCCAAACGGAATCGTGTCCGGCTATCTTCTTGTGCATTTCACCCTTTATTAATTCTTCTGCCGGGTGTAAACTGTCACGGTACGTAACACGATACTCGCGCATAACAGCCCAATTCGGAATGGTATCGGTTGTATCCTTTTGAATATCCTCTACATTTTTTCCCTTCACCTGTGTTAGCCTACAGGTAATAATGGGAACCACTTGCTTAACGGGTAGTGCGTTATCGTGCATTAACGTAAGTACTCCATCTTTTTGCGAAGGCTGTATATCGAATAAAATTGTGTTGGATTGGTTTTCCTGGCCAGTAAACTCTACCTGACTCAGCAAACTTTTTTCAATCACATTTAATGTAGCGATAATGAAAGTACCGAGCCCGATCGCAACCATAAGCACGCGGGTTTGATTGTTGGGTCTAAAAAGATTAGAAAGTGCGTGTCGCCAGATGAATGAAGCCTTGGAGGGAAAGAATTTCTTAACAAGAAAAAGCAAAGAACGTGCTACAAGTGTAAGCGCACCTAAGGCTGTAATTAATCCAAGAAAAAAGATTCCTCCCGTAATCCAACTTTTTGTTTGCAAGCTGGCAAAGAGAATTGGAAATACAGCGATTAAAATAATGGCGAGAAGTCGAGTTTTAGAGAAAATTTTTACGCCTTCAAAATCAGCACGCAACACTGTAAGCGGAGGCACAAATCGCACTGCCATGAGTGGAAGCATGGAGAACAAAATAGAAACGATAGCCCCCAATACTATTCCTAGCATTACAGAAAACCATGATACTACCATACTCACTTCTACCGGAAGCAAATCGCCAAACAAAACGGGGATAAGTTGCTGTATGGCTACACCTAAAAATGCACCCACTACACTACCAATTATACCCAATACAAAGATTTGAATAAAATAAATATTAAATGCTTGCCAGCCAGTAGAGCCCACACATCGAAGTATGGCAACCTCCTCTCGCTTTTCTCTTGCATAAATATGAACCGCGCTGGCTACACCAATGCAGCCAAGAATTAAGGCGACAAAAGCGAGCAACGAGAAAAAACGGTAAAGCGATTGAAAGGTGTCGCCCAACTCTTCTTTACGTTCTTGAACATCGTCATAGCCATGACCGAGTTTACGAACGGGAGGGCCAATTTTTTTTATTAGCGATTCTGTTTGTGCATCACTCGTTGTTTTAAAATACCTCCGGTAACTCACCCGGCTTCCAAACTGCACCAGCTCTGTTGAGTCTAACGCGCGCATAGAAATATAGACCGAAGGTGTAAACGTTGAAAGTATACCGCCACCACCCGGAATTTTTGTTACCACTCCCGCTACCGGAAATTTGGTGCTCCCTACTTTTATAGAGTCTCCCGAACTAACTTCAAATTGACTGGCAAGCGATTCATCAAGCAAAGCATACGAGCCCGTCTTCATTAACGCATAAGCATTAACGGGTTGGGTTATCAAGTCACCATAAAATGGAAAATCGCCTTTTAGTGCCACTAGCCGGATTAATCTTGATTGGCTGTTGTGCAGAAACAATACCATCGAAGCCATGTCCGCCTCCTCTGCCTGAGCATATGGAATAGAATCAAAGAGTGCTGTTAATTCCGGCTCGAACTTTTTATTTCCAGTAACAAGCAAATCGGCTCCCAGTAATTCCTTGGCATTGCGATCGATATCGTGTTGCAGGGAGTTGTTGAGTGAATCGAGTGATACTACCGCTGCTATACCAGCCATGAGCGAGGCTGTGAATAAAAATAATCTCGAAAAATTATGTCGTGCATCGCGCCAGGCCATTTTCCAAACCCAGACATCGCGAAAAATACCGCGTGTTTCCCGCTTTAGCTTTATGATATAGTCGATCATACGGAAGCTACTAGTTGCTGATCGACCAGCTTACCTCCACGCATTCTTAAAATTCGCTCAGTCTTTTGTGCCAGTTCAAGGTTGTGGGTAACCAACACCAGGGTAGTGCCTTTCTCTTTATTCAAACCAAAAAGCAGCTCGGTTATGTGTTGAGAATTTTCGTCATCCAGATTGCCCGTTGGCTCATCAGCAAAAAGTATTTTTGGTTCCGTAATAAATGCACGAGCCATCGCTACACGCTGTTGTTCTCCACCCGATAATTGTGTAGGATAATGATGCATTCGGTCGGCAAGCCCAACCCTTGCTAATAAGTCCTTTGCTTTTAGTGCTACATTTTTCTCGCCACGCAATTCTAACGGCACCATAACATTCTCAAGGGCTGTGAGCGTTAACAGCAGCTGAAAATTCTGAAATACAAAACCCACATATTGATTTCGGATATGCGCGCGGTCATCCTCACTCATTGCGTTTAGTTTAAAACCCATCAACGAAACAGTTCCACTGCTGGCAACATCTAAACCCGCACAAAGACCCAGCAAGGTTGTTTTTCCGCTACCAGAAGGACCAACGATGGCTACCGTATCGCCCGAATGAATAGAAAACGTTACCTGATCAAGAACCGTGAGAGAATTAGTGCCCGAACGGTAGGTTTTTGTAAGCGCTTCGGCCTGCAATACAAGTGATGACATAATTATTAATTAAATCCTTTATGAAATAGAATCGTTAATACGTTAAAATTGTTCAGTATAGCATGTTGATATCCTAAATTACTATGATGGTCGGAAAACTCGTATTCCTTATTGCAATAACTTACTTCCTTCAACCCGCTCCTAAAGTAATTCTATTTTTTGGCGATAGCCTTACGGCTGGGTACGGCCTTTCACCCGAAGAAGCATTTCCTGCTTTAATAGAAAAGGAGCTTGCTAAAAGTGGAAAAACCACTAAAGTTATTAATGCCGGGCTAAGCGGAGAAACAACAGCCGGTGGTTTATCGCGTATTGATTGGGTGTTGCGCCAATCACCGGATATTTTTATACTTGAGCTAGGCGGTAATGATGGCTTACGCGGGTTACCGTTGGAGCAGACAAAAAAAAACTTACAGGCTATTATTGATAAAGTGAGAATAAAATTTCCGCAAGCAAAAATCGTAATTGTAGGAATGATGGTGCCGCCCAATATGGGCAGCGACTACTCAAACCAATTTAAAGGGATTTTTCCGGCTCTTGCTAAAAAAAATAACGCTACCCTAATTCCATTTTTGTTAGAGGGTGTGGCCGGCAACGAAACACTAAACCTACCCGATGGCATTCATCCGAATAGCGAAGGGCACAAAATTGTTGCCAGGCATGTTTTAAAAACAATATCTCCGTTACTGTGAACTAGCGTGTGGGGTTAACCGCGATGTAACTTCGCTCGAGTAAAAAACGCAACACATCTTCTGTCGGTTTATCGCCATCCTCACCTAATTCCCGGCTAATGGTTAAGTGAGTTTTCTTTTGATAAAAGAAAACCGTGTTCTCAATACTAGACTCGGTTAACTTTTTCGAGAGAATTTTAGCTTCAATCTCTGAAGCAGCGCGCTCGCCAGCATAAGCAATCATAAAAGGAGGGATTCCTTTACCGGGCTTAACAATATAGGCAGGCGATGCCTGCTCCCACTCCTTTTTAGTGGTGCCAAAGGCATGGGTATACCACTCGCGTTGGCGCGAACGCGCATCGGCCATCAGTACAGGTATATCATACCCGGCACCATCCAGCAATATCACACCACGAATCATACTCCATGACCCGCCAGCGGTAGCTAAATAATTATTGTCAAGACAAACAAGGGCTGCAAGATGCGCCCCCGCAGAATGCCCCATAATAAAAATCTTACTAGCATCAGCACTATAGTGCTTTGCGTTTTTATTTACCCAAACTATAGCCTCGGCTACATCTTGCACATGAGCCGGGTGTATTACTTTAGGGGATAATCGATAGTTGATAGAAATAAACACATATCCTTTACGGGTAAAAAACTCTGCCTTCTCTTGCACATATTCTTTATCGCCATAGGCTAATGCACCGCCATGAACCCAAATTAAAACAGGAGAATTACTACCCTTTTTAGGCATGTAAACATCCAACATGTTTAATTTAGACTCCGTATTAGGGCGGGTCACGTATTTTACATCAGCCACTTTAATGTATGAATGCGGTGATTTGCTTTGAGCCGATACAAAGCCAAAAGAAGCAAGGAAAAAAAAACTCAGTAACCCCAAACCATTGCTTCGCATAAATGAAAATTACTATCGGAAACTCCTCAACATAGGTTCAAATTATTAATTATTCTATTCTCAAAAAATTGCGAATAAAACATATATGGGAATAATGAAAAAAAACTCCCGCCAAGGGAGTTTCTCATGTTTAAAATTCTTTACTCGAACCTAAGCGACTCGATTGGATCAAGCTTGGAGGCCTTACTGGCAGGATAATAACCCGATATTAATCCAACAAAAACACATACAACAAGCCCCACAAACATCCACAGCCAGGGAACCACAAAGATTTCAATACCCATTAATCTGGAAATACCATTGCCAATTAAAATGCCTAAGATGATTCCTGCAATTCCGCCTAATAAACACACTACGATTGCCTCCATCACAAATTGCTGTCGAATACGCAAAGGCGTTGCCCCCAGTGCCTTTCTTACCCCCACTTCGCGTGTGCGCTCAGTTACCGATACAAGCATGATATTCATAAGAGCAATAGAAGCCCCAAGTAGTGTAATAAATCCAACACCAAATCCACCCATTCGCAAACCTGAAGTAATACTCTCCATATTTTGTGCAAGCGTTTCGCTCCGCTCTAACTCAAAAGAACTTTCGTGCCCAATTTCATCACGCCTGATTGAACGCATGAGCCCTGTTGCCTCACCCATGGCATACTCCATTTCTTCGGCATCGGTAATTCCAACAGTCAATTCATAGCTTAGTCCTCTGCCCTTTGCCATTTGATTCGCAAGGCGAATGGGTATGATTACCATATTATCAAAGTTATCTTCGGCTAGTTGGCCTTTCTCTTCAATCACCCCAATAACCTTGAATTGAGTACCTAAGATCGTTATCTTGCCATTAATAGGGTCTTCATTGTTCTTAAAAAGTGAATTATAAATTTTATGGCCAATGACTGCCACGTTTGTTCCGAAGCCCACCTCTATTCGCGATAGACCCCTTCCTTTTTGCAACTCAAGTCCTTTAATACTCAGGTATTCTTCGTTTGTACCTTGCACCACTACATTAGGATCTGTTTTTGCCGAGAGATGTTTGATCTCGGCTGTCCATGAAAGATTGGCCGATAAACTTACCGAAGCAGGCACCGTGTACTGATCAATAAACCGAAGTGCTTCATTTAACTTAAGCGGAGGATAAACTTTTTGAGCAACGCCCTGGGAACTTCCCCCGCGGTTATCTTTAGAGTTTATATCGAAGGTGTTGGCACCCAAACCGGCAAGGCTATCATTAACAGATCGCTCAATACCATCGATGGCCGTTAGTATACCAACCAACGAGGTAATACCGATAGCCACAATAAGGGCTGTTAAAACCGAACGGAGCATATTGGCCTGGATCGAACGCAAGCCTTCTTTCATGTTTTCTATTAAATCCATTGATTTTTTGTAACGATTGTTATACGCTTATACGTTGATCATCACACACAGAATGTTACACGTCAGGCCGTTTTTATTTACAAGGCTCCGTACCATTCTAAATATGATATATTAATCTCTGTTGGTAAATTTAGGTGAAACTTAATAGGTGAGTACGATGAGGGGTCTTCTTTTGTTTTGTTTTCTGATTGTTTTTAAAACTTCAATAGCCAATTCCATTTTTATTCCAATGGATCAAAAGCAGGCAAATCACCTAAAAGCCTATGGAATAGCCTATTGGCTTCTAAAAACTGAAATAGAAGTTGATTGGCTGCTGAATTACCGGGGAGGGAGTTTCATGTGTTCGTTCCATCCAGCGATTCAAAATGAACTCGTAGTAAGAGGCGTAAGTTTTGAAGTGATTTCTGACGCGCAGGCAAATCAGATCATCACTGAAATTTCCAGTCCGGCAGTGAACTACGACATTATGAAGTTAGAGAAGTTCCCTCGTATTGCGGTATACTCTCCTAAAACAGCGCAGCCTTGGGATGATGCCGTTACCTTAGTACTTACGTATGCTGAAATACCGTACGATATCATCTTTGATGATGAAGTGTTAGCCGGCAAACTGCCGAAATACGATTGGCTTCATTTACACCATGAAGATTTTACTGGGCAATACGGGAAATTCTACAGCTCATTTTCGAACATGGGCTGGTACATCGAACAACAAAAAGAAGCTGAAGATCTTGCCCGTAAACATGGTTTTCATAAAGTATCTCAACTAAAGCTATCAGTCATAAAAATAATTAAAGAATTTGTTGCGGGGGGTGGCTTTCTGTTTGCAATGTGCTCCGCTACCGATAGTTTCGACATTGCACTAGCAGCCGAGGGACTTGATATTTGTGAACGAATGTTCGATGGAGATCCTGCCGATCCAAAAGCGCAAGAAAAACTCAACTTTGAAAAAACACTTGCCTTTACAAATTTCAAATTAGTGCGCGATCCATATCAATATGAATTCTCTTCCATTGATAACCCTCCCAATGAAAGAGGCCTGCGCCAGGATAATGATTACTTTAACCTGTTTGAGTTTTCTGCCAAGTGGGATCCAATACCTACCATGTTAACACAGAACCACACAAAAGTAATTAGCGGATTTTTTGGGCAGACAACAGGGTTCAAAACCAGTTTGATTAAACCCGATGTTGTAGTAATGGGCGAAAACAAGGGTATAAAAGAAGCTAAATATATTCATGGTGTTCTCAGCAAAGGATTTTGGACTTTTTATGGAGGGCACGATCCGGAAGACTATCAACATCAGGTGGGTGAAGAACATACAGATCTTAATCAGCACCCGAATTCAGCTGGCTACAGACTTATTTTAAATAATATTCTTTTTCCGGCAGCAAAAAAGAAAAAGCAAAAAACCTGATCGATGCAACTTGCTACATTCCTTCAAGTTGCTCCACATTTTTTAATCATAAAACGACCAATCGAAACCAAAATCGACAATATTTTTTATGCCCGGATAAAAGGGAGTGGGTATTGCAGCGTAATCGCTAAACATTTTCAGTATGTTATTATACTTCACAAATATTCTTGCATGCTTGATTTTAGCATTTAAAAAAATATCAAGAAGTGGAAAAGATGGCGCACTAAAATCCTGCTGAACATAAAATTGCTGAATCACGGGGTCATACGCTGGTGCATAATAGGCTGACTTCCAATGAACGTCTACGCCCACTTGAAAATCAAGGTTCCCTTTAAACCAAATGTTTGAATACGATACCTGATTATTTACAAACACGTCTGGAACTTGTATCGCATTTTCAGAGTTTTCAATAACATGTGTGTAAATAGCCTGCGTGGTAAAATTAATATGGTTAAAAAGGGTTATCGAAAAATTCAACTCGGGAGAAACCAACGTTTGATACCCACTTGATTGAAGGGGTAATACACGTTGACCTGAATCTGCGACATTCTGCTTAAAGAAAATATAATTTTTAAAAGTGGAAAAGCGTACACCCGGAAGCACACTGATATTTTTAGTCTTATAAATTAGATTTCCGCCAATCTCGGTTGCCTCCATATTTACAAAGGTATTCAACCACACATCATGACTTCCACGATATGCTTGCTGCAAAAAGGTTGGCGTTGAGACTGAACGTTTAGCGTAGGCCTCAAACCATTTCGTACGAATTGCTCCCTGCGCCAGGTATCGGTCGTCCATCATCCACTCTGCCCAGCCTTTTACTTCGATTAACGAATCCAACTGAAGTGCCATTCGCCCTCCTATATATAGTTCATCATCGGATGTGTCGAGATAAAAATTGTCTTCATAGAAATACTTATAATCCATATCATAGTTACGCACCGCAGCATATCCATTAAAAAAGAGTTTACCCAAATTACCTTTTACGCCTGCTTCGTTTCTGAAAGACTTAAATTCTGTCTGATCCCGCGTTAGTGCACTGTCTACCACAATAAAATCATAAAAGGAATTACCTGGCTTGCTATCATTAAACTTATTTTTCGATTTATAAAAGTCGCCTTTATGATAAAGTTGAAATGCCGGTGCTAATTTGAACTGATGAAATACGTGGAGGTTATAGCGTGTATCATTGCTCTCAGCTTCAGACAACCTTCGTTGCGCATTCACGAGAAAAAAGTCGCGATACAAAAAATCATCACCGGTCAATACACCTCCGTATTCATCCGCCTGATGGTAATTTCTGCGGTAGTTCAAAAATAAACTATATGTACTATCCTTGGTATGAAAAGCTGAATACAGGTCAATATAGGTACTCCGCACATTTCGGTCTCCTTTACCACTTCGTTGAATTTGCTTGTCGATAAGCAGGCTTCTAAAATTAAAACCAAAATTCCACCGGGGTGTAATGTTACGGCTGAAGTTTACACGCGTAACAGATCGCCCCTTCCCCCCAAGAATGACTTTCATATTTGAGTACGGTGACTTTGTGTCGTAATACCGGATCGTCTCGCTATCCCAATACAAATCGTATGCATTAAATCCACTGCTAGCGCCAATGAATTCAGGTACCGGGGTGTAAATGGAGCGAATCGCGGTTCCGATATTCCCTAAATCCTGATAGCTATTACTATTTCGTTGCACATAACTAAACTGATGAAAATTCCAGCTTGCGGTATCAATGGTATGCAGTGTGTTACGATTCAGAAAAAAATCATCTTCATAATAATAACGCGAGGTATTGGGGCCATAAATACTCCGGGTACTATCGTCAATAATTTTGGAGCCTCTTCTACGCTGCGGATCGTCTCCTTGTGCCGCTGATTGGAAAGCCAGCACTACAGATGCTGCTACAAAAACAAAACGAATTGACACCTTCAAAATTACTGGATGATTACGCACGATTAAAACTATTCATAAACGAATCAATTAAGGCATCAAAATCCTTACCATTTCTAATGAATTCCGACTCAATAGGTAAATAAAAAATTGGCAAGCGTGAAATGTATGGCTTAAGTTCATCATTATCCAGTTTTGCTTTATCCTTTTCTGTTGTGATAATACTGATTTCGCCAATTTTATCACGTTGTGTTTGTATAAGATGCTCTGCTTCGCGCAAATCAGACGCTTTAAAAACATAGTGATCCCGAAAAGAAAAATGCTTTACCAAAATGAAATACTTCTTTACATGTTCTTCTAAAATGTGTGAATTAGCAATGCCTGTAAGTAAAATTACGCGAGTCGATAATTTTTTAGTAGCGTCACCAAAACATACCGGCTCGCTATACCGGATCTTGGCGAAGAAAATTGGTTTTAACGAATACTTTCGAATACCATGTTCTATGCTCATCATTTCCTCCTCTCCCAAATGAGTCGGGCACTTCGTAACCACAATAACGTTTGCGCGGTTTGCCCCTTCAGGCCCTTCTCGCAATCTGCCGTATGGCAATACCTCATCATTAAAAAATGGCCGACCGTATTCCGTAAGTAAAATGCTTAACCCCGGTTTTACCCTGCGATGCTGAAACGCATCATCCAAAACAATTACATCAGTCTCGTGAAGCTCTTGCAAAATGGTGGAAATTGCCAAGGCTCGTTCCTCTCCAACAGCAACATTAATAATTGGATAGAATTTTCCATATATCTGATACGGCTCGTCCCCAATTGAAGATGAGTCATCGTTTTTATCAGCTATTCTAAAACCTTTTGTTCGTCTGCCATAACCACGACTGAGTGTTACCACGTTAAATTTCGGAGACAAAAGTCGGATTAAATACTCCGTCATCGGGGTTTTACCAGTGCCACCAACGGCAAGATTACCTACACCTATAACCGGAAAATCAAAGGATGTTGACGGCTTAAATTTCAAGTCATACAGCCGGTTGCGAACATTCATGACTACATCGTATAGCATGGCAAACGGCAACAGCAAAAACTTGAGAACAAACATGAAAAGTGTAGTTTTGCTAACATTGCAAAAATACAACTAACCTGTAAGTATCTATCATACTAAATGAAAGTAAAGGAAATTGCCAAGTATCTTGAAACACTTGCCCCACATGCCTATCAGGAATCGTATGACAATACTGGCTTGTTGATCGGTGAACCTGATCAGGAGATATCCGGGATATTGGTAACATTGGATTGCACGGAGGAAGTTGTACAGGAGGCGATTGACATGGGGGTTAATATGATTGTTGCTCACCACCCAATCATTTTTAAAGGATTAAAAAAATTAACAGGAAGTAATTATGTAGAACGAACTGTGCTAAAAGCGATTCGTAATAACATTGCCTTATACGCCATTCATACCAACCTCGATAATATTCACACCGGTGTAAACAAAAAAATAGGCGACAAAATAGGCCTAAAAAATCTTCGGGTTTTAGTCCCCAAAAAGGATTCATTATCAAAACTGGTTACGTTCATACCCCCAAATACTGTTGATGCCGTTATGGAAGCCCTTCATGAGGCTGGTGCCGGGGAAATTGGCAATTACAAAAACTGCAGCTTCAACGTAGCCGGAACCGGAACCTTTATGCCGAATGATCAGGCCAAACCCTTTATAGGTTTGGCAAACCGGCAAGAATCTGTTGCTGAGGTCCGGATTGAGGTAGTGTTTCCTAGAGCCAAAGAGGTAATAATTATAGAGGCACTGAAAAAAACGCATCCGTATGAAGAAGTTGCCTATTATGTAACAGCGTTAGACAATGAAAATCAGGAGGTAGGCTCGGGAATGATCGGAGAGCTAGATCAGCCAATGGAACCAATCGAGTTTTTGAGGCGTTTAAAAAGCAGCATGGATTTAAACACCATCCGACATACCCGGTTGTTAGACAATCAAACAATAAAAATAGCTATTTGCGGAGGATCTGGCAGCTTTTTGCTGCAACAAGCCATTAATTCTGGGGCCGATTTTTTTGTCACCTCCGACTTTAAATACCACGAATTCTTCGATGCAGATGGCAAAATTACCATTGCCGACATAGGCCATTATGAAAGCGAGATTTTTACGAAAGAGCTAATAGTGGGGATTTTGAAAGAAAAATTCCCTACTTTTGCGGTCAATTTTTCTATTACAGACACGAATCCAATACGATATCTATAAAAATTAATGGAAACACAAACCGTAGCACAAAAACTCGAAGCGCTTGTAAAACTACAAACCATCGACACCAAACTAGACGAACTGAAGAAATTAAGAGGTGACCTTCCAGACGAGGTACAAGATCTGGAGGATGAAATGATAGGCTACGATACGCGTCTTGCTCGTCATCAAACAGAGCTAAAGGAAATTGAAGAAAGCATCAAGAAAAATAAAGAAGGAGCTAAAGAGGCTGAGAAGCTCATAAAAAAATACGTAGATCAGCAAAAAAATGTTCGTAACAACCGCGAATTCGATGCCATCACAAAAGAGTCTGAATTACAAGAGTTGGAAATACAGATTTGCGAAAAAAAGGTAAAGGAGGGAAAGGATTTAACGCAAATTAAAAAAGGAGAGGTTGAAAAAACCGAATCACTTATTACAGAGCGCAAGGAACACCTCGAAAACAAGAAGAAAGAATTAGACGATATTCTGGAGGAAAGCAAAGAGGAAGAAAAGAGACTACTGGTGGAGCGTGAGAAGGCTGTCAAGAAAATTGAAGATAAAAATTTATTGAAACACTACGACAGATTACGCAGTAGCCTATCGAATGGATTGGCTGTAGTACGGGTAGTGCGTGGTGCCGCTGAAGGGTGTAACATTGTTATCCCTCCGCAAAAAATTGCTGAGATCCGGGAGAAAAAGAAAATTGTAATCGATGAGCATTCTGGCCGCATTTTAGCTGACGTTGATATGGAATCATTGGATGAAAGTGATAAGCCTAAAAAAGTGGGTGTTACGCCTGCTCCTACAACAAGACGGAGAAAAACAGTTGAGTAAGTTTACAACGATAAAAAATATGAAAAAGGCAGGTGTAACAACCTGTCTTTTTTTATACCTTACTATTTGCAGTGCTCAGCAAAAAGAATGGCTAAGCGAAGTATCACTTTACGAATCATACTCGCTCGCGCTTAATCTACGGATAAAAGAAGCGCGTGAGCAATTAAAAGAAGCAAAAACTCCAGAACAAATATACGTTGCTTCCCTTACGGATGCGATTGAATTATTACTGACTGAGGATAAAAGGAAATTTGATCAGTTCGAAAATTTGTTTGTACAAAGGCTAGAGCTGCTGGAGAAAATTTTAAACCCCACAGCCGAATCGCTTTTTACGATGGCAGAACTCAGGCTGCATTGGGCGTTCATATATTTAAAATTCGGACATGAGTTTGATGCCGCTTGGAGCTTTCGGCAAGCTTACCTGGCCGTTCAGGAATGTAACATAAAATACCCCTCCTTTTTACCAATCAAAAAAACTTCCGGCTTACTGGAAATAATTCTAGGTTCCGTTCCGGAAAAATACCAGTGGATGATGAGCCTACTGAACATGAATGGTTCCATTGAGGCTGGATTAACTCAACTTGAACAAGTCAGAAGTCAATCTACAACACAATATGTAGAAACGACTTTACTCTATTATCTATTCCACGCTTACATTCTTCCACAAACCCCACTTGCCATGCAAGGGCTTGATGAGTTGCTGAAAACAGAAACTAATAATCGATTGATACTGCTGCTAGCTGGCTCTGTCGCTATAAAAAATTCGGAAAGTGAAAAAGCCCTTGGCTACTTTCAAAAAGTAAATGATGATAATAATAACACTATACTAGTTCCTTATGCGAGCCACCAACTAGGAGAAGTTTATCTTCATAAAGGAGCCTATGCGTTGTCTCTTGAATCGTATCAGCTATTTTTAGCTACCTATGAAGGCAGTACGAATGTAAAAAATGCATACTACAAAATAGGAATCTGCTATTGGTTAATGAACAATAAACCAGAGGCAGGAAAATATTTTGAAAAAGCTAAAGCAGAAGGAGAAGAATCTGCGGAAGCTGACAAATACGCAGCGCGGAGTCTTTCGGAAAATTTATACCCAAATACAAAGTTGTTGAAAATTCGCTATGCCACTGACGGAGGATATTATGATGAAGCAAAAAATATTATTCGTGATGTTCGTGATGAGGACTTAATAACCCGTAAAGAAAAAATTGAGTTCATATACCGCAAAGCTCGACTTTTTCATAAAAGTGGATCAACAGCAGAAGCAACAATAAACTATCAGGAAAC
Organism: Cyclobacteriaceae bacterium; assembly: GCA_031395485.1. Classification (GTDB taxonomy): domain Bacteria; phylum Bacteroidota; class Bacteroidia; order Cytophagales; family Cyclobacteriaceae; genus UBA2336. Next base: position 92,483 of record JANNUS010000013.1, on the reverse strand, counting down.
TATCACGAAACAAGCGGATGAAAATTGGTACTTCGCTCCAAATGCTTGTTTACAACTCGGATATCTACTGACTGATCAAAAGCAACCAATAGAAGCTCGAAAGTATTTTGAAAAAGCTTTGAGCTATAAAAAACACGAATACAAAAATAGTATTGATAGTAAAGCTAAATCAGCCTTAGCTCCGTTGAAGAGAAAATAATGTCTGTTTCAAACAGGATTAAACCTTTACCGCTTGCTCCTTCAGAATATCCAGATGAGCAACGTTATTATGCAACTCTACATTAAACATTGTACCCGTATAATTTAAAATATAGAGGCAAGCATTCTCGTGCTCAAACATATCCATACTTTTTAATGGATAGTTTAACAAGTGGCAAAGCAGAATACGGATTGCACGGCCGTGCATACAAATGAGAATTGTACTTTCATTTTTCTGGCTCAGAATATGATCTACGGCAGGTTTCATCCTCTTAACAACTTCATCCGGACTTTCTCCGCCTTCAATTCGTAAGGATGTGTTACCCTGCTGCCATTGATCTAGCATATAGTGATAATAGGTATCCTCTTCCGGGGTAATGGCCTCGCCTTCTTTCTTACCCCAGCTAATCTCATTTATTCCGGCTAGTGCTTCCGTTGGAATTCCAAGTTTGATAAATTTTTCTACAGACTCCTGGGTTCTTTTAAGTGCAGAAGTATAAACTTTATCAAAAGGAATATGCTTATACATGTTAAAGAACGCAGTTGCCTGCTCTCTGCCTGCATCATTCAGGCTGCTATCAATACCGCTGCCTTGCACAATCCCTCTCAGGTTCAAATCAGTCTGGCCATGGCGAACGATGTATATTTTTTTAGTGTTCAATTTTCAGCTATTTTGGGCGCAAAAATAGGAAAATAAACCACAATGCCGCTTTTCAATCCAAACCTCACATTAGCCATTCTTAATAGCATGTCTACCAAAACGATGGTTGAACACATCGGTATTGAGTTTACCCGTATTGGTGATGATTTTATTGAGGCCAAAATGCCGGTGGATCACCGAACACATCAGCCTCTAGGGTTGTTACATGGTGGAGCTTCGGTAGCATTAGCGGAAACTCTTGGAAGTCTTGCTGCCACATGCTGTATCGACATGACGAAGCAATACTGTGTAGGATTGGATATTAATGCAAACCATATCAAAAGCGTGCGTGAAGGATTTGTAACCGGCATTACCAAACCCATTCACGTTGGCAAGAAAACACATGTGTGGGAAATACGCATTACCAACGAACAACAAGAACTTGTATGTATCAGTCGTATTACGATGGCGGTAATTGATCGCAAATAAAATGGCTGTAGACGTAAAAATATCAGCATCAAAAATACCTGTACAACGTGAAGAAGAACTTTTTCATATTCTTCTTAATCACGTTCGCGAACACAATTATTCATTTGCGTTGTGGCGATTGCCCAATACACAAACAAAAAGCCTGATCATTTCTTTTACGTCAACACCACCCGCAGGTATTTCCCTGGAAGAATTGCCTGAGGGATTTATCTTTTCACCCTTTGACAAGCAGAAACAATCCTACTTCCTTAAGGCTGATTTATCTTTTTTATTTTCCAACGACTTATTGGTTGATCCTAAAACTCCAATAGAAATATCATCCCAAAACTGGCTTCAGGAAGTAGTGTCAAAAGCTGCTGTAAAAAAAGCTAAGCCACACGTTGCCAAAAAGATTACACCTGACAATTCAATTGGCAGAAGGGAGTTTGAAAAAATAGTACAAGTAAGCATTCAGCAAATAGAAAAAGGCGTTTTCGAAAAAATTGTACCATCGCGTTCTAAATCTATTGACCTTCCGGATTCATTCGATGCAATAGAAGCTTTTCAAAAGCTTTGCAATGCATATCCGAACGCCATGGTTTCTTTTATAAGCATTCCAACGGTTGGAACGTGGTTGGGAGCCACACCTGAATTGTTAGTCGCTGTTGAAGGGGAAACTCTTTTTAAAACAGTTGCACTCGCAGGCACAAAAGTATTTGAGGAAGGGATTAATCTTAAGAATGTAGCCTGGACTCAAAAAGAAATTGAAGAACAAGCATTGGTATGTCGCTACATCATTAATAATTTTAAAAAAATTCGCTTACGTGAATTTGAAGAGCACGGACCTAAAACAGTCGTGGCCGGAAATCTCATGCATTTAAAGACAGAGTTTTCTGTAGATATGAAAGCAACCAACTTTTCACAACTTGGTTCTGTGATGTTAAACCTCCTCCACCCAACTTCTGCCGTATGCGGAATGCCCCTGGAAACTTCTCTTGCGTTTTTACAACAACACGAAGGCTACGATCGTGAATTTTATTCTGGCTACCTCGGACCAGTCAACATGAATAACAACATCAACATCTACGTAAATCTTCGATGCATGCAATTGTTAGAAGGCCAAGCCATCGTGTATGCTGGTGCTGGTGTTACTGTAGATTCCGTTCCTGAAAATGAATGGGAAGAAACCGAGATGAAATTGAATACCTTGCTGAACGTGATCCTATAACGTGCGCCTGCAACCCATTTACGATATTGCTGAACTCTGCGCTAAAAAAGGTTTAGTGAATGCTGTGCTGTGTCCGGGATCACGTTGCGCTCCCTTAACCGTTGCCTTTACGCGGCATCCAAAAATTACCACACGTACGTTTAGTGATGAACGAAGCGCAGGTTTTATTGCGTTGGGTATGGCACAGCAAAGTGGAAGCCCAACTGTAATGGTTTGTACATCCGGAACTGCGGCTTACAATTTTGCTCCCTCGGTAGCAGAAGCATACTTTTCACAAACACCATTAATTGTATTCACAGCCGACAGGCCCGCAGAATGGATTGCCCAGCACGATGGACAAACGATACATCAGGCTGAAATTTTCGGGAAGCATGTAAAAAAAACATTCCAATTACCACAAGAATACGATCATAATGACAGCCAATGGGCAATCAATAGAATTGTAAACGAAGCAATTAATCTTTCACTCGAGGAGCCTCGTGGACCCATTCACATAAACGCTCCTTTTCGCGAACCGCTATATCCAGAACCAAAAGAGAAATTTGATTTCTCGAAAGATGTAAGAGTGATGGATCAGATTCCTACCCAATATTCTATATCACCAGAACACCTTCAAAAATTAATACAAGAGTGGAGCAAGTATACGAACATTCTGATCGTAGCAGGGCAACACGAATACGACAATACACTTATCTCATCCCTTACAAATTTTCTTCAGGTTCAGCCAATTCCAGTTGTTGGTGATATCATTTCCAATCTGAATTCGATTGAACAGGTCGTTGGCCACAGTGATGTTTTTCTGGGCCAGGCACCAGAAGGTGTAAAGAAAAGTCTGCGGCCAGAATTACTAATCACATTTGGAAAATCCGTTATCTCAAAGAATCTTAAATTATTTCTCCGAAAATTTTCTCCAAAAGTACATTGGCACATCCTGCCAGCAGGTGCTGTGGCTGATCCTTTTCAAAGTATCACACGGATAATAAACACGACACCCGCAAACTTTTTTGATTCTCTGCAAATAATTACCAAGTTAAAGGAGTTTGAAAATCAAAAACGAATCAACTATCAAAAGCTTTGGGAAGTAGAAGAACGTAGAGCTGTACGAAGCTTAAAAGAATTTCTTCCAAAGGAAGGATTTGGTGAATTGGAACTTGTACATGAAATTATTCGACACCTTCCACCCTTATGCAATCTACATTTGGCCAACAGCATGAGCGTGCGGTATGCGAACATTATTGGATTGAATTATCCTAAAAAGAATATTAATGTTTTCTCCAACCGTGGCACCAGTGGTATTGATGGATGTACCAGCACAGCAGTGGGTCAGGCCCTGATGAATGAGTTACCCAACATCTTAATAACAGGTGACATGGCTTTCTTCTACGATCGCAATTCATTCTGGCATAACTATCCATTACCAAACCTTCGGGTGGTTTTACTTAACAATCACGGAGGAATTATTTTTAAAATGATTGATGGACCCGGCACCTTACCCGAAAGCAATGAGTATTTTGTAACGCAACAAAAACTCAATGCCCAAAAACTTTGTGAAGAGTTTGATTTCGATTACCTGAAACTTGATACTAAGCGTAAAATCAAAAATACCATAAAAAGTTTCTTTGAATTTGATGGGCGAACAAAAATCCTTGAATTGGAGAGCAGTATCGACCAGAACAAAAGTATCTTTGACAACTTAAAACAGACTATAAAAAAGAGCTATGAGTTATAAATACGACTGGCAACCCATAAAAGAATATAAGGAAATCCTTTTTCAACGATTTGAAGGCATCGCACGCATTAGCATAAACCGGCCTCATGTACACAATGCATTCACACCCCTTACAGTTAAGGAGATGATTGACGCCATGAATGTTTGTCGCGATGACGAAGAAGTGCGCGTAATTATTCTAACAGGTGAAGGTGGCCAGGCCTTTTGTAGTGGCGGTGATCAAAGTGTTCGCGGACACGGTGGATATGTTGGAGAAGATACTGTACCGCGACTCAATGTGTTGGACCTTCAACGAATAATTCGTTCCATTCCGAAACCCGTAATTGCTGCGGTAGCGGGTTGGGCCATTGGTGGCGGTCATGTACTCCATGTAGTGTGTGATCTGACCATTGCAGCAGAAAACGCCCGCTTCGGACAAACCGGGCCAAAAGTTGGAAGTTTTGATGGCGGGTTTGGTGCATCATACCTCGCACGCATTGTGGGACAAAAAAAAGCACGCGAAATCTGGTTCCTCTGCGATCAGTATGATGCAAAAGAAGCATTAGATATGGGTCTCGTCAACAAAGTTGTTCCATTAGATAAACTAGAAGAAACTACCGTTGAGTGGTGTCGAAAAATTATTACGAAGAGTCCGTTGGCTATACGCTTATTAAAATCTTCATTCAATGCTGAATTAGATGGACAAGCAGGAATTCAGGAACTCGCAGGCAATGCAACCTTACTGTATTATTTGAGTGAAGAAGCCAAAGAAGGTAAAAATGCATTCCTGGAGAAGCGTAATCCGGATTGGTCAAAGTTTCCGAAGTTTCCGTGATGAAGGGCTATTCTCATAGCACAATCATTACTAATAATAGAGAAGTAACGCTTTCAGAAATTCTTTCAGAAAAAATTACTCCATCATCAGACTTTGAATCACAGACTTTTTCGTTCATAAAAGATTGGCTTCAGGTCGTTGATTCATTCAAACTACACACCAGCGGTTCTACCGGAACACCAAAACAAATTTTTCTAACCCGAAAACAGCTTCAACAAAGTGCCCATCGAACAATTAACGCACTTGATTTAAAGCAAAACGATACAGCATTCGTTTGCCTCGATACAAAATACATTGCCGGAAAAATGATGTTGGTTCGGGCATTAGAGAACAACATGAAAATTGTTGCCGTTGAACCAACATCAAATCCACTACATGAATTATCTTCTGATGCACGTATTAGTTTTGCCGCTTTTGTTCCGTTGCAACTTCAGGAAATACTGAAGCATTCCGAATCTGTTACGAAGTTAAATCAGATGAAGGCAATTATTATTGGTGGCGGTGCAGTAAGTACAACTCTTCAGAACGAATTACAAAAATTACTATGCCCGGTCTATGCCACGTATGGTATGACAGAGACCGTATCGCACATTGCCTTGCACCGACTGAATGGAAGAGAAACATCGGGTCATTTCACGGTTTTGCCTGGTATTCATATTGAAGTTGATCAACGCGGTTGCCTGGTGATTAAATTGCCAGAGTTTTCGGAAAAAATTGTTTCCAACGACTTAGTAGATCTGATATCGCCAAACAGTTTTCGCTGGCTTGGCCGGTTCGACAACGTGATTAACAGCGGAGGATTTAAGATATCTGCCGAAAAAATTGAAAAATCAATCGAACATATTTTTCAAGAAAGATCGATCAATAGATCATTCTTTGTTTGTGGCATTCCCGATATCCGGTTCGGTCAAAAATTAATTCTGGTAATAGAGGGGTTTCCCATCTCAGGTGAAAAGAAAATTCTTGCCACGCTCAACCAGCTTCTTCATCCATTTGAAGTTCCAAAACAGATATTTCATATCCGGGAATTCATTCATACCAATACAGGGAAAATCAATCGCGTTAAAACAGTCGCATTAATTGATTGACGCTTGTCAGGTTGAGCTTGTCGAAACCAGACGATGACCAAATCACCTTCGACAGGCTCAGGTTGACATTATCTTGTCGGATATTTCAGTAATCCGTTTATTTTTGCATTCTCTAACTACAAATACTATGGGTCGGGTTTTTGAAAAACGTAAGCATACCATGTTCGCACGCTTTGACCGCATGGCCAAAGCCTTTACACGCATTGGAAAAGATATTGCTCTCGCTGTAAAACAAAACGGGCCAAATCCCGATAATAACCCGAAGCTTCGAATGGCCATGCAAAATGCCAAAGGTGTGAACATGCCAAAAGATCGGGTTGAAGCTGCCATTAAGCGCGCTTCCTCGAAGGATGAGAAAGATTATCAAGAGGTGGTTTACGAAGGCTATGCACCTCACGGAGTTCCTGTTCTGGTACTTTGCGCTACCGATAACCCAACGCGCACAGTGGCCAATATTCGCCTTCACTTTGCAAAGAATGACGGGAGCATGGGTAACTCGGGTACGGTTGCATTTATGTTTGAGCATCGAGGGGTCTTTAAATTTGGCCTCACAACGTTAAACCTGGATGAATTAGAACTTGATCTGATTGATGCTGGTGCCGAAGATATTGAACGTGGAGAAGATGAGATAACCATCTATACCAAATTCACAGAATTTGGCCACATGCAGAAATTTTTGGAGGAGCGAAAATTGGATGCAAAAAGTTCTGAGTTACAATACATTCCTACTGCCACTAAAGAACTTCCCGAAGCACAACAGGATGAAGTGTTGAAATTAATTGAAACGCTGGAAGGTGATGATGATGTACAGAGTGTATTTCATAATTTAGCATAAGGGCTAAAACCTCAACCACACAACCTTTGCTTTCTTTCCACGTTTGGTAACGGAGACAATGATGATGTTTCCATAATCACCATCATCAAATACTTTATACTTTTCTTCTCCAATCAAATAATTCAAAATCATCGGAACGGTATTCGAGTGACCACTCAATAGCACCGTACTTCCAGCGTGTAACTTGAGCATGTTATCAATCTCCTCAAGTTTATTGGCAGCATACCACAACACGTGCAAGCCCTTAAATTTAGCTAACGAATCAACTGTTTGCCGTGTGCGTTTGTAGGGGGTACTATAGATTGCCTGAATTTCTGTTTTCATTAATAGGTCAACTAATAGGGCTGCGCGGATCTTACCTTCAACGGATAAATCAGGATCGCTCGTGCTTTGTGTTAAATCCTTCTCAGCATGCCGAATTAAAATGAATGTAGTAATCTCTTCTTGTGCAGTCGCACACAGGCCCGTTACAATCAGGAAAAAAATAAATACATATCTCATTGCTTATGCTTTTTTTGGATTTCGTCTGGAATCGTACAACCTTCTCTTCTTCGCGTATCCGCTAAATGAAAGATTTTCCATCCCTCTGGTGATTTATGCAGTTGAAAGGCATCCACACCGCAATGACTGAACTTATTTCCGATATAGAACGCGTAATCGCACCACGCTTGCGCAAAGTCTCCATCGATCTGAATTTCTAAATTCCAGATTTCTTCCGTAAGTGGCGCTGGCTGGGGTTGCCCAATCGCCTTTACAAAATCATTGATTGAATACTCCCGTTTAAGTACTGATTTTCCTTCTTTATTTTTGAAGGCAGTAGCCATCGTTACCTCGCGTGCAAAAGCAGATCGAACCATGGTACTATCGGCAGTATACATACCTCGAAAAAGATTATTAATTACACTTGCCACTATAGACTCATCGGTAAGCTGTGCTGCCGATACTATTGGAACAACGAGAAATAAAAGGATTATGCAAAAGGCATTTTTCATGGCTTTTTTTAAGAAAGATGCCAGATGTTTAAGTCAATAAAAATAAGTTTTATACCAACAGTTGATCAAAAAAATGATACTCTAGTTAGGTAATTTGGATTATCTTTAACCTCGAAATCCAGTAGGAATTATGATCAACCGAATCGTCATCTTTTTCTTTCTTACCGTCATAAACCTCAATGCAGTAAAGGGTCAGCAAAAGGATACCTTATTGGCGGCTTTGGATACAGCCAAAAATGAACATAGAGTTAAAGCGTTGAACGAGCTGTTTAGAGCGTACATAAATTCTGATCCGGTAAAGGCGATTGGCTACACCCGCGAAGCACTCATTCTGGCAACGTCTATTAACGATAAAAAAGGAATGGCAGCCTCGTATAACAATTTAGGAGTTTCCTATAAAAACCAGGGTGTGCTCGATAAATCATTAGAGTACTATATTCGATCGCTTACACTTTACGAATCAATTGATAATAAAGAGGGTATTGCTACCTCAAAAAATAATATATCAACTATATATTCAATTAAAGGAGATTTTGGTCAGGCGAAGAAATACTTGGAGGAGTCGTATGCTCAATTTTTACAATTAGGAGATAAAACAAAAATTGTTGGGTCGTTGAATAACCTAGGCAATTTGCACGTTGAATTACAGCTATATGAAAAGGCTATGCGATACTTTTCGGAGGCATATCAGCTTAGTGCTGAATTAGGTCAACCATTCTCTGACCCGATGATTAACATTGGTAATGTTTTTTTTAAAGAGGGTCAATATCAGCGTGCCATTGAACATTACCTCAAAGCGTTGGACCTAGAGCGAAATAGTAGCAATCGATTGGGAATGTTAAATACACTTACCAACATTGGCATTGCTTATACCAAAGCAAAACAACCAAAACTTGCTCAGCAGTATTTGAATGAAGCTGAAAAACTCGCGATAGAACTACAAGCCTACAGTTTTGTACCCTCGATCTTAAAAAATAACTCTGAAAATTTATTCCGATTAGGGGCAATAAAAGACGCATACTTAACCTTACTTAAATATGATTCAGTTCGTGAAAATATTTATGGAGAAGAAAGTAGCCGCAATATTGCACAAATGGAAATAACATTGAACATGCAGGAAAAGGAAAAGGAATTTGAGATACTGAAGAAGGAATCTGAAATTAAAAGCCTCGAACTAAAGTATACCCGACTTTTTATTAGCATGCTCGTTTTAGCGGTTTTAATCATTCTGGCCTCTATAAATTTCATCTATTTAGGTAAGCGCAAAAAGTTTTTCCAGTGATAACACTGCCCGAAGCGCGCGCAATTCTTACCGATATGGTTCAAAGCCACAGTTTGTTACGCCACATGCGCAGCGTAGAATTAGTAATGACAGCGTATGCTGAAAAACTCAATGAGAATATAGAGGAATGGGCAATCGCTGGGTTATTACACGATGCCGACTATGAAGCTTTTCCTGATCGCCATCCTGCTGTAATTGTAGAGAAATTAAAAATATTGGGCGCAGAGAAAATTGCACACGCAATTTCGGCACACTACTCCAAGTGGAACGTACCCTACACCACCCTATTAGACAAAGCCCTGCTAGCCTGCGATGAGCTAACGGGCTTTATAATCGCTTGTTGTCAGGTTCGCCCAGATGGCATTGCTTCACTTGAGCCAAAATCTGTTATAAAAAAACTAAAAGATAAAAGTTTCGCTGCTAAAGTAGAGCGTGATGAAGTGCATAAGGGAATCGAATTACTGGGGGTGGATTTGGATGGCCATATTGCATTTATTATTGAAGTTCTACGAAAAAATAAAGAGGAACTTAGTCTTTAATCGCAGTAGGATTTGCACCATTTTTGAACAAAATAGATTTCGTATTTAGCCGTAATACTATACCTTTGAGCAACTAAACAAACTCTATATGTTTCAGCAATTTATCGGTGATGGAGCAAACTTATTTATAGCTATTGTAGCAGTGATCGTGGGCTTTTCTGCAGCAATGGGGTATGCTGATTATGTTAAGACTTCAAGGCAGGAAAAGAAGGACTAAGACTTTATAATTTATAAAAAGCCATCTCACAAATGTGGGATGGCTTTCCTTTTTATTACCCCCAAGTTACGACTTCTAAAACGGTGACTTATATGTAGTCTGCCAATCCTTCCAGGTTACACTTTTATAATGCCCCTTTCCTATGAACTGAACAACACTATGAAATTCCTCAGGTTTTTGGTATCCCGAAAGAGGTTGTATCATACGAAACTCTTCATCTAAAAATACTACAGTAGGGTAACTTAGTTTATTGTTTAGCAAAGCCGCAGCTAACTCATGATATCCGCTATTTCCGGAAGCAACAAACTTAAACGTGGTACCATTAAAAATAACGTTCGCACGTTGTTCGGCATTAAATTTTACTGGGTAGAAATCTTCGTTTAATATTTTAGCAACATTCGATTCGCTAAACGTATTCTTGTCCATCACCTTGCACCATCCGCACCAATCGGTATACACATCAACAAAAATTTTCCGTTTTTCTGTTTTTGATTTCTCTATTGCCTCTTCAAACGACATCCATTTTACAGTTCCCTCCATGGGTATGGGTTTCATCGAGGTGACCAAAATCATAGCGCATCCAACCGTAATTCCAAAAAATAGTCTTCTCATAATCCGTAATAAAACGACATTTAATACAACAAATTTAAGCAGAAAGATATTCAGTTTGCATGAATCAATTTCTATTGATAATCGTAACCTTTTAGATTGCTAACGGTACCTATTGTACGAAAAACAAGTTGTTAATGTTCAAAAGTGTACATAAGACCTTTTTCGAACCCCAAAAATGCTTGAAAAACAAACGTTTCACTATTGGCACGACCTTCGTAATGGGTGCAGCGCAATGAAAGACAAGTTCGCATATAAAGAATTCACGTTGATAGCTGGTATTGTGGTGGCACTTATAATTATGCTCACGCTATGGATTCGCCCAGTTTCGGCAGAGTCAAGCGATGTATCCAAAAAATTAATCCCTGCCATGACCGAGCAAGCAGCCAAAGCCGTGGTTAAAAAAGTAAGTATTACGATTCAAAATTCTTTCTTCTAGTTTTATCTACCCCCCGTTAGCGGTAAGCGTAATAGTGAAGAACTGTTTCAATGGCTTTTTGGATGGCCGTATTAATAGGATAAAAGTCACGCGTTAAGTCTGCATCAATGGCGTGCAATTGCATGTAATACTGGTTCATCCTAGGCACATCCTTTCCCTGCACAATTTCATCAACTGCCCGATGATAACTATCGGCTTGTTCAGTTTTAATAATCTGGCAGGTTACAAGCTCAGGTTCGTTATACTTATTTGTCCGTGCTGAGTATCCAAACAGGCGACAAATTAATCCACGATGCTTATACTCCGTACAAAGACCTATGCCAGCCTGAGAAGGATCTAAAATTTGGCAAACTGAAGAATCCGTTCGCTTCAATTTTTCCAGCCAGTCAAAAGCAGTACCCTCTGTATGCAAGTGGTGAGCGAACGGCAGAAACTCTAAAATAGTGGCCTCAATATCGGGCTTGAAACAGCACTTACCACAACCAAATTTGCAATGCAGCCCCGACCATGACTGAAAGGAGGAAATCTCATCATCCAGTTTTCTTAAAACCTCTTCTGTCGCTCGAATTTTTTCCGGTAAAATCACAGAGCAAAGTAATCATTTGGTGAGGTTGAGTCCTAATTTTAACAAAACGTGTATTAACACGCCATTCATAAAATCTCCGTTACCGACTGAACTTTCTAAGATCAATAGAGAAGTAAAAAAACCATAGAGAATTACCCGAAATAATGTACCTTAAATGCATATTATCCGTTCATGGAAAAATGAAGAAAATTGTATACATCGTTGAAGACAATCTTGTGCAGCAAAAATTGCTTCAATTGCATTTTGAACAAATGTTAGGTGACTATACTGTTCGGGCATTTTCTAACCCCGATGATATGTTTGACCACCTTCAGGAAAAGCCATTCGCCATTGTGCTAGACCATTTCTTTACGGATAAAGCCAATGTTACCGGCCTTGACTATCTTCGAAAGCTTAAAGAAAAAAATAGTAAAATTCCGGTAATCTATCATACTACACTCGTTGATGATTCCGTTCGCGCTGAAGTGTTGAGACTTGGAGCCGTACAATACATTACCAAAGACTCAGCTTCGCTGGTAAGGCTACGAACCGCGTTAGATTTGCTTCATGAAAAGAGCAACAAAAAAGGCCTTCTTAAAAAACTATTTCAAAAAAAATAGAATTAATTTTTTTGCGGGAAGTATAATTGTAAAAGTAGTGCCCTCTCCAGGTGTACTTTCTACAGTAAGGAATCCGCCAGCCTTATTAATGTATTCCCGGCAAAGCGATAACCCCAATCCAGTACCGCCTTCTCTTCCTGTTCCGACTGTACTTACTGTATTCTGTGGCGACAATAAAGATTCAAGCGTATGGCTGTCCATGCCCACGCCATAATCCTTAATCTGCACTTCCAATGTTTGGTTAACGGCTTTCACTTCAATCAAAATCTTACCTCCTTCAAAAGAGAATTTTACTGCGTTTGAAATCAGGTTTCGCAGAACTAGGTTTAAAATATTTCGATCACTTGTTACCTCCATTTTAGATTTAACATTGTGATGTATGGATATTTTCTTTCCAATTACCAGGTTATCAAATAACCGCAGGTTATCTTCCACTAGATTATGCAAATCGAATTTTTCCATTTTCACTTGTAACCCTTTCAGCTGATTGGCTGTCCATTGCAAAATGTTTTCAACCAATAAAGTAGTCTTACTCAAGTCATTCTCAATTTGTAACGTAAGGTGGCTAAACTCATCTTTACTTATAATGCCTTTGTTATAGATGTTCAATACACCCTTCAATGAATTTAATGGACTCTTAATATCGTGCGACATTACCGACAGCAATCGATCCTTTACCGTATTTGCCGTAACCAATTCACCGGTTCTCTCTTGCACTACTCTTTCCAGATTTTGATTTAGCAATTCAAGGTTTTTATATGCCTTGGCATAATGGTTCGCTAACAAGTAGACTTGAAAAAGTAAAAACACTAAAACCCCCATTTCTACCAGATACATGAATCCGATATCGACCGGAAATAACCGCGAGTTTTGCAAAATCTCAGCAAGAATAAAGGGAAATGAAGCAATCACACCAAACAAAATAGTTTTTGCATCCTTGTTTCCAGCTCGCCACGCCCGGCTAATGGAATAAACAGCATATATAAATGAAAGCAATAACCCTACATGACAGATTTCTAAAAATAGACCATAGGTATATTGCGGTGTGACCAATACAGCCGCACACAAAACGACCGACAGGCTTATAAATAAAATCAATGGCTTTTTAGGAGCGTATTCACTGAATAAATCATAAACGTACAATGGGAATAATGCTAATATTGAATAGACGCAGGTAAACTCAATTTTCTTCCAAATCTCCCACGATACTAGCGGGAATAAATTGGGTAATAGAAATGAACCTCCGTGAACAATTAATGCGCGTAATGCTACACCCAAACAAATTAGTGAAAGCCAAAGATGAGGCTTCCCCCGATGGTATAAAAAATAGAGAATAAGCTGATACATGAACATCGCGATAAGGCTACCCGCAAAGAAATTTTCAATGCCATTTGATCGATTCAAATCTTTAAAGATTGCTGATGACTGACCAACTTGTGGAGTGGCCGCAATGCCTGCCCCATAATACGTGTAGTTAGCTACCTGGATAATCAGGTCAACTTCATGAATATGATCCGGGATAGAAACAAGCGATCCGCTCAGTTTTGCTTTATAGATATTCAAGTTGGTGCTCACAATTCCGGATTCTAATACCAACTCGCCATTCAGCCATATTTTTGCAGATGAATTTACAATTGGAAAAAAGATAGCCAAACTTCGGTGCGGTTCAGGTAATAAAAATCGCACCCGGTACGTAGCAATGCCAAGCGCTGGATAGTCACTCTGGCGTTGCCATGAACCCGGTACCGAAAGCCATTCTGGTTGCTGAGATACTTTAAAATCCGATGGAGTCAGGAGTTTGTTCCAATAAAATTCCCATGTACCAGAAAGTGAATACGTAACATCGGCAGAAAAATTATGGTGAGATAAATCAAAAAAACCCTTTTCCGTTTGTTGACTATACGCTGAAGTTGCCGTCATAAAAAGAGCAACTCCATACATGCTGAACAGTTTAAAAACTTTTGCGATCATCGTTACAAAGCTAAATCTAAGTTGGCTAAAGGAAATGAACATAGTCTTAGGGTGATGAACTCGATTTATTCTTCGAAATTAATTGATTAGATTCGAAATAAAGAACATAAATGCTTTTGCTATGAAATACATCATTTTTTTACTAATCCTTTCAGTCTCTGTTGGCTGTCAACTCAATAATCCTAAGCAAGAATCTGCCACTGCTTATTACGATCTAAGTGAAAAGGGGGTGAAAAGCGGGGGCGTAGAAATGATCCCGATTCATGGCGGAAAATACAAAGTATGGACAAAACGCGTGGGCAACAACCCCACGATTAAAGTACTTCTACTCCATGGAGGCCCTGCGGCTACGCACGAATACTTTGAAAGCTTTGACAGTTTTTTACCAAAAGAAGAAATCGAATATTACTATTATGACCAACTGGGCAGTTATTACAGCGATCAGCCGACCGACACTAGCTTATGGAATATTTCACGTTTCGTTGAGGAAGTAGAAGATGTACGCAAGGCACTAAATTTAGACAGCACCAATTTTTTCCTACTTGGCAATTCATGGGGTGGAATATTGGCTATGGAATATGCACTGAAATACCAGGCTAATTTAAAAGGTCTGATCATTGCTAACATGATGGCCAGCGCGCCTGAATATGGAAAATATGCCAAAGAGATACTCGCCAAGCAAATGAACCCCAAGGTATTGGAAGAAGTGCGCGCACTGGAAGCCAAAAAAGATTTTACGAACCCGCGTTACATGGAATTGCTTATGCCAAATTTTTATGCAGAACATCTTTGCCGATTTCCGATTGACCAGTGGCCTGAGCCTGTGAACCGCGCATTCAAACATTTAAACGGCACCATCTATACTATAATGCAGGGACCAAGTGAGTTTGGCATTAGCGGCAAGCTCGAAAAGTGGGATATCAAGGCTCAACTTCCGTCCATTAATGTTCCTACGCTTACAATTGGCGCCACACACGATACCATGGATCCCGAGCACATGAAATGGATGGCTACGCAAGTTAAACACGGGAGATTTCTATTGTGCCCGAACGGCAGCCACATGAGCATGTGGGACGATCAAGAGCATTTCTTTCCGGGTTTAATAAACTTCTTAAAAGATGTTGACAAGGGAAATTTCAGAAAAGTCGAGTAACGTCTAATTGCATTCTAATAATACGAGCTTGTTTGAAAAGCTGCTTACTACGCCATCTTTAACTCTGCCAACTTGTTACGATAATTTTGTAACTCACGCGAGAGTTTAATTTCCTTTTCTACAGCATGGCGTTTGTACGTATCAAATTCCTGGTACATGTTTTCATTTAACTTACGTAGCTCACGGGTTGTATAGAGCGATACCCGACTTATCGAAAATAGAATTCCGGCTAATACGGCTAACCCTAACATAACTAACGAAACCGCGACTATAAATCCAGCTTTTGAATAAGGCTTACCGAAAACAATAATACTATCGACTCTTGCCGATAATATCTGTTTCTCTTTCTCGATATTATTCAACGCTATTGTTAAGTCATGCATATCTTTCTGCTGCTTCGAAATTAGCGTTGCCGACTCGTTGAGTCTTGACTTATTAGCCAGCAAAGAATCCTCAACGATAGCCCAAAATTTATCCATGGTGTACATCTTAATCATTCGAAACCCGTTGGCTATTTCAAGATCAGCCTTCAGATTTTTATACTGTTGCTGAAGAGTGCTGGATCCTGAGCCTGCAGGAATAGTCTCATTCAAACTGAAAGCCGATGCGGAAGCTGCGATAAGAAAGATGGCAATAAAAACGTACCTCATTATATGTAATTTTATATCTGCAATTTAAAGCAGTGCATCGCATTTTATCAACTCAGCAACGATAAATTGATGTTGCACTCGATTGAAAGAATTAACTGCCGATGTATTGCAAACACTAACGCTTGGTCAAACTCCTTTTTAAGGTTAAGTAGTCAATAAAATATGTGATTCGCAGCGAAATAGAATTCACCTGTGGTGCCCGAATGGTGTTCCCTAGATTATCAGAAAAGCTTGCGCCCGTGTTACTATCTTCAAGTTGAATGGCATCCTTCCATACAAAATTTAAAAAACTGCCTGGGGCAATCTGCCAGAAATAAACAAAGTCAACATTAAAGGCATTAAAATTATTGTCTTGCATACCTGTATAAGAGGTAGGTCCCACATCTCCGTTGTCTTCAAGCTTGTAAAACTCTTCATACACAACTTTTGTCCAGTACTGACGAAACCGTACGTTTAAACCCATCTTGTTTGTAAAAGTCATGCGAAAACCCGCTACATTATCAAACGTTTCAATTTCACGCCTTCCAAAAATAATCTCAACCAGGTTCCCATTAATATCATAAATCTCATCAAACGCATAGCCGATATTGTTGTTACCATTTTGAACCTCCACTTCAGCAAAAAATGACAACTTATTGTTAATCCGGTAGCGCACAAAAAGACCCATCCAGTTCCATTGCTGGCCCCAATCTGGCCGCTCCCACCTTCCTTTAAAAGCATTCGCATACAGGGGCTTCCGGCTATCCGTTCCCATGGAAATGTTAAAATCCCATGACGGCAACTGAGCAAACTTGTAGCCATCAAATCGCGGCTCAAAGTAATCGTATCCTTTAACCGGAGAGATTCCAATGTTTCCTTCAAGGCTCCAGAAATTCTTAAACTGGGTTTCAAGATTAAGAGAAGTTTCCAATTCGGTAAATTTATCAGGCTTATGCAGTTTTTGATACTCGGTACTGAACCGGGCACTGAAGTTATTAATTTTCCAAACGGGCTTAAAAACATTATAACTTACCCACCCTTCATGTGATATTTCATTTGCTGCACCTAAGTAACCCAAATCATTAATATCGTAATCATAACTTTCTACGTTTCGCAACCCACCATACTGCCATGTTCCGCTAATCTTCGACAATTCGATGTTGTACTTATACCCTGTACTTGTTTCACGTGTGCCAGCATTTTCAGTGAAAATAGTATTGACTGATCCAAAGCTACTGGCTTGATAGGTGTTCGTTTTATCACGCAAGGAAACGCTCGCACCTGTTACATTTGCATCGCGCCCTCCATTTGCCCGAATCACATTCGTACTCGTAAAATTTATATTTGAATTATTCCTCAGGTTTTTATCGACCACAACCATATTAAAATTTGTAAGCGGGTCAACACGTACCGAATGCTTATCGCCTGTAGCAATATTCTTAACGGTTGCAAATGTCTCATTGGTAATGGCATTAAAAAAACCAAGACCCAGCCCATTTTTACTGCGACCAGATATTTTTGTTGCATTGATTAGGGGTGCGGAAGAAGGCCTGCTAACGATTTCTTCGGCTACATCATCATAGCTTACATCTCCAAATGTTTGGCCTACCCTGCGCGAATAAAATAAGTTTCCCTTATTAAACAGCTCGGTACCCTCTGTAAAGAACTGACGGTTTTCGTTGAACCGTACTTCAAACGGTGAAAGATTATAAATTATGTTGTCAGATTGTACCTGCGTGAAATCGGGTATCAAACTTAGATCAAGCGTGTAACTTTCGTTGATACCATATTTTAAATCCATTCCGCCTGCTACTGAAAACTCGCTATTGCCCGAAAGTCCGTCATTCGTATAAATACCAGAGAGGTATGGAAAAAATGAAAGACGAAGCGGTGGTTGAATGCGTTCAATTCCATTTAAAATACCGGACTGATTTACCAAACCTCGAATAGAATTGTCAACATGATTCCAGAAAGATTCTTCCTGGTCGCGCTTTACATTACGATAAAAATTAACACCCCATGTTTGAATATCCTGTTTAGGAAAACGCAAAGCAAAGTAGGGTATCTCCATTTCCACCACCCAACCCTTTTCTGTAATTTTAACTTCGCTATTCCAAACAGCATCCCAACCGTCATCTTCATCTTCGGCAGTAAAATAAATATCAACCTGAACTCCGGCAGCCGAAACAACGAAACCAAAGCCGTTAATTCCGCTGTTGTATGTATCGAGAACAATACCAAAGTAATCTGCATTTCGGTCAAAATCATCTCGCTGACCAAACTCACGAAGTATCCTATCTGGGGTTGGATCCTGGAGAAGTGCTCCTATGTAAACAGCTTTATCGGTATACACTAGCTGTACGGACGTCTTATAAGCAGACGGAGCTCCATTATTTGGGTTTGTTTGAATAAACTGAAAGGACTCAACATCGCGTAACCAACAATCATCATTCAATTGGCCATCAATCCGTGGACCTTCTTCTACCCTTCTTGCCTGATACTGATTCTTATCCTGAGCTTCAGCAAAAAAAACAGTTACTACGAGTATGGCAAGGGTTAAAAATTGATTATGAAAGTTCATTTAAGGTTATATATCGCAATAATACCCCTAGATACTGGAAACAATTCAAAAATAATATTCGAATTGATTATTGGCGAATCTTACTATTCGAACGGCTGTTTTAGATTTGCAGAATGAAAATTGGGTTACTCTCTGACACACACAGCTACCTGGATCCAAAAGTACTCGAGCACTTCTCTGGCTGTGACGAAATTTGGCACGCTGGCGACATTGGGTACGATGTTATAGAGGCTTTGAAGGCGTTTAAACCTTTGCGTATTGTCTTTGGTAACATTGATGATTTAGATTTTCAACATAAATACCCTGAAGATTTGCGATTTCATTGCGAAGGCCTTAACATACTTATAACGCATATTGGCGGAGCGCCTCCAAATTATAACCTGCGAGTCAAGAAATTACTCAACGATCAAACACCCAACATTTTTATCTGCGGTCACTCTCACATTTTGAGAATCCAAAAAGATACGCAATACCATAACATGCTTTATATAAACCCGGGAGCGGCTGGAAATCACGGGCTTCACCAGATAAAAACAATTGTACGGTTTGAAATAACCCGAAAGGAAATTAAAAATATGGAGGTGATTGAGCTGGGAAAGCGAGGAAATTTGAAGGTTCATTAAATTGAAGGCTTGAAACAGTTAAGGAGTTTCCAAACCTTCAAATTTTTAAATCTCTAAACGTACTGGTTCAACATCACCGGCATTACAAGCATAAGAATATCCTCGCTCTTGTCCTTATCAGAAGGATAAAGAATACCAGCTTTATTGGGAGCAGACATCGCCAATTTAATCTGATCTGAATCAAGGTTTGAAAGCATCTCTACAAGAAACTTTGCATTGAATCCAATTTCAATATCCTCTCCTTCGTGCTCGCACGATAAGCGTTCGTTTGCCTCGTTAGAGAAATCAAGATCTTCAGCAGAAATCTGAAGTTCACTTCCGGTAATTTTTAAACGAACCTGATGTGTAGTCTTATTCGCGTAAATCGAAATACGCTTTAATGCACCCAACAATTCTGCCCGACCAATGGTCATTTTAATATTATTCAGTGTTGGTATTACATTTTCATAATCCGGGAAACGTTCATCGATCAATCGACATATCATTCGAATGTTCCCAAACTTGAAAAACGCATTAGACAAGTTAAAATCAATGTTAACAGGTGAGTTTTCAGAAGGTAGTGTAGCCTTCAATAAATTAAGGGCTTTACGCGGAATAATAATAGCACTTCCATTGTCAGATTTTACGTCTGTTCTACGATACCGCACTAACCGGTGGCCATCGGTAGAAACGAAGGTGGTGTTCTTATCTCCTAAATTAACGTAGACACCCGTCATCGCTGGTCGCAACTCGTCATTGCTTGTAGCAAATATGGTGTTGTTGACAGCTCGTGATAATACTTCTGAGGATATCTCTGCTGAAAAGTCGTTTGAAACGCTGGGTACTTTTGGAAAATCAGTCGCATTTTCACCGGAAAGTTTATAACGTCCGTTATCGGAAATTATCTCAATACTGTAGGTTGACTCATCAATTGAAAAAGTTACTGGCTGTTCCGGAAGGTTCTTTAAGGTATCTAATAAAATACGGGCAGGAACCGCAATATTACCCTTCTCTTTCGATTCAACCTGAAGCTCTGTAATCATGGAAGTTTGCAGATCAGAAGCCGTTACGGTAAGGCCACCCTTTTCAAGCTCAAACAAAAAGTTTTCAAGAATGGGTACAACAGGGTTGGTCGTAATTACACCATTGATATTAGAAAGTTGCTTTAGCAAATATGCCGAGTTAACAATAAACTTCATTCGATAGTAGTGGTTTGATTTTAAGTCCGTAAAGGTATAAAGAAAAAGTAATAATGGAAACCGTTAATAATAGCCTGTAGTCGAGGTATTCTTACTTTAGTTTGGAATAAACCAGCTTTTGCTTTTTAGTATTTCCAGAATTTTTCTCTTGCTAAAGTACGCCAATTGCGTGTTGTGAATAACGCCTAAAATCTGGTCGTTTTTATGCAAGTCATATAGTAAAAGTGAATAGCGTTTACGCGAAACATCGGTAACCAACAGCTCTAAAATGGGTCTCGACTTTATAAGGCTATCATATCCCATAACTTCATCCTTATTCACATACTGATCAACGGTTAGTAAGGAAATGGCGTCCAGGTAATTGTTGAGCTTAGTTGTATCTGCATTGGGAAGCCCAGTAATCTCAAAATATGACTTACCCATAGCCACATCAAAATTATTTTTAGGGGTATACGCCATGGTGGATGTTAACTGCTGAAAATTTCTCCAGTTAAAATTAAAGACATACTTGTCTTTCCATCCATTTTCATCAAGTTCAAAAATGCCGGAGGTATAAACCCGATAACCCGGAATTACCATCATGAACAACCCACCCGTTTCAATAGACTTAAAATAAGATTGCATTCGGGCTGGGTTACCTCCGACAATAAATTCTCTTTTCAAGCTTTCACCCTCAAACAATTTAACCTCTACCCCGTAATCATTCAGCACGTGGTCAATAGAATCCTTCAGCGATTTCGCTACTGCACGTTTTGGTTCAGCTTGTTGAAGGGTAGCGAACAACACGTCAATCATTCTACGGTCGGCCAATTGATTGTTTACTTTCCAACGATTTCCATCAAACCTCAATTCTATTATTTTCTCGTTTCTAGTTAGGGTAATTTTATCGAGTGTATTAAAATCTGTTACTCTAAAAATTGACTTATCAATACTTACATCCGTGTCATTTATAACAAAGAAAAATAGCAATGTTAAGCTCACCAGACCTAGCAAGGAAAACATCAACAGTAAATTTCGTTTGCGTTGCATATTAAAACATTGAGAATTTTCTTCTGCGCAAAGCAGACCTTACAACGCCATACAATACCACGAGCAGAATAGGAAAAGCAATATTTATCAATTGCCACTTCAGCTTTTCCGATAATATCTTTTCCTTATCGAGAGGTCTGATTTTCACTTCCTTATTACGAGCAGCTATTAACCCGTTTTCATTTACCAGATACGCCACGGCATTCATCAACAGTTCCTGATTTGCAAACGTATACCGGGTAAACTGATCATAACCCAATTGCTGCGGCTGATTATTGCGAGGGTTAATGTCGTTTCGGGCTAAATCACCATCAGCTATTACAATAATTTTTGTTGACGCGCTATTCTCTTTAAACTTACTTCTTTCAATCTCGTTTGGTAAAAACCGATTCTTAAAGACTGAAGTAAAATTTCCTTCAAGTAAGTACCCAATGGATATCATGCTTTCAGAAAACTCTTCAGCCTTAACATTATTTCGTACGTCATTAATATTTACCTGAACGGGTGCGGAAATTTTTCGGGAATACGGAGATGAAAACATAATCGGTGTCTTTTTTACACCTTCCGCTTTTACAGTGTCGATGCTGCTAATAAATCTAGTTACAACAGCATCTAAGTTTCGGGTAATCGGGTGATCGGCATACCGATTTATCAAGGGAAAAAAAGGCCAATCCATTAACTGCAATTGTGGTTTGCCTCCCGAGTTTCCGGTAACTACTGGATAAAGACCTGCATTTCTATCCTGCACTAAATCCATATTCAACCGTACTCCGTACTTAAAAAGCAGATCATCAAGATTTAACGAATATGGAAACGCGACATAATTCTCCAGAGAAGCACTGTCCATGGTGGCATCAAGCTTATCGACCAAAAACAATACCTTACCGCCTTGCATCACGTACTGGTCAAGTTTGTATTTATCCGCTTCAGAAAAAGGTTTAGTCGGTTTGGCAAGTATCAATGCATCATAATTCTCTATCAACTGATTCAGCAGGAAATCAACTTTAAAAACATCGTAAGGCTCCAATAGCGCATTATTAAAGCTGGCAATTTGTACACTGTCCAGTTCACCATGGCCGGTTATAAATCCTATTCGCTTTCGATCAGTATTGGTCAGGTTAAAAATTACGTTAGCGAGTTCATATTCGAGGCCCTCAATAGATTGATTAATTTTTTCTTCAGCGGTATTCGCCTTGCTACCTTTTAGTAAGGTAACGCCTACCTCAAATCCACCATACGAAATCAAGGCTCCAGGAAAAATAATTTTCTCGGTAACCTGTCCATTTTTGGGATCTACCACATTGGTAGGCGTAATTCCTTTCCGTGCAATTTCTTGCATGAACTGATTTCGGGCATTTTGGCTAGCTGCCAAGGTTGGATCTGTGAAAATAAATTCAACTTTTCCTCCTGAATAAACCTTAAACTCTTCGAGTATTTCCTTGATTGATTTTTGTAACCTCCTGAAACTGGCATTTAACTCGCCTGTTAAAAAAACCTCAACATAAACTTTATCATCAAGTGCTTGCAACATTTGCCGGGTTGCCGGTTTAATTGAAAATCGCTCCTCCTCAGTAAGATCAACCCTATAAAAATTGGTTGACGCGATAAGATTGATAAGCAATAACAGCACAAGGCCATTTGCCAGAATAAGAAAATCGCCAAGTTTTTTACTGCTTAACTTCACCATGATCTTGAGCTCAAGATGGTTTTCGAAATAAGTAACATCATTGTGGTGACGCTTAAAAAGTAAATAACATCCCGACTATCGATGAGACCTTTGCTGAGTGCCTCGTAGTGATAAACAATTCCAAGTTGCTTAATCACAAGCACGTTGGCAGACCAAATATTTAACGTGGCGATAGATTCAAAACCAGTAAAGAAAATAAAGCAAAAGAAGGCTGCAAGAATGAACGCGATAATTTGATTGGATGTAATAGAAGAGGAAACAATGCCAATAGAGCAAAACAATGCCCCTAACAGTGCCAACCCAATGTATGAACCAACCACTCCGGGTGTGTCCATGTTTCCTACCGGATTACCCAACGCGCTAATAGAAAAATAATATATAATCGTTGGGATCAACGCAAAAAGAACGAGTAAGAAACAAGCAAAGAATTTCCCAAGAACAATATCCCAATCAGCAAGAGGTTTTGTTAGTAGTAGTTCCATTGTTCCAGACTTTTTTTCCTCCGCAAAACTTCGCATGGTGATGGCGGGAATCAAAAAAATAAACACATAAGGCCCTAATGAAAACAGCGTATCCATAGTTGCATAGCCGTACTCGAGCACCGAAGTTTCGGGAAACACCCACATGAGAAGACCCATGCCCGAAAGAAAAACACCGATTACTACATACGCAATGAGCGAGTTAAGAAAGGCATTAAACTCTTTTGCAATTACCTGGATCATCCTTCTTGCATTGAAGTTAATTCCCTGAAAATATTTTCTAATGAATTCTCTTCGAGTTTCAGGCCAAGCAAGGAGAGATTATTGTCTGCAGCAAACCTGAAAATTTCAGGACGCAGGTCTACTCCGTGATGTCCAGTAATTCTAAATTTAGAAGAATCTAATACTTCTGCTGATTTCACCCCTGGTAGTCCACGCAAATTCTCCAACGAAACACTTCCTTCAAACTCTACAATTACAGAAGATTCCATTCGATGATTTTTCGCTAAGCTTGATAGTTGATCATCGGCAACAATTTCTCCCTTATTAATGACTATCACCCGATGGCACAAAGCCGAAACTTCTTGCATAATATGGGTTGAGAATACAACCGTTTTATTTTTACTTATCTCCTTAATAAGCTTCCTGATTTCCACCAATTGATTAGGGTCTAATCCAGAAGTTGGCTCATCTAAAATCAAAACAGCAGGGTCATGTATAAGTGCTTGCGCAAGCCCTACCCGCTGCCGGTAACCTTTCGATAAGGTTTCTATCCGCTTATTTTGTTCGATAGTGAGGCCGCATAATTCAACCATATCGTTAACCCTGGCTTTCAATGCTGTACCTCTCATTCCATATAGTCTTCCTACAAATCGAAGATATTCGTGAACATACATATCCAAATACAAGGGATTATGTTCAGGCAAATAGCCAATAATACGCTTTACCTCCATAGGCTGATCGACTACATCAAAACCACCAACAATTACCTGACCCTCCGTAGGGGGAATATAACTAGTGGCAATTTTCATGGTCGTAGACTTGCCTGCACCATTCGGCCCAAGAAAACCAACGATCTCTCCCTCATGCACTTCAAAAGAAATGTTGTTTACAGCTTTTTGAAAGCCGTATACTTTCGTAAGATTTTTAACCTGAAGCGACATAAGAATAAAGTACTTGGCTGCCATCCTTACAACTTTCAGACATAGGACGCAGGGCACAAAACTAAAGAAATTTATGATTTGCAGATTAGATTTGCCGCTCAGGTCACTTTGTAATAACCTGGCTTATTAATTGCCGTTGTAAACTATAATCTTTTTTAGAAATTTGTGCTCAATATCCCGATTATGAAGAACTTAGTTTTTGCCGTTGCATTACTCCTCTCATTTGCTACTACTGCCCAACCCAAACCGGGTTATACCATACAATTTAAGGTGCAGGGTCTTCAGGACACTACCGCTTACCTGGGGTACTATTTTGCCGAAGGTACCTATGTTCGCGATACCGCGCGCGTAAACAGTAAGGGTGAGTTTACATTCGAAGGCAAACAAATACTACCACACGGGGTTTATTTTCTGATTCTTGATAAATCAAGAATCTTTGATTTTGCGCTCGGCCTCAACCAATATTTTTCGCTTGAAACAAACACGACAGATTACGTTAGAAATATGGTCGTGAAGAATGACATCGATAATAAATTGTTTTTTGAAAACATGATCCATAATTCTGAACGAAGTAAGGAAGCCGAACCTTATATTAAAATTTTACAGGACACGACCCTGAAGGACGAAAACAAAAAGAAAGACGCCAAAATAGCCTTTGAAAAAGTTAATGATAAAGTAACAGCATTTCAAAACAATATTATTAGCCAACATCCTACCACGATGACAGCCCGCCTGTTTAAGGCTGCTAAACGCGTAGAAATACCTGAGCCACCAAAAAAAGTTGATGGTTCCATTGACTCTACCTTTCAATTTCGGTACTACCGTGAACATTTTTTCGATAATTTGGATATAAGCGATGATGCATTGATACGGTTACCACAACCGCTGTATAGCAAAAAAGTAAATGAATATTTCGATAAGTTATTCGTACCGCAGTCCGACACCATCATTCACGCAATTGATAAATTGGTATTAAAAGTCAAGAAGAACCCGGAAACATATAAGTACTTAGTCTTCACCCTTATTCTTAAATATCAAACTCCGGAGTTCATGGGGATGGATGCTGTGTTCGTGCACTTGTACGATAAATATTTTGCAAGCGGTGAAATGAATTTCTGGGCCAATGAAAAATATCGTAAAAATCTAAAAGATTATGCCGACAACCTTCGCAAAAGCCTCATTGGAAATACCGCTCCGAATTTAATCATGCAAGATGCTAACCTTCAGCCGCGGTCGATGTATGACATTAAAACCAAATACACTGTTATTTATTTTTATGACCCAGACTGTGGCAGTTGCAAAAAGGAAACTCCGGTATTGGTAAGTTTTCATGCTAAAAATAAAACCAAATTTAACCTGGAGGTCTATGCAGTAAACTCGGACTCCTCTCTGCTAAAAATGCGTAACTATATTAAAGAGATGGGTATGAAGTGGGTAACTGTAAATGGCCCCCGCACTTATCTTGGCTCTTATCACGATTCTTACGATGCCACTACAACTCCAACAATATACTTGTTAGATGAGAAAAAGAGGATTATTGCTAAAAAGCTCCCAGCTGCTAGGTTAGAGGAATTTATTGTCAATTATGAGAAGGTAAATAGCAGAAAAGCCGAAATAGCCAGAAAAGCGGTACCCTAACTACTTTTTGTAACATTTCTATCATTTTTTGAGTCTTAGATGCAACTATTCACCCGTAGTGGAGTATCTACTATACAAAGCTCAACGCCATGACATTCATTGATAAGCTAATGGGTAAACCCAAGAAAAAAGAGTTGAAAGCTCGTTGCCCAATTACAAAGGAAACAATCGAATCCGGATTTGGGTATATGCTTACGACTTCACAGATCGTCTCCTCTAAAAAATATTGGGACATGGTAATGACGGAACCAGAAACTATGTCGTACACGGTATCTCATTTTAAGAATCAGGAAAGCGGTACACACATGCGCAACCTGATCTTTGAAAAATACAGCTCCATTGATAAAGCGTGGATGGTATCGGACTCCTGTATCAATCTCTTTGAAATAGATAAGGCCAACGCGCGGGCTCATGCTAAAAAGTGGTGGGAGACTGAAGGAAATTTTTCACCAAACGATTCTGGCACAGCAATCGAGAAACTTGATCCCTCCAACTACAAAACTTTTAAAGACTATGCCGTGCTGGAGGCCGGAAGAGGACGTGTGATATTGTAAAACAAGATTTGTAGGTACAGGTTTAGGTTTATATTTTGAAACCTCTTCGTTAACAGCGAAGAGGTTTTTTTATTATGCCATTAAGTTCGTTTATGTTTCCACTTTCCCGATCAACTCTAGCAGGTCATTTAGCGTTTTAGTGATATCCACGATGCTAGCCAAAGTGACGCTTCCCAATATTTTCTAGCCGCCATCGAAAGGTATACTTCGTTATTGATTGCTAAACATTAGTTACTAATTATTACGATCAATCGTAAACTGTACAAGCTGCTGTAAGGATATTTTGTAGCTTGACGCTGGCAACGAACCCAACAGTTGCATGGCTTCCTGGTAAAAGTTGTTCATCGCTTGATTGGCGTATTCGATACCGCCCGATTTTTTTACAAAGGCAATTACTTCCTTGACTTTTTTTGGTTTTCCACTTTCATTCTTAACAATGCCTATTATTCGTCTCTTCTCAAGCCAACTTGCCTTCGATAGAGCATAAATAAGTGGCAGCGTCATTTTTTTTTCTTTAATGTCGATACCTACAGGTTTGCCGATTTCATCCTCGCCATAATCGAAAAGGTCGTCTTTAAGTTGAAAAGCCATTCCAATTTTTTCCCCAAACTCGCGCATACTTTCAACCACCGCTTCACTTGCGCCTGAAGAGCTCGCCCCAACCGCGCAGCATGAAGCAATCAGCGATGCTGTCTTCTGACGGATAATTTGAAAATAGACATCTTCAGTAATATCGAGCTGTCTCGATTTTTCAATTTGAAGCAATTCGCCTTCGCTCATTTCTTTAACCGCTTTTGAAACAATACTGAGCAGGGTAAAGTCTTTATTCTCTACCGATAAAATTAGTCCACGCGAAAGCAGGAAATCGCCCACTAAAACCGCTACTTTATTTTTCCAGAGTGCATTAATCGAAAAAAAACCTCTGCGGTAATTAGCCTCATCCACAACGTCATCATGAACAAGCGTAGCCGTATGAAGTAATTCAATGAGAGCAGCGCCCCTATACGTTGCCTCGGAGATGTTACCACATGTACCAGCACTTAAAAAAACAAACATCGGTCGTATTTGCTTTCCCTTTCGTTTAACGATATAGTTCATTATGCGGTCCAGCAGGAGGATGCGAGTTTTCATAGAGTCCCGAAACTTGAACTCAAACTCGGCCATTTCACGCGCAATGGGCACCTTAATATCTTCTAATCGTAAAGCCATGACTCACAATAATAAGCATTTAACTAGGTGATTTATGCGCTTCTTTCGTGAAAAATGCTTTCAACTAAATTCTAAACCATATACGGTGCTCACAAAATAATATTGCATAGTAAAGGTTAAATCACATCTAGCCAGTATATTGGTTGCCATGTTTGAAAAGTTAAAATCGGATAGCCCCTGGGAATATGTTGTGTTCGCGGTAATCGTATTACTGGTGGCGTTCGTTATCTCAAAAATATTGAAGTTCATGATCGGCCGTTTCGTAAAAGCAGCTGCCAAAAAACTGAAAGTAGATCACACGCGTTATAAGTTTTTTAAAAACACAATCGATTTTATCATTTACCTGCTTGCGATCATTGTCATCTTCAGGTCGGTTCCGGCATTAAAAACATACGGCAATACACTGCTAACGGGTGCTGGCGTGCTGGCTGCCATTGTAGGCTTTGCTTCGCAATCCGCGTTTTCAAATATAATCAGTGGCATTTTTTTGGTTCTATTCCGGCCCTTTAGCGTTGGGGACCGAGTGCAAATTGGCCAGCTTTACATGGGCGATGTTGAGGACATTACACTTCGGCATACGGTAATTCGCAATTTTGAAAACAGACTAATCGTTATACCGAATAGTGTAATTAATAACGAAACCATTATTAATTCAACGCTTACATTCGAATTGGTGTGTATCTTTATTGAAGTTTCAATTTCGTTTACATCCGATACCGAAAAAGCAATGCGACTTATGCAGCAGGAGGCATTAAAGCACACCGGGTGCATGGACAACCGTACCGATTTTGAGAAAAAGAATGGCGAACCACAAGTGGATGTAAAACTCATAAGCCTTACAGAAATGGGTCAACAATTACGAGGTTATGTTTGGGCGAAAGATCCTACCGCAGGGTTTAACCTGAAATGTGATTTACTTAAATCGATCAAACAGCAATTTGATAAAAACGGTATTGAAATACCGTACCGTACTGTTTATATGAAAGAATTTCCATCTGCTGCCGTATGAGAAAAATAAAATCGGAAGAGCACATTCCAAATCAAAAGGTAATCCTTGAACTAATTTCGTACAACGCTGAAGAGTTTGACAAATTTGATCTCGCTTCGGTTGATGACCTTTTACCAAAGCTTAAACCGGAACGGATTAATTGGATTAATCTTGACGGGCTAAGTAATTCCAGCATGATTGAAAAATTGCAAGAACATTTTTGCTTTCACGCATTAATGATTGAGGATATTCTTAATGATCAACGACCCAAAGCAGAAGAGTATGATGACTACCTGTACTTTACTTTAAAAATGCTGTACAGAATTGAAGGAGATAAAATCGAGTACGAACAAATAAGCTTTGTATTAGGCAACAATTTCCTGATTTCTTTTCAGGAGAAAGCGGGTGATATGTTTGACCCCTTTCGGGAGCGGATTCGACTTGACCAAGGGCGTGTTCGTAAAAAAAATGGCGACTACTTAATGTACCGCCTTGTTGATATTATTGTTGACAACTACTATATAGTGCTCGATACTATTGGTGATCAGATTGAAGAAATTGAAGAAAATATTCACTCTAATTCCACTGAAAAAGCATTTCATAAAATCCAGGCCATAAAAAAGGAACTTATTTTTTTACGAAAAGCTGTTTACCCTTTGCGAGAAGCGCTAAGTAAACTAGGAAAAGGAGAAACGAGTTTCGTTCAGGAAGATAATCTAAGGTATTTTTCTGATGTTTATGATCACACCGTACACCTTATCGATTCATTAGATACGTATAAGGATCTTACTTCAAGCCTGATGGATATTCATATAAATACCATGAATACCAAAATGAATGAGGTAATGAAACTTCTTACCATTATCACAACCATATTCATTCCGCTTTCATTCATTGCCGGTATCTATGGCATGAACTTCGATGTTATGCCTGAACTTCGGTGGCACTATGGTTACCCTGCCGTGTTAATCGCAATGGGTGCTGTTGTTGTGGGTATGCTTCTCTACTTCAAAAAGAGAAAATGGTTTTAGGTATTATCAGCAGCGTCTTCTAAGCGTATCTCTACCGTTTCCGGTATAGTTTTAAAAATTTTGATGATTTTGATTTTATACTTAAACAGCGTGAACTCGTCTCCTTCTTTCAGCGATACACGGTGATGTGTAATAAGACCGGCAAGTGTTTCATATTCGTCCGACTCGGGGAAAGGATATTTTAGGTGCTTATTGATATCATGCACAGGTGATTGCGCCACTACCTGATAAACCAACTTATCAACCGTAGTTACTATTTGAGTTTCGTGGTCATGTTCATCCTGAATGTCGCCCACCAATTCCTCCAGAATGTCCTCCAGTGTTACGAGGCCAATCGTGCCTCCAAATTCACTCACCACAATGGCCATTTGAATTTTTTTCTTTTGGAAGTCTCGCAACAGTGAATCAATTGGCTTTGTTTCCGGAACATATTGAACAGACCGCATTACATCCTTCAGGTTTTTGTGATTGTGTTCATCTACATACGCCCGGATAATATCTTTAGCAAAAATAATTCCTATGATCTCATCTAGTGAATGCTCGTAAACCGGATACCGTGAGTATCCTTCTCTCAACACAATATCCATCGCTTCCCGAACAGTAACCTCAGCTTTAATAGCACTGATTCTCATTCGCGGTACCATTACTTGTCGCACTACGCGGTCATCAAAATCAAAAACGTTTTGAATCAACTCACGTTCAGAAGGCTCAATAGCTCCCCCCTCCTCGCTTTCAGCGATGATCAGTTTCAATTCATCCTCCGAATGTATTTCTTGCTCGCTAATAGGTTTAATTCCGAATAATCTTAAAAATGTATTAGCCATTCCGTTTAGCAACCAAATGAATGGCCTGAATACAATGTAAAAAATCCTTAATGGTACAGAAACCTTAAGCGTAACAGAAGCGGGATAACGAATTGCCAAGGATTTGGGCGCCAGTTCGCCAAATACAATATGCATAACGGTTAGAAAGAAGAATGCTAGCGGCAATGCTATTGCATGCGATAATGTTTCGCTAAGGTCATACCCCATCCCGTGCATAGCATTTAGGATTATTCTTGACATAACATCTTCACCCACCCAGCCCAAACCCAGACTGGCAAGCGTAATACCTAGTTGAGTGGCCGCCAAATAGCCATCCAGATGGTCAATAATGTTCATGGCAGTTTTTTTAGAGAAATTACCCTCCTTTAGGGCGATCTGAGATGACCGTACCTTTACAATGGCAAATTCGGCTGCCACGAAAAAGCCATTCAATAAAACGAGGGAGATTGTCAGTAAAACATCAAAGGCCATGGCGGAAATTAAGGGGGCAAAGATAGAATAACTCCCCGGATTCGGGAAACGGCCATTTTAAACTACCATGAGTAAATTTAAAGCTTTTTTTCAAGCGCGTTAATCTTTGCCTGAGCTTCTTTTTTGCCTAACGAAAGTGCTTTTTTGTACAAGTCTATAGCTTCTTGGTATGAAGCTTTTTTCTTCTTAGGCGCTAACATCGTACGATTTGCAGTTTCTTCAACCGCCTTTGCACGTGCAAAATACGCATCGGCTTCGCTAACCTTAGAATTAATCAACAACTCTTGAATTCTTGCTTCTATTATGGCGAGCTCTTCTTCCTTAACCCGTATCTGGCTCTCCTTGTCCGAAAGTTCATCCTCTTGCAATTTAATAGTCTGGCTTAGGTTCTGATTTTCATTGCGTTGCAAATCCACCTTTTCCTGAAGGGCTATTATATCTTCTGATTTACCGAGAAGTTCTGCCTTTAGTTTTTTAATAGTTTTTGAAAAGCCTGAAACATTGCTTTTTGATTTTTTTAATTGACGCTCCAGGTCTTGAATTTTTTCTTCCGTTTCCCTCACATAATTATTGAGGTCTTTCATTCGGGCTGTGTAATTATCATAGGTAGTGCCTTCTACCATATTTATGCGCAACAATTGGCGGTTGGCATCAATGGAATCCATTAACGAACCAACGTCTTGTAAAGTCTCCGCCATTCGCTGCGAAGTTTCCAATTCTACTGTAAGTGAATCAACCTTCGATTGAAGCTGTGCCTTTTCTTCTGTATTACAGCCTGCGATGAACGTAGCTACTAGAAATACCAGCAATAATCGGATGCACATATAGGTGGGTTTTGGTAACTGCAAAAATACGTTCATTTCAATCAAGATTTGAGATTCTCAAAAGAATTTTAGTTACTTATCACGCTCAAAAATAAAGCCTTTTTCTCACACACAATTCAATTTTTAGTTTAATAAACGGCTTCCATTTTGCGATTCCATAAACACCAGTAACTTAGCGGCCGTTTTCGAAGCTACTCCTTCAAGATACTCAAATTACTAATCATTACGTCAACTCAAAACATAGCCCAATCAACTTCTTTTAATTAAGATTATTTAGCTACATTAATAGGTAAGAATGGCCGCACTCGAATCGCAAAAGCACAGTAATCCACTTTCCACCGCAGGGATTCTGATTTCTCTTGGAATAATTTATGGAGACATTGGTACTTCACCGTTGTATGTATTCAAAGCCATTGTTCAGGCCGAAACAATTAGCAAAGAATTAATTTACGGTGGGCTTTCATGTATTTTCTGGACGCTCATATTAATCACAACCATAAAGTATGTGTACCTGGCATTAAATGCCGATAACAAAGGTGAGGGCGGTATTTTCGCGCTATATGCTTTGGTAAGACGGTACAAAGTTAAATGGGTAATATATCCCGCTATTATCGGATGCGCCTCGCTTATCGCGGATGGATTTTTAACACCGGCCATTAGTATTTCTTCTGCTGTTGAAGGATTACGGATTATCAACGAAGATATTCCCACTGTTCAAATCGTGATTGCAATTATGATCGGAATGTTCCTATTCCAGCAATTTGGAAGCAACGTGGTAGGGAAGACTTTTGGCCCCATCATGACGGTATGGTTTGTGGCAATTGGCACATTGGGTGCGATTCAGTTAGTTAAAAACCCATCGGTACTCGAAGCACTCAACCCTATGTATGCTGTTCAGTTATTGACTTTACACCCGGGAGGCTTTTGGATTTTAGGAGCAGTTTTTTTGTGTACAACAGGCGCTGAAGCTTTGTACTCTGATTTAGGACACTGTGGGAAAGAAAACGTACGGGTCGGTTGGTCGGTGGTAATAATTTCTTTGTTGCTAAATTACTTTGGGCAGGCGGCTTGGTTGATGAGTATAGAAGGCCAGACAATTGGAGATCAAATACCATTCTACGCCATCATACCGCAAGAATTTCTCGTAGTAGGAATAGTCATTGCCACGCTAGCGGCCATTATTGCCAGTCAGGCATTAATCTCAGGAACCTTCACCCTTGTAAACGAAGCCATGAAGCTTAAACTTTGGCCAATGGTTCGTGTTCGATACCCAACACAATTAAGAGGGCAGATTTATATTCCATCCGTTAACTGGATTTTGCTTACAGGTTCTATTCTTGTGGTGTTGCTCTTCCGCGAGTCATCTTCGATGGAGGGTGCATACGGGCTGGCGATTACCATTAACATGTTGATGACCACCTTACTATTGGTCTTTTACTTTTACACAGCAAAACACTCAACGGTACGAACCATCATTATCGGGCTCGTTTTCTTTTCATTAGAAATCATGTTCCTTGTTTCAAATCTTAACAAGTTTCAACACGGTGGCTGGTTTACTTTTTTAATGGCCGTTTTCTTTTTTGTAATCCTGTTTGTTCAAGTTCGTGCACGCGCGCTCAGAACGCGCCATACCGAATTTGTTGACTTAAAGCATTATGAAGACATGATCAAGGATTTACAAGCCGATACCACAATTCCAAAAGAAGCAACCAACTTGGTATTTCTTGCCGTAGCCGACAGTAAAAAATACATAGACTCTAACATTATTTATTCCATCTTCCGAAAGCGGCCCAAGCGAGCCGATGTTTATTGGTTTGTTCATATTGATACGGTTGATACTCCGTTTACGAGCAAGTATTCGGTGGACACAATCATACCAAAGAAATGTTTTTTCGTAAGGATTAAACTTGGATTTAAAGCAGACCACCGCCTCAATCTTTTGTTCAATAAGATTATTCACGAAATGGCCGACAATGCCGAGATTGATTTGATCAGCCCATACCCTGCCTTGCACAAGTACAGCATGACGGCAGATTTCAAATACATCATCATTCAATCGTGGGCTTCATCGGATAGTGAAATATCAAACTTCGACCGGTTAATTATTCAGGGCTACCGCATCTTGAAAAAATTCAGTCTTTCAACGGAAGAACACTATGGAATTGAAGCCGCTAATCTTGAACTTGAAAAAGCTCCTATACAAGTAGGGCCACCTGCTAAGGTGAAGATTAAGAGAGAGAAAGACGTATAAATTCAATAGGAGACAATCATCCGAATTCGGACGCTTTCGTTCAATATTGGTCGTTATCCCATCATGAATAGCTCAATTCACGCTTAATTTCACCCTTATTACACTGGCACTGATATTGGAATTAGCCGACCGGTTAACCCCATCAGTATGCTTCAGAACTACTTCAAAATCGCGTTACGCAACCTCCTTAAACACAAAACATTTTCGATCATCAACGTGCTCGGTTTATCGATGGGCATAAGCTGTTGTGTATTACTGGCTTTGTATGTGTACGATGAGTTGAGTTACGAGAAGCATTTTGCAGCCTACGACCGCACCTACCGTATCACTACTACTTTTAAAAACAATAATGAAGAGGTTCTAAACCCACGTACATCTCCACCCATTGCCATGGTTGTGCGCACAGAATTTCCGGAAGTCGAAAACGCAACGCGCGTTATTCCACCACCAGAAGTAGAACAACATCTGATTCAGTACAAAGACAAGTCTTTTTACGAAAAGCGGGGCTACCTTGTTGATTCTACTTTTTTTGATGTGTTCAGTTATCAATTTAAAGAAGGCAATGCCCAGGTAGCACTTAGTGCTCCTTCCTCTGTTGTGCTTTCATCGGCCCTGGCTGAAAAGCTTTTTGGTGCTGAGTCGGCCTTAGATGAATTACTTGTTATTACCAGTGGTGGCTCTGTGGATACATTTCGAGTAGGTGGTGTGTTGCAACCTCTCCAACACAAATCGCACGTAGATGCTGACTTCTACATGAGCATGAACAGCAAGGGTTGGGGTGAGTGGATCAGTGGTATTACTACCTGGTCCGGGCAAAATTTTGGTCAGGCCTTTATTCGCCTAAAAGCAGGTACATCACCCCAGCAAACAGAAGCAAAGTTAGCAGACCTGCTGGAGAAACACGGTGGCCAAGAACTACGAGCAGCGGGCATGAATAAATCGTTGCACTTACAAGCATTAAATGATATTCATTTATTCTCAGCCGACTATATTTTCGACCTGAGTAACAAAGGCAATATTACCTATCTCTATATTCTTACCTCCATTGCTGCTTTTATTTTGTTGATTGCCTGCATCAACTTCATGAACCTTGCCACTGCCAAAGCCAGCCAGCGAGCTGGAGAAGTAGGTGTGCGCAAAACGATGGGTGCTACACGCGGAAGCTTGATTCGTCAGTTTTTAGGGGAGTCAATTATTATTGTTTTTATCGCTGCTGCATTAGCGATTATTATTGTTCAGCTCGCATTACCACTCTTCAATTATGTTACACAAAAACAACTGAGTCTTACGGGTACAAACCTATTGTTTCTTGCTGCTGCCCTGTTTGCTGTTGCCCTCATTACCGGTATAATAGCCGGAAGCTATCCTGCCTTTTATCTCTCTTCTTTTCAACCCGCTGCAATATTGAAAGACAAACTCTTAAGTGGAGGTGGCGGAAATTGGCTCCGTAAAAGTTTAGTAGTAGTGCAGTTTATTATCTCCATCACGCTCATCTCCTCCATCGCCATCATCTATACGCAGATGAACTACATTCGTTCACAATCATTGGGCTTCAACCCTGAATACAATGTAACGTTTCCTTTGCGCACTGTAGAGGCTAAAGAATCGTACGCCAATTTCAAAGATCAACTTCAAACACTTACAGGCGTAAGCACGGTATCGGGTGGTACAAGCTTACCATCTACATTTTTACTTCGCGATTTTTCGTTATACAAACAAGGTGGTTCTATGCAGGATGCAATTCACCACTTCGTTATTTATACCGATGAGAATTATTTTGAAACATTGGGCATCAACCTGATTGCCGGACGTGACTTTATTTTTGAAACAGATTCTTCCGCTTACACAAGCGAATTGCAACGAATAATTGTTAATCAATCCAGCCTCAAGCAACTTGGGTTAAGTCTGGAAGAAGCAATTGGTTCGTTTATTATGACAGACTGGGCAGGTACTATTAGGCGCCATGAAATTATTGGGGTAGTAGAAGATTTTCATCATGCTTCTTTGCATGAAGAGATCAGCCCATTACTTTTTCAAATCCCAACAGAAATGAATGGTTTCTTGTTTGCAACGGTTTCCATTGACTCGAAAAATTTCCAGACTTTTAACGAGCAGGTTGCTCAACTCTGGAAAGAACTAAATCCCAATACACCCTTTGAAAGTATTTTAATGACCCAACATGTAAAGCAACAATATGAGGCAGACGAACGCATGGCCATGGTGATCACCTCCTTCACCACCATTGCCCTTATCATTTCCTGCATGGGTTTATACGGATTGTCTATTTATGTGGCCGAACGCAAAACAAAAGAAATCGGCATTCGCAAAGTGATGGGTGCTTCGGTCACCAATATTGTGCAGATGTTGACTACCGATTTTATCAAACTCATCGCCATCGCCTTTGCCATTGCTGTACCCATCAGTTACTATTTTATGAACGAGTGGCTTCAGACTTTTTCTTTCCATGTAAAAATGAGTGTGTGGATATTTATTATAGCCGGTGCAGCTTCCTTTTTAGTGGCCTGGTTAACAGTGGGGTTTGAGTCTGTAAAGGCAGCCCTTTCCAATCCAGTGAATTCATTGCGCAACGAATAAAAATAAATTATCGGTTCATCCCGATAACTATCGGGATGAACTGTACTCTTAAATGACAATAAAATGTTGAGAAACTATTTCAAAATCGCTCTCCGTAACCTCCAAAAAAACACAGTATACTCCTTCATCAACATTGCGGGGCTATCGATTGGAATCGCCAGTAGCATACTAATTTTTTTGTGGGTAGCCGATGAATACGCATTTGATGACTTCCACGAAAACTACGATCGCATTTATAAAGTATACAAAAGTGAAACCTGGGCACAAGGCATTGGTACAGGCCCATCCATGCCATACGCCCTAAAAGAGGCAATAAAAAATAAATCCAGTCAGGTGAAACACATTGCCATGACTAACTGGGGTGAAGGCAACATGCTTCAGGTAGATGACAAACGGATAAACAAAATGGGGCTTAGTGCCAGTGAGGACTTTTTTAAAATGTTCAGCTTTAAAATGGTGAAGGGCGACCCATACACCGCTCTTAATGAACCAACCTCTATTGTTATTACAGAATCAACAGCAAAAACTTTTTTTAATGAAAAAGATCCTATCAATCAACTTATAAAAATTGATAACGGTGAGGAATTAAAAGTAACGGGCGTAATACAGGATGTACCGAAGCAATCATTCTTTCAGTTTGATTACGTTTTACCTTTCAGTTATTATGAGGCAACTCAAAGTTGGGTTCGGAATTCCAAAGATAATTGGAATAACAATTCCTTTCAAATGTATGTTGAGTTGCAACCAGGGGCTACGGAAGCAGACGTGAACAACAGCATTCAGGATCTTGTAAAAAATAATAATCCAAAAGCACCTACTGCCCAGGTATTCCTACATCCAATAAGCAAATGGAGACTATACTCAAACTTTGAAAACGGGAAAAATTCGGGCGGCATGATCGAATATGTTCAGCTCTTTACGGCCATTGCCATTTTTGTTCTAATCATTGCGTGCATCAATTTCATGAACCTTGCAACCGCACGCAGCGAAAGTCGCGCACGTGAGGTTGGTATTCGCAAAAGTGTTGGATCACGAAGAAAGGAATTGATCTTCCAATTTTTGGGCGAATCTGTATTGATCACACTCATATCTTCCATGATCGCCTTGGTTCTGGTTGAGCTGATATTGCCTGCCTACAACACACTAGTGAATAAAAATATTACAATTGATTACTCAAATCCGTTGGTATGGGCACTTGCAATTGTGTGGGTGCTGGTTATCGGTATATTTTCTGGCAGCTATCCAGCTTTCTATCTGTCAGCTTTTCAACCGGTAAAGGTTTTAAAGGGAAAAGTAAATATTGGTAAGGGAGCAAGCACGCCTCGTAAAGTACTTGTTACTATGCAGTTTGGATTCTCCATCTTTCTCATCATTGGCACCATCGTAATCTATCAACAAATTATGCATGTGAAGAGTCGGGACATGGGATACGACCGCGAAAATTTAATGCAAATCTGGACGAACAGCGAGTTGGAAACAAATTTTCAAGCGGTGCGCACCGAACTGGAACGCACAGGCGTTGTTAAATCTGTTTGCAAAAGTAATAGCCCCATTACCAGTATTTTTTCCAATAACGAAGTATTCTGGGATGGAATGCCCGCGGAGCAACGTGTATCATTTTCCACTATTGCTACAGAATATGATTATACTAAAACTATGGGCGTTCAACTGTTAGCGGGACGCGATTTTTCAAGAGAATTTAATGATTCACTGTCCGTGGTAATCAATCAGGCTGCGGTAGACTTTATAGGGATGAAAAATCCCATCGGGCAAAAAATTAAATTCAATAAAAACGACTTAACGATAATTGGCGTTATGCGAAATGTTGTGATGGATTCGCCCTATCAGCCAGTGGAACCACTTACCCTGATTTTTGAACCACAGTGGAGTAGTACCATTACCCTACGCTTAAACAAAACCGCTGACTTGAAAGAATCCATCGATAAGATTGAAAGCGTATTTAAAAAACTCAATCCAACCTATCCTTTTGAATATCGCTTTGCCGATACCGATTTTGAGAAGAAATTTTCTACGATTAATCTGATAAGCAGACTTGCAATGATTTTCGCAACGCTTGCCATTGCCATCACGTGTCTTGGTCTTTTTGGGCTAGCTGCTTTTACGGCCGAGCAACGTACCAAAGAAGTAGGTATTCGAAAAGTACTGGGTGCCTCTGTTACAAGCCTCATCCTTTTACTTTCAAAAGATTTTTCACGATTGGTTGTTTTTAGCTTTCTTATTTCGGCTCCAATAGCCTGGTGGCTTCTAAATAATTTTCTTGAACGATACCCATATCGTGTTTCAATCGCATGGTGGATGCTTCCTATGGTTGGGCTTTTTGCACTTATGATTGCTGTGGTTATTGTAAGTACACAGGCCATTAAGGCTGCCGTGAGCAACCCCGTTGAAAGCTTAAGAAGCGAATAATTTAACTCAAAAAAATACTAGCCAAACAAGTGCATATGATTACGAAAAATATTTCCCTGGCTTTTCGCCATTTAGTGAGACGAAAACTAGATACATCTTTGCACATTATAGGACTTACACTTGGTTTGAGTGTCTGTTTAGTCATTGCGCTGTTCATCCGATACGAACTAAGTTTTGATGCATACCATGAAAAAGTGGATCAAACTTATCGCATTATTTCTGTTTGGACAGACGGAAACAATAAGGACAAACATTTTTCCACTCCTTTTCCGTTGGCTAACGCGATTCGTAATGAGATAAGTGGAATTGAGCACATCAGTTTTGCACATCCCGTTTATACCAAAATAGTAGAACTGAATCCACAAAAACGTTTTCTACAAGAGCATATACTAGCGGTAGAGCCCGAGTTTTTAGATATCATTAACGTTGAGGTTGTTCAAGGCGATATCTATAAAACACTTCGTCAGCCTTATCAAGCGGTGCTAACAGAATCAACCGCAAAGAAATTTTTTGGTAGTGAAGATCCAATCGGAAAGGTGTTTAGCCTTGAAGTCAATAGCAAATTTGAATTTACAGTAGGTGCCATTATTCGCGATCTACCTCCAAATACACACTTACCAGCGTCAATCCTGGTTTCATATTCGTACGAAGAAGGTTTTTTAAAATCACACCTAAATGGATGGTCGTATGTTTCTGGAACGGAAACGCTCGTGGTACTTCCTGAAAATGCAGATTTAAAAATTATTACAGCTCAATTGAATAAAATCGCGGCAAAAAACAAAACCCACAGCGAATTCGAACTACAACCATTGCATGACATTCACTTTAACACTTCCATGGCAGGGGGCGGTGGATGGGTACAAGCAGTTTCACCAAGTTGGCTCTGGTTTTTTGCTAGCATTGGCATTACCGTTTTAGTTCTCGCTTGTATTAATTTCATAAATCTTTCTACTGCTCAGGCACTAACACGTGCCAAAGAAGTAGGTGTAAGAAAATCTGTTGGTGCCGGAAGATTAAATCTTATGATCCAATTTTTGTCGGAAGCATGGATTCTTACCATACTCGCTGGCATTCTTTCTATCGCACTTGCCCAACTTTTCCTTCCAACAATCAATTTGTTGCTGGACAAAAAGATTTTATTTGACTTGACAGAATCTCCTAACCTGCTTCTTAGCCTTTTGGTAAGTGCCGTAATCATTGGGCTTTTGGCTGGAACGTATCCTGCCTGGATGATCGCGAAATTCAATCCAACCATCACGTTGAAAGTTGGAGCTATGTCTGGAGGCGACAATGGCTCATCCTGGCTACGGAAAGGATTGGTGGTTGTCCAATTCAGTATATCCATTGCTTTGCTGATGTTGGTCATTCTTATTGCTCAGCAAGTAAATTTTCTGAGAAGCAAAAATCTAGGTTTCAATAAAGACAATATCATCAATGTAGAAATTAAACCACGTGCCAACAAAGAATCCATTTTTAGAAATGAACTAGGTAAGATCAATCAGGTGAAAGATGTTTCTTTTGCTACCGCTACACCCAGCAGCCAGGGCCATTGGGGCACCATCATGAATCGAACCAATGGTGATGACCCCACCCGAGAAGATGTTACGCTGATTTTCGCAGACGATCGTTTTTGTAAAATGTACGACATGAAACTTTTGGCGGGCCGATTTCTTGAAAGCGCTGACACAAGTTCTATCACGCATTCCATTCCTGAAGAGAAGCAAATCATGAAAGCCGTTGTAAATGAGGCGTTGATCACTTCGTTAAAGTTTGATTCTAATGAAGCAGCCATTGGCGAACGAATATGGATTGGTTGGAACAGCGGAAATGTTGAAATTGTAGGTGTGGTATCTAATTTCAACACAGGCCCGCTGCAAGAGGTTATTAAGCCTGCCTTGATTACACCAAGCTTACGAGATTACGAACAAGCCGGAATAAAAATTGAAGCTGGAAGCGATGTACCTCAAACAATAGCAGGTATTGAAGCCGCATGGAAAATTGCTTATCCCGAGGGAATTTTCACATACCAATTTCTAGATGAGCAAATTGATGCATTCTACAAAGCAGAAGAGCGACTCTTCACACTATTCAAAGTTTTCTCAGGGCTGGCGATGTTCATTTCGTGTTTAGGCCTGTGGGGGCTTGCTACCTTCGCTGCCCAAGTTCGAACCAAAGAAATTGGAATCCGAAAAGTGTTGGGCGCTTCCGTAAATAAAATTGTTATGTTACTCTCTAAAGATTTTTTAATACTCGTCTTGATTTCATTACTGATTGCAACTCCCCTTGCATGGTATGGCATGAGGCAATGGCTACAAAACTATGCATTCCGGACAGAAATTTCCGGGTGGATATTTGGATTCTCCGGGACGATTGCAATACTGATCGCAATTATTACAGTTAGTTTTCAAGCAATCAAAGCTGCAATAAGTAATCCTGTGGATAGTTTAAGAAGTGAATGAACTATGGCGCAACCGACATTAAAATTTA
Organism: Cyclobacteriaceae bacterium; assembly: GCA_031395485.1. Lineage (GTDB taxonomy): Bacteria > Bacteroidota > Bacteroidia > Cytophagales > Cyclobacteriaceae > UBA2336. The sequence goes on along the minus strand of JANNUS010000013.1, from coordinate 50,428 downwards.
TGCGTCTCTAGAGTGTCTTCCAATATTACAATGCTGAATACGTAAACAAACAACTTATGATAAGCAACTACCTTAAAACATCGTTACGCAATATGCTGCGCAATAAGTCGTTTAGCATCATTAATATTTCAGGACTCACCATTGGCCTTGTTACGTTTCTGGCCATTAGTCTGTATGTAATAGACGAATTTTCATACGATCGCTTTCACGAAAACAAAGACCGCATCTATCGTGCCGTGATCAATGCTGACTTTGATGGCAAAACTGAAAAATGGGGAGGCGCTCCTAACCTGCTTGCCCCAACTTCCATGAAAGAAATTCCGGAAGTAGAAAAAGCAACGCGCGTATTCCATCACAACTTTGGTGATCTTGGCTTTATTTCAACCGGGGAAGAAAAGTTTTCTGAACCGCTGCTCTACTTTGCCGACCCGGAAATCTTTACTGTATTTACGATTCCGTTACTTAAAGGCAATCCTGCTAAAGTAATTGACCGCCCAGGAACTGTGGTGTTGAGTCAAACAGCTGCCAGGAAATATTTTGGAGATACCGACCCTATTGGGAAAACCCTTACAGTCGACAATTCAATTTTGTTAGAAGTTACAGGTATTTATAAAGACTTCCCATCCAATTCATTCTTAAAATGCCAGCTTATTGCTTCTTTTTCATCGAATTGGTTTGGGCTTGAGAAAAATCAATCTTGGGGAAATGCCAGCTTCGATACATTCTTTCTCTTGCATAATGGCATCCCACAAAAAGCTGTTGATCAGAAAATTGAAGCAATGCTTGATAAAAATATCCCAAAAAGCGATCGTTGGTTTACAATTGCATTACAACCGCTTACAGACATTCGCTTGCACTCCGGTGATCTCAATGCAAGCTTTGATCGGAGAGAATATGGTGATATGAATCAGGTAAAAGTACTAACTGCATTAGCACTTATTGTGCTGCTAATTGCTTCCATTAACTATATGAATTTGACTACTGCCCAGTCACAACGCAGAAACAAAGAGGTGGGCATTGCCAAAACTCTGGGTGCAACACATTACCAACTAAAATGGAAATTTTATTTTGAAGCATCAATGTACGTGTTCCTTTCCATGATAGCCAGCATTATAGTCTTTACAGTAATTCTACCACTATTCAATTCGCTTAGTGGTAAAAATATCACCATGGAACATTTTACATCCTTTCCATTTTTACTGGCTTTTATTGCGATCTGGTTTTTACTCACACTTATTTCAGGGTTTTATCCTGCTATGTATTTATCTTCCTTCTCGCCAATATCAACCTTACAAAAAACTGCAAACTCCAGCGGGCAGGCCACGCTACGCAAAGGGTTAGTGGTCATGCAGTTTTCGGCTTCCATCATTCTAATCATCTGTTCAATAGTATTTTACAAACAGATGGATTTTATTCGCAATCAAAAACTCGGCTACCAGCCAGAGCAGGTGATTGCTATTATGGTGTCTGGCGCCAAAGATCGTGATCAAGTGATTTCCGTTAAAACCGCATATGAAAGCTTAAGCGATGTTACAAAAGTGGCTCGAAGTCAGTCATTTCCAGGTATGGGCACAAGTATGCGTAACATTGTACGCGATGCAAGTGATAACCATGGTTCATCGATGCTTACGATGCGCGCCACATCGGATGTTTTGGATGTACTCAATATCAAATTGATTGCAGGCAAAACGCTGCCTGAGACTAAAGGCCCGAAGGACACCACTATACAAGTAGTGATTAACAAGGCAACAGCAGACTACCTGCTACAATCGCCAGAAGATTTAATTGGTAAGCGTGTACAAATTCAAGGTTTTAGTGATACACCAACCGAGGTTGTAGGGGTAACGGAGGATTTCCATTACAATTCATTACATCAAAAAATTACTCCATTCAGTTTTCATAATGCGCCATCTGAAGGACTAACCTACCTACTGGTTAAAGTGAGTACAAATGATTTAACAAGCACCATAAAGCAATTGGAGAGTGTATATAAAAAAATTATTCCTTCTGCCTTTGAGTATTCATTTGTTGATGAGCATCTGGCTGCACTCTATCAATCAGAACAGACTCTTTCCCGCGTAGTGTTATTGTTTGCATCACTCGCCATTCTAATTGCATGCTTAGGCCTGTATGCCCTTGCTGCCTTTACTGCAGAGCAGCGCGTAAAAGAAATTGGTATTCGCAAAGTATTGGGTGCATCTGTACCCCACTTGGTTGGATTGCTTTCAAAAGATTTCATGAAACTTGTACTCATAGCATTTTTGATTGGGACACCCGCTAGCTATTATATCATGCAGCAATGGCTTGAAGGCTTTGCATACAAGACTACTATGGATATCTCAATCTTTATAATTGCAGGTATCGTTACTGCTGCCATTGCCTGGTTCACGGTAAGCTTTGAATCGATACGTACCGCTTCAACCAATCCCGTAAATTCATTGCGCAGCGAATAAAAGATATTAACGTTTTAAAAAGCGCATAAGGTGCTTATGGAATCGTGACTCCATCGCCATCCTAAGCTTTGTAAACTAAATACACTGTTAGATGCACTCCTAAACAAACTTGAAGTATATCTAAAAAGTATATACCTTTGGATAAAGGGAATACTATGAAAAATCTATCATTAAAACTCGAGGACGACATTTTCCAAGAGACGGAGAAAATAGTGACAAGGGTTAAAAAGAACCGGAATAGATACATAAACGAGGCTATCGAATTCTATAACCGACTTCATAAACGGAGACATCTCTCAAAACAATTGAGTAAGGAGTCAAAAATCGTTGCTAAGGACTCATTGGAGGTCTTAGCTGAGTTTGCAAAACTGAACGATGAAGATTAAACAATTCGAAATCTGGATTGCTGACCTGAGCCCACGAGTGGGGACAGAGACTGGAAAAATAAGACTTGTAATTATCGTTCAAACAGACTTATTAAATAAAGAACATCCTTCAACTGTCATTTGCCCAATAACGACAAATGTGAAACCAGACTCTGAGATACTGCGAGTGCATTTAAAAAAGTCAACATTTGGACTCAAAGAGGACTGTGACATAATGATTGACCAAGTAAGAACGATCGATAACAAACGATTTGTGAAAAAAGTAGGAGAAGTTGACAACGACACGGCCGACAAGGTTAGAGAGAATTTGAAAATAGTTTTAGACTTGGACTAACTGGCGCGAAACGTTAACAAAATATTTCTGCATCGTTGTACTTAAATTCTTCGGAGATATTTATGGAATCGTGACTCCATCTACATCCTAAGCATTGTAAACTAAAAAACACTGCTTATGAAAACTCTAAGAATCGTTGCGCTCGCTGCACTTCCTGTTGCTGCAACACTTTTATTCGCATCTTCTGCCATTAATGAAGGAAAGCGAAATGCTACCCGCACCATCCCCAAAGGATGTGTATTTCGCACTGTAATGGGCGAGGAATCATCTGATTCAAGTTCATTCTACAAAACACCTTACGCTGTTTTTACTTCCGTTGATCGCGGACTTGAATGGATCGCCAGTGCACAAAGCCAAAATGGAGGTTGGGGTGCAGGCAGCCATAGCCGACAGGATATTACCGATCCGCATGCTGTAGAGTCCGATCCCGCCACTACCGCCATGGTAGCCATGGCATTGCTACGGAGTGGCAATACTTTAACGAAAGGTGAGTACGCAGGTCAACTTAAAAAAGCGCTAAACTATTTGCTTAACGCTACTGAAAATTCTCCCGCCTCCAGTTATAACAATACCGATCAAACCGGTACTCAGATTCAAACTAAGTTAGGCGCAAACATTGATGTGGTGCTCACCTCTCAATTTTTTTCCAATGTTCTCGATTATCTAAACCACGATGCAAACCTCAAGGCGCGTGTGAAGAAAAACCTCAATACCTGTGTGAGTAAAATCCAACGCGCACAGGATAAAGACGGAAGCATGTCGGGTGCAGGATGGGCGGGCGTGTTACAATCCTCTTTTGCAAACAATGCGTTGGAATCCGCCCAGTCACAAGGAGTAGATGTAGACGAAGTAGCACTGGAAAAAGCACGTGACTACCAGAAAGGAAATTACGATACGAAGACTGGTGATGTGAAGACTGATCGTGGCGCAGGCGTTGTGCTATACTCTGTATCAAGTTCATCACGCGCAAGCGCTAAAGAAGCTCGCAAAGTACAGGAGGAGATGGATCGCGCCAGACGCGAAGGAAAGCTTTCGCAAAATGCCCCCGCTTCAGCAGAGAATTTAGAAAAAATTGGTTTTGATAAAGACGATGCCTTGAAGTATTCAACTGCATACGGAGTATATCAATCTGCTAAAGTGCAAGCTCAACGTGAAGATGTAATGGAAGGTTTTGGAAACAACGGTGGGGAAGAATTTTTAAGTTATTTACAAACCGGTGAATCGATGATTATTGGTAAAGACAATGAATGGAAGAACTGGTACAACAATATGAGTGGACGCATTTTAAAAATTCAAAACAATGATGGAAGCTGGAACGGACACCATTGCATTACCAGTCCGGTGTTTTGTACCGCTACATGTTTATTGATTCTGGCTGTTAATAACGATGTAGATAAACTAACTGCGATTGGCAGAGATAAGTAAAACGTACCATCACTTCGAGCCAACAAAGCGTTCAGAAAATAGCCAAAATGAAAATGCGAGAAGTCCCCTGTTCGTGCATCTAAGCAGGGGATTTCTCGTTCATACCTTCACTCAAAATGACGTTACATTTTTTTTGCGGCTGAATATACGTTCGATAAATAAATGGTTTCTCGGCAATGAAATAAAATAAAAATACGAGCAGTTGATTAATCGCCCCAAAAATTAACCCGTATATAGAATTGTAATAGATCGCGATAGCATATACCTGCACCTGGCCGATCCCATACATTGGATTACTAAAATATTTGTAAGGGCCTGTCACTACAAAGTCGCTAACCTTTCTTCCCAAAAACATATCCTTCCAGTAGTAAATTGGAATACCCACTACATATGCTGACCATATTTTTACAACCAGGCCAACCAAAAATAGAACAACAACTGTTAAAATGATTATCGGTTGCGGAACATTGCTCCAAAATCCGCTCCCTACTGAACTTTGACTAATGAAAGTCAACGATGCCCCATTATGAAAGAAAGCAAACGCCAGAAAGCCTTCATAGTATAGGTACGCATTTGCTTCACCAAATCTTTCTATGAGTTTTAACCGAAGTCCAAGTTCAGAAAGTACAAGGAATATGAATCCGATATATACGATGGTACTGCAAGCAAAATAAATTATCGCATAATTTACGTGCGCATACCTGGGGAAAATAAGGATTGAAACGAGAACAGAACCAACCATAAAAATAGCTCTTGTCAATGTCATGTGCTCGGGAACAAATCCGGATATAGATAAAACAGTATGGATTAATTTTTTAAAAATGCTCATTTCTGGAATAACTAGGCCGTGAATATATTTTGTATTTGTCGTTTATCCTATCTGCCCGTTTACGAACAATAATCCGCAAAATCGAACAAGGCTGTAAACTTAAAACCACTAATTACTGCATTATTCGATCAACTATAAACTATTAAAATACCTGCACGGTCTTTGTATTCACAGCCCGTATGAATTTTACCAACCAGTTAATCGCATAGTATGTTATACAACTATATCAAAATCGCTCTGCGAGCCATTTTCCGCAACAGGCTCACAGCATTCATCAATATTGCAGGATTGGCACTGGCTATGACAAGCGCACTTATGATCTATTTGTACACCTCAGATGAGTTTAGCTACGACCAACATCACAGCCAGGCTGATCGTACATACCGTATTACTCGTGATTTTCTTTCGAATGATGGTTCAACAAATCTGCGACTTGCAAATGTAGCTCCTCCCATTGGTCCGCTATTAAAAACCGATTTTGGCGAAATTGAAGTGATGGCTCGCACAGTAAATTTTGGATTTGTTATCGGTATTGAAGAAGATGGTGAACTAAAAAAAGTATTCAACGAAGACTACATATTCTTAGCCGAACCTGAGATATTTCAAATATTTGATATCGATATCAGCAGTGGTAATCAGTCCACCGCTCTTGAAAGGCCATTCACTGTGATGCTGTCGGAGAAAACAGCAAAACGCTATTTTAATGATACCAACGTAGTGGGTAAACGCCTACGAGGTAACAATCAACACGATCTGGAAGTCACCGGTGTTTACAAAGACTTTCCAACACAATCTCATTGGCATCCGGAGTTACTAGTTTCCTTCAGTACACTCAATGATAGCACGGTATATGGAAGAGAAGGGCTAGAAACCAATTGGGGAAATAATTCATTTGGTACCTATATTTTATTAGCAGAAGGCACCCAACCAGAAAAACTTGAAGCACAACTACCCGATTTTTTAAATCGGCATTTCGGACCTTACGCTATCGCAGAGTATGGTGCGCCTGCCAATTTTGTGGCGTCAAGTGGAACCAGATTGCTGGTACAAAAAGTTACTGACATCCATTTAGAATCAAAGCGTGATGATGAGTTGGAAGCCAATGGTGACTTAAATAGTGTTTACATGATGAGTACGATTGGTGTGTTTATTATTCTTATTGCTTGTTTTAATTTCATCAACTTATCCACCGCCCGTGCCACCAAACGGGCTAAAGATGTAGGCATGCGAAAAGTGGCCGGGGCTTTGAAGAATCAATTGGTAACACAATACCTCAGCGAATCGGTACTCATTTCATTTTTCGCCTTGCTTGTATCAATTATTTTTTCATCTCTTGTAATTGGGTGGCTTAACAATTTTACAGAAAAGGAGCTATCGCTAGACCTTATCAGCCACTGGCCAATTGGCTTGGGGCTGTTAGCCTTTGCGGTAATGATTGGCTTACTGGCTGGCATTTATCCTGCCTTTATTATTTCGTCATACAAACCAGCCTTAGTGCTCAAAGGCCAACATGGGTCTGTAAAAGGAAAGGGAACACTCCGAAAAGGACTCGTGATTGCACAGTTTGCTATTTCAATTGCCCTAATGATTGTTACCGCTATCACCTTTCAGCAACTCAATTTTCTAAATGATCAGGATCTTGGCTACGATAAAGATAAAGTTGTAACCCTTCGACATTACAGCGAATTGAATAATAGTTATGACGGGTTTTATAATGAATTGACCAAATCATCTTCAATTAAAAATATAACACGATCAACGCTCATACCCACAAATCGCCTTCTCAACAGCGCTGGGCCGCCCAGAATTATGAAAGGTGACAGTTTAATTGGATCTGGAATTGAAACAAAAATGGTGTATACAGATGCTGAGTTCTTTAAAACATACGGCATTCAGATTGTGGCAGGCAGGGATTTTAATAAATCAATTAAGACTGATGACTCCCTTGCCTTTATCGTAAACGAAACAGCTGCCCGTGAGTTCGGGTGGCTAGATCTGAATAACGCTGTCGATAAGGATTTTGTGTATGGTGGAACCAAAGGAAAATTGATTGGCGTAGTGAAAGATTTTCATTTTGAATCGTTGCATCAACGAATCGTTCCCATTGTTTTCTTCCCTCAGCGCGATAATTATTATGACCTTTCGGTAAAAATAGCTGGAGAGAATTTTGAGGAAGGCGTACAACACTTAGAAAAGGTGTGGAAAGAATTTATGCCCAATCGTCCTTTCGATTACCAATTTCTTTCCGATCGCTACGAAAGACTCTACCGGGCAGAGCAGAAGCAAAGTCAGCTATTCACCATATTTTCAGGGCTAGCCATTTTTATTGCTTGTCTAGGATTATTTGGCTTGGCTGTTTTCAATACGCTTCAGCGAATTAAAGAGATTGGTGTGCGGAAAGTACTGGGCGCTTCAGTCTTTAGTATTCTAGCGCTGCTATCAAAAGAAATTATCATTCTCATTTTTGTAGCGAATATCATTGCTTGGCCAATGGCTTGGTATACGATGCAGCAATGGCTTGGAACGTTTGCCTATCACATCGACATGTCAATTTTAGTTTTTGCACTTTCGGCTTTGTTGGCTATTGTTATTGCCTTACTTACTATTGGCTCACAAACCATCAAGGCAGGCTTGGCAAATCCAGCAAATACGCTGCGATGCGAATAATGTCAAAAAATACTTAAATCTTACAAATATTGTCCATGCCCAAATGCATGAGTGCATCACCGGCATTGACAACGGGGCTATTGTTTAGACCAATTACATAGGCTGTTTCGTTTGATTTAACTTGTTCTTTAAATTCTCCAAAAGGGTCCGTTATCGTTCCTACCCATTCTCCTTTATGAACAAGTTGACCGCTTTGAACACTTGGTTGAAATAATCCTGCATGCTTAGCCCGTACCCACGATGAACTCCAGATAATTCGGTTCACTTCTTTTGGTTCTGGTGCCCAGTCAATCATTTTTAAATACTTCATCAATCGTAAAGCGCCCGCTATTCCTTCCTCAATCCCATGCTGATCGAATCGCAATGATTCTCCTGCCTCATAAACAATAATATTTTTTCTTTTTTTGGATGCCTCTTTGCGCAGCGAGTTGGGTCGAAATGGTGAATCAATTGTGAACGGTGCACAGAAGGCGTTTGCTAACTCCTGATTCTTAGCATCGTCTAACATTGCCCGAACTTGCGGGTAGTTGGTACGCATGGCTCCCCCTGTATGAAAGTCGATACCATAATCAATAAACGGAATTATTTGATGCGTGAGATTGTAGGCTACCCGACTAGCCAGTGAACCATTCTTACTTCCAGGGAATGAACGGTTTACATCTTTACCATCGGGCACATCACGTGAAAAATTAAGGAACCCATACACATTCGTAATAGGCATACAAACAACGGTGCCTCGTTTAACCCGATGCAAGTCCGTATCCAATATTCTGCGGACAATTTCCATTCCATTAATTTCATCGCCATGCATTCCGGCCATCAAAGCCAGCACGGGGCCATCTTCCAATGAGCGAGAAACATAAATGGGTGTATCAATTTGCGTATGAGAAGGAAGCCGCGCGATGTTAATGTTAATCTCTTTAAACTCACCCGGTTTAATCTCGTGGCCTGCTATCGCTACTTTCTTCATATTATAGTCTCAAGTCCTGAGGGTTAGGCATTAATTCTATCCTTTTGAATTTTTTTCTTACCTGCATTTCTTTCTAAATACTGAATGATCTTTCCGGCTATATCAATTTTTGTAGCCGCCTCAATTCCCTCCAAACCCGGAGATGAATTTACTTCCAGAATAAGTGGACCACGTTTTGATGGCAACATGTCAACGCCTGCAACGCCCAGTCCCATTTTTTTTGCTGCAACAACTGCCGCGTGTTTTTCTGCACGTGTTAACTTGACAACTGTGGCGCTTCCACCTCTATGCAAATTAGAACGAAACTCTCCTTCTTTTGCCTGCCTGCGCATAGCTCCTACCACTTCACCATCAACAATAAAGGCACGGATATCTGCACCTTTCGCTTCTTTAATAAACTCTTGAACTATAATATGTGTTTTTAATCCATGGAATGCGTCTATTACCGATTGAGCCGCTTTCTTATTCTCAGCAAGCACAACGCCAAGCCCTTGTGTTCCTTCCAATAATTTAATCACTACGGGGGCTCCTCCTACTGCCTCCACTACACCTTCTGTATCTTTAGAGTAGTCCATGAAGATTGTTTTCGGTAGACCAAGTCCTGCACGAGAAAGTATTTGTAAGCTTCTAAGTTTATCGCGTGAACGAATTAACGCTTGTGATTCAACAGCCGTAAAAACTTTCATCATCTCGAATTGCCTAACAATAGCGGCACCATAAAATGTTACTGAAGCACCTATCCTTGGGATAATTGCATCAAAATAATCAAGCCTTCTTCCTTGATATAGTACAACAGGATTTTTCTTCTCAATAAAAATAACGCATTTCATATGGTCAATAATCTCAACACGATGTCCTTGTTTCTCACCAGCCTCTTTTAACCGCTTAGTAGAGTAGAGCTTCGGACCCGTTGAAAGAATGGCTATGTTCATACTGATAAAAAATGTTACAATAAAGTCTTATATACTCTTTCGAATCCTGTTACTCCTGTAAGATAGATTTTTTTTGGTTACATCAATCAGAAAACGATCACGCAAAATTTTACGACCTAGCAAAATCGGAAAACGAAGTGCATCACGATCACTCAGTGAAAATTCAGCTGTAATTTCTTCTTCAAAAATTTTTACAGTTGTGTTAATTACATAACGCATTTCTGCAACACCAAATGAATTTTTTATCTCACGCTGGGTAAATTCCTTAAACACAAATTTCATTCCGGTAAACTCAGGATGCTCATCATCTAACAAGACAAATTCAAGCTGATCCTTTATGACTTCCACACGGGAACAATGAAGGCTACACGTGAACGCTCCCGTATCAATTTTTGCATGGATATTATATAAGCCAAGGCCAGGAAGATTTACCCTATCAGATCGCCCCAAAATTTGCATGCAATAGTAGTTTACTAAAACAAGATGCAAAAAAAAGCCTCCCGATAAAATCAAGAGGCCTTTTAAATGATTTGATTTCTTTTAACCTTTTACTTTGAACGCTATAGCAGTATTTTCCCATTGGAGATTAACCTGATCCTTTTCAACGCTTATGGTAAGGGTTTCAATAAATGCTGCTGTCTTTCCTGCTTTTACCGTTACGCGCAAAACATCCTGATCTTGATACTTATCATACTCGGTGCCCCACTGACCTGTCTTTTTATTAAAAATTATTACCCACTCATCCGCGTTTGGAATCGACCAAAGAGAATAGGTGCCTGCGGCAAGAGTTTTCCCTTCAATTGCTACTGCCTTATCAAATTTAATAGTGGTAGCTTCATTTGCCCCGGTACGCCAAACCTCGCCATAGATTTCCTTGCCCCCCAGCATCTTTCTGCCTCTCGCGGATGGACGGCAATACACAATTTCTACATTGGCTCCATCAATAGATCCCTTTACGGTTTCCTTGGGGCTTTTAGGCTTATTATCCTGAGCGGAACAATCCAATACGGCAACAGTCAGAATCATGATAAGGAGTGAAAAAATGCTTTTCATAAGAAGTTTTGTTTGTTGGATTAGTTAAAGAGAAATGCCCCATACTGATTGAATCAGAACGAGGCATTTGAAACTATAATAAAATATTAACCTGTAAAACTAAAGTTATAACGTGCCTATCGCCCGTTAGGTTTTCATTTCTTATTAATTTTTTACTAAAATTTTGATTTGTTCAACGCTAAAATCATTTAATCTGGAATTCACAGTAATTTTTTTATTCAGTAATCCAAACCCGGCCTCCACTATACAATTCAAACTTTTTTGGCCCGGTCAAGAGCGAATTGAAGCACTGCATATCCTATCGTTCCTGAAATTAAAGAAGCCAGCAGCACCGCTATTTTAGACTGTGTGATTTGCTCAGGGCCTTCATATGCTAATAAGGTGATAAAAATAGACATGGTGAATCCGATCCCTCCTAAAAATCCAACTCCTAAAATATGTTTCCATTTTATTTCCTTCGGCAAGGAACAAATACCAAGCGTGACTGCCACAATACTGAAAAGAAAAATACCCAAAGGCTTCCCTACAATCAATCCAACTAAAATACCCGTGCTGCCCGGCAGGGTTAACCCATGCATCCAATCACTTTCGATCACGATGCACGTATTGGCCAGAGCAAAAAGTGGTAGTATGATAAATGCAACGGGTTTATGCAAAAAATGCTGAAGCTTGTACGATATTGAATTCGTGCTGCCATCCTGAAATGGAATAACGAATGCCAACAATACCCCTGCAATCGTTGCATGAACACCCGATTGTAACATAAAGTACCAGGCAACAATTCCACCCAGGATATACGGAATCAGCGAATATACTTTCAATCGGTTTAAGACAAGCAGAAATAACAGAATACCAAACGAGATAAATAAATTAGTAAAGGCAAGTGTACTTGTATAGAAAATTCCAATAACAATAATAGCTCCAAGATCATCTATAACGGCTAACGCTGTAAGAAGCACTTTCAGTGAAATTGGTACCCGATTGCCAAGCAATGATAAAATACCAATGGCAAATGCAATATCCGTTGCCATGGGAATACCGGCTCCCGCTTGTGTTGATGTTCCAAAATTGAATGCAAGAAATAACCCAGCTGGAACAATCATGCCACCCACAGCCGCTACGACCGGAAGCGTGGCTTGCTTAAGCGTTGATAATTCACCGATATAAACTTCACGTTCCAACTCTAACCCAATGAGTAGGAAAAAAATAGCCATTAAACCATCGTTGATCCAGTACTCTGTACTCTGCCCAGCTACTGGAAGGTGCCAAACATGTTGGTAACTATCTCCCAACGATGAGTTTGTTATTAGAAGCGATATGGAAGCACAAAAAATAAGCAGGATTCCTCCTGCTTTTTCACTGTTAAAAAAATCGTTAACTAGTTTTGCGAGTTTCATTACTTCCCAAATGGATTCATCGAAGACAAAGCTCGCTTGGCTCCACCCATTTTATTCATGGTCTTCATCATTTTGCGCATGTCACCAAACTGTTTGAGCAACTGATTTACCTGTGTTACCGAAGTGCCACTGCCTTTCGCAATGCGGTCTTTGCGACTGCCGTTAATCAAATCGGGATTTTCACGCTCTTGGGTAGTCATGGACCGGATGATGGCTTCAACAGGTTTAAAAGAGTTATCATCTATATCCACACCTTTCATGGCTTTACCAACACCGGGTATCATACCCATGAGGTCTTTGAGGTTACCCATTTTCTTGATCTGCTCAAGTTGAGTAAGAAAGTCATTGAAGTCGAATTGATTTTTACGAAGTTTTGCATTGAGGCGTTTCGTTTCATCTTCATCAAAGTTCTGTTGCGCTTTTTCTACCAAGCCAACAACATCACCCATTCCCAAGATACGACTCGCCATCCTGTCGGGATAAAAGCGATCAATAGCTTCCATCTTCTCGCCCGTACTGATGAACTTAATTGGCTTCTCCACTACCCTGCGAATAGAAAGTGCAGCACCACCACGTGCATCGCCATCAAGTTTGGTAAGTACAACGCCATTAAAATTTAATCGATCGTTGAATGTCTTGGCGGTATTTACTGCATCCTGACCAGTCATTGAATCAACTACGAATAATGTTTCTGATGGATTGAGTGCTTCCTTTAAATGCGCAATCTCATTCATCATTTCTTCATCCACTGCCAAACGGCCTGCCGTATCGACAATCACCACACGGTGGTTGTTTTTCTTAGCATAATCAATGGCTGCTTTCGCGATTTTTACAGCATCCTTATTTTCTGGCTCTGCATATACCTCAACACCAATCTGCTCACCCAATACTTGCAATTGCTTAATAGCCGCTGGCCGGTAAATATCACAGGCAGTCAACAAGACCTGGCGTCCTTGTTTTTTTAAATAGCTCGCAAGCTTTCCGGAGAAAGTTGTTTTACCTGAACCCTGTAAACCTGCAATTAATATAATGGCCGGATTGCCCTCTATTTTTATGTCCTCGCTTTGGCCACCCATAAGAGCCGTGAGCTCGTCATTGGTGATCTTCACTAACAATTGACCCGGTGAAACGGCCGTTAGTACATCTTGCCCCAAAGCTTTTTGCCTGATCTCATCCGTTACCTCTTTTGCAACTTTATAATTAACATCAGCATCAATCAATGCTTTGCGAATTTCTTTGATAGTAGCCGCAACGTTTACCTCAGTAATCCTCCCCTGCCCTTTCAGTGATTGAAAGGCTTTCTCCAACTTTAAACTTAAATTATCAAACATTAATCAGAATTTTAAGATGCAAAGTTAACCCGTTTTTCTATTGTCGAAAAGGGATGTATGGATAGACCTCTCCTGTTTTAAATTCTGATTTTTCAAGGGGTAATTCAAGAAAGCCATCAACACCCTTCAGGTTAGCAAAATCGCCTGATCCCCCCCCTGTATTTGGATAAGCAAGCAGTATTCCGTTTTGAATCTCGGTCCGAACTTGAAGAAAATAGGTTAAGGTAGGCGAGAAATTTACATCAGCAGTCAACTGTGCTGTTAGTGGCTTGTGTTTTATTCCAAAACAATTCATAACCCAGGGCTTGATATACTTATAAAAACATAAAAATGTGGATACGGGATTCCCGGGCAAGGCAAATACTATTTTGGATTTATCTTCTGATGTTCCAAACCAAAATGGTTTTCCGGGTCGTTGGCTCACTTGATGAAATAGTTTTCGAATACCCAGTTCTTCGAGTGCTTCCGGAATGAAGTCAAATTTACCCTTCGATACACCACCTGATAAAATCAATATATCATGGCTCTTTAGAAGCTTCTGGAGGCTTTTTTTTACCATCTCCTTATCATCTAAAAAATGAAATGAATCTGATTTCCAACCGATCTCAAGCATGGCTGCTTGTAACGAATATATATTTGATTTCCTTATCTGATGAGCTTCAGGAATTTCATCAATTTCTACAAGCTCATCCCCACTTGATATAACTGCTGTTATAGGGAAATTGAAAACACGCACTGATTTCTTACCAACTGATGCAAACAAAGCAACCTCAGCCGCTGAAATTTTCTGCCCTGACTTTAATAGCTCGCTCCCATGCTTTGCGTCAATACCCTGAAAATGAATATTCTTTCCAGCCTCAACGCTATTAATCAAAATTTTGGCCCAGCCCTCTTTCATTTCAATGTCTTCATATCGAACAACTGCAGTAGTATTTTCAGGCAATACTGATCCCGTCATAACCTCAATGCCATTGTTGGGATCTTTTAAGACCAGCGGAGCTACACCCGCAGCCTGAACGGCTTCGATGGAAAACAATTGTCCACTGCCTTTAAAATGACTGGCTTGTACAGCAATTCCATCCATTGCAACACGGTTGAAAGGAGGGAAATCACGATCAGCCATGATCGATTCAGCAAGCACACGACCCCTTGAAGTGAGAATATCAACTTCTTCATTCTCAATCCTCGCATCTACAGACTCAATAATTCGAAAGGCTTCCTGCACACTTACCATTACATAAAATTATTATTAAATTTGAAATAACCATCGTTGACATCCCTACCTTAAAGCGGCAGTCAGCATTTTATGAAAGGTAAAAGACTCTCCCATATTGATACTGCCGGCAACCCTCAAATGGTAGATGTCTCGGCAAAAAAAACTACATACCGCATAGCCCGGGCACAAGCTACCGTAAAAGTTACAAGCGATATCATTAACCTGATTACCAATAGTGAATTGATCACTAAAAAAGGTGCTGTATTTCAAACCGCTATTCTTGCCGGTGTGATGGGTGCTAAACGGACGTCTGATCTTATTCCTCTTTGCCATCCGATGAGTTTAGAAGACTGCCGAGTGAGCATTAGCGTGAAGAAGAATAAAATTATTATTGATACACGAGCATCCATTACCGGGAAAACCGGGGTAGAAATGGAAGCCTTAACCTCTGCAAGTGTAGCCGCGCTAACTATTTACGATATGTGTAAAGCGATCTCACACGATATTATTATAGAGGAAATTAAACTCCTGGAAAAAACCGGGGGCAAAAGAGATTTTAAACGCGACTGATCTATGACCTTTCGAAGACGACTGTATCTTACGCTTGAGCCAACCGAAAAAGGGGGGATTTGGGAACGAATATTTGAGTTTTTACTTCTCTCCATTATCATTCTCAATATCGCGGCCATTATGTTAGACTCTGTGCAAGAGTATCATATTTTGTATGAAGATATATTCAGGGGTTTTGAAATTTTTTCGGTTGTTTTCTTTACCCTTGAATACATAGGCCGTTTATATTCGATTGTTGAAAATCAAAAATATACAGACCCTATAAAAGGAAGACTGGCTTTTTCCAGAACACCGTTGGCCATTATCGACTTATTGGCGTTTTTTCCTTTCTACCTTACCTTCTTGCCTATTGACTTGCGGTTTTTACGAATCGTTAGGCTTATGGGGCTCTTCAGGATGTTTAAAGTATCACGCTACTTGCATGCCCTTACTATTTTCAGACGAGTACTTTACGACCGAAGAGAGCAACTTATACTAAGCATTATTCTGATTATGTTTATTTTGGTAATCATTTCAACAGTAATGTTCTATGTTGAGAACAATGCTCAACCAGATAAATTTTCGAGTATTCCGGCCACAATGTGGTGGGGAATAGCCACCTTAACAACGGTTGGCTATGGTGATATGGTACCCATAACCGCGCTTGGAAAAATGCTCAGCGGGATGTTTGCAATTGTTGGCTTTGGCCTATTGGCCTTACCGGCCGGTATTCTATCCTCTGGTTTTTTTGAAATCATGTACACCAAAAAAAATCAAAAGTGTCCACACTGCGGTAAAGAACTGCATGACTAACGTTGTTAATGGGCTCATCCTGGCTGGGGGTAAGAGCTCAAGAATGGGCTCTGATAAAAGCCTTATTAACTATCATGGAAAACCACAACGCGATCACCTGGTTGATTTATTAAAGCCATTTTGCCAACGGGTCTTCATCTCGGTAGAACGTAACACACCAGCATCACACAATTCTATTCCCGATCATTTTGATTTGAATAGTCCACTAAATGGAATCTTAAGTGCCTTTCATTTCGATGCGGATGCAGCCTGGATATCAGTGCCTATCGATATGCCAAACATTGATATAAAGGCCATTGAATACCTCCTTGTAAATAGAAACCCACAAAAAATAGCAACCTGCTTCGAAGACGGTGAAGCTAACTCTGTTGAACCTCTTTTTACACTCTGGGAAAAAAAAGCAAGTCCATGTTTATTAAACTTCTTTAACATTGGAGGGTCAAGTCTGCAAAAATTTCTATTGGAGAATGATGCATGGAAAATAAGGATGAACTACCATAACGTACTTGTCAACGTGAACACGAAAGAAGAGCGAAACGCGTTTTTTAAACAATTTGCTAAAACCATACACCCAGGCAAGTGAGCAGTGCAGGCTTCATTCTTTAACGATTCAATACTCAACTACATATTATTCTGTTAGTTGGATAATGGCTTAGTTGAAGCAATGAGTCGTAACCTACTGGCACTAATTATTTTGAACATAAGAGCAAAATCTCATTTTCAGAATTTTCATTGCTCTTTGATTTCAATATTCCCTATCAGGCAAATTAATCTTACAGAAGTAAAATTTACTTACGCAAAGAACCTTACACCGTACTATGCTGTTACCTTAGAGTCGTCTAAAAATAGTTGGTACATGAAAACATACAATAAAGATTTTCACGTCAATCCGATTGGTCGTGATCTAATAATCTTGATTTTTACAGGAATGCTGGCAGCGATAAGTCTGGTTGCGGCTGGCTTACTACTTGTCAATCAGTTATAGGCACTTACTGTAGGTCGGGCAGATACCCACTCTTCACCATCTTCAAAAATTTCTTTCTTAAAGATCGGTGCCTTTTCCTTCAGTGTGTCAATAATAAATTGACAGGCTTCAAAAGCCTGTTGCCGATGTGGTGATGATACTGCCACCACTACCGAAACTTCACCGGGCTTTAGTGTACCCACCCGATGACTTACTCCCCACCCGAGTAACGGCCATTGGTTCGCTGCTTCATCGATAATTTTTCGAATTTCCGAAACGGCCATAGATTCGTAGGCCTCATATTCGAGCCACAATACGTTTTTGCCGTGGGCAGTATTACGAACTGTACCAACGAAGACATTCACGGCTCCAGCACCCAGGCTTGAGGCAGTGTTGATCACTTTCTGAATGTCGATAGGCTTTTCAGTGATTTTGATCATGTTTATACGGTTGGATTATGATAAGAAAGGAAGTAATGGAAGGTAATGGTTAAATCACAAAAATCAAATACAAAATTACATTATTGAACTCACCCTCCGCTCACGGGCGGAATCAGTGCAATTTCGTCACCTTCCCGTAATACCGATCGCTCCTCAGCATATTCATTATTAACCGCTATGTAAAGAGATCGCAAATCAATAAAGGCCGGGTACTTCCGAAATAGCTCCATTTTAAATTCTTCAATAAGATAACCTTCCGGCAATTCCATTTCCAGAAATTTGCCTCCTACAATCTCGCGGCTAATGCCGAATGCTTTAATTATACACTTCATTTTTATTGGCTAACGTAAATAGCGACCCCATCAGAGAATAAACGAAATTATACAAACCCGCGTTGAATTTATATCTTTCTTCCTTAAACATGGAAACAACACAAACCCTTTTCGATAATCACGGACGCAAGCTCAATTACTTGAGGTTAGCCGTAACGGATCGGTGCAACCTACGCTGTTTTTACTGCATGCCCGAAGCAGGTATTCGTTACCTTCCTAAAAAAGAACTTTTAAGTTTTGAAGAAATTGAAAGGCTGGTTACACTTATGGCTAGCATGGGTATTACAAAAGTGAGATTAACAGGAGGAGAGCCCTTTGTACGAACCGATTTGATGGACCTCATTCGAAGAATAAAATATATTAACGGTATTCAGGATGTTCATCTCACTACAAATGGTGTGCTGACAGCCCCCTATATTCCTGAGCTTAAAAAGCTAATCTCTTCCGTAAACCTTAGTCTTGATACGCTCAATCGAGAAAAGTTTAAACAGATTACGTTTCGTGATGAATTTGATTCTGTGCTTGAAACTCTCCATACACTGATTCAACATTCAATTCCTGTAAAGATTAATGCTGTTGTAATGGATGAAAAAAACATTGATGACATCGTTCCACTAATTGAGTTAACAAAGTACTATCCCGTTTCTATCCGCTTTATAGAGGAGATGCCCTTTAATGGTGAGGGTAGTCACTACGCAACACTCACCTGGACCTACAAAAAAATATTGGAGTTCATTCAGCTTCATTACCCTACTTTGTACAAAGTGCCTGATCCTGAAAATTCCACAGCCTTTCACTATGCAATTCACGGGCATGTAGGAACCATCGGAATCATTGCTGCTTTTAGCAGAACTTTTTGTGGTACGTGTAACCGTATTCGTGTTACAGCTCAAGGGGTACTAAAAACATGTTTGTATGACGATGGTGTACTTAACATCCGCGATTTGATGCGTTCGGGATTCTCGAATCAACAAATTCAATCCGAGCTGCTAAAAGCTTTCGGCAATCGACCCATAGATGGCATAGAAGCAGAGCGAACCAGAATTAACCATGCTCCAGTTTCAGAATCAATGTCAACCATTGGCGGTTAATTTGAAAATCTATGGAGGGATTCTCAATTTTCAATTCTCAATTTTCAATTTTAGTAGCTGCTTTTTTCTTCATCGCACTAATTTACTCTTCTGTTGGCTTTGGCGGTGGGTCAAGTTACCTTGCTATACTGGCGTTGATGGCAATTGACTTTTATTTGATCCGCTCAACGGCCTTGCTATGTAACATTGTAGTGGTATCGGTAGGTACATTTATTTTTTACAAAGAAGGAAAACTTGATTTTAAGAAATCGTGGCCGCTCATTATCAGCAGTGTTCCCTTAGCATACTTCGGTGGTTTATGGCCTATCCGACAGGAGATGTTTTTTATTCTTTTAGGAATAACCTTGGTCTTGGTAGCTATCGTATTATGGTTACAGCCTGAAAAAAATACGGCACGATCAAACCCAAAGTATGATACAGTTCTATTCAAAGTTTTTATAGGTGGAGCGCTCGGTCTTTTATCGGGGCTTGTGGGTATTGGTGGAGGAATTTTCCTCTCCCCTATTCTTCACTTTATCCATTGGGGTGAAGCAAAAAAAATATCGGCTATCGCCAGTTTTTTTATTCTTGTAAACTCCATTGGCGGACTTGCGGGTCAAATGCAAAAACATGCTTCAATAGATTGGCGATTTATGTTGCCGTTACTAGTATCAGTTTTTATCGGGGGCCAGGTTGGCTCACGATTAGGTGCTAAAAAATTTAACCCGGTTTATGTCAAACGTATTACTGCGTTGTTGATTTTAGTGGCGGGTACAAAAATTCTGGTAGATAATCTTTGATAGTTAAAGCATGTGTAAATCCTGAAATTCATATAAGTCTTGCCTAGGACTCTGTGGATTGCAGTAGTGTTCGCAGAATTACCACCTTGAATCTATGAATCTTTAAGAGTTGGGTAACAATATTGAGTTCTAATAAAATTTATCTATTTTACATAGAACAAATTTCGTTCTAGCTATGAAAAAATTGCTTCTGCTTTTCACAATGTCTTTATTGATGTCTTGTCTTGATAAAAATGAATTTGAAAACCAAAATCAATTTCAAGGTTTCTTTGACAATGAAGCATTTTCTAAGATTATCCAGAAAGATTTTAAAATAGGGTGGAGTTCGTTATCCCAACACTTTTCAGAAGACTTAGGTATGAACTATTTTGAGTTCCCAGTTATTTTTAGCGATAACTCGAACTCTGTAAAAGGTAAATACAGAGTAAGCTTTGCTTTATTAGTCACACTAAAAGATCAGAATAATATTGAGTTCTATGCTGTGAAGTTTTACGAGGAGATCAAAAATGATACAGACTTTACTAAGGATATTTCATTTTCAGATACGAATAAGTTTTCTGGATTAATCCATGTCTTAGACAAAAACAATAAATTATTCTTTGCAAAAAAGATGAATGATGGTGCCGCCCTTGACCAGCATTTATTCTACAATAATGATCCTGAAGAATCTTCATCAAATAGTAGAATGGAAGAGGACTGTTATACAGTAGCTACTCATCATTATACTGACTGGTATGTAAATGGCATTTATACGGACTCCTGGCTTGATTACACATCCTACGAGACAGAATGTTCTAGTTATTTCCTTCCTGATTTGTACTTGGATGGTGGAGGTGGGGGTGGAACCTATGGTTCATCAACAGGTGGAGTTGCTTATAATGACTGCGGTGATCCCCTACATGGTTGCATTTATCAAGTAGAAGATTCACCAACTAGTCTTCTTGTAATTTCTCCAGATAAGCCAATAGCTAACATGACTAATTATCTAGAGTGCTTCAATGCTAATCAAAACGCAATAATTACAATGTATGTCGATCAACCAAAATCAGGGTATAGTGATGCATTTGCATTGACATGGAGCGGTGCAGTTATTGGCCATACCTTTGTTTCAATTACACAAGGAAGCAATACAAGTGTGTTTGGGTTTTACCCATCAACGGACGATACAAATACCTCAAGCCCACCAGAACCCAGCGCCATGGGAGATGATAGCGGAGAATCTTTTGATGTAAGTATATCTGTTACTGTTTCAGGAACCGTACTTCAGCAAATCCTTCAATACGCCATAGGCCGCCCTAGCAATTATGATTTAGATAATTATAACTGCTCAGATTTTGGAATTGCAATTGGGAATCTTGCCGGATTAGGTTTGCCGGACGCATATGGTACATGGCCAGGTGGTGGAGGCTCAAACCCAGGTGCTTTAGGGCAGCATATTAGAAGCCGGACCTCTTCTGGGAACGTTACCATTAAAAAAACGGCAGGAACAGCATCGAGTAATAGTAAGGGTTGTTTAATTCAAATCGATTAAGCCATGAAGAACGTATCAATATTGATTATCCTAATGTTGCTCAACCATGTAGCATGTACGCAAAACAATTCTGTAAAAGTTATTGAGAGTTTTATAAATGATTTAAAGGCTAATCAAATAAATAACACTGACTTGATTGCGCAATACTTCAAGTTTAATGAAAATATTGTTGCCACTCAAAAACAAGAGGCCGTACTCCCAATAGTAACAAAACAACTTGATATGATCAGAGAAAGGGTGAGCAAAGATTGTTCTAAAATTGAAGTAATAAATCATTATCAAAATTCCGAACTTACTAAATCTTTTAAGTTGAAAACTGAAAAGTTTAATAGTGAGAATATTTATTATATAATTTGTGACGGGATAACTGTAACTCCTGTTTTAATCGAAGGATCCAAAATACTATCCGTTTCTACATATTCTAAAACTGAAAATGGTACAAAGAATTTTGTAATTTTTTAAAACTCATTAGGTTTTAATCCTCAAAGTCTCCGTTCAGGATATCACAACATATCCTTTTTGTGTAGCACTATGGTCCGCTCATCTCCTTTCAACTTCAGATCATCACAAACCTTAGCTGGAGTTGGCCAAAGTAATAGCAAAGCCCCGATGTTGAGTCCAAAAAAAACAGTAAAGAACTGATTTTCGGTAAGGTAGAACCCAATCGCAAATGTAAGTGAGCCAGAAATCACCAACGTGAATCGCAACAGCGTTAACGAAAAAAATCGATCAAGTTTCCCCCCGAGGCTACCCAGCTTTTGAACAGCCTTTATTCCTTTAGAATATAAGACGCCTGCAACAATTCCATCGATAAATACAATCAGGCTAAAAAGCCCGAGCAAAACCTTACTGTAAAGCTCGTTAAACCTAAAAGGGCCTTCAATATTCCCTTGCTGCAATTGCCAATACAACACGACAAATACCAGGAAGGGCAAAAGAATAATTGCGAACAGCAGATTATGCAGTTTATAAAAATACTCCCGCAAAGAACTATACTTCATCTGACAGTTTATATTTTAGCTAAAAATATAGAAAATGATGTTTAAGCTTCGCAGTATTTTCGTATATTTTTGGTGAATTATAAAGTATGGACAGTGTTGTAAATTTATCGAGGAAGGAACAAGTGATTCGCAGCGCAGCTAAGCTGTTTAAAGAGAAAGGTTATGCGGCTTCCTCGATGCGCGACCTGGCTCAAAAGCTTGGTATTGAAGCCGCTAGCCTCTACTCACACATCAAGTCAAAAGAAGAAATTCTTCAAACGCTTTGCTTCGACATGGCCACTGAGTTTCGGACATCCCTCGACACCGTAGAGCATCAAAAAGTATCCGCCAAAGAAAAACTGACCTTGGGTATTATAGGGCATGTTCATGTAATGGCCAAAGACCTAACTGCCTCAGCCGTATTTATGAATGAACACCGACATTTAAGCCAGCCTTATTTGCGCGACTTCTTATTGCTTCGGATAAATTATATCAACCGATTTAAAAAAATCATTGAAGAAGGTGTTCAGACTGGCGAGTTCAAAAAAGATATTGACACAAAACTTGCGGTGATGACCCTTTTCTCTTCCTTGAACTGGATGCCCATGTGGTACAGCCCCGAAGGCTCAATCGAACCAAAAGAGCTCGGGCGTCAACTAGCCGACATGCTCGTAAACGGGCTTAAACAAAACTGACGAAAATCGTGTTTTGCTAACGGATGTTAGTGATTATCTTTGCATCCTCTGTCTGGCGATAGGCAGGTTCGACTTTTAAATCCTGAATTATGTACGGTGGCGGAAACACTTTTGAAGGTATTAAAACAGAGGGCATTGCGCTGGAGGATCCAATAAAACTGGCTGAATTTGAGGCGCGTATTGCGCGGGGCGAAAAAATTGAGCCTACTGACTGGATGCCGGCTTTATATCGCAAGCAACTCATACGAATGATTGAGCAACACGCCCATAGTGAAATCATTGGAGCACTGCCAGAAGGAACATGGATCACTCGCGCTCCCGGATTTAAAAGAAAGCTGTCATTAATGGCCAAAGTTCAGGATGAAGTAGGTCATGCCCAACTATTGTATAGTGCAGCCGAAACACTAGGCAAACCGCGCGAGCAAATGCTGGATGACCTTGTTACTGGCAAGTCAAAATATTCGAATATTTTCAATTACCCTACCTTCACGTGGGCCGATTGTTGTTTCATTTCCTGGCTGGTTGATGCCGGTGCTATTGTAAACCAACTTGCGAATGCAAAAGGAAGCTATGGCCCGTATTGCCGAGCACTCGAACGGATTTGTGCTGAAGAATCTTTTCACTTAAAGTACGGTCACCATTGCGTAATCTATCTCGCATCCGGAACACAAAAGCAACGCGACATGTTTCAGGAAGCGCTTAACCGCTGGTGGCCCCCCATGATGCACTTTTTCGGACCGTCTGATAAAATTTCAGTGCACACTGAAGTACTGATGAAGTGGAAAGTGAAAATGGGAACGAATGATGACATGCGAAATCAGTTTCTGGATATGTACGTGCCTAAAATCAGGGAACTTGGTTTCATTATACCGGATCCAAACCTCAAGAAAAATCCAGATACAAACCGTTGGGAATATACCGAGCCAGATTGGGAAGAATTTAAACGCGTAATAAACGGTGATGGTCCGTGTAATGCGGAGCGCCTTGAAGTAAGACGTGTTGCAGAAGAGCGTGGTCGTTGGGTTCGGGAAGCACTTCGATCACCAAAAACAAAATACGTTACTCCGCTCGCTTAAAATGAAATCACTGGATCCAAGAGTAAGCCGTTTGCCAATCATTGCGCAAACAGGTGAGATTTTACCCAAAGTTCCGCTCGATCAGTTTGGTACGTACGAAGTTTTTGTTCAGCCGAAGGAAGGAAAGCCCTTTCAGCATGAAGGCATTGTTCACGCACCCAATTTAGAAATGGCCTTTGTATTGGCGAAGGAAGCCTTTACACGAAGGTTCACATGCGTTTCACTTTACGTAACCGATACCCGAAATGTGTATGTATCGCCTATGACGGATGGAACAACGAATGCGTATGTGCTGATAAACGATGTGTCCCCACAAGCAGGCGAGAAAGTTTCATATGAAATCTATCATCTAGTAAAACGTGGCAAACAACATGGTCATGCTGGAACCGTACAAGCCGTAACTCCGCAAGAGGCAATGGCCGAAGCAAAAAGGAAATTCGCAGTCGATAAAGTAGTCTATAATATATGGGCCATTCGTACAAGTGATATTCGATTCACGAGTTTAGAAGAGGAAGAATTATGGCTCACATTACCTGAAAAGAAATTCAGAGACGCATCCAATTATAAGGGGGGAGATAAACTAAAAGAGTTTTTAGAGAAAGGGAAATAGATACAATATCATGAACGAACTCGCACTAAAAGAACTGCTTTATAAAATTGCGGACGATCTATTAATTCTTGGCCATCGAAATTCTGAATGGACAGGCTTTGGACCGTTGTTAGAAGAAGACATTGCCTTTTCATCGATGGCGCAGGATAAAATAGGGCAAAGTAACGCGTTGTACTCTATCTTAAACACCTTGGGTGAACGTGAGCCTGATACCATTGCCTTTACCCGTAATGCTAACCAGTTTCACAATTGTCAGTTGGTAGAACTTCCCAACGGTGAGTACGACTTTAGCCTCGTACGCCATTTTCTTTATGATACAGCTGAAGTTATTCGGTTCGAAATGTTGAGTGAATCTTCCAATCAGCCAGTAGCCGAATTATCACGGAAGATCAGGGCTGAACTCCGGTATCATACACTTCATGCCAACACGTGGATGAAACAACTAGGGTCAGCAACGGAAGAAAGCATTTCGCGTCTTCAAAAATCATTGGACTACGCGTTGCCTTATGCCTTAGGAATGTTTGAGGAATCACCCTATGAAAAGGAAATGATTGCTAGCGGTATCTTTGGTGGAGAACAAGCACTCAAGGAACGATGGATGAAGAAGGTGGAAGAAATTATCAATCAAACCAGTCTTACACTTCCCGATTGGAAATTAATAGCTCCCGTAATGGGAGGCAGAACCGGCAACCATACTGAGCATCTACAACCCTTGCTCGAAGAGATGAGTGAAGTATTTCGCATTGATCCATCAGCCGAGTGGTGAACTTTATTGCACTGTCATTGTTCAAGAATAAATGATCTACACAAAAAGCGATATCTATACATGGCTGGAAGAGGTGAAAGACCCAGAGATTCCGGTTTTGTCGCTGGTGGATTTGGGTGTGATCACCAATATTCAACTAATCAATAATGGTGTCTCTATTGAAATGACACCAACATTTGTTGGCTGCCCCGCATTGGACATGATGAAAAGTGAAATTCGGGAAGTACTGACAAAAAGAGGAATCAAGAATATTACCATTAACGTCTCCTTTCGGGAACCCTGGACATCGGATCGCATTTCTAAAAGAGGTAAAGTAGCACTTAAAAAATTTGGACTAGCACCTCCACCTTCTCGTGAAGTGTTTGTAGACCTCGAAGTGCTTGAGCACGCCATCTGTCCGCGGTGCGATGGTTCGGACACTGAAATGAAAAATGCTTTCGGCCCTACACTTTGCCGTTCAATCCATTATTGCAATTTTTGCAGGGAAGCCTTTGAGCAATTCAAACCGCTTTAATGCACGAAAAGGTATAATTTCATACATCCATACCAAAACCTTCTCTTTCAATAGAAACATTTTACTACATTCTACCGTATTTTGAATGTTAGAAAGTATATTCATGAATCATAAGCATTATTTCGTTTCACTATTTATAATCAGTTTATCGCTTTCAATTATAAGCTGCGAAACAAAAAAAACTAGCAGCATCACTGCCTTTACCCGAATAGATTCGCTGACGGAAATCTACCTTAGCTTGCAAGACAGTGTGTTAAATACCTGGAATGTAATGGTCAAAGACGACAACCAGAAAATTACAACAATGATTGGCCTCATGCATGAACTAAAAGTTGGTGGCCAGTTTAGCCTTGAAGAATTGCAATCGCTTGAACAAAGAGTTGAACAGTTAAAACGAATTCGGTACACTTCACAAACCATGCACAATGTGGATGTTATTGAGGAGTATGATTTTGCGTCAAGCTCATTGGTAACAGAATTAATTGCCATGGCCGAATCGCATACCGCCTTTTCGTACAATAAAGTTTTGCAGAATCAAGTTGAAGAAATTCGAGCGGCCGATTTAAGGGTGGAGAATTTTAGGATGGAATACGATGCTATTACACTAACGTATAATAATTTCATAGAAGCACACCTGGAATTTCTAAAGGAAATAGCGGATAATGAAACATTAAACAAGAAGCCGCTATTTCAGATAGTTTCGGAATAATCAAATTCTGGATATTCCTTCTCATTAGAAATACCCGATAGTGAGTGACTCATACATTTTTTCTACATTGTATAATGAATTTTATAAAGAAGCTAGGGTTTTTTACAGCCTTTATTCTCCCATCGCTTGTTGTGATTGGGTACTACCTCGATGGGTGGTGGAACTACCTTGCTATTGGATTCTCATTCATACTAATACCCATTATTGATCAGCAATTCGGTATTGATACATCAAACCCAACTGAAACTGAAATCAATAGTAAAGGAGAGGAATTCTACTACCGGTTTGTTACGTATATCTGGACATACGTTCAGATAGCATTTATTGTATGGGGGTTTTACGTAATTAGTAATGGCAATATCCATACTTCTGCAGAATGGATTGGGTTTGTTCTTAGTTTTTCTTTAGTAACGGGTGGTATCGGTATTACTGTCGCACACGAACTAGGCCATAAGAAATCTTCAATTGAACGACTTTACTCGAAAGTACTTTTGATGACCGTTTGTTATATGCATTTCTATATTGAGCACAATAGAGGGCACCATGTGCTGGTAGCGACACCCGAAGATCCTGCTACAGCGAGAAAAAATGAATCCTTCTACTCATTTTGGCTACGCTCGGTTTTTGGTGGTTACGCACATGCCTGGAAACTAGAGAACGAATCCATGCGAAGAAAAGGCTACTCTGTCTTCCATATAAAAAATAGCATGATATGGTTTGCGTTTTTACCAATCATTTTTTGTTCTGCATTCACGGCATTATTTAGCTACCCTGCAGGCAGGATACTTTGGGAAATTCCAATATTCTTTTTCGTACAAAGTATTCTTGCCTTTACATTATTAGAGCTAGTCAACTATGTAGAACATTATGGCATTCAACGTAAGGAAATCACTCTCGGAAGGTATGAACGTGTAAATCCAATCCATTCCTGGAATGCAAGTTTCTTAATTAGCAATTTTTTCTTATTTCAACTACAACGTCATTCCGATCATCACGCTAACGCTATAAAACGCTATCAGGTACTTAATCACTATGATGAAAGTCCTCAATTACCTTTCGGATATCCCACGATGATAATCATTGCTGTGTTGCCACCGTTGTGGTTTAAAGTAATGAATAAACGACTGAATGAATGGGCTGGGAAACCTATTGAGCGGGCGCTTTAACAAATCTTATTTCAACCCTACGATTAATTCCTCTTTCCTTTTCTGATTTTCCCAGATTGACTGGTCTTGATTTTCCGAATCCGTAGCTGACGATTCGTTGGGATAGAATACCTTTCAAACCAAAATAATCGGCTACACTTCTTGCCCTGCTTCGTGACAATGCCAGATTATACTCATCTGATCCTACAAAATCAGTATGACCCGACAACCGAACATGTACTTCAGGTTGTAGCTTTAAATACTCAATAACTTTATCGAGTTCAACAAACGATTGACGCAATAATACATGACTATCGAACTCGAACGTAATGTTCCTTAAAACATATTCCCTATTTAGCTCAATTGAATCGCGTTTAAATTCATTGGTAATGGGCACCACAGCCTTCTTTAATGAGTCAATAGGTTTCACCGAGACATCATCTACATAATAATATGATCTGAAATTTAGCATGGGGCTTTTTCCAAAACGAAATGGAAGCCGCGTGGCCTTTGTGCTACGGTTATCAAAAAAATTACCGACTACCACAAAACGTTCACCCCCCTTTGCCAGGTACTCAATTTTGGCGTGCTCCCATCCGTTTGATGCTCGAACAATTGCCGTATCATTTTCAACGGAAAGTGCCGCGGTAATACCGATGAGCTTATCGTGGGTTAGATTAATCGCAGTCTCTGTCAACGCCAAACCAAAACGGTTTATTGCATAGACTGAGTTTGTCGCCAGCTTATAATTAACCTCCAGCAAATATTTTTCACCTGCTTTAAGCGGCTCTGCTAATTCACTTTGTAAATATTCGCGGTAATTATTGTCAGGCTCAGCACTCCAAACAAAAAATCCGGCATACCCTTTTCCGCTATGGGCATTAGATGACCCTGCCCAATTGAATGGCACATCGGCCTCCTCTAAACTACATGCGTGAAAGTGATCGGGGGTGCCCGTTGTTGGTGAAGTCCAACCCGGAATAACAAAATCTGACCTTCGCAAAGTAAAAGTCTGTGGGCATCGTATGATTTCTTCAAAGCCGGGGTTGGGTACCAAATTTTGTGAAACCAGATTCGCGGAAATCAACAAAAAAATAAATAAAATTACATACCGCTTCATTTATAGTATGTAACCTCCACTCTGAACCGCAGATCAATTGCGCCAAGGCGATCATACGCTGACTTAGAAATTTTAATAATAAGCCTATCGGTAAGGGCTGTATCCGGAAGTCTACCCATAACGCGCACAAATACCTCACGATTACTCATTTCGTTCTTCACTTTAAGTATTGACCCTACAGGAGCTGTTCGGTGAAGCGCCAAATACTTTCGATTTCCCTGAGTTCCCTCAATCAATTCCGCGAGGCCGCTTTCCAGAACTTCGTTCGTACCCCTTACCCCTTCAGATATCGTAATAGTTGGTTCATTTTCTAATGACTTTGCTTTTACTAATGGTTTGATCTCCTCTGAAATCGTCTGTTGCTGTTGAATAACCTGATCAGGTACTGATTGAGGTATACTTATACTACTATATACAGGTTGCGAAACAACCAATGCCTGCCCCACTTTCAACTCATCAGATTGCAACCCATTCCACTCTCTAAGCTGCTCTATAGAAATACCGTATTGGCGAGTAATTGAAAACATAGTTTCCTTAGAAGAAACTGTATGCATCATATTCACTGATTTGGTCTCGGTGGAAATAACAGACACAGCGTTCTTAGATTCAGACTTAATAATTAACTCTTGCCCTGGGTTTACGCCTGTATCCGTTAAGTTATTCCAAAGCTTTAGTTTATCTACCGTAACTCCATACTGCCTGGAGATAGAAAAAAGTGTTTCTCTTTCTAAAACAATGTGGGTACTACCACTCGTAATTTTTTTTGCAATCTTTCGAGGTACGTACGGAACTTTTAATATTTGTTCAACCTCTAACCCGGCATCGGCTGTTTGATTGTATTCAAGAACTGCATCAACACTGGAACCATATCGCTTAGCAATACCATACAGTGTCTCACCAAGGGCTACTTGATGAAGGATAAATGTTTTTCCGTTGATTGTCTCAATCCCAATTGAATCTTGCTTGATTTCAGGATAAAAAAATGAAACACTTGTCAGTATTAAAAATTTAATCATACAATGTGTACACTACTAATTCAGACTTATTTTTTACTAAAAATAGGCAACCTTCAAGGATGAAAAAAGTATCCGTACCTATTCCGCCCAAGTTTTCACCTAATTTCTCTTCCAGCAAAATCTTACCTTCATCATTTAGTACAATCAAATAGTTGGCCAAAACATTCTGCTTCTCTACATATGCGCTAATTATTATCCATTTCCTCCATTCAAGGTATTCAACTCCTCTAGAAATGATATTTTCTGTGTTTCTATCCAGAAATTGGCGTACCGTTTCAAAGTCAGGCGAGCCCTCTAAATATAGTGCTGGTCGGATTGAATCAACTTGATTGATCGTAGGCTGAACATCCCATATTTCTTCTTTTACAACACCCGTTTCAATATTGATGGTATTTTTCACTAGCTCATCGTTGGTGTCAAAACCCCATATTTTGGATTGATTCCAATCACAAAAAGAAAAATCTTTTATCTCCCAAAGAAATTTTTCCTTAAAAATATTGAAAGCAATAAGGTTTTTATGATCAGGATTTCCCTTACTTGTATAGGTATGAAAGAGTATTACCTGCTCATTGACGGCAGTAAGACCCAACCACCAATCTTCATCCAAAGACAAATCCTTCCACAGGAATTCATTTTTTTGATGATCAAAGGCAAAAAATTGAGTTTTGAATTTCTTTTCATCACGCACTTCAATAATCAGAATATTTTGCTTGGGAACAGCAAACGTATTCCATACGATGCCCGAGAATGTATATGAAAATCTAAATTGCAGTGTAGAATTCAAGTTGCTAAATGGCTAATTTTATGCGTATTTACAATGACAATGATTGAATTTCAAACAATGAAACCATTTCTTTTTACATTAATTATTCTAATTCCGGCTTGCACCTTAGTGGCACAAAAAACCAACGTGGTGGTGTTGGAAATCAAAACCGAGATTGATCCAAGAACAAACCGCTACGTTGAACTAGGGATACGGTATGCAGAAGAAAATCAAGCAGACATTGTGATTATAGAAATGGATACCTATGGGGGCTTGGTTACTGATGCAAAAGAAATTGTTGACAAAATCATGGACTTTAAAAAACCGGTTTGGGTATACATTAATTCAGACGCGGCATCTGCTGGGGCCTTAATTTCTATTGCCTGCGATAGTATTTATATGTCGCCCGGGGCGAGCATCGGTGCAGCAACGGTAGTCGATGGAAGCGGAGAAAAAGCACCTGACAAGTATCAATCCTATATGCGCTCCATTATGCGATCTACTGCCGAAGAAAATGGGCGCGATCCGCACATTGCTGAAGGAATGGTAGACGAGAGCTTTGCCATTGACAGTATTAAAAAAGAAGGGCAAATAATTACGTTCTCTACTTCTGAGGCGCTGAAGTATGGTTTCTGCGAAGCTAAGGTTGAATCGATTGATGAAATTTTGAAACGAAACGATGTTACGGATTATACGCTAGATCGTTTTGAATTGAGTGTTGCGGAAAAGATTATAGCGATTTTTATAAATCCCTTTATCAGCGGCCTGCTAATTCTTATTATCATTGGAGGTATCTATTTTGAAATGCAAACTCCTGGAATTGGCTTTGCACTCCTTGCTGCGGTTGTAGCATTGATTTTATACCTCGTTCCCTACTACCTCAATGGGTTAGCCGATAATTGGGAAATCATCGCCCTATTTCTGGGATTAGGATTAATTGGAGTTGAGATCTTTGTGCTCCCGGGGTTTGGAGTTGCGGGTATTGCGGGCATAACATTGGCTGTTGGATCCCTTATTTTGATCATGGTAAACAACAATGCATTTGATTTCGAATTTGTGCCCGCTAATGATTTACTTTTTGCAGTAGTCGCTACCATTGGTGGCTTGTTAGGAAGTTTAACGGTATTGCTTGTTGCTGGTGCAAAATTATCTGATTCGAAATTTTTTAAACGAGTTGCCTTAACAGAAACACAAGAAGGGTATACTGCAAGTTTTATTAGCGAAAATTTAAAAGGAAAACGCGGTATCGCGCACACTGTTTTGCGGCCTGGAGGAAAGATAATGATTGGCACCCAACTTTATGATGCCGTTACACGAGGAGAGTATATTGAAAAAGGTCAGGAAATTGAGGTGATTGTGGACGAAGGCACATCATTAAAAGTAAGATCACTGATTTAATTGATTACATATTAACGTTATAGAAAATAGCCTAAAGTTTAAGTGCGTATAAGTTAATTGAGAACAAATCAGTGGAATCCAAAAATCAACACAACCTGTGATCAAAATATTAGGAATAATCCCTGCACGTTACGCCTCTACACGCTTTCCAGCTAAGCCATTAGCAGACCTTGGGGGAAAGACTATGATACAGCGAGTTTATGAACAAGTGAAGAAATCAACGAAGGTTACCGATGTTTTAGTAGCCACAGATCATGCTGAGATATTTAATAAGGTAAGAGAATTTGGTGGAAATGTTTGCATGACGAACGAAAGTCATGCTAGTGGAACAGATCGTTGTTATGAGGCATTAACACTTCAGCAAAAAAAAATTGAGTATGTGATTAATATTCAAGGTGATGAACCCTTTATTCAACCCGAGCAAATTGACCTCTTGGCAAACCTGCTCGATGGAAAGACTGAGATAGCAACGCTGATTAAAAAAATTGAAGACCACGAACAATTATTTAATCCAAATGTGGTAAAGGCCGTTGTTGCTGTCAATAATACTGCCCTCTACTTTAGCAGATCAGCCATTCCACACATACAAAAGGCCAATGAGAGCGACTGGCTATCAAAAAACATTTTTTACAAACATATTGGTATGTATGCTTATCGCGCAGATATTCTGAAACAACTTACAGGCCTACCGATATCTTCATTAGAAAAAGCAGAGTCGCTTGAACAACTTCGATGGCTGGAAAACGGATTCAAAATCTCTGTTGCTGAAACACATACTGAGACAATCGGGATTGACGCTCCGGCAGACTTAGAAAAGGCGTTAGCCTACTTGAAGAACATCAATTAACTGTCTTGAGTCCTAGTTTCTCAATTGCAAACTTCTCGATGTGTTGGTAAACTCCGTCCACATCCTTTGAAACCATAGACGAACCTAAAACGTGCACAGCAGCATTTGGAATAGCCACTGCAGCTTTTAAAGAATCAGGGGTTGCTAACATTTCATTCATCTTAAGCATTGCGCTTACTTTTACTTCAGTATCTTGTTCCTTCAAGCTTTTATAATAGTATAGCGTTAACGAAGGCTGGTTAACTCTTGAAAAAGTCTCTTCGTTCATGGAACTCTCAATAAGCTCTTCAAGTTGCACTACGGACTCTAGTCTGTATTTACTATTCCAGTATTTTGCGCGTTGCTCATCAGCAATCCATTCTCTATAGTTTCCTCCAAGCACAATTCTGGCAATCTGCAAACCCCATGGGTCATTCAATAAGAAGGCGGCTGGATCATTAATTTCAATATTAGGAGACATGTTGATAATCGCAAACACATCTTTAGGGTATTCTGCTGCTAGCATCAAGGCCGCTGTACCGCCCGTTGACGTGCTTAACAAAATTACTTTGTCACCAATGGCTTTACCAATGGCCAGGGCTTCTTTGGCACTTTCCCAAAAGCGATCGGCTGTAAATTGAAGAAGCGCTTCAGTTGTATCTATACCATGATCGGCCAAACGTGAGAGAAACAAATTACAGCCAAATTGTTTTGCAAATCTTTGATGAACTGGATCTCCTTCCATTTGGCTGGCGGAGAACCCATGAAGGTATACTACAGCATACTCCGATTTCTTCATGGATGAATCAGCCCAAACAATACGAGCTTCGTTATTGGGCTTAATGCGATGCTTCTTTTCATTAAGGGCAATATATGTTTCAATCACAGATGGCTGTCCAACGATAATATTCAATTTTTTGTTAAATATGGGGGCCGAGGGCTTAGGGCCGGAAAAATATACAGCAACCAGTAAAAAAATTGGGGCCGCGATTATGAGTAGGCTTCTTCTGTTCATACCAACATATTTACATCGAATAAACAAAAAGCGCCCGACATTGTACAGGCGCTTTTGAAATTAAGTAAGACCTAAATTATCTTGTGCTGGCTTCACAAAAGTCTGTTCTGGTACCAGCGTACATATCCTTAACCGTATAACTAAGCGAAATTTCACTTCCGTATACTGTACCCACGCCTTCAATCGAATATCCATCCACCACTTGGCGATGAATTGTAATCCGATCATCATAAATACTTGCACAAACACGCAAATCAGAACCATAAAAATTATCGATATAAAATTCACTTCCATAGCTAACCGACTGGTCAATCCAAATGGAATAACTTGTATAGGCGTTATAGGTTTCACTATATTCATGAATATAGTGACGTCCTAATATTCTGTTGCATGGATTAAACCTAAGTTCGAGATAAAGAAATTCACATGAAGTAAGTCCAATCAATAAAATAAGATATAAGAGCTTTTTCATACATTTTCAGTTTAGCCTATAAAATAATGAGCAACTATAAGGCCAATCAGGCCAGTTTTAACTCAAACCTTCTAAAATCAATAAAAATCAATAAAAAAGAAAGCCCCGAACGTCTATCGGGGCTTTTCAAAGGTTAAAAAATGATCAGGTTTAGGGGCCTGATTTGATAAAAAGGCATTGCGGTACCGGAAAAAAATATTTACCACCAACAACCACTACGAATGGAGTAAAGTACCAGTCGCACCGCAAATGCCATACCTTTGAAATCATTAAGAACATTAATCTACATTATCATGTAAAAACTTATTATTGCCGAGCAAGCTGTTATCATCATTTAGGTTGTACTTCGAAATGAATTGCTCAGATGAATGAGGAACATTATCCATTTTCACACCCCTGCGTAAATATGCAGGCAATGCCCATTTTTCGTTGAACTCCTCTTTTGTCATCTCCTGCTTACGTGTACTCTTTAGCTTTTCCTTTCGCTGCTGAGCCTGTTCTTGCAACCGCTGCTTGGCGGATCTAAACTCCATCATGCCTTCTTCATTAATTACCTGATCACCAAATTGCTCGGATTCCATTTCAAACTCGTCATCGTGATTCCCAAAAATACTTTCGTCACGATATTCCTCCTCATCTTTTGAAGGTATTGCACCAACCGAACTAGCGGGTGCTAATTGAAATTCCTCCTGCTTAAATGATTCTTCAACACTATTGGGTTCATCTTCCTTCTTTTTAAGTTGAATTTCTTTGGGCTGATTAACAGAATTGTCGGCTTCAAACATCCATATTTGACTGCGATCAAGGTCATGAATTTTCTTTTTATCAGTATCCATTTCCTGTTTCAAAACAGTTGGTCCGTCAGTTTCAGCCTGAGGTTCTTCTTCGCTTTCAAAACCAGTCGCAATCACAGTAACCCGTAAGCGATCACCCAAGTTAGGATCAACACCGTGGCCAAAAATCATTTCAGCTTCCTGACCGGCTTGCTCTTGAATGTATTCGGTGATCTCCATCAACTCATCCATTTGCAATTCAGCTTCTGATCCTGAAACAATGGAGAGCAATATTTTCTTTGCTCCCATGATGTCGCAACTATCAAGCAGTGGAGACGATAGCGCACCGCTCGCTGCATTGCGAGCGCGATTATCACCTTTGGTCTCAGCCGTTCCCATAACAGCAGGTCCGGCATTGTACATTACCGATCGCACATCCTGGAAATCGACATTCACATATCCGGCCAGCGTAATTATTTCGGCAATGCCTTTGGCCGCAGTGGTTAACACATTATCGGCCTGTGCAAATGCTTGTCCGATAGGCAGGTTGCCATAAATCTCGCGGAGCTTATCGTTCAGGATCACCAGCACAGTATCGCAGCTATGGCGAAGTGCTTGAATTCCAATATTGGCTTGCGCTAGTTTTTTCTTTCCTTCAAACGCAAAAGGCTCGGTAACAATACCCACCGTTAGGATGCCCATGCTCTTAGCAATTTTTGCAATAATAGGAGCTGCACCCGTTCCGGTACCTCCGCCCATGCCCGCAGTGATAAACACCATTTTGGTGCCATTTAAAAATTCTCGGATTTGCTCTTTGCTTTCAAGCGCAGCACCTTTGCCAACTTTTGGGTTTGCGCCACAGCCTAATCCTTCCGTAAGGTCAACACCGATTTGCAATTTGGTTGGTACCGGGCTGCTATTAAGCGCTTGCAAGTCAGTGTTACAAACCACAAACTCAACGTCTTTAATTCCCTGACGGAACATGTGGTTAACAGCGTTACTTCCTCCTCCGCCTACACCTATCACTTTGATAATTGATCGCGGAGCTCCCAACGTATTTTTTGGGATTTCAAATTTGTACGATCCGATTTCTAACATATATTTTAGTTTTTAGTGGTTCTCATTTTGATTTTAAGCTTAAGTATCAAG
Organism: Cyclobacteriaceae bacterium; assembly: GCA_031395485.1. Lineage (GTDB taxonomy): Bacteria > Bacteroidota > Bacteroidia > Cytophagales > Cyclobacteriaceae > UBA2336. The sequence continues at coordinate 13,909 of JANNUS010000013.1, read as the reverse complement.
ACACAAGATTCAACTTCTTATGTCTTACATCTTGCTTCTTAATACTCGTTCTTACCATCCAAGTCATCAATCAATAAACTCTTTGTCTTTGTTAGAATTTCATTGAAGAAATTTTTAGACGAGCCTGTTTTCTTAGTTTGTTTATTAACAACCTTGACTAATTCACGTGCTTCTTTGTAACGATCTTCACGCTCATCAAGTGACCGAAAGCCTGCCAATACAAGTCCCACGGCTGTTGCATACATCGGACTTTTCACCGCTTCAATTTTGCTTTTACCGAGATGTTCATTCGGGTAACCCACGCGCGTATCCATGCCCGTCATATATTCTACGAGCTGCTTCAGGTTGCTGAGCTGTGCACCACCACCAGTTATCACAATTCCGCCAGCCAACTTGTTTTCAAATCCTGAACTAATGATTTCTGTATGAGCCATTTCAATAATCTCTTCCATCCGTGCCTGTATAATATTTGCAAGGTTCTTTACAGAAATCTCCTTTGCCGAACGATTTCGAATTCCAGGAATGGAGACAATTTCATTGGGGCTTGCCTCCTCAGAAATAGCTTTACCAAATTTGGTCTTTAGTTGCTCTGCCTGTTGCGGGAGTACTCGGAGTCCCTCTTTGATATCATTTGTAACAATGTTTCCACCAAAAGGAATCACGGCAGTGTGACGAATAATGTTTTCGTGAAAAATGGCAATATCTGTGGTACCACCTCCAATGTCAATCAAACAAACACCCGCTTCTTTTTCTTCCTCACTCAATACGGCAAGGCTCGAAGCAAGTGGCTCGAGGATAAGATCTTCTGTTTCAAGGCCCCCTCTTCGTATACACTTATTAATATTGTTGATCGCGTTGGTTTGCGCGGTGATGATGTGGAAGTCTGCTTCCAAACGCACGCCCGACATACCTACCGGTTCTTTGATGCCTTCTTCATAATCTACCATGTAATCTTGTGGCATCACATGAATAATTTGGCTTCCGGGAGGAACAACCATGCGGTACATGTCTTGTGTTAAACGTGCCACATCATCGATAGTCACCTCATCTTCTTTTGAAGAACGTGTGATCCCTCCATGCTGAATGAAACTACGGATGTGCTGACCTGCAATTCCTACATTCACAAGCGCAATATCAATTCCGGCCTGATCACTCGCTTCCTTGATGGCCTTTTCAATGGCGTGCACCGTTTTATCAATATTAAAAACGATACCTTTTACTACGCCCTCTGATTCGGCTTTGCCCATACCTAAAACTTCAAGCTTTCCGAATTCATTTTTACGGCCTACGATTGCACATATTTTGGTTGTGCCAATATCGAGTCCTACTATTATTCTTTCTTGTTCCATGACTGTGATCTTTAAGTGGTTGTTTTTTTATTTATATATAGTTTCTTAAAAAATTCATTCTGCTATAATTTGTCCTTCGTACTCGAGGTTTATTCTTTCGTAAGCTCCCCATCCTTGCTGTGGTAAAATCTCCTTATAAAATATTCTTAGTTTTTTAAACTTCATTTCCAAATTCTCAGGCTTTCCAAACTCAATCAACTGACCACCTACCTGCGGAAACATATTCACCCTCACCTTGCTATCAATATCTAACTGAGCAATTTGAGCTTTCCAAAAATTATCTTCACGGATTATCGTCAACATGTCCAATAATTGCTTTCCCTCAATCGACCTATTCAGATTTTCGGCTTGTAATAATAATCTAGCAAACGCACCGCTAATCAGTATCACGCGACTCGTAAACTTATCCGACACTGGCATAATGGTTCCATCCTCTGCGATGTACCCATCCGGGCCATCGTTGCGAATGATACGAGCAATAGGTCTTCGAAGTGTTGCTTTTACAATTAGATTCCCTTTCAAGTCGCTGTACAATTCCGCATCTTGAACAAAACGATTCGTCTTAATTCTTTTTTCAATTTCTTTTAGGTTGAGTCTGTCCAGCGTTGCACCCTTTAAATTTTCAGCCTCCAGCTGCATCAGGCTAATAACATCCTGCTCATCAAGAAATTGGTTTTCATTAGAGTTCTCCACTTTAATGATGATATCCTTTACCGCCACCGCACCTTGCTTGCGTTCGCTAAAGGCAATAAAGAAGAAGAGCACTGCCAGCGCAGCGGCAATCTTAAGTTCGCGTTTAATGTTGAGCTTAATTTTCATACTTCTTTGTCAACATATTTTTAATGGGCTGAACAAACGTATCAATGTCTCCTGCACCAACTGTGGCCAATACATCGATATCCAAACCCTCTACTTTTCCTATCAAATCATTTTTATTGCACCTGATTTTTACTTTGCTCGTGATGTTCTTAAAAATCATATCGGAGTCCACACCTGGAAGAGGAAGTTCTCGAGCCGGATAAATATCCATGAGTAATAATTCATCCGCAAGGCTCAGACTCTTTGCAAAACCTTCCGCGAAATCACGCGTACGCGTAAACAAGTGAGGCTGGAAAATAACTGTCAGTTTTCTTCTCGGGTACATCGACTTCATCGATTTTAGAAAGGCTTCAATCTCTGTTGGATGATGTGCGTAGTCATCGACAAAAATTACCTTGTCGTTTTTAACTACAAACTCGAACCTACGCTTCACGCCCTGGAACGAACCCAGAGCTTCTTTAATTGTTTTAATGTTAATGCCACTGAGGTGTGCTGCTATGGACGCAGCCACTGCATTTTCCACATTATGAAAACCGGGGACACCGAGCCTGATCCTTTCAACCGTTGGGCCAAAGCCACAAAGATCGAATTCAAAAAATCCGCTATGAGCGGTAATGTTGCCGGCAAAAAATTGTCCCCGGCTCATGCTGTAAATATATTTTGTCACATGATTCGCATCCTTCGCGATTAGCTCTGCGATCGATTCATGAATAATCAGCGAACCACCTTTCTTAATTTGCTTTATAAAATCCCTGAAGGAGGTCAACATGCTTTCATGATCACCATAAATATCCAAGTGATCAGCGTCAGCTGATGTTACGACTGCGATCTCTGGGAATAATCTCAGGAACGAGCGATCAAATTCATCTGCCTCCACAACCACAGTAGTATTCTCACTCACCTTGCCTTCCATCACGAGATTTGATTCGTAATTAGTAGCAATACCTCCTAAGAAAGCCACCATGTCTTTCTTCGCTACTTTCAAGATGTGGGCGATCATGGAAGATGTTGTAGTCTTACCGTGAGTACCCGCAACACCGATAGTTTTATAGCTCTTGGTGATTAATCCCAACACTTCAGAACGTTTCAATATATCATATCCTTTAGCCTGCAGATAATTGTGCTCCGCATGATCTTTCGGAATGGCAGGTGTAAACACTACCAATGTTTTCTCCTTCTGATCGATCACCTGCTTCGGAATATTCGCTACTACATCATCAAAATGGATGACCATACCTTCATTCTTAAGTTCATCCGTCAACACGGTAGAGGTACGGTCATACCCAGATACATTCAATCCGCTTTTCATGAACCACCGAGCTAACGCACTCATGCCGATACCACCGATACCCAAGAAATAAACGTTATAGTATTTTTCTAAACTCATTAATTCTGATTTCTTGCTCCTATTAACTTTTCAATTTCATCTACTATTTCATTTGTCGCATTTGGTTTAGCAAGTCTACCAATGTTCTCACGCAACCTCGCAGCACGTTCTTCATCGAAAATCAACTTCAACGCTTCATCCACTAACGTGATTCTTGCATCCTTATCTGCTACCAAATGCGCAGCTTGCTTTTCAACCAATGCCATCGCATTTTTCATTTGATGATCTTCTGCTACGTTTGGTGAAGGAACCAGAATACTTGGCTTTTTTACGATGCACAATTCAGAGACTGCTATTGCTCCGGAGCGTGAAATCACAACATCTGCAGCCGCATATGCTAAATCCATCTCTTTTAAAAAATCATAAACTCTGATTTTCTTTAGGTCGTATTTGCTCAACCGTGCTTGATAATCACTGTAATATGCTTTTCCGGTTTGCCAGATTATTTGAATTTGCGCGTCAATCAGTTTATCAATTCCTGACAAAATGCTTTCGTTTATTGATTTTGCTCCCAGGCTTCCACCAATAATCAGAAGAGTCTTCTTACCTGCATCCAATCCAAATTGACTTATCGCTTTATCTCTTTTTCCTTCAATGATCAAAATATCCTTCCTTACAGGATTGCCTGTGAAAACAATTTTATCCTCCGGAAAATATTTTTCCATTCCCTCATACGCTACACACACTTTACTCACCTTGCCTGCCACTTGTTTGTTTGTCAATCCTGCAAAGGAATTTTGTTCCTGTATTACAGAAGGAATTTTCTTGCTAGTTGCTGCTAACATGATCGGTCCGCTGGCATACCCTCCTGTTCCGATCACAGCATGTGGTGCAAAGTCATTCACAATTGTTTTTGCCTTGAAGTAGCTTGCAATCAACTTCACCGGAAAAAGCAGATTTGAAAACTTCAAGCTGCGCTGCAATCCGCTTATCCAAAGACCTATGATTTTATAGCCTGCCTCTGGCACACGGGTCATTTCCATTCTTCCCAATGCCCCAACAAAAAGAATCTCAGCACTTGGATGGCGTTCGCGGAATGTATTCGCAATAGCAATCGCAGGGAAAATATGCCCTCCGGTTCCTCCACCGCTGATGATTAGTCGATATGGTTGTTGCGCGCTCATTATGCTGCTACTGCCTCTACGTTTTTATTTTCTTTCATTTCTCCATTTGTCTTCTGCTCCCACACCTGATCACGTTCACCACGACTCACACTGAGAATTATTCCTACTGCCAATCCTGTAAAGACCATCGATGTTCCCCCCATACTAATAAGAGGTAATGGCTGACCGGTGATCGGACCTAATCCCACTACTACGCCCATATTTACCATGGCTTGACAAACCAAATCGAAACTCAATCCGGCAGAGAGTAATCCAGCAAAGGCTCGCTCACTGTTATAGGCCGCTTTCATTCCTCGATGTAACAAAATCAGGTATAGCACTAGTACTACAAATCCTCCAATCATTCCGTACTCTTCTATTACAATGGCATACACAAAATCTGAATATGGGTGAGGAAGAATGTTTCGTTGATCACTGTTACCCGGGCCTTTTCCAAAAACCCCTCCGGTTGCTACAGCAATACGAGCATGCTTGGCCTGGAATGGAAGTTCTTTGCCCTGAACAAAACTTATAATCCTGTTCTTGGCAGTTTCACCACGAACCCCAAACTTGATCGCCACAGCTCCAGCTAATAGTCCGACCAACACTAGCATGGCCAAATATTTTACAGGTACACGACCAATAAACATGATTAAGAAGCAGGTCGCGAGAAGCAACACAGCTGTTGAGAGGTTTGTTAATGCAATTAATCCGCAGATCACACCACACCATATCAGGATTGGAATCAACGATTCTTTTATATCATCAATATTTTGCTGACGCTTCGATAACATACTTGCCAGGTTGATGATGAGTGCTAAGCTGGCAAAGTCTGAAGGTTGGAAGGATAATCCCATAGGGAGAGCCACCCAACGGGAAGCATCATTTATGGAAACACCATTGGTGAATGTAAAAATGAGCAATGGAATACTAATCCATAGGGCAATTTTTGAAAGTCGTGAGTAGTAACGATAATCTACTTTGTGTGCAAACCACATCGCAGCTAAGCCAATGAACACGGTAAACGTATGTTTGATCAAATAGCTTTCTGGGCTCACGGTTTTTTTATAGGCCAATGATCCTATAGAGCTATACACAACAAGAATGCTTATCAAGGATAATGCAAACACAACGGCCCAGATCACCCGATCGCCCAGCAAATTTTTATCAGCCCATTCCTTTACTTTAATCATACAAGTTGATTTTCAACTTCTTTCTTTAACTCCAATACTTCCTTTCTAAATTGATCTCCCCTGTCTTCATAATTCTTGAAGAGATCAAAACTTGCACAGGCTGGTGATAACAATACCACATCACCTTTCTTTGCCGCTCGTAGCGCCATGCGCACCAAATCATTCACACTTTGTGTTTCATGAATTACCGGTACGATACCCTGAAAAAACTTTTTCAATTTTTCATTATCCTTGCCTAGGCAAATCAAGGTTTTCACCTTTTCCTGAACCTGGCTCTTAATCATATTATAATCGTTGCCCTTATCGATTCCGCCTGCAATCCAAATGAGGGGTTGGTTATAACTTCCCAATCCGTATACTACTGAATCAACATTCGTTGCTTTTGAGTCATTCACAAAATCAACTCCATTGATTGTAGCGATAAGCTCCAGGCGATGCGGAGCATTCTTGAAAGTCTTAAGACCTTCACGTATTGACTTTAGTTTTGCGCCCGCGAGATACACGGCTGAAACGGCCGCCATCGTGTTAATTAGATTATGCGGGCCTTTTAATGTTGTATCACGTTGAGCAATTGAAAACTTCTCTATCAAATTGAAATGCATTTCACCATCGAAATAAACCGGTGCCTTTGCTGTTGCCGTAAGTGAAACTGGTAGTTTTTGAGATGTTATTTTCCTGGAAGAAACCTCCTTCTTAATCACTTCATCATCGGCATAGTAAATGAATTGTGAAGTCTCATCCATACTTTGAACTAACTGGAATTTGGAATTCACATAATTCTGAAATGCGTATTCATATCGATCTAAATGATCCGGAGTAATGTTCAACAAGATTCCAATTTCTGGTTTGAATGATTTTGTACCATCCAACTGGAAGCTGCTGATCTCCAAAACATACCAGTCTGAATTTCCATTGGCAATCTTTCTCGCTAAACTTTCACCAACATTACCGGCTAATGTTACGCTGAAACCAGCCGTCTTCATTAAATGATAAGTAAGAAGCGTAGTGGTTGTTTTGCCATTGGTACCCGTAATGGCAATTACTCTTCCATTGATGTAGCGGAAACCAAATTCGATCTCATCAATCACCTCAATGCATTTTGCCTTGATCTTTTTAATGATCTCTGCTTTTTCTGGAATCCCCGGACTTTTAATTATAAGACTTGCCTTCAGGATTTTTGCTTCTGTATGCGTTCCTTCCTCAAACTCAATTTTATGACGAACCAAATCATCGCGATACTTATCCTTGATTATTCCTTGATCGGAAACAAACACGCCAAAGCCTTTCGCCTTCGCGAGCAACGCTGCTCCCGTTCCGCTTTCACCTGCACCCAATATCGCTATCAGCCCTTTCATTGTAATTTTAAAGTTGCTAGTGTTAGAATGGCTAATAATATTCCTACAATCCAAAAGCGCGTTACGATTTTAGATTCGTGAATATTTTTCTTTTGATAGTGGTGGTGCAAGGGTGACATTAAAAAGATTCTCCTTCCTTCACCGTATTTCTTCTTGGTGTACTTGAAGTACGCCACTTGCATGATTACGGATACATTCTCAATCACGAAGATTCCACACAACACGGGTATCAGTAACTCTTTGCGAATCGCTAATGCTGCTACTGCAATGATTCCACCCAGTGTTAAACTTCCAGTGTCACCCATGAACACTTGGGCGGGGTATGCGTTGTACCACAAAAATCCAAGGCATGCGCCCACAAATGCCGTGCAAAAAATTACCAACTCGCTCAGGTTAGGGATGTACATGATGTTCAAATAACTTGAGAAGTCGACACGACCAGAGAGATATGCAAAAATCGCGAGCGTAATGCCGATGATACCCGATGCGCCAGCTGCCAAGCCATCAATGCCATCGGTAATGTTTGCACCGTTGGATACTGCCGTTACAATCAGCACCACAACCAGTACGTAAATAATCCAGGTATAATCTTTACTTAAAAATGGTAAGATGTTGCTGTAATCAAGTTCATTGTTTTTGAAGAACGGAACAGTTGTCTTTGTAGACTTTACATCTTCATAATCTTCATTGGCAACTGCCTGAACTAAACTGATACTTGCTGCTGTGCTTGTCTTCACTTCACGAACAACAACGTTATCATTAAAATAGAGTGTAAATCCAACGATCAATCCAAGCCCTACCTGACCGACAATCTTAAATCGTCCTGCCAACCCCTTCTTATCCTTCTTAAATACTTTGATATAATCATCCAGAAATCCGATCAATCCCATCCACACGGTTGCTGTGATCAGCAAGATCACATACACGTTATCAAGTTTCGCAAAAAGCAATGTTGGAACTAAGATCGCAGCAATGATGATCAAACCACCCATTGTAGGCGTTCCTCTCTTTGCTGTCTGACCTTCCAATCCAAGTTCTCTGATCTCTTCTCCTACTTGCTTCTTCTTTAAATAGGTGATCAGATTTTTTCCAAAGAAAATGGTAATCAACAGAGAAATAATCGCAGCACTACCCGCACGGAATGAAATGTATTTGAACACCCCTGCCCCGATTAGGTTATAATTTTTGTCTAGATAGTCGAATAAATAGTAAAGCATCAGTTCGCAAATAGTTTTAACATGCGTTCAACAACTTCTCTATCGTCAAAAGGATATTTCACTCCTTTAATTTCCTGGTATGTTTCATGTCCTTTGCCTGCCACCAACACAATGTCCCTTTCCTTGGCCATCATGCAGGCCATCTTGATTGCCTCTTCACGATCAGCAATCACAACGGTCTTGCGTGCATCACTTGGCCCGATGCCCGTTTGCATTTCTTTGATAATTGCCATAGGCTCTTCATCTCGGGGATTATCAGAGGTTAGCACAACTTTATCACTCAACCGACAAGCAATCGAAGCCATGAGCGGACGTTTTGTTTTATCGCGATTACCTCCACATCCTACAATGGAAATAACTTGTTCTGTTCCGGTGCGAAATTGTGCTATTGTTTCCAATACATTTTTCAATGCATCGGGTGTGTGGGCATAATCAACAATGGCTGTAATTTTTGACCCCGGCATAATCAACTCAAATCTTCCTACCGCACCTTTCACTGAAGAAAGAACAGTCAATACCTGATCCGATTCTTCACCGAGTTCGATAGCTGTTCCATAAACAGCTAAAAGATTATAGGCGTTGAAATCACCAATAAGTTTAAACCACACTGATTTTCCTTCAATTTCCATCTCCAGTCCTTGAAGCGTATTACTGATAATCTTCCCTTTGAAGTCAACCATCTTCTTCAACCCAAAGGATTGCTTCTTTGCTTTGGTGTTTTGCAACATCACCATACCGCGTTTGTCATCGGCATTTACCAAGGCGAAAGCATCGCTACTTAACTCATCAAAAAATTTCTTCTTTGCCTTAATGTAGTTTTCAAATGTCTTGTGGTAATCGAGGTGATCGTGCGTGATGTTTGTGAAAATACCGCCCACGAATTTCAATCCAGCAATACGTTCCTGATCAATCGCATGTGAGCTCACCTCCATAAAAGCGTGGGTACATCCAGCCTCCACCATTTTATTCAGCAAACCATTTAATTGAATTGGATCGGGCGTGGTGTGTGTAGAGGGGAATACCTGATCGACAATACGATACTCAACAGTAGAAATTAACCCTACACGGTATCCCAGCGAACCAAAAAGTTGGTAGAGCAAAGTCGCTACTGTTGTTTTTCCGTTTGTGCCAGTAGCACCAACGAGTTTTAATTTTTGTGACGGGTTGCCATAAAAATTAGCAGCAATAATTCCCAACGCTTGTGCGCTATCTTTGACGGTGACGTAGTTGTTTTTTTCATGTATTGTATCGGGTAATTTTTCACATACAATAGCACACGCTCCTAGCTGAATAGCCTTGGTAATAAATTGATGCCCATCGGATTGCGTGCCTTTTACTGCAACAAAAACAAAACCTGGTTTAACCTGGCGCGAGTCAAAACAAATACCTTTCACATCCTCGCTCATGTTTCCATACGAAGAGGTGATCGATACTTTGTATAAGATGTCTTTTAACTCAGCCATTCAATCTGATAAAAATTCTACTTCCTTTTGATATCCGGGTACCGGGTGTAAGCGACTGATTTGCCACACGACCTTTACCTTCATAAAAAACTTTGAGTCCTTCTTTCTCTAATAAGAAGATTGCGTCACGAAACGTCATGCCTGCAACATCCGGTACTATACCCTTACCAATTAAATTTTTCTTCCAGTCAACCGCATTGCCGTTTTTGGATGCTCTTACCCACTCTTCATCCGTTTGGGTATGATTGGAAACTCCTAAATCATTACACAGCATTGTTAATTCTTCCTGATTCCCCGCTTTGATTACCGGGAACACACCAGCCTCCGTAAACTTTGGTTTATCCTCAGCCAAATGAAGATCAATGTCGCGTGAGTAAATATTGTCCGCTATTTCTTTGAACACAGGTGCTGCCACATTACTTCCGTACTGATACCATCCGCGTGGGTTCTTAATCAACACCATGGCGCTATACTTCGGAGCGTGTGCAGGAAAATATCCAACGAAAGAAGTGATGTACTTCTTAGTGTATTTACCATTCTCTAAAATCTGAGCTGTGCCCGTTTTGCCCGCGATCCGGTAGTCACTGTCTTTAATATTTTTTGCTGTTCCATCCTGCACCACACCCTCCAGCATGATCTTCAGTTTCTTTAATGTTTTATCGGAGCATATCTTTCCAACAATTGTTTCGGTTTCAAATGATTCCTCTACATCATCGGCTTTACGGATTTGTGTTACAAAAATGGGCTTGATCATTTTACCGTCATTCGCTACCGCATTGTATAGCGTAAGTGTATGCAACGGAGTAAATTCAACGCCATAACCGTACGCCATCCAGGGCAAACTGATACCGCTCCATCCTTTTTCACCCGGACGTTTGAATTTTGGTGCAGGCTCTCCGGTGATCTGAATATTGAGTGGTTTGTTTAATTTCAAACGATCAACATGATCAATAAATTTCTGCGGGCGCTTTCCAAAATTTTCATCTACAAGTTTCGCCATCGCTACATTTGACGAGTGTTCAAATGCCTGACGAACGGTTATTTTGCCAAGACCACCTTCTTCATGATCGCGCACTACACTTTTATAGAAAGTGAATTCACCCTTTCCGGTATCAACGCTGTCAGTTAATTCTACCTCGCTGTCTTCGAGCAAGGCGATCATCGTTACTAGTTTAAAAGTCGAGCCCGGCTCGAACGAACCAGCCGTTGCAAAATTGAATTTCTCATAGAATCCACCGTTTCCATCGCTGCTTAAATTGGAGATCGCTTTTATTTCACCGGTCGCTACTTCCATCACCATCACTAATCCGTCATCGGCATTGTGCTTCATCATCGCTTTGTGTAAGGCAGTTTCCGTAACATCTTGTAAGTTGATATCAAGTGTGGTTTGAATATCCAACCCATCAACAGCCTTTACATTGTTGGCATCGAAAATCGGCATCCACGTACCGCCTGCAATTTTCTGGTAGTAACCCGATCCATCCTGTCCATTTAACTGATCATTGAAACTGAATTCGAGTCCGGCTCCTTTATCGTTTTCATTTACAAAACCAATTGTACGCTTGCTCAAATTCGAGAACGGCCGATAGCGCACATCTACTTTTTCAAAAATCAAACCACCGCTCAATCTTCCTTCACGGAAAATCGGCCATTCGGTCATCATCTTTTTGTCTTGATAGTCTATTTGCTTTCTATTCAGAATCACATATCGCCTATCCGCAGCGCGTGCATCCTGCAACATGTGTCTGTAATCTGATTCAGATTTATCCTTGTAAAATCGTGCAAGCAAATATGCCAACGAATCGATTCCTTTTTTAAACACATCTTCTTTTGGCATCGAAGCATCGAAGGCTACTTTGTAAAATGGTAAAGAGGTTGCTAACAAGCTTCCGTTATCAGAATAAATACTTCCGCGTGTAGCTTTTATGGTTTTGTTTGCAAACGAGACCTGCTCACCCATCTTTGCCCACTTGTCTCCTTCAATAGTTTGAATGTGGCCAGTCTTCACCATTACCGCGATGGCAAAAAGCATCACGAACAAAAATGCTACCCGTACTCTAATTAATATGGACTTCTTAATATTCACCTTTCTCGACTACTATTTTATGCGGTGGTTCTAAACTTTCTTCTAATCCAAAGGCCTTTACCTTGCGTGCTACTTCTGACTGCTTGCTGGCAAACATCAAATCCGATTTCATGGTGGTGTAATCGGCACGCAAATCTTCTACTTCTGCCTGTACGTGATTGATCTTACGCACGGTCTTCTCGGCATAATGTGTGTTACCTATATAAAACAGACCTAACGCCATCACGAAAATTATTTTCGGCAAATGCTGCACCGGGAAACCTTCTTCGAAATACGATTCCAGTTTCAACTTCTTCTCCAATCCCGAAAACACACTCGTGCCATTACCACTCTTGGTTTGCTTTTTCGGTTCAATGCGTAACTTATTTTCTACCATGCTTTCGTTATCCATTATCAGTTATCCATTAAATAGTCAGTTACATTTCCGATAACTGTTAACTATTAACTGATAACCTCTCCGCTACTCTCAACTTTGCGCTCCGCGCCCTGTTATTCTCTGCTACTTCTTCCTCCGAAGCCTCCACCGGTTTCCGGTTTATCGCTTTAAAGGGTTTTATTTCATTTCCGTAAAAATCTTTCTCCACCTCACCAAACACCTTTCCCTTGTTTATAAAATTCTTAACCATCCTATCCTCCAGTGAGTGGTAACTCATCACCACCAGCTTTCCACCTTCGGCCATTACTTCGCCACATTGGTGCAAAAAATCTTCAAGTGCTTTCATCTCTTGGTTAACCTCGATACGAAGCGCCTGAAACACCTGGGCGAAATACTTGTTCTCCTTTCCTCTTGGAGCTATTGTCTGTAATGCATTCTTCAAATCTTCTGTTCTGCTAAAGAGTTTGCTCACCCGTTGTTGCACAATCATCTTCGCGGCCGTTTTTGCATTTTTAATTTCTCCATACATCCCCAAAATCTTGTGCAACTCCGCTTCACTATATTCATTCAGCACTCCCGCTGCCGTTAGGTCACCGCTCTTATTCATGCGCATATCCAGCGGGCCGTCATAGCGGGTTGAAAATCCTCGCTCAGGCGAATCAATCTGGTGCGATGAAATTCCCAAGTCGGCCAGAATGCCATTGACTTTAATAACCCCATTCAATTTCAAGTACTTTTTCATGTACATGAAGTTGGCTTTACAAAATGTGAAAGAACGACTCTGAATATTATCTGCCTGTTTCTTCGCATCCTCGTCCTGATCGAAGGCGATTAATCTTCCTCCTTTCAGTTTCTCGAGAATCTGCATGCTGTGTCCACCGCCCCCGAAGGTTACATCTACGTAAGTTCCTTCAGGACTGATGTTTAGCGCTTCGATACATTCGTTGAGCATGACGGGCTTGTGATACGTGGCGCCCTTCATTATCTACTCATTGAGATATTTCGCAGCCAACTTCGACAACTCACTTGGGTCTTGAATTTTGTGTTTCTCATACACCGTAGGGTTCCAGACCTCAACTTTGTTACCGATCCCCACCAGCATCGCATCCTTATCGACTTGTGCGTAGGTGAGCATGTTTTTCGGAATTAGAAACCGGCCGTTGCCGTCTAATTCCACCGTAACTATTCCCGACAAAAAATTCCGCTGTAATGTGCGGTACTCTTCGTTGAACTCGTTAAGACCTGAAATTTTTGAGAACACCTTTTTGAACTCCACCATGGGGTAAATAATGAGGCAAGGCTCAAAACCGCGCCTGATCACAAGCTCCGAGTCCCCTTCGGGAAGCTGGGCTTTGATCCGCGCAGGCAGTACTAACCTGCCTTTGGCGTCAAGCTTACTTTCGTATTCACTGGTGAAAAAGGTCATAGACTGTAGTGGTTGTCATCTTCTTCTAAACAAACATAAGTAATTTCAACCCACTTTCAACCACTTTACACCACTTTTTTACATTTTAGATCAAAATTATTGCAGAATCACCCACTTTTTGACCTTTAACACTTG
>JANNUS010000012.1:0-337106 GCA_031395485.1 Cyclobacteriaceae bacterium | reverse complement strand
GCCAATGCGAGTGTTACGGTCACCTTACCTGGGATTTACACCTTTACGTGGACAGAGACCAACGGAGTTTGTAGTTCAGCAGACAATGTAGCGATCACGTTTGATGCGGTACCGGTGATTAGTGCTGGCGTAGATAACAGTGCATGTGATTTAGATATTTTATTAGCAGCGAGTGCGAGTGTAGGAGTGGGCACGTGGAGCAGTGTACCGGCAGCGGGCGTAACGTTTGCACCGAATGCGAATGCATCGAATGCTACAGTGAGCGTACTGAGTGCAGGGGTTTATACATTGACGTGGAGTGTTACGAATGGTTCGTGCACGGTAAGTGATGCTGTAGTAGAGACATTTTATCCAGTCCCTGTTTTTGGGATTAGCAACACGACAGCCGATATCTGTGAAGGAGCGGCAGCGAATATTACGTTAACTAGTGCGATCACTAACGCAGTGATGAGTTTAGCAACCGTTAACTATAATGGAGCGACAGGTGGAACGTATGCAGGAGGCGAGACGTTTACTACGGGTCAGAAGATTAATGAGACGTTAGGGAATCCGACCGAGAGTCCGATCACGGTTACCTACGAGTTTACTGTATCTGCGAATGGCTGCAGTGATTTAACATTAGTACCAACCACGATCACGATCAACCCGGCACCACCGGTGTTTAGTATTACGAATACCACACCGAGCTTGTGCGAAGGTGTTACGAATCCAGCGAACATTACGTTAACGAGCCCCACAGCGGGCGCGGTGATTACGCTTACCGGAATAAACTATAACGGAGTAACAGGATCATCTAATTATTCAGCAGGCGCCACGTTCACGACAGGTCAAATAATTACAGAGAGTTACAGTAATGCTGGGAATACCCCGTTGACTGTTACGTATACATTTAATGTAGCCGCGAACGCCTGTAGCAATCCAACCAGCCAACAAACTACAGTAACCGTAAATCCGGATGTTGTTTTTGGGATTAGCAATACGACAGCCGTTATCTGTGAAGGAGCGGCAGCGAATATTACGTTAACCAGTGTTACTGCTAATGCAGTTATCACGTTAGTGAGTGCAGATTACAGAGGCTTAACGGGCGGCACATATTCCGGAGGAGAAACTTTTAACCCGGGGCAACGAATCGTAGAAACATTGGGTAACCCTGCCGAGTTTGCCGACACAGTAACCTATATATTTACCGTATCCGCGAACGGCTGTAACAATGCTATCCAGCAACAAACAGAAATTATTATCAACCCAGCACCACCGGTGTTTAGTATCACGAATACAACTCCAATCGTTTGTGAGGGCGTTACTAATCCAGCGAACATTACATTAACAAGCCCAACAGCCAACGCGGTAATTACACTAACAAGTGTGAACTACAATGGTGTGTTAGGTAGCGTTAATTATGTAGGCGGAGAAATATTCACGACAGGTCAAACGATTGTGGAGAGTTATTCGAACCCTGGTAATTTGCCATTGATCGTAACCTATTTCTTTAACGTAGCTGCTAACGGATGTTCTAATCCTACACCGCAGCAAACAAGCGTAATTGTAAATGGAGTAGTTTCTGTTTCCGTTCCGAGCATAAGTATTGATGTTTGCGAGCCTGAAAAAATACAACTTATAGGCTCAGTTGGAGGAAGCGCAACAAGTGGTGCATGGAGTTTGGTTTCAGGGGGTGGTACAATTTCTGTAAGTAGTATTACGGAGGTGATTCCAAATGCACAGTATGATGTGGAAGCGGAGTATGACACTGCTTCAAGTGACGTTAACAGCACATTAATTTTCAGGCTTACTACCAATGGTCTTGTTGGGCCAGGATATTGCCCTAATGAATCCGTTGATGTTAGTGTGACTGTTTATGAAAAACCGAGAGTGTTTGCCGGAAGTGATTTTGCGATTTGTGAGTACGATACTATTCAGTTAAATGCTACCACGGGAGGCTCAACATCATCAGCGACTTGGGATCTTTTGCCAACTGGAACATTTGAAAACATCAGTGACACGCTATCGGAATATTATTTATCGGGTGCGCAAAAATTGGCAACAAACTTAGGATTAGTATTTACGATCAGGACAAATGATCCGGTTGGGCCTTGTGTAGTGGTTTCTGATCAGGTTTTTGTAACGGTAAATGACACAACGAATGCTATCATAACAAACCTGGCTTCAATTTATGCGGAAAATGCTTTCCCTGTTACGATAATTCCTTTCCCAACGGGAGGGTTTTTTACCGGCCCAGGTGTTAACACAGGCACTAGCCAGTTTATAGCAGCAAATGCAAACCTTGTCCCGCAAGTTAATACGGTAGTTTATAATTTTACTGATCCTGTAACAGGATGTCTTAGTCAACCTGCAAAGATTGTTAGGGTTAACCCATTAACCTTTATTGATTTTAATGTTGAAGGTGAAACCGATTTAGATTTGGATGGAGTTGCAGAGGTTTGCGGGAATACTCAAAAGCCCGATGGCCTTGGTGAACTCTTATTAATTGGTAGACCTGTATGGAACTCACCACTATCTTTTGGAGGAACAGGTGGCGTGTTTTCAAGCCCGGATATTCCAAGCAGAGTATATTTTAACCCGTTTAAAAATAATTATGTAATAGCTACGAATGGTTTGGCGGCTGGTATATATCGCATGGGATACACTTTTACAAACACAGCCAGTGTTACTACCTATATAGAAAAGGATTTAGTAATCTTTCCTGCACCAAAGGCAATTATTGATGTTGTTAACTCGTGTGTTGTTGATGTAATAACATTTAATGAGTCATCCGCTGTTCCTGCTCCAGGTGTAATTCTCACATGGAACTGGAATTTTGGCAATGGAATAGGTAGCGGTACGCAAGAGCCAACATACCAATACCCTTCAACTGGCACTTATCTTGTTGGCTTGCGTGTAACTTCCGATAAAGGCTGCTTCCACGATTCAACTAAAACTATTCGTGTTGGCCCGGTACCCATAATGAAATTTGACTGGTCCAAATTCTGCAGTGGTGAAAGCACTCAGTTTCAAGATCAGACAGTAGCTTTTCCTAGTACGATTATTAACTATACATGGGATTTTGGAGAAATTGGAACGGATACAATTTCAGGACCCGGAGCGAATTCAGTAACACCCGGGAAAAATGGGGGTTTAACCACGGGAAATAATATGAATCCTTCTCATGAGTATTCCAGTTTTCAAATATTCCCTGTTAAGCTTACTGTATTAACCAATGATGGCTGTGAAAATTCGTTAACCCGTCAGGTCTTCATACAAGACAGTCCCGCACCAACTGCTACACAAGAATACTTTGAAAATTTTGATTCGGGGCAAGGAACGTGGGTAGCTACTGTTGCAGATGAACTCATTGCTACAGATACAAGTTGGGTTTGGGGTTCACCATTCGGTAAAGGCTATAAAACGGGTAAAGGGTATCAGCCATTGGCAGGAACGAATGCCTGGTACACGGGTGTAAACGATAGCTCATATTATGCTAATGAAAAAACAGCATTGATAGGACCTTGTCTTGATTTAACAGCTTTAGCGAGGCCCATGGTTTCTATTGACTACTGGGCGGATTTAGATAATCGTCAAGATGGTGTAGCACTTCAATATTCGGTAGATGGAGGTGTGATTTGGCAAACCGTAGGTGATAATTTAGGAGCTGGTATTAACTGGTATAATGCCGCGGGTATAAACGGATTCGTTAACCCGGTTATTCAGCCTACTGGTTATGGTTGGACTGGCGAATCACTGGGATGGAAAACTGCACGCTTTAATTTGGATGCCATACCAGATGTTGATCGCGGTCAGGTTATTTTTAGATTTTTATTGGGAACAAATAATGACAATACACCGGGTTTAAACTTTAGTGGAATTGCCATTGATAATATTTATTTCGGTGAGAAAAAACGGAATGTAATGGTAGAGTATTTTACCAATGCCGGTATTAACCCAACGGCAAATGCGTACCTCGATAATCTGTATCAAGAGCAATTTACTGTATTGGGTAAGCCTCTTTCTGATTTCTTTAAGATTCAATATCATTTATCAAACCCAAGTTTGGATCCAATTAATCAGGATAATCCTGTTGAGCCTGCAGCGCGTTCTCAGTACTATGGTGTTTCACAACCTCCATCGGCTGTTATGGATGGTATTCTTGGAGATTATTATGGTAAGAAATTTGAAGGCGATTTCTTAAGCATTAAAGTGGAAGACCTCGATAGGAGAGCACTTGAGAATCCGCTGTTTAATATCACCATTACTGAATTGCCAACGGTTAGCAATGATTCGATAAGCGCAAGTGTTGACTTTATCTATATTGATACACTTCAAACCTCGATTGACTCAATGGTCTTTAATATTGGTTTGGTTGAAAGCAATGTCGCTGGAAATATTAATGTGCTACGCAAATTTTTATCGGGTACCGATGGAACATTTATTAGTCAGTCATTAACAACGGGTATGACTTTTAATCTCACTAAAAAGATTGGTATTGATGTGCCAATTGGTACTATACCAAATCCAAATCTTTACCTGATAGCATTCGTGCAAGATCGAAATACCAAGAGAATCCATCAGTCTTCTATTGTTTCGGCATCTGCAAAAGTGCAGCAAACTATTGTTGGTATTGAAGACCCTCTGCTAACACAGGCTAACAACATTCAAATTTTCCCTAATCCAGCTTCACGTCAGTTGAACTTCACATCAGCGTACCGATTAATGCAAGGCTATACATACAGCATTGTTGATCAGCGAGGAATAGCGATGATACAGGGTGAATTAAAGGAGGACATCTTTGCGCCACAACAGGTTGAATTAAACAATCTGGCAAACGGGATTTACTTTGTAACCATTAGCAGGGGCGGACGAGCACTTGTACACCGGAAGATTGCTGTTATGAACAGGAACTAAAGCAGCTCAATTTTTTTTATTAGTTCCTCAACTACTTTACGACAAGTTTGCGTGAATCTATTTACCTGAAGCATTACGATAGGAGTAACTTCATGATTTACCATTTCTTCAATTTGATTAGCTAATTCCTTCAATTGATGAATACCAAGCAGGGTTAATGTTGGTTTTATTTGATGGGCTATTCTCGAAATGGCCAGGCCATTTCGTAGTTGCAACGCGGTTTCCATTTCTGTAAGCAATAGCGGTATAGACTGAATAAAAGTATGAACCATTTCGCGCACAAATTCTTGATTATTTCCCGCTATACTCTTTAAGTATTGCAGATCAAAAAGTGGCGTTTCAGTCTGTTTCGAATTTGATTCAGCTTTAATGTTGAGTTTACTAAGTAACTTTTGATAAAGGTCATCCGGGGTGAATGGCTTCGCAACATAATCATCCATGCCTGCAGCGAAACATTTTTCAATATCTTTTTTTGTAGCATTTGCAGTTAACGCAATAACAGGCGTTGCACTTGCCGGTGGAGACATCATACGAATTGCCTTTGTGGCTTCATAGCCATCCATAACGGGCATTTGAACATCCATTAGAATAACATCATACAAGTTGCTTTTTAATTTCTCTATAGCGACCATTCCGTTTTCAGCAATGTCCGTCTTGCATTTCCAGGTTTCTAAAATACTTTTTGCATACAACCGGTTAATGTCATTATCCTCTACCAAGAGGACACGCAGTGCATGGCCAATATTTCCTGTATTATTCTTATGCTTGAATGCCTGTTTTAGAAGCTTAGTTTCCTTACCAATGATGTACGGCATTACTATGGTAAACGTTGAACCTAGGTGCTCTTTGCTTTTAACATCAATACGTCCTTTTTGAAGTTCTACTAGTTGGCGAGCTATAGTTAATCCAAGCCCAGTGCCACCATACCGCCTCGTTACGCTTTCGTCAGCTTGGCTGAAACTCTCGAATATAGTAGCAAGCTTCTCTGTTGGTATCCCAACTCCGGTATCACTCACGGATATACTTACCCAGCGAACGTTTTTTTTCTCCTTTTCAATAATGCATGTAATGTGAATTGAACCAGTATGTGTAAACTTTACCGCGTTACCAATCAGATTAATTAAAATCTGATTTAAACGGACTGGGTCACCAATTAAAAATGTGTTTAGCGATTTATCAACTGTGTAGTTAAGAGAAATATTTTTTTCCCGCGCCTGATATGCAAATGTTGAAATAAGAGAGGGTAGAAGGTCAGTTAAGTTGAACGCTATTTTTTCGAACTTCAATTTCCCTGATTCTATTGATGCTAAATCAAGGATGTCATTAATGATCACTTTTAAATTTTCTGCTGAGTGCCGAATCGCATTCAAATATGTTTGACGTTCTTCGGGGTTATGATCTTTACTGAGTAACCCGGCAATACCTGCAATACCATTAATGGGTGTTCTAATTTCATGGCTTATGTTTGCAAGAAATTGTTCTTTTGCTTTTTGCAACCTAATTAGTTCTTCGGCATCTTTTTTACGTTCCGTTATATCCCTACAATCAAGAATTAACCCATCCAACCCCTCCTTATTTTTTAGGTTAATGGCGTTGAATTCAAGAAAGCGGTATGATTTATCTTTGCAAAGAAATTGAAATTCAATTTTTTCAGTGTAGGCTCTTCTCTGACTTTTTTTGAAACTTATTTTGAAAGTTTCCAGTGTTGTGGGAAGTATAAAATCAAAAAAAAACTTACCAACAAGACTTTGGGACCGATACCCTAATGTTGCATTAACCGATGAATTATGGTACTGTATTTTTCCATCAAAATCAACAAGAAAAATTAGGTCAGACCCATCATCAACAACAGCTTTGTAAAAATTTCCTTTTCGAATATAGTTTTGCAGCTGCCTCATACACCTGCTTCCTCCATTTCTTTAAGATAGCGGTACAGTGATGATTTACCGATATCAAGCCGCTTGGCTACTTCCAGCACATTGTTATCGTACCGATTCAAAAAATGGCGAACAATTCGATACATATAGTTTTGCATACTCATCTCGCTGTGCAGAAATGATTCTGCACGCATTACACTATTAAATGTTATGTCTTGCTCACGGATTTCATTTCCATCGGTCATAATGGCTGCTAATTCAATAATCGACTTCAGTTCGCGGATATTTCCCGGAAATGGGTACCCCATTAGTTTTTTTTGAGCCTCCTCTGTAATCTTTATTCTTTGCTGCTGATTTTCTTTCGAGAACTGATCGAGGAAATGTTTTGCAATGAGTATAATATCTTGTCCTCGCTCTCGAAGCGGGGGGAGGTGCACAGGAAGACCAATTAGTCGATAGTAAAGATCCTCCCTAAAGCGGCCCGATTTTACTTCCTCAGAAAGATTGCGATGTGTTGCGGTAATAATTCTAACATTAAGTTTTATGATGGCGTTACTTCCCACCCGAGACACCTCTCGCTCCTGAAGAACCCGGAGTATTTTTGCCTGAAGGCTAGGATCCATTTCGCCAATTTCATCAAGAAACAATGTGCCGCCCTCAGCTTCTTCAAATTTGCCAATTCGCCTTCCTAAGGCACCTGTGAAAGCTCCCTTTTCATGACCAAATAATTCGCTTTCAATCAACTCCGATGGAATGGCTGCAATGTTTACCGCAACAAAGGGCTCATTTTTTCTTTTAGAGTTATAGTGTATTGATTTGGCAATCAACTCTTTACCAGTCCCAGTCTCTCCTGTAATTGAAATGGAAATCGTACTATTTACTGCTTTCTCTAAAAGGCTAAACACCTTTTTTACAGCAGGGCTGCTGCCAACAATGCTTTTTTCGAATTCGTACTTTTCAGTGATTTCTTTTTTAAGATGACTAATTTCTTTAATAAGCGATATTTTTTTTCTCGCGTTATTGATTGAATTTAGTAGCCTGTCTTTTGTATCCTGATCCTTTGTTATATAGTCGTAAGCACCTGATTTCAGTAACTCAACGGCAGTCCTAATCTTTTCTTGTGCCGAAACAATGATCACATTAATGTTGGGATCAAAGCGCTTGATTTCTTCGAGGACCTGCTCACCGGGCATATCTGGCAACGAATAATCAAGTGTTATAACGGCAGGGCCTTTATTCAAATTGTCTAGACAATCTTTTCCATTGGAGAAATTCTCTACCTCATAGTCCGGGTTTAGCCCTAAAACATAGTTAATAAATTTTGTATAGGCCGGGTCATCTTCAACTACAAAAATTTTTACGGGATCTTTATCGTACATGTGTTAATTAGAAAGGATAAAATACGGTAGTTTTCTTTACAGTTAAAAGTTAAAAAATATGGTTTCCCTCACTTTATGCAGAAAACAGCTAATCCTTATGTTGATCTATCAGCCAGCCGAATAGCACCATTTACAATGCAGTAACATGATAAAAATTCCCTACAGTTGAATTTAAATGCACGCTCGAAGTAACGCTTTATTTTTACCTTCTGAAATATCAAAATCTCAATCTAACAATCGTGTAATAATTTGCTAAACATCGGTTAATTAAGCATTTTTGATTAGAGTTTAAAGGTATGGTTCCTGAATTAGATAGACTTTCTGCAAGTGAAGTTGAGCTGATGTATAAAGCGCCAATACTGGTATGCATCTTAATCGCAGGTGCAGATGGGAAGATTGATAGGAAGGAAATTAGCGAAGCGCTAAAATTTGCTGAAAAGAAGCACCGAGGCTCTATCTCATCGGTTTCAATTTTTTTTAAGGAGATAACAAAGGATTTTGAAGATAAACTGAAGAGTCTTATACAGAGTTATCCATACGAGACAACACAGCGTAGCCCGCTTATTGTTGACGAGCTTCAAGGCTTAAACCAAATCATTCAAAAAATTGATCTTTCCTTTGCAAAAGAATATTATAAAACTCTTCTCAGTATAGCAGAAAGTATTGCCACTTCTTCAGGTGGATTGTTGGGCTATAAGTCTATCGGCACAGAAGAAGCTAAGTACATTAAACTTAGTATGATAAAGAATCCTTCGGGAGGGCATTGACGTATTCATGACAGAGTCCTCTATTTTTGGAAGTTCAGTTGTTCCTCTCCGACTTATATTCTTTATGTGGTTGGCCTTTTTTTTGGAATATGTCTATGGTTGGCCCATAAGTAGCTTAGGCTTACAACCACGAACCCTTACCGGAATTATAGGAATATTTTCTTCACCAATTATTCACGGCAGCATATCGCATTTAATATCGAATACTGTTCCGTTACTTTTTTTAGGGTCTACTCTGTTTTTTTTCTATCGGCACATTGGAGGCGTGGTCTTCTTTCGGGTATACCTCTTCACCAATATTTTGGTTTGGCTTTTTGCCCGGTCTGCCAACCATATTGGCGCCAGCGGAGTGGTTTATGGCTTGGCTTTCTTTCTTATTTTTTTTGGTTTTTTTAGGAGAGATTTTCTTTCGTTAGTTATTTCTGTTCTTACTTTGTTGCTTTATGGTGGTGTGTTTTATGGAGTCTTGCCAACCAACCAATGGGTTTCATGGGAATCTCATCTGGCAGGAGCGTTCGTTGGGATTACTTTAGCCATGACTTTTAGTGCAAAGAAAAAATTGAATTAATGGATACTGCAACAGTGAAGATATTGGCAGACTTGAAGGCTAGAAGGTTTCAACCCGTGTATTTTTTGCAAGGGGAAGAAAGCTATTTCATTGATGTAATTTCTGATTATGTTGAGGCCAATGTTTTAACCGAAGCTGAGAAAGAGTTCAATCAGGTAATTTTGTACGGCAAAGATGCCTCGTTGGCCATCATACTTACCCATGCTCGCAGGTTCCCGATGATGTCAGACTATCAAGTGGTTATTGTGAAGGAGGCGCAAGAAATTCCTGATATTAATAAGGAGATTGGTATACGACTATTAATGGATTATTTAAAGCAGCCGGCACCCAGCACCGTTTTGGTTTTTTGCCACAAACACAAAACACTCGATAAGCGAAAGGAACTTGGTAAAAACATTGAGAAGTTGTCTACCTCGGTTACAGCAAAAAAAATGTTTGACAATCAATTGCCCGATTTTGTAAAAGCTTATCTATTCAATAAAAAAGTACCTATTAGCGATGAAGCGGTAGCGGCTTTATGTGAATTTGTTGGTAATGATTTAAGCAGGCTTACGAATGAGATCGATAAGTTGTTGATTTCATTGCGCGAAAACGAACCTATTGCTGTTGAAAAGGTGATGAGTCAGGTTGGGATGAGCAAGGAATACAATATCTTCGAGTTACAGAAAGCTATCCTTCAACGAAATTCCTTTTCTGTCGCCAGAATTGTAAATTATTTTGAGAGCAATCCTAAAAAGAACCCTGCTATTCCTATTGTAGCGTTTCTATATTCATTTTTTAGCAAAGCACTAGTTGCATCTCAAGCTGAAGATAAGAGTGAGAAGGGCTTGGTTAGTGTGCTGAAAGTGAGCCCGTATGCGATTCGAGATTATAGCCTTGCTTTGCGACAGTTTTCACCTAAAAAATTGTTAGACAATATATTTTTTCTAAAAGAGGCCGATCTTAAACTTAAGGGAGTAAACGCTGGAGCAGTTGGTGAAGGGCAGATACTCCGCGAGTTAGTATTTCATCTGATGAATTAAAGCTTACGGTGACTAACTTTTTTGTTAACTTTATGCCAATGCACGTAAAGCATTTGTTTTTTTTAAACTTTTTTTTGCTCTTTCGGTTGCAATATTTTTTTAGACTGCCAGTTGTATCTATAAAAACCCCGTTACTGTGAGGTTAGCCAGTTTGTATTTCATATTTCTTCAACTTATAAGTTTTTCAATACTCGGTCAAAATCAGCTCTCCAGAGAGCAGGATGAATTGGCATTTAGGAAGGGGGTTGAATTGGTTGATCATTTAAATTTTAGTGCTGCTCGTCAGGTATTTGCTGATTTTTTAAGATTAGTTGATAAGACTGACATCCGTAAAGGCGAAGCAGAATACTACATGGGCTATTGTGCCGTAAACTTGGGTCATGCTGATGGTGAAAAAATCATGGAGCAGTTCATTGCAAACAACCCTACTAATCCAAGAAGTGCAACAGCATATTATGACTTGGCTGGTTTTTTCTATACTCAGAGAGACTTTTTAAAAGCATCTCAGTATTATCACAAAGTTGATTTTTCAGAAATCGGACCAGAAGAGCAAATTCAAGGGCACTTTAAGTGGGGTTATAGTTTTTTTAATTTAAAGAAATTAGAGGATGCTCTTCTTCAGTTTAATACAATAAAGCTTCAAAATAATCAGTATGCTGCTGCGGCTAATTACTATGCTGGATTCATCGAGTATTTCAAAAGTGAGTATTCGCAAGCACTTCAAGATTTAAAGCGTGCAGAGTCTAGTCCATCCTATTCGGCAATTGTGCCATACCTGATTACTAATATTTACTATAAGCAAAGTAAATTTGATGAATTGATTGAGTACGCTACCCCGCTGCAACCCAAAGCAGGACAAATTGCTAACTATCGTGAGATTGCAATGTTGGTAGCGGATGCCTATTTTTTTAAGAAGGATTTTAAAAATGCTGCACTATTGTACGAGCAGTATCTTGAAGAAAAGATTGATAAAGCAGAAAGCGCTTTATTGTATCGAGCAGGCTATTCACAGTATGCTTTAAATCAGTATGATAAAGCAATTGAGTACTTGAAGATTTCAGCAGGTACGCGTGACTCGGTTAGTTACTATTCTACTTATTATTTGGGAATTCTTTATTTAAAGCAAGGCAACAAGTCATACGCCTTAAATTCCTTTGGTCACTCCCGAACTTGCGGTAACGATGACAAACTAGTAGAAGAGAGTGTTTTTCAGTACGCGAAGATCTCCTATGATTTAGGAAAGCCAGATATAGCAATTAGCGAGTTAGAGAAGTTTCTGGTAGCATACCCAATGAGTGAACATACTAATGAGGTTAAAGAACTACTTGCGCAGGCATATGCAAATGGAAATAATTACAATAAAGCAATTGAGTATATCGAACTGCTTTCTATCAGAAGTGAAGCTCTTAATCATGCATATCAAAAGGCAACATATTTGAAAGGTGTAGAGCTTTTTAATAAAGAGGAGTATGGTAAGGCGGTAGAAGCTTTTAAGAAATCGATGAGTAGCCCGTCCGATCTTCAATATGTGGCATTAGCAAGTTTTTGGTGTGGTGAAGCATTTTCTATTGGAAGAAAATATGATGAAGCAATTCCATTCTACTTAAAAGTTGTTTCACTTGCAGCTTCCATTGAATTAGCGGATATGAGTAAAGCCCGCTATGGACTTGGGTATGCTTATTTTAACGTTCAGCAGTATGAGCAGGCATTTTTAAATTTTAAAGAGTTTGTTAGTAAATCAAAAGTTAGCACACCTAATTATATTGATGGCTTAATTCGGTTAGCCGATTGTTATTATGTTCGTAAAGACTACATGGAAGCTATAGCCCAGTATAATCGGGCTCGCCAACTTAAATCACCTGATGAGGATTATATTATTTTTCAAACAGGTGTTATTGCCGGAATACTTCGAAAATACGATGAGGCCCGGAATCAGTTTACACTCCTTATCTCCAACTACCCAAAATCTCAATTTCGGGATGAAGCAATTTTTCAGCGAGCTCAATTTGAAATAGAGCAGGGTAATTATCAGTTGGCAGCTGAGGGACTTTCAAAATTGATTAGTGAGAATGTAAGCTCACGTTTTATACCCTATGCTTTTATGCGAAGAGCCGCCTCTTATTATAATTTAAAGCAATACGACAAAACTATTAGCGATTATCTGGCTGTTTTAAAACGGTTTCCAACCCATGTTGTAGCACAGCAAGTTTTATTACCCTTACAGGAGGCACTTAATGTTGCTGGCCGGGGCGGGGAATTTGAAAATTATTTAGTGGAGTTTAAGAAATCAAACCCGGATAATAAAGATTTGGAGATTGTAGATTTTGAGTCGGCTAAAAATTTCTATTTCGATCAACAATACCAGAAGGCAATAACCGGGTTTGCTTCTTTTCTATTAACATATACTGAAAGTCCGCGAAAGCAGGCAGTCAAATACTATCTGGGCGAATCGTATTATCGACTTCTTAATTTTGATAAAGCGCTTCTTTTTTATATTGAATTAAGTAGCGATCAAGGATACAACTTAAACAACAAGGTTATAGCGCGTATGGCGGAAATTCAATTTAAGCAAGGGAAATTAAGCGAGGCTGTGTTGAGTTTTCACCGAGCTGAAAAACTGGCAACTGGTAAAAAGGAACTGTATACTGCTTGGTCGGGTTTAATGGAGTCATTTTATCTGCTTGCGCAATATGACTCCGTGAATGTGTACGCAAACCTGATTATTGAAAAAGGTAACGTAAATGCGGGATCACTAAACAAAGCGTCACTTTACTTGGGTAAGTCCGCCATGGCTCGAGGTGATTACGATACAGCTAAGGATGAGTTCTTAAACACACTTAACACAGCTCGGGATGAATTTGGAGCAGAAGCCAAGTATAGAATAGGCGAGATTTTTTACCTGACGAAGGAATACAATCAAAGCGCTGAAACCTTAATTAGTTTAACCACAGACACGGAGTTTGCCCCGTATGAAGAGTGGGCTGGCAAAGCGTATTTGTTGTTAGCCGATGATTACCTGGCAATGAACCAACGGTTTCAGGCGAAAGGAACTTTGCAATCATTGCTAGACAATAATTTTCCATTGCAGCATATAAAAAACGCTGCAAAAGATAAATTGAAATTGCTTTCAGAAGCTGAGTTGAAGGAAGAACAAAAACTGGAAGCTGATACGTTGAATAACAACCGTTGATCTGCATGAAGAAACTATTGATATCGGGACTTACTGTTTTTTTAGTTACTACCAATGTGCTTGCTCAGCAGGAGTGGGAATCGGGTGAGATTAAAGATGTAGAAATCGAAATTGTTAAGGACCGAAAAATTATTTTATCAGGAGCTACACGGTCTTTTGAAAAAATCCTACCACGACCAATTGAACCAGTAAAGCCACAAATAACCTACAATTTTATTGCTTTTAATTTTATTACCCCGGAATTGAATCCTGTGCTCCGACCATTAAAATTAAAACAAGAAGAATTGCCTCGTTCATATACGGGCTATGTAAGTGCAGGCTATGGAACTTATGCGTCACCGTATGTAGAAGCTTTTATTACCAATAAACATGATAAAAAGAAATCGTTGGGCATACATACACTTTTTAACAGGTATGGCAAAGGCCCAGTAGATGGCAAGAACTCCTCAGGAGGATTAACGGGCATTTCAGCTTTTGCTCAAACCTTTGGCAAGGATATTTCTTTTAATGGAAATGTGGGGTTTGAAAAGCAATCGACTAACTTTTATGGTTACCCTACTGATACACCCGTAAAAAGAGATACAATTGAGCAATCATACTCCATTTTTAATTTAGGACTTGGTATTGCCAACGTCAGAAATACAAAGATGGCTTATCATTCAGGCGTAAATTTTAGCTATCTGGCCGATAACTTTAATGCTGCTGAGACCACTGTAGATTTTAATTTTAATGGAACCTATAAAATTTCTGATAAGCAATCAATCTTTTTACAGGCAGATCTGGCAGTACTTAACCGCAAAGATTCTGGTGTTGAGGCAAGAGCGCGCCATCTATTTCAGGTGAATGGTCATTATTCATTTTTTCCAATCGATAAACTAAAACTGCAAGTAGGTGCTGTGGCATCCGTTGAAAACGATACCATCGATTCAAAAAGTTTTCATTTTTATCCCGATGTAAAAGTCACGTACCCTATTAGCGAATCAATTGATTTTATCGGTTCAATTTCTGGTGGAATGGAAAAGGTCTCTTTGCAATCGCTTGCTAAACAAAATTTGTGGCTATCACAAGCTGTAGCACTTTCGCACACGAATAAAATAATTGATTTACAAGCAGGCTTGCAAGCAAAATTGGGTGGCAATGTCTTACTTGGAACAGGCGTATCGTTTGCAACATTAAAAGATATGTTTTTCTTTATTAATGACACAACGGAGGCCTCGAAATTTCTCGTGGTGTATGATCAGGGTTCTATTAGACGTTCTAGCTTTTACGCTTCACTACTGTATACTCACGCAAATACTATGCGGGTATTTGTGCAAGGCGATTATTTCGGATATAATACCGATTTGCTTTCGGAAGCATGGCATAAACCTGGTTACAAGGTTACGCTCGGGGCATCGCATAATCTTTTCAAAAAATTAATTTTCAATGTGGATTTGATTGCACAGGGAGACATTAAAGCTTTTGATCCTGTTGAAAATATTACAGTGAAGTTAGATGCTGCTTTTGATCTTAATTTTCGTGCTGAATATCTGGTGTCTGATTTTTTCTCAGCATTTGTTGATTTAAATAATATTACTTCCAATAAGTACCAGGTGTTTTTTAACTATCCGGTTCGGGGCTTTCAGGGGATGGCGGGTGTAACCTTTAAGTTTTGATTGATTTTTAGTTTAAGAGGTGACCCCTAGATACCTAGACATTAGCCAATTAGTTTGCTCGCCTCAAAAATTCGCTTAATTTTGTATTGTATACCAACTTTTCATGCTTCATGGCCAGAAAGAAGAAAATTAACGAAGACGAATCTAATACTGAGAATCTTCCCAATCGAAGTGAATCTGATGACACCTTCGGTCTTCCAGAAATAGAGTATCAGCCCATTAATCGAGAGGCAGAAGTTGTAGAGCCTATTGTAGAGACTCAGTCTTCAGAGCCCGTGGTAGAGCGGAAAGAATATTCATATCAACAGCAAACGGAACAAGTCCCTGAAAGCTCGTTCGATTTGGAGGATGATCCTGCCCCCATTTGGCCAAAAATTTTAGGTATACTTCTAGTTATTGTACTTGCTTTAGGTACAGGTTGGTATTTTATGATGTACAAGCCAGCACAAGCTGAGAAGGCAAGAATTGAGAAAGAGAAATTGGAGCAAGAGGAGCGGAGTAAAGAACAAGCTCGCTTGGCCGATCAGCTATTGCGCGATGCTGAACAAAGAAAAGCCGATTCATTAGCAAACATATCGAAGGTTGGCGTTATCGAAATGTTAAGTGCACGTACTAAACAGTATTATGTTGTGGTTGCCAGTGCAGTTGATGATGATTTATTGATGGATTATGCGAAGAAGTTAAGCGGCAAGGGTGTAAGCACAAAGATAATTCCACCATTTGGAAAGCATAAATTTTTTAGATTAACTGTAGCGGAGGGCGATACATTTGCATCTGCGCAAGAGGTAGCCGATACTAAAAAGCCTGAGTATGGAGATGCCCTTTGGGTGTTGCGGTATTAATTTTTTATATCAAGGAGGGTTGACTCTTTAAGCCTTGGCATGGTTCATGCAAACTATTTAGTATGGCAGAAGAACAAAAGAACAAACGAATTGCAGGGATTACAACAATCGGTTTACACGGATTATTAATCGTATTTCTTTTCTTCGCTGTTGGATGGCGTGCGCCCAATCCTCCATATCCGCAGTATGGTATTGAACTCAATTTTGGTTTAGACGATCAGGGTAGTGGAGAAATTCAACCGCTAGAACCAGTTGGCTCTGTACCCGAAGCCAGTGCAGATCAAAAGCAAGATGAGCCGAAGCATGATGAAACTCCGTTAAAAGCAGAGTCTAAGCAAGCTGAACAACTCACCGCTAAAGACAATGATGCTGTGGCTGTTAAAGATGTTAAAAAAGCGGAGGCACCAGCACTGGTTAAATCCAAGGAAACAACAGTTGAAAATACTGCTGTAAGTGAAACCACTAAACCTGCTGTTGTTTATAAGAAGCCAAGTGCTGAAGTCTCTGATGGTAAGGCTGGTCAACCCGGAAGCCATGGGGATGATGTAAATAAAGCTGGAGACAAGGGTAGCCCGCAAGGAACATTAGATGCAAAGGCGCTCTATGGAAAACCGGGTGGCGGAGGCGGAGGTTCAAGCCTTAGTCTTTCGGGATGGCAATGGGATGAAATTCCTGAGCCAAAAATTCCTGGTAATGAATCGGGTGGTCGAGTAGTATTTGAAATTAAAGTAGATGCTTTAGGCGAAATTATTTCTATTAAAACTTTAGAGCGAAGTGTTAGCCTTGAAACCGAAAATATTTGCAGACGCGAAATTGAAAAATTAACGTTTAGCAAAACAGGCACAAATGTACCATCCGTTTCAACCGGGAAAATAACTTTTATTGTGCGTTCAAATTGAGCTTCATTGAGCAAGCCTTATAAGATTTTTCAGCTTTACGTTAATTCTGTTTATCGCATCAAGATACTTTTGCTCCCACATTTTTAAATTCTCTGTTGATTTTATGGAGGCTTCGTATTGAAAGCCAGGCAACATCCAGGATGCATATCCGCTGTATGGATCGGGAGACGCATACAGCGAACGATACCAACTTCCATAGGGCATACCTTTTTTATCAATCCATTGACGTTCAAGTAAGCGTAATTCCTTGTTGATCATTTTTCTATTTTCACCTGTCGTGCTTTGAAGGGCTACTTCGCATGCTTTGCCCATTTTTAATAATGAGTCGGCAGCTAGCAGAAGCGAATCAAATGAGAATGGCTTCGCGGATGTATTATAGGCCTTTGTTATTTTTTGTAAGCTTTCGAAATGAACTCTTAAGTCACTTCCATAGCGACTAACTTGATACGGAATTAATTCAGCATTTGCCATCCGTAAAGCCATTACACCAAATACTTGTTCTATCATGGGTCCCATTGTAAAGGATGGGTCAACAAATCGTTCGTAGAATGAAAAGCTATCATGGTTCGAATGATAAAGTGTTGGGCCGCCTGTCCCACCACTCAAGGATGGAATCCCAACATGCGTGTAGAATGCGATGTGATCTGAGCCTCCACCTAAGTTGCCAATACCTGGATCTTTTGTGCCACGCTTACCCAACCAAACATCATAAACCATTTTAGCCGAATCAGGAAATGGAACAACTTTAGTTGCTTCAATAAGCAGGTTTTTTAGCGTTGGGCTTGCAGCGCCACCGAAGCTTCTTCCCGACACGGCTCCATCTGCATTAAAGTATGCTATTGCTTTTAAATCAAGTTCGTCTCTAAATTGTTCAACCCATTCTGTTGAGCCAATAACGCCCTGCTCTTCGGCATCCCAATGAGCAATTTTAATGGTGCGCTTTGATTGGTGTCCTTCATTAGAGAGCTTTCCTAATGATTCGCTTAGGCAAAGCAACATAGCCGTTCCGCTATTCGGATCTGTTCCACCAAAGCCCCATGCATCGTAGTGCGATCCGGTAATGATCCATTCATTGGGCGCTTCACTTCCTGTTAGCGTACCAACGATGTTATAAACCCGCTGTATTTTTCTTTCCTGCTTAACTCGTATATGAATTTTTAAACTACTGCCACCTTCTAACCGATACGTATAGGGTAACCCTCCTTGCCATGATGCCGGAACAGGCTGACCAGTCATTCGGCTAAAAATTTCCTTGGCAGACCCATATGGTAATGGTAGAACAGGAATGGTGTGAAACTTAACAGTTTCGGGTTTCGCTCTTATAATTTTCCGTTTACCATCAAGTGGTAGCGCTGGTTCAAAGGGCGTCAGTGGATCTCCAGTGAAATCAAGCGTGAGAAGTGAGCCACGTTGAATGCCACTTTCATCGTAGTATGATCCTTCCGGATA
This sequence comes from Cyclobacteriaceae bacterium, assembly GCA_031395485.1. GTDB lineage: Bacteria > Bacteroidota > Bacteroidia > Cytophagales > Cyclobacteriaceae > UBA2336. The sequence goes on along the minus strand of JANNUS010000012.1, from coordinate 318,562 downwards.
AACTAATCCTTTCATGTAACCGCCATCGGCAGGATCGGTGAAAATAATAAGGCCTGCTGCACCTGCTGCCTCGGCATACTTAGCTTTATAACCACGAAAATTTCCTCCATACCGAGCAATCACAATTTTTCCCTTTACAGAAATACCAAGTGATTGCAATTTTTCAAAATCCTCTTTGCGACCAAAATTGACATAGACTACTTCTGCGGATACATCACCCGAGCCTGAGTATGCGCTAAACCCGATTGGAAGGTCAGGATTTGATGAGTAGGGATCTTCTTTATAAATGTATTCTTTGTTGTTTAATGGAATCCGAATAGGCTCTACAATTTCAGCCGATGCCTCGCCAGGCATATCGGGCAAATAAATATCGTACGGATAAATTTCAACTGCGAATCCGGCTTTGCTCATTATTGCAGCAATGTAATCGCGGACACGCTCGTTTGCTTTTGTTCCTGCTATGTGGGGCTCAAGTGTAAGATTTTTTAAATGATTTTTGTACCGTTCGTTTCCTTGCTGCTTAAGAAAAAAATCTTCCACTTTGGTTTGATTTTCAGCGCCAGAAGTCGAAAAACCTGTATAGTTTTGCGCCATGGAGTTGGCGTAAATAGTTAGGAGGAGGATTAATAGCTTCTTCACACGATAGGGGTTTGTATGTGCAACATACCGACAAGCCCAGTAAACTCAAAAAACTCGCGGATATTTGGTTCGTTTTTAGTTTGTAATTTAAGTTAAGATCAGCTTTTATAATGTTTACGGAGTACACGCAAGCCCTTGATTTTCTGTATACCAATCTCCCGATGTATCAACGTGTAGGTGCAATAGCTTACAGAAAAGACTTAGTTAATACCATAAAGCTTTGCGAAGTCTTGGGTAATCCGCATATGAGATTCAAATCAATTCATATTGCCGGCACGAACGGTAAGGGGAGTACCTCACACATGCTTGCCTCCATACTTCAGTCTTCGGGATATAAAACAGGGTTGTATACATCACCGCACTTAAAGGAATTTACGGAGCGTATTAAAATTAACGGTAAGGAGATTAACAAGGGTTTTGTGATTTCGTTTGTGAATCGAATTAAGGATTTTGCCGAAACGATTCAGCCTTCATTTTTTGAAATTACGGTAGCGATGGCCTTCGAATATTTCGCACAACAAGAAGTGGATGTAGCGGTGATTGAGGTCGGCCTTGGAGGTCGACTTGATTCAACTAATATTATCACACCAATAGTTTCAGTTATTACTAATATCAGTTATGATCACAAGGATATTCTGGGCGATACACTTGAGAAAATTGCTACAGAAAAAGCGGGTATAATTAAAGCTGGAGTTCCAGTAGTGATAATTGAGCGGCAGCCGGAAGTAGAAAATATTTTCAGCATTACTGCGCTTAGTGCACGATCAAAAATTAGTTATGCCAGCGATGGTTACACGGTATATGAAGGCGATAGAGGGCTTGATATTTTTTTAGGTAAGGATATTCTCATCAGTGGTTTATCAATTCCGCTGAAGGGAAATTACCAATTTAAGAATATTGCTGGTGTTTTAGCGACTGTTGATGTTTTGCGCGATGCGGGGTTTCAAATTTCAAAAGGAAATATTGTTTATGGGCTTGAAGCAACAGTTACTCAAACGGGACTAAAGGGTCGGTGGCAAAAATTAGGTGTGGATCCGCTAATGATTTGTGATACTGGGCACAATGCCGCAGGGGTTAGCGAAGTAATTCATCAAATCAGGCAACAGAAGTTTAGTAAGCTATTTATTATTTGGGGTATGGTCAAGGATAAAGAGCCGAGTGAGATTCTTGCACTCTTACCAACGGAAGCATACTATTTTTTTTGCGAAGCACATATACCCAGAGCCTTAAATGCACATGAGTTGAAGGAAAAGGCAGCGGCTTTCAATCTTTTTGGCGAAGTAGTATGCGATGTGAATCGTGCCATAGAAAAAGCTAGCAGGATTGCTAAAGCCGAAGATTTTATTTTTATTGGAGGCAGCACTTTTATAGTTGCAGAAATTGTTACGTTGTGAAAAGAAAACTTGAACGCTTTAAAGAAATTGAAAATCAATTCAACGTAATTGAGCCAACGAAGGAAATTTATCATCTCGTGAAGGGGAAATGGAATGAAAGTGTTTTTAAAAATAGTAACCCTATCACGCTTGAGCTTGCTTGTGGAAGAGGAGAATACACAGTTGGGCTTGCATTGCTATTTCCAAACAGTAATTATATTGGCGTTGACATAAAAGGTGAACGGATATGGAAAGGGAGTTCGCGGGCGAAGGAAGAAAACCTTAACAATGTAGCGTTTCTACGCACGATGATACTGTTAATTGAAAATTTCTTTGCGGCCGGGGAGGTTAGTGAAATTTGGATAACATTTCCGGATCCACGACCGAAAAAACGGGACATTAAGCGAAGGTTAACCAGTCCAAGATTTTTGTCAATATATAAGCGCCTTCTCAAGCCGGGTGGGTATGTCAGATTAAAAACTGATAATATCGGACTGTATGATTACTCATTGGAAGAGTTACAGTTGCGGCTAGATGTTTCCGACCTGAGATTTACAGAGGATGTTTATAATTCAGATCTACGGCCAGAATGTTTTGACATTAAAACAAAATTTGAGGAAGAATTTGCCTCAAAAGGAGAAAAGATAAAATACTTACGATTTCGGTTAAATGGGTAGTGCCCTTCACGTAACAATTCAGTAATAACTAAGAGAAACTCACATAATAACTACTGTCTACATTTGTACCAGTAGAACTTCTTCATAGATTTAGGTTTTCCCGAAAGCTTTGGCTTTTGGGATTTCCTTTATACAGACATGGGTAATAAAAAAAGGCGCACGGTAGAAATCGTTATTCTCTCTGACATACACCTCGGCACCTATGGTTGCCATGCGGAAGACCTACTCCGGTATTTAAAAACAATTAAGCCAAGCAGAATTATTCTCAACGGAGATATAATTGATATGTGGCAATTTAGTAAACGCTACTGGCCCAAGTCGCACATGCAGGTGATCAAGCACATAACTGGGCTGTTGGCGAAAGGAACTAAAATAGCGTATCTCCCTGGCAATCATGATGAGATGTTGCGCAAGTTTGCAGGGTTTAGGCTGGGCTCTTTTCTCATTGATAATAAGTTGGTACTTCGTTTAGGCAGAAAGCGAGCATGGGTTTTCCATGGGGATGTATTTGACGTTACTATGCGATATTCGAAATGGCTTGCAAAGTTGGGTGCAATCGGTTATGACACGCTAATTCTAATCAACACTTTTGTAAACTGGTGTCTTCAAAAATTTGGCAAAGAAAAAATTTCATTGTCAAAAAAGGTAAAAGACAGTGTTAAATCAGCCATTAAATTCATCAATGACTTTGAAAAAATCGCTGCTGAAATAGCAATCTCGAAGGGGTACGACTATGTTATATGTGGCCACATACATCAGCCCGAGATAAAGGTCATCGAAACTGAAAAAGGCTCTGTTACATATTTAAATTCTGGCGACTGGGTTGAAAACCTTACCGCGCTTGAATATGACGGAAAGGAATGGAGCATTTACAAGTACAAAGATGATCCTTTTGCAAATTCTATTAAATTGCCAAAGAGACTTCGTGAAAAAATGGATAATGATGAAATTTTCCAAGACCTTGTTAATGAGTTTTTAGAGATAAAGAAGTGAGAATCTTATTTGCCATACAGGGAACCGGTAATGGTCACATTAGCCGGGCAGAAGATATAGTTCCGATACTTTCAGAATATGGAAAGCTTGATATTTTTGTAAGCGGAGCGCAAGCCGATATTAAACTTTCGTATCCCTTAAAATATAAATCGCGAGGCCTAAGCTTTTTCTTTGGAAAATCGGGCGGTATCGATTTTCTAAAAACGTTTAAGCAAAATAGCTCAAAGCAGGTTTATAAGGAGATAAAGAGTTTCCCTGTTGAGAAATATGATTTAGTAATTAATGACTTTGAGCCGATTTCTGCCTGGGCTGCTCGAAAGCGAGGCGTTCCGTGTGTATCGCTTAGTCATCAGTCTGCATTGCTATCACCCAAGGTTCCTCAGCCAAAGCATTTTGATCCTATGGGAGAGTGGATTTTGAAAAATTATGCTCCAGCCGATGCGGCTATAAGTTTTCACTTTGCACAGTTTGATAAAAATATTTATACGCCTGTAATCCGCAAGGCAATTCGGGAAGCTAAACCAACAGAGGGAGATCATTATACTGTGTATTTGCCAGCATATGATGATCGTAAACTTGTGCCGTTGTTAGCCCAGATACAACATACACGGTGGCATATTTTTTCTAAGCATGCAAAGAAACCTTATCACATTGGTAAGCTATCGGTTTATCCGGTAGACAAGGAAGAGTTTACAGCAAGCATGCTTTCGTGTAAAGGAGTTTTTTGCGGTGCAGGATTCGAGACACCAGCGGAAGCATTATTTCTTGGTAAAAAATTGCTCGTTGTGCCCATGAAAAAGCAACACGAACAATTTTATAATGCTGCAGCGCTGAAAGAATTAGGAGTACCTGTTTTAAAAAATGTGAAGAGCAAACGTCTGGAAAAAATTTCTGAATGGATTGAGAATGGTAAGCCCATTGAAATCAATTACCCCAACACCACCAAGGAAGCCGTTGAGCATGCATTGAAGTTTGGTGGATTTTGAGTACTCTTTTGTTATAGAGTAAAATAATTTGCTGTAATAGTATTTTGTTAATCAATAACTTCCAAGAGCTCAAGAATAGCTGATAGATGTTCATAATTTTTAAGTCCAGGCTTGTCTTCAGGGCTTCCCTCCAACACAATTCCAGTAATGGATGGGTCATTTACTATTGTGTCAATGGATGATGCAGAGTCGATTCGAATTAAAACTGAATATTGGAGAGCGAGTTCAGCTATTTCTTTTTTACGTGTTGTAGCTGGTATAATTATTTTTTGGATTTGCTGTTTGAAAAGAGCCAATACACTAGCTTGCGAAAGGATTTCTTCGTAAGAAGTTGAGAGAATGTATTTGCCATTACCAGGCTGTATTTTGGACAGCTCCTCAACTGAAATTTCAATGTAATCTGGGTGATAGTGGTTATTAATTTTATCCAGGTCAGTGGCATTTTGTAAGCCATAAGCTTCCGCTACAATTGACGGACCCGAAAACCATCCACGAATTTCAGTAAAAAACTCCGGGCTAACGTAATGATCGTGCCCTTCAACAACACAGAAGCCAAGCATTTCTACACTCATCCCTGAGCAGTATCGAGCGTCACTCAAATTCGAAATGCTGCCGACTTTAACCGATGTTTTTAATGCCATATTAATTTGTACAGAAAGAAATTAACTTTGAGGTTACTCCCGATAGCTACCGGGATAAATGCGAGTGCGGATTTACCAAAAACAGTCGATAATTGAAACAATTCATTAAGTATTTGTTGGCAGGCCTTATTGGCTTATATGCGTGTACTGAATCTCCACCTATCAAAAAGGCAATAGGAACCGCCTATTTCCCACTTCATACAGGGTTTTACCAGATTTATTCAGTAGAAGAGATTATATATACTGAACTAAACCCCATTGAGTCTTTTACATATGAGCTAAAGACAGAGGTAATTGATTCTTTTCCGAATGGCGAGGGGGATATCACCTTTGTTATTCACCGGAGTAAAAGATTGACTGAAAGTGATCCATGGGTATTTGAAGTTGCTTGGTCGGCCAGGGTAAATGAACAACAGGCCGTAGTAATGGAAGGTAATGTATCCTTTATTCAAATGTCCTTTCCTGTATTTCCGAATAAGGAGTGGAACGCAAATGCACTTAATTCATTGCCAGTGGATTTTTATAAAGTTGAGAGTGTTGGAAGCGCCTATCAATTAGAATCATTGTTAGAGTTTAATGATGTGCTTGAAATCAATCAACAAGATGAAGTTGATGAGCTGATTCGCGATCAGCGTGAAGAAGTGTACGCCCTAAAAGTTGGATTAGTTTATAAAAAAAGTATTGTTTTGAATTATTGTGACGACAATGAACAGTGCTTAGTAGGGCAAGAAATTATTGTTGATGGCGTTGAGTATTGGCAATCATTGAAGGAATATGGTACTCATTAAAAAGCAACTCATTTTTCTTTTGTTCCTTTCCTTTTTTTCGGAGGCTCAAGTAAACCGATACATGGTTTTCTTTAGCGATAAAGTAGGTTCGCTTCATAGCACTACTGTACCCGAAACTTTTTTAAGCTCGCGGGCAATTCTGCGAAGAACAAAGCAAAATATCTCCATGGTAGAGGAGGATCTGCCAGTTGTACAAGCGTATGTTGCAAGAATCCAGAATGAGGGAGTGACTGTAGTGTATTCAACCAAGTGGTTAAACGGAGTGTTAGTAGAATGCTCCAATGCACAGTTAGCTACCCTTGAGGTTTTACCTTTTGTAATTTCTGTGGAGTTCGTAGCACCGGGTGGGAGACCGCCAGGTGGAAGAATAAAATCTATGGGCAAATTTAAAGGGTATTCCGAGCGCCAAGCGGAATCTGATATTCAACTTTCCATGTTGGGTATAGATGCCATGCATAACGCAGGATATCGGGGAGAGGGAATGTTGATTGCAATTTTGGATGCAGGATTTCCGGGAGCTGATACAATTTCATTTTTTAAACATGTATTTAATGAAGGTCGTTTCGATGCTATCACATCGTATGATTTTGTTTCAGGCGGATCAAATGTTTTCAGACATCACAATCATGGAACCAATGTATGGTCTACCATTGCCGCGTTTAAAAATGGCCAGTTTAGTGGTGGTGCGTATAAAGCGAATTTTATACTATTTGTAACAGAGGATAGTGACACAGAATTTCGAGTTGAAGAATATAACTGGCTCTTTGCTGCCGAGAAAGCCGATAGTGCAGGAGTTGATATTATAAGCACATCATTAGGGTATACAACATTTGATGATTCTTCTATGGATTATTCAGCTTCCAATTTGGATGGCCAAACAACTGTAATTACACGCGCTGCAGAAATTGCTGCAAGTAAAGGTATGGCAGTGGTTGCTAGTGCTGGAAATGCAGGGCAAGGATCTCCAACAACAATTGGTGGCCCTGCAGATGGCGAGAATGTTTTGGCCGTAGGCTCGGTAACATCAGCAAGTACAATAAGTAGTTTCAGTTCGATTGGCCCGTCAGCGGATGGTCGAATAAAACCTGATGTAGTGGCTATGGGAAGTTCAGTATCTGTAATTAGTGCGAATGGCTTCTTAACATCCTTGAGTGGAACGTCATTTGCAGCCCCTTTAACAACTTCATTAATAGCGGGACTTTGGCAAATGTTACCGGACTTAACAGCCAAGGAACTTTTAGATACCATTCGTGGGCGGGCTAGTCAGGCCAGCAATCCAGATAATCTATTAGGCTATGGAATCCCTAATTTCAATTACCTAGTTACCACGATCAACGAGGATATGCTTAATGATTTTGTTTCTGTTTTTCCGAATCCAGTCAGTGATCAAATCAATATTGAGTTCAATGATGCATTTCGTACAGGCACATTAAATTTCTCACTTTTCACCCCAGAAGGGGTAACGATTGATGTGGGAATTCATTCGGCAGGCACTACCGGCTTTTTAATTGAGCTGACCAACCAGCCATGCGGACTATATTTACTACGTTACGATCGAGGTAAACAGCACGCTGTTTATAAAATTGTTAAGGTCGAGTAGCACTTACGTCTTGAGAGGGAGCTTTAAAATACCGCAACCAGACAATAATAATTTGAATTATTTCTACCTTTAAACTGCCTATGAAAAAACCGATAATAGCACCCTCTATTCTTGCTTCTGATTTTGCAAACCTTGAACGTGAAGTAAAAATGATTAACGATAGTGAGGCTGATTGGTTTCATATTGATATTATGGATGGAGTATTTGTTCCAAATATTTCAATGGGCCTGCCGGTGGTTGAGGCAATTAACAGGCATGCTCGTAAACCATTGGATGTACATCTGATGATAATAGAACCGGAGCGCTATGTAGAGGCCTTTCATAAAGCCGGTGCTAAGGTTATTTCTGTACATGTTGAGGCTTGTCGTCATCTACACAGAAACATCCAGCAAATAAAAAGCCTGGGGTGTAAAGCAGGGGTTGCTGTAAATCCTCACACTTCTATTTCTGAACTTGAGAATGTTATTCAGGATATTGATCTAGTTTGTCTGATGTCGGTAAACCCAGGTTTTGGTGGGCAAAAGTTTATCGAGAATACCTATAAAAAAGTCAAGGAACTAAAAGTTCTGATTCAACATTCTGGGTCAAGTGCTTTAATTGAAATTGATGGCGGTGTTAATATTAATAATGCGAAAACTCTTATGGATGCTGGTGCCGATGTGTTAGTAGCCGGAAATTTTGTTTTCAGTTCAGCTGACCCCACGGCTGTTATCGCTCAGCTTAAGGGATTATAAAGCGGCAAGGTTTTTGATTTTCGGTAGTCATATGAAAACTCGCTATTCTTTAATTTTTTTAGTTGTTATACTTGTTTCCTGTGCCCGTACGGTAACCCGCATACAACCAAATACTGAAATTGACTTAAGTGGTAGATGGAATGACACTGATTCACGCAAGGTGGCCGACCAACTGATTCATGACCTTTTTCAATCCAATACTTTTAAAAAATATGCTGATGGGTTAGCACGTAAGCCAGTAATCGTCATCGGCATTATTAGGAATAAAACCAGCGAGCATATAGATGCCAGTAATTTTGTGAAGCGATTTGAGATTGTTATTCATAATTCGGGCATGTCCGAGTTGGTGGAGTCATCCGAATTCCGCGATAAACTTCGCCAGGAAAGAGCTGAGCAACAAGATTTTTCAGACCCGGCAACAGTGGCCAAGTGGGGTAAGGAAATTGGAGCTGACGTTATGCTTTTTGGTGAGATTAATTCAGAAACAGATACTTACAGCAAGAAAAGAGTAGTCAATTATATCACCACGCTTTTTCTCACCGATATTGAAACAAACAAGCGTGTTTGGTATGGGCAAAATGAGATTAAGAAATTCGTAAAAAATTAGTTTTCGCTCATGCTGAAAAGGGCTGTGATCATTATAATCATCATGGGGCTACTTTCAGCTTGTGCTAGCTTTTACGAAGTAAGCCATGATTTTAATCAGCAATTTGAGCAAGGGAATATTGATTTGGCGTTGGAGCAACTTCAAAACGACCGGCAGTATGCTAAAACTAATATTAAATTTCTATACTACCTTAATACTGGCCTTCTCTTATCGATGAAAGGTCAGTATAAAGAGAGCAATATATTTTTTGAAAAAGCTTTCATCTTCGGTGAAGACTATAAAGTCAATTATGCAGCAGAAGGGGCATCGTATTTTACAAACCCGTTGGTTACCGTGTACCGCGGAGAGGATCACGAGCATCTGATGCCGCTTTATTATAAGGCCATTAATTTTATGAAAATGTTGAAATATGATGAAGCCTTGGTGGAATGTAAGCGATTGAACATTCGCCTTCAACAGTTAGCTGATAAATACAAGTCTCCTAAAAAATTTCAGCGGGATGCATTTATCCATACCCTGATGGGAATAATCTATCAAACAACAAAGGATTGGAACAATGCATTTATTGCCTACCGGAATGCTTATGAAATTTATGAGTCTGATTATGTGCCGCTTTTCGGTTTGCATGCACCGAATCAGCTAAAGCATGATTTATTAGTAAGTGCATGGAATGTAGGATTCAATGAGGAGTTTGATTTTTATAAAAGAAAGTTTGACTGGCCAGATTTTAAAGTATCAAAATCCGAAGCGGAGCTTGTTTTTTTCTGGCACAATGGCTTAGGCCCGATAAAGGATGAATGGAGCTTAAATTTTTCTGTGAAAAATGCTAACGAAAATGTTTTCATATTTAGCAATCAAAGCATAGCAACAAATTTTAGTTTTTTGGTGAATGATAAGAGTGACCGATCGGATCTTCGCGATTTAGGAGTATTACGAGTAGCTTTTCCAAAATATGTCGAACGACCAGTCTACTTTGGCTCCGCATCTATTGCCATTGGTGACACTACATATCCACTTCAGTTGGCAGAGGACATTAATAAAATTGCTACTAAAAGTCTTCAGGATCGAATGACACTTGAGTTTAGCAAAAGCTTGTTGCGAGCAGCACTAAAAAAGACAGCGGAGAAAAGTGTTCGAAAAAAGGATAAGGGGCTTGGAACGTTATTAAGTGTTGTAAATGCTGTTACTGAACGAGCTGACACACGCAACTGGCAGACTTTACCACATGGTATTTTTTATTGTAGGGTTCCGCTAGCTCAAGGCGTTAATAATATTCTATTAACACTTCATTCTTGGAATGGTGAAGATACTGAGCATCGCTTTATATATGATCCGGAAATAAACCAAACACTTTTTCATACTTTCGCTTCGTTGGAGTCGAGGCGTGTCGGTAATTAGTAGGACATTGAAAATAAATAGCTTAATTTTAGTATTTAATAAGCAGATAATGAGACACTTAATGGTTGTTAATTAATAGAATACTACTGAACCGTTCCATCATCATATTAGCCTGTTTGCTTTGTCTTTTGAGCTTAGAAATAACCTTCGCTCAAGACAAGGAAGTAAGTATACCCCTCGACCATTTTTACGTTGAAAGGGAAAAAGCCGGAGCTATACGCGCGTTGCTTAGCAAGCTTCATTTTGGTTTAAGTACGGGCTATGGTTCTACTACTTTTAAGCATACGTTTGATGGCTTTGCAATTTATCAACCGGCAGCGAGCGCTCCCATTATTTTTGATCCCGGTCAGCCCACCCTTGGATTTACCAACTGGTTTAATCGGCTTGATACCGCCTCATTAATAATCAATCCAGCAGATTTTGCCGTTAGTTCAGATACCGCGGAGATCGGGTTTAAGAGTAAGTCATTTAACATTCCACTAAAAGCGACTATTCATGTAGAATTCAAAAATCGTTACCGAATCGGTGCAGGGTATTCGTTCGAGTTTACAAAGGTTGGCGACTTCGCACCCATAAGCAATAAAGGTAGCATCAACAGTTATTCACCCGATGTTTCAAGTTTTTTTCTGAAAAAGTATTTCCTTCTATTGGGAGCCTCCGTTTATCGGTATCAAGACTATTTACTAACGGTAGACGCCAATATTGGTGGTTATAGTCTTGGAAAGAAGTTTGACAAAAGCCGGATAACAAAAGGCGTATTCGTTAATCTTGGAGCAACCATAGATCGTGAATTGTCTGAGTATTTCCGACTATTCATACGGCCATCATACGAGATTAAAAGCTTTACCCTTGATATCCCCGAAACAGGCCAAAGCATAAAGCATAAGGCTAATGCTTTTTATTTCAACATAGGCGCAACCTATAGGATACCAGAACTAAGGAAGTGTTTTGAAAAAAGGTGTAAGGCACAAATCAATCATGCACATGGCAATAAAGAGTATCGTAGCAGGGTTCATCCTATTTATAAAAAACAGAACCCACATTATGGCGAAAACTACCCCGAGTTGATTAAGTATAAGGGTAGAAATAAAAGTAAATTAAATCCATACTAAGCGTGTGTTTTAACCCGTTTTTCAAGGGAAATTTGGTATCTTGCCAAGCTTAAAAAAGCACTGAATTTCGCATATAAATTAATACTTGAATGGCCGAAGAAACCGGTGGCCTGATCCCAGGCAGACAATCTATAATTCCAATTAATATTGAAGATGAAATGAGAGGTGCTTACATCGATTATTCGATGTCTGTAATCATTTCAAGAGCACTACCCGATGTGCGTGACGGCCTAAAGCCAGTACACCGCAGAGTGTTGTATGGTATGCTCGAGTTAGGGGTAAACTACAATAAGGCTTATAAGAAATCGGCTAGGATTGTCGGGGATGTGATGGGTAAGTACCACCCACACGGAGATGCTTCTATTTACGATACCATGGTGCGCATGGCACAGAGTTGGTCTATGCGCTATCAGTTGGTAGATGGGCAAGGTAATTTCGGTTCTGTAGATGGTGATGCACCGGCTGCGATGCGGTATACCGAAGCCAGGTTGCGCAGATTTGCTGAGGAAATACTTGCTGATATAAATAAGGATACGGTTGATTTTCGGCCTACGTACGATGATCAGAACTCGGAGCCTACTGTTTTACCTAGCAAAGTACCGAACCTTCTAATCAACGGAGCTTCGGGGATTGCTGTCGGGATGGCAACCAACATGGCTCCTCACAATTTACGGGAGGTGATCGATGGAATTATTGCCTATATCGATAATAGCGAAATTACGATTGACGAGTTGATGAAATTTGTAACGGCACCGGATTTTCCTACAGGCGGAATTATTTACGGGGTTGCAGGAGTACGTGAAGCGTACCGGACGGGTAGGGGCAAGGTGATGGTAAGAGCGAAAGCTGAAATTGTTACAACACCGAATGGCCGTGATCAGATTATTGTAACGGAGATACCCTATCAGGTGAATAAGGCCTTAATGATTGAAAAGACCGCTGCCCTGGTTAACGAAAAAAAGATCGAGGGAATATCGGATATCCGTGATGAATCGGATCGGGAAGGCTTACGGATTGTATATGATTTACGGAAAGACGCGATACCCAATATCGTGCTTAATAATTTATTCAAGTTTACGTCACTTCAGACTTCTTTTGGAATTAACAATGTGGCACTTGTTAAAGGGCGGCCGCAGACGCTTAATCTTAAAGACCTGATTAAGTACTTTGTAGAGCATAGACATGAAGTAGTAATTCGCAGAACAAAATATGAATTAGCAGAAGCGGAGAAGCGTGCGCACATTTTAGAAGGTTATTTGATTGCGTTAGATCACCTCGATGAAGTGATTGCCTTAATCCGAGCTTCGAAAGATCCGGAAACAGCCAAAGTTGAATTAATGAAGCGCTTTGGGCTTTCTGAAATTCAGTCGAAAGCTATACTTGAAATGCGCTTGCAACGGTTAACAGGGTTGGAGCGTGATAAAATTCAGCAAGAGTATAAGGAGATTATGGAGTTGATTGGCAAGTTGAAGGAAATTCTAGCCAATGAGCCACTGCGAATGAAAATCATAAAAGATGAGTTAGCCGACATAAAAGAACGCTACGGAGATGAGCGCAGAACACTGATCATGCATACCGAGGAAGATATTACAGTGGAAGATATGATCCCAAATGAAGAGATGGTGATAACCATTTCGAATCAGGGCTACATAAAGCGAACTGTACTTTCTGAATATCGCACACAGGGAAGGGGAGGAATAGGTTCACGCGGTGTGTCCACCAAGGAAGATGACTTTACTGAGCATCTATTTATTGCGCACGCTCACAATTATCTATTAATTTTTACGGAGTTTGGGAAAGTCTATTGGAAGAAAGTCTATGAAATTCCAGAGGGGAATAAAACCTCCAAAGGAAGAGCGGTTCAAAATCTAATCAACATTGAAGCTGGCGATGCTGTTAAAGCCATTATCAATGTAAAAACGCTTGAAGATGAGGAGTACATCAATAGCAACTTCGTTATTCTTTGCACCGAAAAGGGAACCATTAAAAAAACCTCTCTTGAAGCCTATTCAAGACCGCGTCAAGGTGGAATTAATTCTATTACGATACACGAAGGAGATAAATTGTTAAACGCCTCATTAACAAATGGTAATAATCATATCATTATAGCAAAATCTGAGGGTAAAGCCGTGCATTTCCATGAGAAGGATGTGCGGCCAATGGGGCGTACCGCAGCGGGAGTGAGGGGCGTAACGTTGGATAATCCGGTGGATAAAGTAATTGGTATGGTTTGTATTACCCGAGACGATGCTAACTTATTGGTTGTTTCGGAGAAGGGATATGGTAAGCGTTCTTCAATAGACGATTATCGTGTTACCAAACGCGGAGGAAAGGGTGTTAAAACCATTAACGTTACCGACAAAACTGGCAAGCTTGTTGCCATTAAGCAGGTTGCCGATGAAGATGAACTTATGATTATTAACCGTTCGGGTATTACTATACGAATTGAAGTAGGGGGATTGCGCGTGATGGGCAGAGCAACACAAGGTGTGCGATTAATCAAACTCAATGAAGACGACAGGATTTCATCCGTAGAGAAAATTCAGAAAATTGAAGAAGAAACTAACCAAGAACAATAACTAAACCTGAGATTGAAAATGAAAAAATTTATTTTGATTTTATTATTGGTTCCGGCACTTGTATTTGCGCAGAAACCGATTAAACCAAATTTGAATAAAGCAATTACGCTATGGCAGGAGGGTAAGTTTGGCGAAGCGAAAGAAATGATAGATGCAGCCACTACCTATGAAAAAACAATGGGAGATGGAAAGACCTGGTATTACCGTGGTTTAATTTATGCCAGCCTCGACACAACTTCAAATGAAGCATATAAGTCATTGTCAAATAATGCATTGATGGTGTCTATTGAGTCCTTTAAAAAGGCTGATCAAATGGCGGCCGTTGGTAAGGAGTATTTTGTAGCGGATGCGAGCAATCTAGCCTCTGTGGCTTCCAATACAAAGCCAATTCAGCTTGAGCGTTTATGCAATTATTACCTCGACAAAGGAATAAAGCTTATTCAGCAAGACGAGCCCGATTATACTGGGGCTATTGCTAAAATGGAAAAGACAAAATTTGTTTTTGAAAATGCTATGAAAACGTATAGTAACGATACGTTAGTATATTATGTTTTAGCAATTGCAGCCCAAAGTTCAGAGAAGTATGATACGGCCATAGCCGCTGTTGAAGAGTATTTAAAAAAAGGAGGAAAGGCTAAGGAGGTTTATATTATTTTATACCAAATATATGTTGGCCCGAAACAAGACAAGGCTAAAGCACTTGAAGTTATTCAACAGGCAAAAAAAGCGTTGCCAAATGTTACTCAGTTTTCCTTAATAGAGATTGAATTACTGATCGACCTTAAAAAGATAGATGAGGCAAAAAGTGGCTTGGAGTTGGCAGTAGTAAATGATCCTGGAAATAAAGTATTGCACTTCTATTTGGGATACGTAAATATTGCGCAAGGTAATTTGGGAGAAGCACGCAGGAATTTTGAGGAGTCGTTGAAGATTGATCCCAAGTATTTTGAATCTCAGCTTTATCTAGCCAGGGTTATAGGTGAAGATGCCAAGAAGTTTAAACGTCAGATGAGTTCATTGGGAATTAGTGCGGCTGACAAGAAGAAGATGATTGAGCTAGATGGTTTCTATGTTGAGAAGTTGAAGATTGCATTGCCGTATTGGGAGAAGGCCGAAAAGATTAATCCATCTGATCAGGAAGTGCTTGACGAGTTGTATTCAATCTATTCTGATTTAGGAATGGATCCTTCCGTAAAAAGGATTGAGGGACGCTATAAAGCATTGGGTATTCAATAGGTGTAATTTTTACCGCTAAGTATCAGGAGAGGCTCCAGAATGGAGCCTTTCATGCTTTAACTTTGCTACTTAACATAATATAAATTATGTAACAATGTTATTGTTAACTGGTTTGCACCAGTTACATAATCAGCGTTATTTTAAATAGCTGTACAACGATTGCAAGACGGAGCATATTGTGGGGCTCTTCAATTAGTCCTATGCACACGCTAGTAGTGGATCATGTATAGGATATTTACCTGATCACCGTATCATGTATAATATTTATTAATATATTTACCTGATAAAGGTCTCGCGTAAAAGTACTTTACATGACAAAAACCGATCTTAAAGCCTTCAATGACCTTCCGAGATTACCTCCAAATAGGGAGAAAGTAGAAACCGTTAAAGTTCTTCGACAACTTGTAAAGTCATCTATAGCCTTGGCAGAACTGAAAGGGTTGGCATTTACATTGCCAAACTCTGCCATATTACTAAATGCAGTTGTCCTTAAAGAAGCGAGGGTAAGTTCGGAAATTGAAAATGTTATTACCACACAGGATAAACTGTATCAAGCCCTTTCAGCAAAGGGATCTGAGGCAGATCCGTCAACCAAAGAAGTACTTCGCTATCGGGAGGCGGTGTTATATGGAGCTCGTTTTATTAGTCAGAAGGGGTTTTTAAGTACAAATGCGATTGTTGCTATTCAAAAAATATTAGAAGAAAACAATGCTGGAATTCGAAAACTGCCTGGCACAGCACTTAGAAATGCAACCACGAACAAAATCATTTATACTCCCCCTGATGATCATGAAATGATTCTTCGGTTAATGAGAAATTTAGAAAATTATCTAAATGAGAAAAACGATATTTCCCCGCTCATTAGAATGGCCATTCAACATTATCAGTTCGAAAGTATTCACCCATTTTATGATGGTAATGGAAGAACAGGTAGAATTATCAATATCCTACACATAGTGCTACACGGCTTGTTGGAAAGTCCTATCCTTTACCTGAGTAATTACATCATTAAAAATAAATCAGACTACTATCGCCTCTTACAAGAAGTCCGTACAAAGAACAAATGGGAGGAGTGGATACTTTATATGCTGAAAGGAGTTGAAGAAACTTCGTATGAGGCAATTGCTCAAATAAAAACCATTCAAGCACTTTTTGTGGAAATACAGGAAACAATCAAAGCGAAGGCTCCCAAAGTATATAGCAAAGAACTAATTGAAATTTTATTTGAGCACCCCTATTGTAAAAGTGAAATTCTCACCACTCGAATGAAGGTGTCGCGTATTACTGCGGCTAAGTATCTGAAGCAACTTCAAGGAATTGGCGTTCTTAAATCAAAAAAGGTTTGGAAAGAAACGCTCTACGTAAACACCAAACTATTCGATCTGTTGAAAAAATAAATAGCCTGCTCTCCCAACCCAGCAGCAACACACATTGTCCGGCCTCACTTCCCTCCTCCCGATAGCTAAAGAGTGTCGCTGCCTCAGTCCGGTGTGAGTGATAAAGGTGGGTTACTGAAAATCCAACGCGCTAAAAACTTTCTATGAAAATTGAGTAAGCCTGCCTACGTGAGGCACTTCGGCAGACAGGCCCGGAGCCTAAGCTATGTTAACAACTTGTCCGCCTAATGGCGGATAACGCCTGACCATTATATAACTATTTATAGGCTGACTCGCTGTGACGGAGCCATTAATTTAATTCAGATGCATGACAGGTATTATTTTTGTTTAGTTCCTCAGGAACCGAAACATCATATTTATCCGTTCTGAAAATAAAATGTAGATTTGCTAAAACTTTATTCGAGAAAGCAAAAATAGATTCTGTAGGTTGACTACGTGGGGGGAAAAATAATAAGTAACTATAAAGCTAAATATACTATGAACAAATTTATTAGGTACGCGAAGCTGGCATTGATTTTCAGCATATTGATTTTCTTTGTTGGATGCGAGGATAAAGATGATCAGACTTCGGAGCTGTTCTACGGGGGGTTAGTCACTAATGGAAACTTTGAAACAGGTACCACGGAAGGTTGGTTACTATTTCAAAATGGTGGCACTGCTGCATTAGATAACACGATCAACAACGGTGGGGCTTGGTCAGGTAGGCTTGCAACAGGTGGCCTGAGTAGCCCGGCATTTAAACAAGAAAGAATCGGAGCAGGAGTTGTAATGGCTGGCGATGTGGTTCAAGTGAAGTTCGATTATAAAGGCGTTGTTGTGCAGCCAGGTGCAATATTCAATGTGCTATTGTTTGGTGAAAAGGTTTCCCCTGGAGCATCATTCACTCACGTTTTTAGTCCTGCACCCATACCTGGTAGCAATTGGGCAATATTTACAGGAACATTTACAATAGCCGGAGGAACGGATGTCTCTCAAGGTATTTCGGTATTGATAGAGGCTGTCTGTGGAGGTGATGCGGGCTGCAGTGTTTCAGCAAATATTGATAATGTTGCTGTAACGCTGAATCCCTAAAAAAATGAATCAACTATTGTGATTTTCAATCAGGTCGAGTAAGATAACTCGACCTGATTTTTTGTCTTTTGAACAAGGACATTGAATTATTAGAAAGCCCGTGCTAAAAAAATCTATGATTGGTAGGGCCAGGAGCCTAAGCTATGTTAACAACTTGCCTACGGAAAAAATAATGAGCTTGCTCACGATGGAGAAATTTTGGAGCTTTTGCCAAGTACGATGTTTTCCAGAGTCCACAAATCATTTATCGTCTCTCATGATAAAGTGCGAAGCATTGATCGGAGTTCTGTAAGGATAGCAGATCAAGAAATTCCCCTGAGTGCTACTTTTCGGGATAATTTTCTGAGAAAAATTAAGTCTCTTTAGATTAAATACATATTAACGAAGTCCAATGGGGACGCGCAAGTGTACCTTGTCCCAGTCCATGTTCATGTGGATACCGATGGAATCAGAATCAAAACTGATCGTGAACGTTTCTACCACAGTCGTTAATTGTTCTACCGGAATCTCTACCGTCAATAGATCACGATCATGATTTGGTTCTGCAGCGGCAGCAAGAACAACACCCAGTTCACTGTTGAGAATTATCTTGAAGGCCTCGGCTCCGGGTACTGCATACATGCGATAACTTCCTGCATTCACGGGCTGCCCTGCAAACGTAATATCCTTACTGAATGTAATCTCAGTAGCCGCGTTGGCACCCAGTCTCCAATATTTTCCATACGGCTGCAGCGCACTTTCCGATTTCTCTCCGAAAATTACACGTCCCCGCTTAGACGGTTGGCTATAACTTACGTTCAAATCCAGGCCTTTGTCACTCAATGAGGTCATTGCAGGCGGGCTCTTCTTTGGAGCGAAAAAAATGCCATAAGCTGACCAGAGGACAAATACTATGAACACTGCGCCAATACCAAAGAGGATTTTCTTTTTCATGCTATATTAGTTTGTTTGCTTCTGCAATATACGACTTGTAATGAAATCGGACTTGGGCATTGGCTACTTATGATTACGATAAAAGAGCTAACAGCTTTGGCCAACGACTCAATCAACTATCATAACTTTTTCAACCCCATTGTTTTGCTTTTATCTGCCTCTATAATACGGATGGCATATCCCCCACCCGATGCGGACCACTGTGTGAGCTTCGACTTGTTAGTGATCAGAACGTTACGAATCGTATAGGCTTGTGGATTAGTTTTGTAATGGGCATCTTTTGCATCGGCATAAATACTCGCGATATACGTTTTGCCTGACACAAGGAAATCAAATGTTATCGCTGATGTCCGGGGAGTTTCACCATTTACGTTTCCAAAAAACCAACTTGATTTTCCTTTTGCTTTGCGGGCCACCGTTATGAATTGCCCGGGCTCCGCTTCTAGGTATTTAAGGTAGCCATATCAATTACGAATCTGTACCGCACATCCCCTTTTATCATGCGATCATACGCGGTGTGGATGTCTTTGATGTCTATCAGTTTAATATCCGAAACAATATTATGCTCAGCACAGAAATTAAGCATCTCCTGCGTTTCGGGTAAGCCACCGATGCCGGAGGCGGCAAGACTTTTTCTTCCATCCATTAAATTAAACGGGTGCACTTGACTTAGTCCGGGAGGTATACCCACCATGATGTGTGTGCCGTTTGTTTTAAGAAGTGATAAGTATAGCTTAAGATCGTGTGGTGCTGAAACGGTGTCAAGAATGAAATCAAAAGATCGCTTTGCATTTTTAATTTGTGCTGGATCGGATGTAAGTACAAACTTATGTGCGCCTAGTTTTTTTGCGTCCACTTCTTTGGAAGTAGAGGTACTGAGTACCGTTACTTCAGCGCCAAAGGCTACACCGAATTTAACAGCCATATGCCCAAGTCCACCCAATCCTAGCACGGCCAGTGTGTGACCTTTGCCAACTTTCCAATGCCGAAGTGGAGAGTAGGTAGTAATACCTGCACAAAGTAGCGGTGCCACAGCCGGAAGCGATAATTTTTCTGATATGGATAACACAAAATCCTGATGAACAACGATGGTGTTCGAATATCCGCCATAGGTTGGCGTACCATCTTTAGAAAGTGCGTTATATGTTCCAACAGCTCCATTAAAGCAATACTGCTCCAATCCTTCCATGCAATTATCACATGTACGGCAAGAATCAACAAGGCAACCCACTGCAGCGAGGTCTCCAATCTTGAATTTTGTTACCTGATTACCAACCTTCACAACTCTTCCTACAATTTCATGTCCGGCCACCATCGGAAAAATTCCCGGAAACCATTCGTTTCTGATTTGGTGAAGATCAGAATGACAAACACCACAGTATAAAATATCAAACTGAACATCGACTGGCCCCACTTCGCGCCTCTCGAAATTCCATGGAGCTAAACTTGTTGTGGGGGTTTGGGCGGCATATCCTTTTGCGGAAATCATATTCAATGTGGTTATTTGGCTATTCGTTAAAGGTATGGAAATTAATCTAAGCTGTTCAAATTTTTATGATCAAGGTTACAGGCTCAACGATTGATCTGTGGCTCCACACAGCGTCTCCGTTCGAACTCTACTTACACAAGATTCAAACACTACCTTATTCCATTTTTCACGTTCCATTTTATCGAATTGTTATGAAATACGTAGGTCTTATATTAAAGTAATTTTAAGTGCTCAGGTAAAGATTAAAGTTTTCTTGATGGAAGAATTCATGCTATAAACGGAGTGATAAATATTTTTGCTAAAAATTAGCAGTGTGCAGGTTAGATTGATTGTCCTCGTTGTGCTAAGTTTAGTATTGTTTACAGCCAATATTGGTGGGCTATCTATTTTCATACTGGACGAAGCAAAGAATAGCACTGCCGCACGTGAAATGCTGGATCGCGGGAACTTAATTGTTCCAACCTTCAACGCTGAACTTCGCACCGACAAGCCTCCTCTTCATTATTATTTTATGATGGTGGCTTACAAAATATTTGGTGTCAATGAATTCGCAGCCCGTTTTTTCTCAGCATTTTTTGGTATTCTTACAGTACTCTCAACCTATTTATTTACGCGAAGATTCATCCACGAGGATGCTGCATTCTGGACTGCTCTGGTCATTTTGACTTCTCTTCAATTTGTCACGCAATTCCACTTAGCCGTGCCAGACCCTTATCTCATTTTCTTTTTTTCAAGTGCCATGTTTCTGGGGTATTACTTTTATGCTGAAAAGAAAACTTATGGCTTATTTTTAGCGTATGCCTGCATTGGTTTGGCCATCCTCACGAAAGGACCTGTTGCCCTGATTTTAAGTGGTGCTGTTTTCGTTCTGTTCCTTCTATCCCAGAAGAATTTCAATTTAAAAACAATCCAAGCATTTAGGCCACTCACCGGAATAGCTTTGATGTTGTTGATCTGTATACCCTGGTACATTGCCGTGCATATCCTGACAGACGGTGCATGGACCACCGGATTTTTCCTTAAACATAATGTGGGCAGGTTTACCAATGCCATGGAGGGCCACGGAGGAAATTTTTTGTTAATTCCCTTATTCATTATTACAGGATTGTTTCCTTTTTCAATTTTCATATGGCCAGCCATCCGATCGTATTTTCAAAACCGAATGAACCCATTTCTATCCTTCGCTGCAGTGGTCGTAGTGGTCGTAACAGTCTTCTTTTCATTTTCCGGTACAAAACTCCCAAGTTATCCGGCTCCGGCATTTCCTTTTGCTGCTATCCTTATCGGATTTTATCTTAGTCAAAGCGCAAGCGGTGGTTTAGTGAATCTAAAGTGGAAAATTATTTATGGGATTTACATCCTTATTTCCATTGCCATACCAATTGCACTGTATCTCGTCATAGAAGATACCATGTTTTTGCCCGAACTTAAAAATCTTGCATTTTGGTTTTTACTGATTCCATTGGGCGCCATCGTTGGTTTAGTCCTCTACCTGAGAAAACTCCCAAAGCACTCATTGATTTCAATAGCAGGATCATGGATTGCAACCATAATCATTTTCTATTATGTCGTTTTCCCCGAGATCGACAGCAAAAATACTACAGTACAAGCCATGAAGGTTATTGATCCAAAAGCCTCTGTCTTTTATTACAAAAAATATAACCCATCTTTTTCATTCTACATCCATAAACCAATCTTACCCATTAGTGATTCAATTCTGAATCATAAGGGATCTGAAAAAATATTTTTGATTACCATGAAAAAACATATGCCGGAGCTTCATTTTACTGAGCCGAGGTTTCAGGTTGTTTACCAGAACAAGGAATTTTTTGAATCGTATCATACAGTCATACTTTATGCAGACCCTCAAGTCTTATCTTACAAGTAAGTTCATTACCCGGCTGCCTAAACGCATCAGCCTTGTTCGTATTCTTGTCCCTTTTAAAATCGCCATTGTTCTGATCATCGGATTAGTCGGCTTCCAATATTTTCAAACAAAAATCTACCGTTTTCCCGAAAAGCGACCTTTTCAGGGAAATGTGCTTTATAATCCATATGAAAGTTCAAATGGAAAATGGCATAAGGCAAACTTTCATGCACACGCTATCAGTTGGGGAGGTCTTACTAATGGCCATCAACCAGGCGATTCACTTTTGGCGACCTACCTAAAATCTGGATACGACATCGCGTGCATTTCCGATTATCAACGCATTAACTCTAGTATATATGCTTCCGGAAACCTGGCCATACCGGTTTATGAACATGGTATGAACGTAGACAAGACTCATCAGCTAGCAATCGGTGCTGAACGGGTAGATTACTTTGATGTTTTTCTTTGGCAAACCCGTAGTACCCGACAATTCATCATTAATAAATTAAAGGAATCTTCAGCGGTAGTTTGTGTCAATCATCCGGCTATGTTTAATGCCTATCCGCTATCGGATATTGATGACCTAACCGGATATGAATGTATGGAGGTTCTGAACCGTCATCGTAATTATCTTTCTTACTGGGACGAAGCATTGTCATCAGGAAAGCCAGTTTGGATTTTAGCGAATGATGACACGCACGATGTAAACAAGGAAAAATTTGCCATTTCATGGAGTCAACTTTTTATTACAGAACCCGGGCAGCCGGGAATTATCGGTGCATTGAAAAGAGGAAGCACAGTTGGGGTTAGAAGAAAAGTCAAACTTTCGAGCGTTGATTCTCTTCAACGTTGGGCTTATCAGCATGAAGGACAAGTTTTAAAGAGTGTAGTCACACAGGGAAGTACCGTAGCCTACTTTTTTAATTCCACCATACAACGTGTTACACTCTTTGGGCAAAATGGAGAGGAAAAAGCTTCGTTTCGAAATGTTGATTCCGTTTCGTATGCATTTCAATCAGACGATACCTATATCCGGGCTGTAGCGGAGACTGACGCTCACATTTCGTATTTGAATCCTATTTTCCGGCATGACGGCTTAAGTCAAGTTGCTAATACATCGCTGGCTCACGTAGAAATTTTACCAACACTTATTATGCGGATAAGTATTGTAGTTGCCTATTGTATTTTCATACTACTTCTTTTCCCACAAACTACGAATCAATTATTTTATGGCAATCAAAAACCTACGCTTGTCTATGGATAGGCATAATCCAGAACTTTCTGTTGTAATTACATTGCTGAATGAGCGAGAAAATATTCAACCTCTTCTTGTAAAACTTGAAGAAAATCTTTCCGGGTTGTCGTACGAAGTTATCATGGTAGATGATGGCTCAACAGATGGCACGAGTAAAGAAATTATGAAGTATGCAAATTCGGATGTGAGATTAGTAAAGCTAAATAAGAATTACGGTCAGTCTCCAGCCATGGCAGCTGGTATACTGTATGCAACTGGAGATTTTATTGTTACGATGGATGGTGATTTGCAAAATGACCCTGCCGATATCCCATTTTTATTAGCGAAAATTAAATCGGATGATTTTGATCTTGTAGCCGGATGTAGGGCCCAACGACAAGACAACTACCTCTTTCGTAAAATTCCGAGTATACTCGCTAACCGGTTCATTCGGTTTTTATCGGGCGTTCAAATCAGTGACTATGGTTGTTCGTTAAAAATATTTCGTTCTAGGTTGGCCAAAGAGTTAGGATTATACGGGGAGTTGCATCGGTTTATTCCCATTCTCGCCCAAATGCAAGGCGCAAGTATTACAGAAATGAATGTGCGTCATCATCCTCGCATTTATGGAAAATCAAAGTACGGACTTGGCCGCACACTGCGGGTTCTTAGCGACTTGATGCTTCTTTTATTTTTTCAAAAATATGTTCAGAAGCCAATGCACTTGTTTGGAACTATGGGGTTGGCAGGAGTATTTCTGGGTGCAATTATTAATTTTTATCTTTTGATTGAAAAAATAATGGGCCATGATATCTGGGGAAGACCACTTTTATTATTAGGTGTAATCCTCTTGGTAGGCGGGATACAGCTTATTACGTTTGGATTTATGGCGGAATTGCAGATGCGGACCTATTATGAATCTCAGAATAAAGTTCCGTTTAATGTGAAAGAAGTATTGGTTGGGAAAATTAGTAAAGACAACCTCGTTGAAGTCTAGCCGAAAAACTTTATTGATTGTAGCAAAAATCCTATTTACTCTCGGAGGATTGTATTTTGCAAGTTTAAAAATTAATCTTCTCGAATTAAAAGAAGTTTTACTTCATTCGAATTTTATTTGGTTGCTACTTGCTTTGGTGCTGTTAATGCTTTCGAAAGTTGCGAGCGCCTTCCGAACCTACTTTCTTCTCCAAGCTATCCATGTTACGGTAAACCTGCTGGATAACATTCGGTTATGCTTTGTTGGACTTTATTACAACACGTTTCTGCCCGGGAGCATTGGTGGCGATGCTTATAAAATATTCTACCTGAATCAATTGAAAATTCAGTCACTAAAGAAAATTGGCGTTGGCGTTTTCCTTGATCGACTGAGTGGAATTTGGGCTATTGGATTACTCCTGAGTGTCTTCGTTTTGTTAAGAGACTTAACTTTTAAGGATTCCCTTATAGCTGCTCTGGCAGGTGCAATGGTACTGCTTGCATTTCCACTAAAGTATGCAATGCTTTACCTACTCTTTCCATCATTCAAACAGGCATTTTGGAAAATAAGTTTTTTTTCGATTGTAGTGCAAGTTACTCAGGTACTTTGCTGTGTTGCCATATTAACTTCTATTGGTGTGCAGGAGAGCATACTGCTCTTCATTATTCTTTTCCTCGTGTCATCCATTGTGTCTATTATTCCAATTTCGTTTGGCGGATTGGGAATTCGTGAAGCTACATTTATCATGCTCGATGATGTTCTTAAAATTTCCTTTGATGTTAACAACGGTGTTATATTGAGCCTTCTCTTCTTCTTTATCAATATCTTGAGTTCGTTGCCAGGAGGATTTATTTCTATGACTGTGGTTACAACTGATCATAAAGCGAATCAACCCGTTGCCGATCTTCGTCAGCCATCGTTGTAATTAAGATACTTGTTTCTGTTAGTTGCCTATCAATTTTTTGATTTTTATTATAGGAAATTACTTCTTCTATATGGTAGCGGGGTCTTCCTTTTGCTTCATAGTATATCTTTGAGATGTATTCGCCCAGTACACCTATAGCCAAAAGTTGAATCCCGCCCAGAAAATACATTGGCAAGCTGATGGAGGCCCAGCCAGGAATTGTTTGATCGCGTAAAAATTGACTGAATACCCAAATGCTACCCCCAATACTGATTAAAAAAGTGAGAAGACCCAATCCTGTTATTATTCTGAGTGGCGCAACACTGAATGAAGTGATTCCGTCCACGGCAAGTTTTAGCATTTTAAAAAATGGATACTTGGATTCCCCTGCTTGTCGCTCAAGTCTGTCATAATAAACGGTAGTGGATTGATAGCCCATTAATGGGAAAATACCCCGTAAAAAAAGGTTCACTTCCGTATACTCACGAAATGCCAACAGTACCTTATTGGAGAGCAATCTGTAATCAGCATGGTTGTAAATAATTTTGATTCCCATAGACCTCATCAACTTATAAAAAAGCAATGCTGTTTGTTTTTTTATTAAATGATCAGTATCTCTTTTTTTCCGGACACCATATACAATTTGAAATCCTGCAGCGAATCTGGAAATCATTTCTTCAATAACTCGAATATCATCCTGCAGGTCTGCATCAATCGAAATGCAACAATCCACTTTATTGGTTGCGTAATGCAAACCAGCAAGCAGTGCATGCTGGTGGCCTACATTGGTGGCTAATTTTATGACTTTAATATGGGGTTCACCGAAGGTCTCAACAATTTTAAGGGTGTTATCGGTACTTCCATCATCCACTAAAAGGATGGTGCTATCCGGACTAATAGTTCCTTTGGCAATCAAATTATCATACAGAGAAGAGAGAATTGATAAGGTCGATCGTATGATTTCTTGTTCATTGAAGCAGGGAACAACCAAGGCGACTTTATGCATAATTTATGTTCATGGAAAATTAATGTTTCAAAAATATGACAGCGCTTCATAGCTTAACGGGTTATCCTATTTTTGATTTGTTAAGTTTCAATAATCTACATGTTATGTTCACGGTTCGTTTTTTATGGATACTGGTTGCTGGTCTGCTAATTACAGGATTAATTTTTCCGCCTTTGATGGACAATGATGCAGCCGAATATGCTTCTATAGCCTTGAAGATGCACCTGGATCAGGATTACGCCAATATTATCAATCGGGACTATGACTACTTGGATAAACCTCATATGCTTTTTTGGTCTGCAGCATTGGCTTACAAAATTTTTGGCATAACCGCTTTTAGTTATCGTATTGTGAGTGTTCTTGTGTGTTTACTTGGTGCTTTTGCTACTTATCGGTTAGGCAGACTGTTGTACAACCAAACAGTTGGCGAATGGGCTGCGCTAATTTTTATTACTGCTGAGGCTATTATTCTGGCGAATCATGATGTGCGTACGGATACGTTACTAGTTGGATTGGTAACAATCGGAGTATGGTTGGCAACAGAATTCATACATTCGAATAAACTTGTTCATCTCATTGGTGCTGCTAGCGCGCTGGCTTTAGGCGTTGCAACAAAAGGAATGATTGCTGTTATTGTTGCAGGGTGTTTACTTTTTTTTTACATCCTCCTGAACAGAAAATGGAGGATCCTAACAAACCCACGTTGGCTCATTGGCCTATTCGTTTTTGGAGCGGTGCTTTCACCCTTTCTATTGGCCTACTATTTTCAATTCGATTTGCATCCTGAAAAACTGGTGAATGGACGTCATGGCGTTTCAGGCGTGAAGTTTCTACTTTGGGATCAAAGCTTTGAACGGTTTGCAGGAGACCGAAATTTTAAAAGCAATTCTGAATTTTTATTTTTTCATCACTCCTTTCTTTGGGCGTTCTTGCCCTGGAGTTTTATTGCCATTCTGGCATTTATTGATCGTATTAAGAAGGCCGTCACTACATCCGGAAAGGATTTGATCGAAAAGGAGCAAATAACTTTCGTGGGCGTGTTGACCATGTTTACGATTATGTCGTTCTCATCTTTTAAACTTCCGCACTACATTAATGTATTATTTCCATTTATAGCCATTGCAACAGCCGCTTATTTGCATCAAACCACCGAAGGGTCATTTCAACTGAAAGCCATCAAGGTGATTCAGATCGTTATTCAATCAATTTTAATTATAGCTATAGGTTGTTTGTCTTTTTTTGTGTTTCCGCTCAGTGACGCTTGGATAGTTATTTTTTCAATCGGTTTGCTTGGATGCATTGTATTTTGCTATCGCAAAATGGGACTCGACAAACTTCAGCATATTTTAGCACCCTCGGTGCTAGCCATTGTTCTTGTAAATTTTGTTTTGAATACTAATTTCTATCCGGCATTAGGTAAGTATCAGGCAGGATCGATGCTTTCGCAAAAAGTAAAAGAACTTGGCATACCTGACTCTTCTATCTATGTTTTTTATCAAAAATATCGCTCATTTGATTTCTATTCAAAATTTATTCATAAAAAAATTACGCTAGAAGAAATTCGAAAAAGGAAATCGCCTTTTTACCTCGTCATCCGAGATGGGGATAAACGTAAGCTTCAATCAGCTGATATAGACTTTCAACCCGTAATCGCTGTTCCAGATTACCGGGTAACTCAATTGAAATTGAAATTCTTAAACCCATCTACTCGCGATCGAAGTTATTCGCAGGCGCATATTGTTAAGATTAGTAATGATTGATTGGTTTACGAATGAGACAATTTAGCGATGTCAATGTCAAGGCGCTATCCTGTTGATTTTAAATCACTGCTGAGTTAATCCTCTAAAACACAATAATACAATCGGTATTCTTGAACCGCGTTCGAATCTTATTCCGCTCCTCTTTTGAAAAGTTATTGTTGGCAAGATTCAAGAAGGATAAGTTTGGTAACTTTGCTACCGCTGACGGAAGGCTTGTAAGTTGATTATTGTCAAGGTATAGAACCTGAAGGCCGGCTAACATCCCAATGGAAGATGGAATTGAAGAGAGTTTATTATTGGAAAGATCTAAGCCATATAGGTTCTTCAGATTCGCAATTTCATCCGGTAAATCTAGTAGTTGATTTCCAGCAAGATCAAGATCTTCTAAAGAAGTATTTCTGAACAGTTCTATGGGCAGAATTGCCAGCTTATTATTATTCAGTTGCAACTCCCGTAAACGGGTTAGCTTCGCCATCTCCCTTGGTAAACTACTTAGTTCGTTGTTACCAAGATCTAATTTTTCAAGATTTTTTAACGTAGTAATTCCGATGGAAAGAGTAATCAGTTTATTTCCAGCTAACTCCAACGATGTTAATTTGGATAGGCGTTTTAATTCAATCGGAATAGTGGTTAACGAGTTGCCCTGTAGTAGTAGGGGTTTGGGCGGCATATCCTTTCGCGGAAATCATAGGGAAAATGATTTAGAGTTATTCAAATATACTTCCTTCCAAAGAAAAATCGTGTAGGAATGGCGTTGTCAATCTTCTGTAAAGTATTTCTTTGCCTCCACACCTTCTTCATCATTGCAATTACAGATCGGTTTTTTACCCGGTTTGTATAAAATAATACACTCTTCACCGTACCCACGAGATTTAGACCAATCCATAATAACAGGGCCATCTTTTGAACCGGTAAACCGTATGTATTCTCGGTCCTGCTTAAGCCGAACGGTCGGAATTCCTAAACTCTCAATAGCTGCAAATTGGCTCTGGTAAACATACCCATACCAAACACTATGGTCAGGTATTGTTTCTGAAAAAGTAGAATCATCTGGATGTTCAGCCATGTATACACTATCGCTTCTCTGTACTTCAGCTATTTCCCGGGCTTGTTGTTCACTCCGCTCCTCACGTGATAAAAAATATATGGCACAGGCTTTATCAATCAATTGATATTGTGACGTATCAAGAGATATTTCCTGTTCTGTAAATAACCCATCGTCATAAGTTGTCTCCTGAGTTGTTGTTTCCGTATTCTGCAAGCTGGTTAGCGCTGATAAGGAATCAATTTTACCAAGGTATATTCTGGCTTGTACATTCCATTGGCTTAGTGAATCTACTTGCATAAAGAGTGCCTTCGCCTCAACTAACTTACCGCTATCATAGGCAATCTTCCCTAAGTCTAATGCGTCTTTGGACTTATCAGAACAAGCGATGAGCAATAGCATCAGGATGAATATTACATAACCTCTTACCATATCTTTATGCTACTCTTTTGTCCAAATGCGTGTATTTAGATTAAGATCTTCGACAATACCAGTAATCAACATCAGGTATCTATTATAACCTGCAATTCGATCATAATTAATGAGTGTACTGTAAATTTTTGGTTCAAATAGGTTTAAGTTAGCCCGCACAGGTATGGCAATATAAACGTGAGACTCAATAAAGGATAAGTTAATCGAGCCAGTCTTCTTGCGGAATTCAACTATTCGCTTCATGAGTGAGGGAGAAAGAATATAGTGCGCTTCAACCGGATCGGTACTATATACGGCAAATGCTTTTTCAAACTCAACATCTTCCAATTTAATCAGCGGGTCTCGGGCAGTGTTCATTTTTTGAAACATCGTACCGATACTTCCCAGTAAGTTCTCTGCCACATCTGCCGTTACTACCGTTCTGCCAACAAAATTCTTATTGAAGTCTGCTGCAAATAAAATTCCCTTGAAAATTGTTTTCCACTCCTCTTGTGCTTCCCCCTTGCTGCTTTGTCGTTGAATTCTTTTTTCTGAATGCACCTCGGAAAAGCGAATAGCGGTGCTTCCGAGTTTACCGCTAACCATGTCCTCGCTGTGATAGCGATCGACATTTGTTACGAAAATTCGACTTTGCTGATAATCACCCTGACTTATGCCCCGTTGAGGTTCATAGTGTAAGCTTTCATCAACAAACTTTACCATTTTGTTAATCACATCTCCTTTAAATCGATGCTTTATGGCGTCAATCTTTTTTGAAAAACTAAAACGATAAAAGAGCCAATAAATAAAACCGATAAGGAGTGTACACAAAAGAGCTCCTATTCCTGCTAATAATGTAAGTCCTACTACCGGATTATCGCGGTTAGCTTCACTGCGTTCAGTTTGAAAAATGGAATACGTGATACCGCCAATCGCGGTGATCAAAAAAGGAAGGGATATGATCAAAAAAGGCTTCATCTTCCGCATGAGCTTTTTGCGATCAGCTTCTATTTCCATCATAATAGGGAGAAGCGCAGTCTGATAAAATGCCTGGAAATCTTCGTTTGACTTCATGTTACTTAGTTATTGAACATGGATTTAGCACTTACATTCTGTCGTTCTGCTTCCGGTATTTCAAAGACAGGCTTTCGTTTGTGATTAAACATACCCGCCAGGATGTTAGACGGAAATTTCTCGATGGCATTATTGTATTGTGTTACCGCTGAATTATAATTTCTGCGAGCAGCAGAAATTTGTTCTTCGGCTTCATTCCAACTTCGTTGCAGCATGGAAAATTGTTCACTCGCCTTCAAGTCAGGGTAGCTTTCAACAGCCACCATCACGTTGCGCATCATGCCGGAGAGTTGGTTTTCCAACCCTACTTTTTCATCGGTTGAAATCGTACCTGACATGGCTTTGGCACGAAGTTCTGTTACCTGAGTAAGGGTATCCTTCTCATGTTTCATATAGACTTTTACCGTCTCTACTAAGTTGGGAATAAGGTCGTACCGCTTTTTAAGCATGGCATCAATACTACCAAAAGCATTTTCTACACTGTTTCTGGAACCTACTAAGTTGTTGTAGATAAACACGATCATAATCAGCACAAAGCCGATAATACTAAGAATAGGAACTACCATATTATATAATTTAAGATGTACATCGCAAAAAATAAACCCTCAACCATGCGGTTGAGGATTTAAGCGTCTCAATATAATTAAGATCAATGAAGCGCGCTACTTTTTTGTTGCAGTTGATTGAATAATTTTTTTAGGAGTATTCCATCTGCTTGAAAGGTTCCTTTTTGAGTTTGGATAGCGATCACCTCTCCCCGGTGTTCGAGCCCCAAAGCTTTGAACCTGTATTATTATAAATCACTAAATCACCATCATCCTGTAAAACGAGGTAGGCGTTTTCATTACCGTGGGTGCTCGATGACCAGATGGCATCTCTAAAGATATCATACAACACCAGGTTGCCATCTTTCTGCATCACACATCGCTGTGTTTTGCGACCATTTGTAGCAGTAGACCAAATAGGTCGATTGCCCTGATAAATCACCAGATTACCATCCTCTTGCTGAATTAATTTATACTTACCATTGGCTGATGTGATGAATTGTGAAGGAAGCAATTCCTGACCTGAAACCAACCGATCATTTACAGCGCTTGATGCTACAGGTTGTTCAGCGTCAACAGCAGGTTCATCAGCAGATTTACTTGCCATGGACTTCCATATTATTTCGTTGTTGGTATTCACCACCGCCAACACGCCATCGTCTTGCAACAAAACATAGGCACCTTTGTTTCCTTTCGTGTTTGTTGACCACATTATCTGATTATATCCATCTGGATGCTGTGTAAAATTACCATCCACTTGCATAATACACCGTCTTGCAATTTGCCCTTGTAAACCTGACGACCAGGTAGCTTTGTTTTCTGAATCGTAAACAACTAAGTTACCATCCGTCTGTTGCACTAAACTAAAAGCTCCGTTGGCTGAGAATATCTTTTGATCTACCTTCAATTGCTCGCCCGGCATAAGTTTGTTTTTGTTTACTGGAGTAGCTGTTGCTACTGCCTCCACTGGTGGCGTAGTAGTAGTTTTGGGTGTTAAAGAGATAATACTCCAGAGCGTACTATTAAATCCACGCATACGGATTTCATGTCGTACTTCATCATCTTCAACAAAATCGAAAGTTTTACTTCCGTCTTGCGCAGCAGAGGTTATCTGAAAATTACCATCGGGTGCCCGAACAATTTTCCAATACTGCTCAACAACGTTGCGGGTTGATGCCACCATTACTATTTCATTATCAACCCCATCCTTGCGCACTTCTAACGACTTCAAATTTTCCCTTTTGTTAGTAATCTGATAGAGCCCATTTCCAACATGTAAAATTTTCCATTCCTTCACAGGGTTAGTTCTTGCAGGCACAATCATCGCTTGTTCAATCCGCCCATCGAGTGTACCAATGCCTAACGATTTATCAGGGACCTCGTTTGTCATGATTTGATAATCAGCTGCTGCATCGAAAATAGGGTGTGTTTCTAACGAAGTGTAAATTGGTGGTGGTTTATCGTGAGTTACTGCTGTTGGAACAACAGGCCTTGGCTTGGATTTGCCAGTAAGCATCCATGTTTGGCTTTTATTAGACTCAATCTCCGCTAACGTCAGTTGGTTTTCTTGTGTACCTGACTTTATGTAATCAATTGCTTTCTCTTGCCAAAGCGAAACCAACCGATACGATCCATCAGGGTTTATATTAACTTTCCAAACCTGGTTCGATGCACCTTGAACAGTTTGGCCTAACGAAATTTTCTTGCTTTTGCTTCCCTCATTTACAACCTCCAGTGCATAATTACGACCATACTCAAGGCAATACAATTTGTAGCCACCCTGGGTCTTCTGCATCATCCACTGCTGCATAGCGTGCTTGCTAGATGTTCTGAGTCTAACGCTAGTACCACTTGTTGCACTCACCACTCCTGTTATTGCAAGCTTCTCTCCAGCCACCATATTCGTAATGATATAAACCTTGGTGGTATCGATAGATTGTGATTGCGCTGTAACCATAGTTGACAGGCAAAGAATAGTAAACAGAAATTTTGAAATCGAGTATCTCATATTATTGCTTTTATAATTTTAATAGAGTTTACGTAATGGACTAGATGCGTAATCGCGCTTGTGCTTTAGTCTTCATGCTAGTTGGGAAAAAGATAGCTTTCTAGAATCGAATCCATGTATGGACCAAAATCTTCACTTTCCATACCCAGAACATTATCAGTCCTTAGAATACTGCCACCCTTTTCTGGACTATAAAGTAGCCAGTAGGAAGTTAAAGTACCTTGACCTTTCTTTAACTCTCCGATATCATATGTTCTGTGGACATACCTCTTGTCTACAAATCGCAAGAATTTTTTACGCTCATTGGTGATCGTAACGTATGGGATCATTCTTTCAGAAGAGAAATTCTTAATAGCCATATTTATTTCATTCTCCCAATTTTCTACCGTCCAATCTTGGTAAAGGAATTCTGCCGGATCTTCATACACATACACTTCACTACTATCATGTGGTTGACTTTCCCATTCTTTGCGAGCCCTTTCCTCATTCATCTTCTTCTCCTCTTCTTCTATAGCCAAATATTTAGCTTCTTCTTCTTCTCTTATACGTCTTTCGTTTGAAGTTTCACCAAAGACAATAATGCTTGGCTCATTAATGATGAAAAACTGGGAAGTATCTAATTCGATGTCTACGTATGCATAGTCAATACCGGAGTCGGGTTTGCTGTCATTAGCACTAGTTTGAGCAATAGAATCCTGACTTTCAAATAACTCTTGAGTCGGTAACGAATCTACTTTTTCCACATGCAAAGAATCGACCATATCGCCCTTCCCTTTATTTGAACATGATGCAACTATGATTAAATAGATTAGAGAAAGGAAATATTTGAACATTCTAATCTTCTCTACTTGTGTTTGAGGAAGATGCTGGTGTACCTTGCTGGCTACTGTCATGTTTAGGCTTTTTCTTATCCAGATAATTTTGCTACTCTTTCGTCCAGATGCGCATATTTAGATTAAGATCTTCGACAATGCCGGCAACCAACATCAGGTACTTGTTATAGCCTGCAATCCGATTATAATTAATAAGTGTACTATAAATTTTTGGTTCAAATAGGTTTACAGTAGCATCCACAGGAATTGCAATATAAACGTGGGACTCAATAAAGGATAAATTAATCAGGCCAGACTTCTTGCGAAACTCAACGATGCGCTTCATCAGTGAAGGAGAAAGGATGTAGTGCGCTTCTACCGAGTTGGTACCATAAACAGCAAACGCTTTTTCAAATTCAACATCTTCCATTTTAATCAACGGATCTCTGAACTTGTTTATTTTTTGGAACATGGTACCGATGCTTCCAAAAACACTTTCTGCCACATCTTCTAACACCACCGTTCTTCCATTAAACTTTTTATTGAAGTCAGCTACAAATAAAATTCCCTTAAAAATTGTTTTCCACTTCTCTACTTCCCCTTTGCCTCCGGATTGAGTTCTTTTTTCTGAATGCACTTCGGAAAAGCGAATAGCAGTGCTTCCGAGTTTACCGCTAACCATATCTTCGCAGTGATACCGGTCAACCGTTGTTATAAAAATTTTACTTTGTTCATACTCTCCGTGACTTATACCAGTATGCGGTTCGTAGTGCAAGCTTTCATCAACAAGCTTTACCATCTTACTTATCACTTCCATTTTAAATCGATGTTTTATAGCACCAATTTTTTTCTTAAAACTGAAACGATTAAAGAGCCAATAAATAAAGCCGATAAGACCTCCACCATAAAAACATCCTCCAGCTAATAGAAATACAAATTGTCCTTCAGGGGTATCTTCGAAACCAGGATTGGTTTTGCTCTGAATAATAATGTATGCGAAACATCCAATAAGAGTGAATAAAACAGGGTAACCCAACACAAAAAAAGGCAACATCTTCCACATGAGTTTTTTGCGATCCACTTCTATTTCCTTCATAATAGGGAGAAGCGTGGCTTGATAAAACGCCTTAAACTCTTCGTTTGTCTTCATATTACTTAGCTATTAAACATGGAAACAGCACTTACATTCTGACGCTCCGCTTCCGGTATTTCAAAAACAGGTTTGCGTTTGTGATTAAACATGCCTGCCAGAATATTAGACGGAAATTTTTCAATGGCATTGTTGTACTGGGTTACGGCCGAGTTATAATTTCTTCGAGCTGCAGAGATTTGTTCTTCCGATTCATTCCAGGTTCGTTGCAGCATGGTAAACTGCTCACTTGCTTTTAAATCAGGGTAAGCTTCTACTGCCACCATTACGTTGCGCATCATACCCGAAAGTTGATTATCTAACCCAATTTTTTCATCGGTAGAAAGAGAACCGGAAGAAGCTTTGTTTCGAAGTGCGGTTATTTGTGTAAGTGTTTCTTTCTCATGCTTTAAATAAACTTTCACAGTTTCGACCAAATTAGGAATGAGGTCGTAACGTTTTTTAAGCATGGCATCAATACCACCAAATGCATTTTCAACATTATTTCGGGCGCCAACAAGATTGTTAT
Organism: Cyclobacteriaceae bacterium; assembly: GCA_031395485.1. Classification (GTDB taxonomy): domain Bacteria; phylum Bacteroidota; class Bacteroidia; order Cytophagales; family Cyclobacteriaceae; genus UBA2336. The sequence goes on along the minus strand of JANNUS010000012.1, from coordinate 283,006 downwards.
ACATCAAAATTATAACAAGCAGCACTGCGCCAATGGAAATAAGAATCGAAATCATAAATAGTATTGTTTGTAGTTAAGTAACATGAGTGAACTTGATCACTTCTTTGGTGGAGCAGATTTTACCACTTTTTTCAAAATTAAATCTCCAGCTCGAAAAACACCATTCTCTAATCTATAGTCTGTAATCAATCCTCCATCATGGTCTCCTCCCCTCCCGCCATCATCTGGAAAAATGTACAGTTGTATGAGTCCTTCGCTGGCTTTCCAGGTACCCTTCGACACTATTGGTGTTGTACTCGGATTACCATCTGCATCAAAATAAGTGGCCAACGTTCCAGTTCCATCAGCTTTCAGCATATATTTATCTGTAGTGCGGGTTTCCCCAACAAACAACTGATAGGTACCAGCATACTTACTAAAATAAGGGCTAGGCGGTGGTGGTGGAACTACTTTTTTTAGTTGGTAGTCTAGCACATCGGTAAATAAACCGTCTTTAATAGCGAACTCCGTTATTTCTTCGCCATTTTTTTCTTTCAGGGATAATTGAATGACACCATCAATCGCTTTCCATGTTCCCTTCACAGGCACACTTTCTAAAGCCGTTTTGGAACAAGTTCCATCAGCCTTCAGCACTATGATAGGTGTATAATCATCTACTTCGCTGCTATAACGTACCAGATTATATTTGCCTGCATACTTGGTTAAAAAAGCAGGATTGGTAACGATCAGCTTAACAAGCCAACCATCGTATCCGCTAAAAGTACCTTCCCGAAGCCTGTATTCAGGTTCAATAAGTTTATACTCTTCTTCAATTGTAATCGATTTTTTTGTGGCTGGATCAATTCCAATGATATTAAGTTTAATACCTACCTCGCTTGTGCTCCATGTTCCTGTACGTTTTTGCGCCACTCTTGCAGCACCTTCATATTCTAATGGGAAGTAAGTAGTTGTCAATCTTCCGTCTGCAGTCAATACCATTTTTTCAGAAAATCCAGTCGGCTTACTCTCTCTTTGTCCAAGCTTATAGTAAGTACCGGCATACTGTTTTAGTAAGGGGTTTACTTGTTGAGCTTCTGAAATAATAGAAAGCATCATAAACAATAAAAGCCATGGTGATTCTACAATTCTCATAGAGTTAAATCTTTTAATAGGTCTCATTAAAGTAACTAAGCATTTGCACAGATCGTAAGTTTATTTGACAATTACGGACACCAACTCAGTTGATGGGTTTCTACCTGTATTATTTGTAAAATCATGCATGATCACATAGGAGCCGGTTGCCGGGTCATACTCAAACAATACTCCCTGAGCAAAAAATCCTCCACCAACAGTCATACCATATAATTTTCCATTTCTGCTTAGGGTAAGGCCGCCTTCAGGGGAAGAGCCCTTTACCAATCCCGTATCTCCAGTAAAATCAAGCTTCTTGCTGTATGCATTATTAGCGGGGTTGTATTCGAACAGAACACCCATATTATTGGCTCCTCCTACCACAGATAGTCCGTACAATTTACCGTTGACCAACGTAAGGCTACCCCAAGTTCCGTGACTACCTATTACCACGCCAGTCGTTCCAGTAAAATCGAGTTTTTTTGTATATGTGTTGGTGGCTAAGTCGTACGCAAACAAAACACCCAAATCATTGACACCTTCATCAAGAGTCGTTCCGTATAGCTTGCTTTTGACTACTGTAAGGCCGCTATGAGGAAAAGTTCCGTTATCACCACCAAAATCAAATTTTTTAGTGTAAGTGCTGGTGGCAGGATCGTATTCAAAAAGCGTTCCAGTATTAAGCCCACCGGTAAATGTTGTACCATACAACTTGCCATTGGCCACCGTAAGAAACCCGTGAGGTCGAGAGCCAGATTCATCAATGAAATTAAATTTATTTTTATAGATGTTGGTGGCAGGGTCATATTCAAAGAGAACACCTGCACCGTTTAATCCTCCAAACTCTGTTATTCCATAAAATTTTTTGTTAACTAAGGTAAGTTTGTATTTCCATCCACTGCCCATTGCCTCACCCGTTGTGTTAGTAAAGTCAATTTTCTTGGTGTACGTGTGCGTGTTTTGATCATACTCGAATATAACTCCGGCATTGTTTACTCCGCCACTTTGAGTCATTCCGTATAACTTTCCATTACTTCCCATAGCAAGGCGTCCTATTGGGATATCTCCATCCTCGCCTGTAAAGTTGTGCTCCACCTTAATGCCAGTGCTATCTGTATTTACGCTAAAAATTACTCCATTACCATTTGCTCCACCTGCACTTGTCATTCCAAACAGTATTTCTTTACCCGGAATTGCATCTTCTTCACTTGAACAACTAAACAGTAGTCCAATAAGGGCAGCCAAGCAGAAGGCTTTTACGACTAAATTTCTATTTGAGGTTTTCATTTTTTTAGGTTTAAGTGTTTTAGTTAGCTCGTGTTCAAAATTCAATACTTAGTACCTACTAGGTAAGAGCATAAACACCCGATTTTAAAAACAGGTATTTATACCTGCTTCATATTAGCTTGCCAAGTCTATGGAAAGGGTTGGCGATAGAGTTTTCATTTAACTACAGATCGTTTTTAGTACACCCATGAATAACCACTGCTTACCGAACCACCCACACCAGCACCAACGCTAGGTGTAACTACAATACCGGCAAAAGTAAAGTTGGGAGCATTGTTTACAATTTCAATATTGTATGCGATGGAGAATGAAACGCCAGCACCAGACCCTACCTCAATGCTAACAGCAGCGCCAGATCCTTCCATACCAGATGGTGGACCTTGCCAAATACCAAACTGTGCACCTGCACCAACACCTGACTGAACACCGATGCTACCATCAAGACCAGCAAAACCCAATACCTGACTACCGTTAAATGATACGGCATATCCAAATGCACCTTCAGTTCCAATAACAGCAGATGCTCCACTCGTAAAGCCAACACTCAGCGTTTCGAAACCCGAAGCCCTAACAATTTCTGCCATCTCGGGTCTGCTCAATAATCTTTTTACAAACTCTCCATTTCGCGCTGCACTCTTATCTCTTGCTGCGCGTAACAAACCATCCACAAAGCCCGGATCGTTTCGCACCAGGCTTTGGGCAGCTGTGCCTAGCTTGCTAATGATTGAACTGTATTTTGATGCATCACTTTTTGCCATTTGTTTCACTATGGCATATTGTGCATCGTTCATAGCATTGTTCACCTGTTCCATAGCAGATTCAAAAGCCTTTCCTATATCTTGGTTGAAGAAGTTTTCCACTGAACCAAGTATGTTCGTTGAATTTTTTTCTGTTTTCCATTTAGGTTCGAATACTGTACCATAAACTTTATACCATTTGTTTGGTGGAATGTTCATTGATTCATTGAAAACATATGGACCATTTTTATCCCTACCAAACTCATCATATACTCTGCAAGAAATTTTTATGTTACGCGCATCCATTGGCAACTTTACTAGCTTTTCATAGGTAAGCGCTACTCCTTTTTTACTCCAACTCTCATTTCTTCCACCCGATTCCCAGCTTACATAAAAGTTGGAGAGATAACCTGCCTCGTTAGCTAATCCGATAAAATTGTTGGCAGACCTTTCAGCCCATTTGAATCCACTCTGACCATCATTTTCATATCTGCGGGGTTGTGTACCTGCAGGAATATCTTTACCCATCACCTTAGTCATGTAATACGAATCCCAAAAGAAGTAGTACTCACGATTGTCTTGACTGAAATCAACTGCTTTGATAGGACGATCGCCCCCAATGTTTATAAAACCCTCTTTCGAATCTGTTCTAACTTTTGTTGTACTTACCGCTTCACCTTTCTTCTTTGATACATACTCATTGCCTTTAAAGAAATAATAGGTTTGGCTGGAAGTATTGAATGTAACGGCATCAACGCTGTTCCAGGGTATACCTTGAAAACCTGCTTTTGAATTCAGCTTAAATGGACTACTCATGCGTTCGCCCATCACCTTGGAGCATACTTCGTCTCCTTTAAAGAACCAGTAAGTGCCTTTCTGCTGCGCTCCTAGCATACCAACTTGTGACATAACATCGCTTACAAAGCAGACAGCATCAATATTTCCACCATTCCAGGATTGTGGAAACCCCTCCCACTCATCAGTAATTAATAAAGGAAGTCCATCAATGTATTTTCCACGTTCCTTTATTACACAGTACTTTCCATAAAAAAAGTAATACTTATCGGAGATGTTGTTGTACACCACCGCATCCAGCGATGGCCAGTTTTGAGCAGTAGCAGTCTCAATAACTCCGCAAAAAATAAATAATGCTAGGGCCCATGTTTTTAGATATTTCATAAGAATAGGGTTTTAATTTCTTTACAATCAAATTTCATTACTTAAAAACTGATAGGTTAGAGGATAAATACCCGATTTTAAAAACAGGTATTTATACCTGCTTTCATTCAACTACCAGTTGTCTATTTTTACAACCATATTTGGGTTTGGACTCAATGCGATACGTATTCTCATTATTATTGTTAACCCTGCTGGGCACGATGTGCTTTGCCCAGAAAAGCTATCGCTTTGAGAGCATCACGGTTGATGATGGCCTGTCGCAATCTGGCGCACTTTGTATGGTTCAGGATAAACTTGGTTACTTGTGGATTGGTACTCAGGATGGATTAAACCGATATGATGGTTATTCATTTGAGGTATTCCGACACAAAGAAGGTGACTCCACTACCCTACCGAAAAACTATATCATTAATCTGTTTTTAGACCATGAGAATGATTTATGGGTTGGTACATTAGGCTACTTAAGCAAATACAACGCTGCCACTGGAACGTTTACAAACTACAGGGTATTACCGAATACAGATCCCATCCGAATTTTTGTTTGTCGTGATCGTTCATTTGCCATTACATCAGGCGAAGAGTTGCTTTTTTTCAATCCGGAAACAGAGCGTTTATTTACCAAAAAAGAGTTTAAGCATCTGAAGAAAGTATGGGATTACGTTGAAACAAAAAGCGAAGGTGATTGGATCTTTGCAGAGAAGACGCTTCATAAATTTCAAAACGAGAAGGATTGGAAAGAAACCAGTGTATCGGGTCTGCCCATATTTTCTGAAAGAATGGATCAATTGATCATATCAAATAATAATGGGTTTTCAAAGTTTAACAATCAAACCAATTCATGGAATATTTTTATAAAAGAAGGTGGTGAATTTATGACCAAGGTCAGCACCAATTATTGGGTTGGTGGACAGGATGGGATTAATGTTCATGATTCATTGGGAAGATTAGTGCAACACATTCCGGCTCAAGCAATCACTCCCGGATCAAACTTAACCTATATAAATAGTATGTATACAACCCGTGATGGTGTTGTATGGATTGGCACCAATGGCTATGGATTAAAAAAGTACAATCCGCAAACTAATCGATTTGGACTTATTGATACCTCTCCCAATTCAACTTATCGGTTGAGCCATGCATATGTAGATGCTATTTACACAGAAAACGACACGACTATTTATGTTTCAACTCCAGCAGGTTTAGATATTGTTAATCTTAAGGATGGCAAATCGCAACATTTAAGTTTTCCTACACGAATTTATCGAATGTCTATGGATAAGAGTGGCGCACTATGGTGTAACGCTGCCGGTGGGTTATACAAACTAAAAAATAATCAGTTTACTAAAATGCATGATTGGAAGGATTTTTATAAAACAGACTTAATGCCTGATGAGTTGGATATAGAGTGGATAAGAGAAATCAATAAAATTGAAACAGTCTCTAGTGCAGGTCTTATAACTCCACAACTCATTATTGAAGATTCTCTGTGGACTAACTACGGAGGCGTAGGCGTTCACCATACCTATGACAAATTAACAATTGCGAGTATCAGCACGGGAAAAATACTTCAACAGTTTACATATGACCCAGGAAGTCCAACAAGCGCTCCCCGTAGTGCAAGTATAAAAATCATTTTTTGTGACTCAAGAAATAATATCTGGATAGGAAGCAACAGTGAAGGGCTTTGTTTATACAATTTTCAACAAAATAATTTTACACATTATACTGATAAGGATGGACTGCCTAATAATGTAGTGTACGGCATTTTAGAAGACGACAGCCATAATCTATGGTTAAGCACGAATAAGGGTTTATGTGAATTTAATCCAGTAACAAAAAGAGTTAGAAACTTTGATGTATACGATGGGCTTCAGTCTAACGAATTTAATACAGGAGCTTATTTCAAATCGGCTTCGGGAAAAATGTACTTTGGTGGAGTGAATGGAGTTACCTATTTCCACCCAAAAGAAATTGTTACCTCCAATTCCATACCGCAATCGATCATCTCCGGGTACTATGTCAATAATACGTTGTTGAAAGATTATTCCGGTTATGTTACGGAAGACAATAACAAAAAAAATCAGGTACTAACGCTTCAATACGATGAGCGCGACTTTGGATTTGATGTGGTAGACATTGGATTTTCATTGCCAGGACGTTCGCGTTACCGTTATACCTTGGAAAACTATGACAACCAATGGAATGATATTGGAAATTTGCGCCATATTAGTTTTACAAACATCCCTCCTGGGGATTATGTGTTTAGAATTCAATCTTCAGATTCATATGGTAACTGGGAAACAACAGGAGCATCTATAACAGTTACCATTCAAGCACCATTCTGGACCAATCGATGGGTGTGGTTTGGATCAGGAATATTCTTATTGGTTTCTGTCGTTTTGGTCTATTATTATAAAGTTAATCAACTTAAATGGGAGACTAAGAAGCTTGAAAGAATTGTAGGTGAGCGTACACAAAAAATCCAACAACAAAAAGATCAAATAGAAGCTCAGAACGAAGAATTGCTCGCGCAAGCTTCGTACTTAGAAGAGAAAAATGCTGAACTCGAAAAAGCGAAAAGTCTATTAGAGATTGAAGTGAAATATGTTCACCAACAACAATTATTAAAATCAAGTATTCAAACACAAGAAGAAGAGCGAAAACGCATTGCTCAGGATTTACATGACGAACTTGGAGCTGTTCTCTCCATAGCGCGCATGCACCTGGTTCAGATTCAAAATATGAAGTTGACAGACTCTGCAATGCCTGCAGGGTTGCAACAAGCACGTATGCTTACAGAAACTGCATTGGCAACCATGCGCAGAATAAGCCATGACCTTATGCCTCCACAACTTGAAAATTTTGGGTTGGTAAAAACGTTGGAGGCTATCGTTGTTCAAATACAACACTCAGAAAAAATAATTGTTGACTTACATGCCTCCGATGAATTACCTCGCTGGTCCATGCCTGTAGAACTTGCCCTCTATCGAATTTGTATGGAAATGATCAACAATACATTAAAGCATGCGGATGCGACTCGAATATGCATAGATCTACAGCAAATGGCAGGTCATATCCAATTTTCATATTCGGATAACGGGAAGGGTTTGCCTAAAGTGATCAAAGTAGGACATGGATTTAAAAACATTGAGGCACGTGTAAGCATTATTGGAGGTACGTTGGAAATGAACAATAGTACCCTTGGAGGATTTTATGCTACTATCAAAATTTAGTAAACACAAATAACTATGGCATATTCATGACAGGCAAGGTTAGAATCGGACTCGTAGAAGATCAGCTTTTATTCCGGCAAGGTATGAAGGCCATACTTTCAGCATGGCCTGATATCGAGGTAATATTTGAAGCCGCTGAAGGTTATACCGTCATTGATAGATTAAAAGAATTAGAGGTAATACCACACGTCATGTTGGTTGATCTCTCTCTGCCTCCGAATGGTCAAAAAGAGTTTAGTGGTAAAGAGGTTACGGTAGCGTTGTTAAAGAATTTCCCTGAAATAAAGATTATTATATTATCAGCGCATGAGGACGAAAATTTTATAGCTCAACTTATTGAGAGTGGCGCTCATGGATATTTGGTTAAAGATTGCGATCCGGATGAAGTACATGAGGCCATCACATCGGTTAATACAAAAGGTTCGTACATCAATGTCCGAACGTTAAAGGCGATTCAGAATAACATAGGCCGGAAAACAAAAGTACGAGGCATAAGCCCAGCAGTTGAGCAGCTGACAAAACGTGAGGTTGAAATTCTCCAATTAATTTGCGATCAAATGACAACAGATGAAATTGCCGAAAAACTCTTCCTCAGTCCAAAAACAGTAAACGGACACCGCAACAGTTTATTGGAGAAAACAGGAGCCAAAAATGTAGCCGGCTTAGTAGTCTATGCGATAAAGAATGGAATAGCAGAGGTTAGTTGAACCTCGCTAAAAATAGTTTTCCTAAATCTTAACGTGAATAACGTAAATTGCTTTGGCTACCTAACTTCATGTACTTTTCTTAAATATTGTCCCTATCCGCCAATCCTAAATTTGTGATATTTAAACCATAATCACCAATTATCCACTATTCACACTGTTCATACTCCGCTCATGTAGAACCCTAATCTAAAACACAATAATTGACGTTATTTTTAATAGCAAACCTGTATATCTATGCTACGTAATTATTTCACTGTTGCCTTTCGCAGCATACTCAAAGACAAATTCTATTCGCTTATTAATGTATTTGGATTAATGCTGGGTATTTCCAGCTGCATTTTCATAACCATTTACATTAATGACGAAATAAGTTTTGATCGTTTCAATACTAAGGCCAACCGTATTTATCGCGTAACGGAGTTTATTGAAACTGAGGGTTCGGGTGAGCGTTCATCGAGCGCGCCTTTTCCTACAGGGCCTACCCTGGTTGAAGAATACGGAACCATGATTGAATCGCAGGTGAGATTTTTTGATTTTCAATCTCCTACCATATTGATTACGGAACGCGATAACAAAAAAGAATTTAACGAGCCTCATGTACTATTCGTTGACTCAACGTTTTTTCAACTCTTCGATTACGAAGTTAGCAAAGGTGACAAAGCCACCGCTTTACAAAACCCTAACTCGGTATTGCTTACCGAAAGTGCTGCTCAACGATATTTTGGTAGCGAGGATCCAATCGGAAAGATTCTCCAAATTGAAGGTCGGCAGGATTTGATCGTTACCGGTGTCATGCCAAACTCACCACGCAACGCACACTTCCAATTTGAATTCTTAGTTTCCTTTTCCACATTGAGGAATTTCTTTAATGGCCAGTATCCTCAAACCTGGTATTGGAATCCTTGTTGGACGTTTGTCCTTTTAAAAGAAGGTGTAAACCCTGCGGATGTTGAAAAGTACTTTCCTTCCTTTATCGAGAAGTATTTTCCGGATTTTATTCGTAAAGAAGCAAGAATGGCCTTGCAGCCGCTTACCGATATTCACCTAAAATCCGATCTGGAGTTTGAAATGGAAGCGAACAGCAGCGAAGAAAATATTTATGTGTTTACCATTATTGGTGCGTTCATATTATTCATCGCCAGTATGAATTTTATGAATTTATCCACTGCACGTTCGGCCAAACGAGCTAAAGAAGTAGGGTTACGAAAAACACTTGGCAGTCAACGGAGGCAATTAATTTTTCAATTCTTGTTGGAGTCTTTGATTATTTCATTGGTCGCTATTTTGTTGGCGGTTGTGATGGCCATGGCAGGTCTTACTTCCTTTAATATGCTTGCGGAAAAATCAATAGATTATACTATATTCCTAAATCCGATAATTATAGGTGCATTAGTCGCCATCTTCATTGTAGTTGGAGTTGGGTCGGGATTATATCCAGCCTTGGTGCTTAGTTCATTTGTGCCCATCAAGGTATTAAAAGACAGCCAGGCCAAAGGTGGGCGTGGTGCTATCTTACGAAAGACATTAGTGGTAGTACAGTTCTCTCTTTCCATCATTATGATTATAAGTACAGTAATAGCCATTAATCAGCTTGATTTTTTACGCAAGAGCGACACAGGGTTTAATTCTCATCAACTACTTTACATTTCTGCATTGCGAACACCGATCACCCGTACCTATCCTGCATTTAAAAAGGAATTGGAACAGCGTGCCGATGTGAGTGGTGTTACAGGGGTTTTGGATGTGTTAGGCTCTAAACATCAGGGCGATAATTTCCGTTTTGAGGGGATGGACAAATCGAAGTTATTCTCCGTTATTTGGGTTAATCATGATTTTTTTAATACGTTTAGTCTTGAAATTATTGAAGGAAGAGAGTTCAAAGAAAACATTACAACGGATGATTCCCTCGCCCTCATTATAAATGAAGCCTTGGCCAAACAAATGGGTTGGGCACCCGAAGAAGCAGTAGGAAAACCCTTTGAGTATCAGCAGTACAAAGGAGAAATTATTGGTGTGGTGAAAGATTTCAATTTTGTATCGAAGCATAAAAAAATAGAGCCGCTGATCCTTCAATTGCGATCTAATCCAGGGCACTTTAATTTTTCACTGAAATACGTAGCCATCAAACTTGAATCAAAAGACTTACCCAGCACCGTTGCTGCCATTGAAGCGAAATGGAAAGAGTTAGCACCTGGCAGACCCTTTGATTATTTTTTTCTTGATCAGGAATTAGATAAGCTTTATAAGGATGAAGAGAAGCTTGGTAAAGTAGCTGGTATATTCTCGGTATTGGCTGTTATTGTGGCCTGCTTAGGATTGTTCGCTCTTGCGTCTTTTATGGCAGAAGAACGGAAAAAGGAAATAGGAATACGGAAGGTTATGGGCGGATCGGTGCGCCAGATTGTGATGCTATTGTCTAAAGATTTTTCAAAACTGATTGCACTGGCGTTTATTATTGCATGCCCAATCGCCTGGTATGCGATTCATTCGTGGTTAAGCAACTTTGCATTTCATGTCGAGATTAGTTGGTTTGTGTTTATTCTGGTTGGGATCGTGACGCTGTTGATTGCGTTGCTTACGATCAGTTACAGAGCATTACAAGCTGCGTTTGCAAATCCGGTGAATTCTTTGCGGAATGAGTAAAAAAATTAATTTTTAGTTTCTTTGGGATTGAATCGCAAAGAAACTAAAAATCTTACCTGCCGTCCATTTTAACTCGCAACTGGAAACCTTAATTTTAATATTACAATTAATCAAAATTTTACTTCAACAATTCTCGCGCGAATGCTTCTACCGTTGCTTGTGGGCTGGGTAAATTAATGGTGAAGGCTTTATCCAATGGTTCTCCTGAATACGTACCCTTCACTTTCATGCTCACCATGCCACCATCGGCCGTACTTAACTTGGATTCAAAAGAAGCGAACGTTATCGTTACAACGCCTGTAATTCCTTTTTCTACAATGTACTTGGTCGCTTTCAATGAGCCACCGGTAATCATTCCTGTACCGCCCACTACAATTTTGGCAGCCTGCAAACTCTTGTCAGCCGTTTCACGTGCAGTGATTAAGCCAGCAATTCTTGGGTCGAGGTCAATCGGTGTAAGATCACAACCAGCACCTAGTAATTCGAGTGCCTTTTGGGAAACACTTAAAGCAGCTTTCGCTGTGGCCTTGGCTGTTTCGATACCGATCACTTCCGCTTTTAATTTTGTTATTTTCGCTCCATTCTCAGGTGCCTTTAGTATGTCTTTGTCAATCTCTTTCGCCAGCTTTTTAATCTTAGCTTCTTTCTCGTCAATGTCATCATTAAGATTGTTTACCTTCTTTTTATCTTTAGTAACTTTCTCCTTCGCATCATTAAAGACTGCACAGTCTTTGTCACGCTGTGCTTTCACAATTCCGCGTTGTTTATCAATATCCGTGTTTAGTGTAGCCACCTCTTTTTGTTTTTGCGTGAGGGTAGTCTGAGCTTCCTTAAATGCTTTTTGAGAATCTTTCGTAGCCTTGTCAATTTCAGCAGAAGCGATATCGCTGATGTATTTCTGCAAGTCAGAATCCATGGTGGCCATTACATTGTACCCAGCACCATCTTTTGTGCTTCCCGCTGCGATCCGAAGTTTTGCCTGAAATTTATCGAAAATCTTTCCGTTCATGTACAAGTCAAATCCGTTGTCGCTCAGCATCATGTCTGACTCCGCCACAAGTTTCAGCACCGTTGCCTTTCCACTATACGCTATCTTCGATGATTTGGGGTTGGATGTACTCAGCGAAAGATTAAAATAGGGATCGGGTTTTCCAAGTGCACCTGTAAATGAAAAGTATGGATCATAGATAATGCCTGTCATACCAGCACCTGCTACAATTCCTGCTGATGAAATTCCAACCAAGAGATTAGTAGCATATCCATCGATGGTACTTTTTCCCTTGATCAGAAAACCGGGGTCATACATTTTTTCTAATACGTTGACTGTTGTTAAGCCTGGAACAATCGTTAAGCGTGCATCTGTAATGGAAATTGAATTGACTGTGTTTTTGGAGTCTTCGGGTACTTTAAAAGTTGGAGCCGTGTATTGAACCACTTTCACCAAATCGCTGAGCAGTATTTGGTTGAAGCCGGCATCGATCATGCATTGCGTTAGATTAGATGGATCCATCGCAAAGGTTACATCGCCTGCAAATGCTGGGCTGGAAGGGTTGCCTACTTTTATTTTTCCCTTGAAAGACATAGTAGGCATGGGTATAGGTGTAGTTTTAAAACTTACACCAACACCAATTCCCAAATCAATCAATTGAACTCCGTTGGTTTCGAACGGGCGGTCCCAGGTTCCATCCATAATTCCTTCAACACTGAGTTCAGCATTGGTTATGTTAACGGCTACTTTGGTAGTGAAACTTAATGTTCTTTTCTTCTCTACTTTTACATCCATCGTTCCTCCAAGACTAACTTCAAAACTTGCTGGGTTTGGAGCGATGGTGAAATTCACGTTTTTTAACACCACATTCGATTTCGCATCAAAGGGAATGTTTGTATCTAACGAAGCCATTAATTTCATCTCTCCAGGATTATTGCTGATGGTTGTGCGCAACAGCAACTGACTTTTACCAATTAAATTTTCAACCTCTTTCGACATGGCAGAGATATCGTATAGGGCAAGCAGGGTTAGTCCGCGTGTTACTTCTGTTTCCTGGCCTAATTTTTTGAATATCGTTAGTTTCGTTTTTTGTGTGGATGATGCTAATACAATGGCTGTATTTTTAAGTCCGAGGTTATCAAGTACACCAAGGCTCTGATCAAATCGTGTAAACGTAAAGTCAGCTGGCGGTGAAACACCCAGAATAAATTCAGTAGGAGTTCGGGAGGCATTAATTGAGAATTCAACTTGACCAAAATCAGACGTAGTATTCAGTGTCAGTATTTTTGCAACAGGTGCTATGGATATTGAACCTTTCGACATCGCTAAATTCCAAATGGCATCAGGCCACTCCGGTACTTTCGTCATTCCGATTGAACCCAAAACATTCCCGAGGCTTAGATTGCCAATATCACCTGTTAATACAATATCATTGGGATTACTGGAGAGCGTAGCACCAACAGCCATATTCACGTCACCAATCTTCAGGTTGCTTTTCAATGTGGAAGAAATAGAAACGGAACTGGTTGGATTGTTCAGATTAAAATCAACTAGAATGTTATCGGCTGAAATGCCTCCAACCGGACTCCATGCTTGTTGTCCAGCGAACTGAATTCCTATCGTGCTAATCGTGTTTTCGGCAAGCTCCATATAGAGCGATTTTAAGGCCACCATATTTCTGATATCGCCCGGTATCCAGTTAACAAAGTTTTGCTTTGCTAATGATTGTTGAGCACTTTCCGGAAGTTGACTTCCGGCTGGAAACTGTAATTCGAACCGAGCCATTACATCAGCGCTTGCAAACGTGGCAACCAATGTTACACTACTGATCTGAAAGAAGGTTGCTGTACCACTAACACGGAAGCCTCCTGCTGCTTCAGCAACATTAACATCCGATAATGTATAATCCTGGTTCTCTTGTAAAATAGGAGCCAATAAAGTTTTCATTTTAGCTATTACTTCCTCCGAAACTTGTTGTGATGGCTCCGATGCGGTATTTGAGCTAGCGGCAACAGCACTACTCATCATGATGGTTACCAATAAATTAATTGTTAGGATAAGTTTCTTCATAGAGATTGTACAGGTTAATTGGTTAGAGTAGGATGTAGAAAGATAGGATTTTAATTATTTATTCATACCCCACAGGGCATGTTTCATGCCATACTCTACTATCCACGATTACCGTAGTACTCTGTACTGGAGATTCACTTTATCAACCTAGCCGTATCAGACCAATAATGATTTATTTGATTTCGAACCCGGGCGGTATCGTAACTTCTTTTTTTACCACTACAATTCCTCCAGCAATGACATACAAATCTGTTTCCTGATTTTCGAGGTGTGGGCCACCTATAAGGGTAACATTATTTCCAATTTTACAGCTCTTATCCAGAATGGCATTTTCAATATGACAGCCTTCTCCGATGCCCATCAATATGTCGCCCGGTTTTTCTGCTATTTCATTAAGCGTTTCATAGGAGTCACTTCCCATCATATACGTCTTGATAACTGTACTTCCTTTTCCGATTCTTGACCGAATACCAATTACGGATCGTTCAATTTTTTTGGCGTGGATGATACATCCATCAGCAATGACTGAGTCATTGATTAACGTACCTGATATTTTAGAGGTAGGAAGGGTTCTTGAACGAGTATATATACGGTTTTTATTGTCAAATAGATTAAAGCTTGGAATGGGATCTGTCAATCCCAGGTTGGCATCAAAGAAGGAACGTATATTTCCAATGTCCGTCCAATACCCTTCAAACTGATAGCTAAGTACTTTGTGCTTACCAATAGATTGTGGAATGATTTCCTTTCCAAAATCATTGGTATTTGGATCGCTCATAAGTTCGATCAACAATTCCTTGTCAAACACATAGATGCCCATAGAAGCCAGGTACAATCGCCCATCTGATTTCATATAATCACTTACATCAGAATTCCAGTTTAGGATTTCCTCTGCGCTTGGTTTTTCAATAAAACTGGTGATCATGCTCTCATGATCAGTCTTCATGATACCGAACTCGGTGCCTTCATCTGCTTTCACAGGAAGGGTGGCGATGGTAATCCTCGCCCCACTTTCAATATGCCTCTGAATAAGAACATTGAAATCCATTTGATACAATTGGTCACCCGAAAGGATTAATGCATATTTAAAATCATGGTTAAGAAAATGATGCATACTTTGACGCACGGCATCCGCTGTACCCTGGAACCAACTCTTGTTGTGCATGGTCTGTTCTGCAGCAAGCAAATCAACAAATGCATTACTAAAAAAACTAAAATTGTAGGTGTTCTTGATATGACGGTTAAGCGAGGCTGAATTAAATTGAGTAAGTACAAACATCCTGTTGATATTCGAATTGATACAATTGGATAATGGAATGTCTACCAATCGGTATTTGCCCGCAATCGGTACTGCAGGTTTTGAGCGCTTTGCTGTTAATGGATATAAACGCGACCCCTGGCCTCCTCCCAGAATAATCGCTATCACGTCATCTTTTATCATGGTTCAGTATTTTTTTATATAAGGCTTCCGTTTGCCTGGCGATTGCCTTCCAGTCAAAATAATTCTCTACTCTTTTTCTACCATTGGCGCCCATGGTCTCTCTTAATTTTTGATCGTCCATCAATTTATTAATTCCAGCAGCGAGATCTTTAGAGAACGCGTCTGGATTTGAAGCTTCAAAGGGTGCCGTATTTTCTTGTTCTAGAGGAACAAGGATTCCTGTTTCGCCATTCACGACTACCTCTTTGATACCACCGACACTACTTGCCACGACCGCTGTTTTGCAGGCCATCGCCTCAATATTAATAATACCAAAAGGTTCATAAATGGAAGGACAGCAGAATACAGCTGCATGAGAATACAATTGAATTACTTCTTTCTTACTTACCATTTCAGCTATCCAGATAACATTACTCCTGTTTTTCTGCACCTCCTCAACGCTTTGTTTCATTTCGCGGCCAATATCTTCTGTGTCAGGGGCTCCGGCACATAATACAACCTGCGTATCGCTTTTAATATACTTTATCGCGTTTACCAAATGGATAATCCCCTTTTGCCTTGTAATGCGTCCTACAAAAAGAACATACGGTCTTGATTTATCGATCCCATATTTATCAAGGGCAGATGTATCTGATGTTACATTGTATTCATCCAGGTCAATGCCGTTATAAATTACGCTCACCTTCTTTTCATCTACAGCAAAGTATTTCAGTACATCTTGTTTTGTTTCCTGAGATACGGCAATAACCGCATCGGCCATTTCAATAGTTGTCTTTTCAATCCAGGATGAAGCATCATAACCCCTGCCCAATTGTTCCCGTTTCCATGGCCGCAGTGGTTCAAGAGAATGGGTGGTCACGATAAGGGGTGTGCCATAGCAGAGTTTTGATAAGATGCCCGCAAACTGAGCATACCAGGTATGACAGTGCACGATGTCGGCATTTATCTCTTTGCTATTCATTTGAATGCAGGTATTCAGAGTTTTAAAGATAGGCGCTAATTCGGCTTTTGTATTGTTCATGGGAAGTGTATCCGAATTGAAACCAAGAATTCGCAACTGCTCGTCTTTATTGTCCTGATCGCCAAAGCATCGTACTTCCACTTCCATCAATCGGGATAATTCGCGCGCCAAGTATTCCACATGAACACCGGCTCCTCCGTAAACATAAGGTGGGTATTCGCGGGTGCAGAAAAGTACTTTCATGACGGGCTATTTCAATTAGTAATAATAAAATAAAATATCAGTATTTGATTCTCCACAAACTCATTTTCTTGATGTTATTATCTACCTATAATTTACCTATTTCAGAAGTAACTGTCAATTAGCCCGATTGGGCACAACAAGACACAGTATTAAATTTAGAAATCAGTAAAAAGATTAACTAGTTGAATGATTTACAGTATTGATAAGTCCGATCATGAGGATCATTTTGATACCCCTATGGGACATCAACTATTCGTTAATCAACTTGAGGATAGATATAGGTAAAGGTTAATTGGTTAGAGTAGGGTTTAGAAGGATAAGATTTTAATTATTCATTCGTACCCCAAAAGGGCATGTTTCATGCCATAATCTACTATCCACGATTACTGTACCACTTCAAAAAATACGCTATCACTTGCAAAGGCAGAGAATATCCCGAGGGCATTTTGAATGTTGGATGGCGGAGCATTGAGATCGCGAGAGTCCTGAACTTGGTTGTTATAGAGATCAGCGTATTCTTGATTAACCCGATAAACCTTGGCTCGATACGTACCATACGTATCAAGGCTTAGACCGGGAATCTCAAAACTTGTATTGGCAGTAGGGGCTGAAATGTACCGAAAGCTCTGAATCAATTTGAGTGTTTCTTCGGGTATTGGAAAATCAGCTGGAAATATTGGATCGCCCGCAACAAGATTGTCTATAACAATAAAGTGAAGCTTATCTGTTGGATTATCCCACTGTATGGACAATCTCGCATTAATGAAAAGTTGAAATAATTCTTGCTCGATGCCAAAACGGATGAAGATACTCGGGATTATGATTTGATTACCCGATATAGTGAGACCGCTCGTGGCAGGCGGAACAATGGTTTCAGCTGTGGCCGATCGTGTTCCTCTTCGCGCCTCTAAGCGGAATACATCGCCTGGATTTACATCCAATGTGTTTCCTTGATAGGAGTATTTTTCGGTTGTCACATCGAAGACCAAGGGGTAGGATTCATTATTTTTTGAAAGCGTAACAATTGCATCTTCAATTGGTATAGACTCGTTTCCTAATTCATCAATGGATTGGATTTCTTTAATGGTAATTTGGTTGACATCTTCGCCAGCAAACAAAAATGCTTCCACAACAAAATTATCTTCTATAGATTGTTCCTCATCGCATGAAATACTGAAGAGTATGAAAAAAATCAGGACGTACATAAATCGCATGTTATCCATTGCTAAAATTTAATATTAATTGAAAGATTTGGCAGCATGCCTAAGTAATTCACGTTTGTAATCAGTACAGGTTGTTGACTAAAGTCGTACTCACGGTACCAAATGTTTGTCTTGTTGTATACGTTAAATACCGAAATTCCCAAATCTCCTTTTACCTTTTTGCCAATCGGAAAAAAATGATGAATGGAAATGTCCAGTCGATGATACGCTGGCAGTCTGGTACCATTCTTAGGCCCAATACTGATATAGCTTGACTCTTTACCATCGAGCAATGTCACGGTGTATTTTCCCTCGGGTTCGGAAAAGGGTTTGCCTGAGCCGTATACAAATGTGGCGGCAAAACTCCATTGATCTACTTGGTAGTTACTTACTACTTTAAATTCATGCCGCTGATCATGAAGGGCAGGGAAATCCTGCCCAATATTAAGGTCAGGGAAATTGTATGTGACCCGCCCTAAAGTATACGAAACCCATCCAGTATAATTCCCTTGTTTCTTTTGAATTAGTAGCTCTACTCCCTTCGCAACACCACTTCCAATAAAAAATAATTGATTGAGGTCTATCTCTCCCCCACTTCTATACCGTAGCGAAAATTCCGACAAATTATTTAAGTCTTTATAATATCCCTCTAAGTCGAAAAGCCAGCCTCTGTTTTCATAACTTGTACCTAGTATATAATGTATAGCTGAACTTACTTTAACCTGCTCCCCATCGGCTAACAACCAAAAGTCGCGTGAGCCCTCGCTAATATTTTCATTTGTGATTTGATTGACGAATTGATAGTATTTGCCTGTTGCAGCTTTAATCTTAATTTGATTTGTGAGATTATACGTAGCGGACAATCGAGGAGAATACAAGTAGGCCTCTGTCATCTGGTAATATGAAGCTCGTACTCCTGCGGTTAATGAGATTTTTGGAGATGGTTGCCAGGTATCAGAAAAATAAATCGAAGAGTAGTTTGCGTTTTGCGCACGGTCAAGAACTATAAGTGTATCATTCCGTATATTTTTATAGTTAATGTCGGATTGTGTAAGTGAAGCTCCAAGTTCGAGTTTATGCTTAGCGGATAACAGCCACTCTGCATCTAATCGTGCAGAAAAATCTCGAACTTTGTTATCTTCATCTGTAAATTGTTGAGCCTCAAAAATTGTGGAATCCTGAGCAGGTATCCCTATTTCTAAAAAACCTTTTCGGTTGTACTTACTAAAATATGTGGACGTAGAAACTAAGAAATTGCTATAAAACTTTGGGCTCCATTGGCGTGACCATTTTGTGGAAAGTCCAGTATTGCCCCAATTTGTCTTTTCAATAATATTGCCAGTCACTTGAATAGGGTCTGCGGCTTGACGATCAATTGTTCGAACAAATGATCTTGACTCGTCTAAAAAATCCTGACCTTGATACATGCTTACAGTAAAAAGATCGTTGTCATTTGGTTTATAGGAAAATTTACTATTCCAATCAAAGAAGTAGAAAATTGGATCCACCGTATTAACGCTTGTATTATTTAGATTCGAAACGGCAGGAAAGGGATCGCCTCCTGAAAGGTTTGCCGTAACACTTTTAAAGACATTGCTTTGAATAATATCTGTGTAGGATCTCCTACCTGCAAAAAGTACCGAAAAATTTTTAGTAATAGGGATTTCAATTAGAGCATTGCCGCTTATGAAATTTAATCCTGCTTCAGCATGGATTTCCTCGAAGCTGCCAGTCTTACCGGTGAGGTCTACAACACTGGAAATTCGCTCACCATATTTGGCCGGGAATCCCCCTTTATAAAGCTGAACATCCTTTATAGCATTTGCATTGAAGGCAGAAAAGAATCCGAAAAAGTGATCTACTTTGTAGACCGTAATACCGTCCAGCAAAACAAGGTTTTGATCCGGAGTTCCTCCGCGAACATAAAGCCCTGACGCGCTTTCGTTGGTACCACTTATGCCGGGCAATAATTGTAGTGACCGAAAAATATCGACCTCTCCTATACTGGGTAATAATGAAAGCTGTTTAGTAGAGATTGTGGCATGGCTAACACCTGTAGCGGTATTCAAGAATTTATTGCCGCTGTCAGATATTATTACTTCTTGCAGCGAAGCGGATATTGACTCTAGCTTAATTGTAATTTTATCTACCAGCGTTGCGGGAGACAACTTTAATTCTTTGATTGCGTAGCCAACGTAACTGATTAACAGTGTACTAGTATCTGTCGGTACATTGAGCAATGTAAAATGGCCGTCTAAATTGGTAGGAGTTCCAATTCGTGAGCCTTTCAATGAAACGTTAGCAAATGGTAAATTTTCACCGGTATTTGAATCCTTCACGATTCCCGTTACAATAATTTGAGAGAAAACAAGTTGGGAAGAAAAGAGAAGAAGAGTTAGTAGTATCCGTTTCATTATTTAGTTTCTGAACTAGCCTAGCTTAATGATCAATAGACTACCAAGAATACATAAAATATTTCAGTTTTGTATATCAACTTCGTTAATCGACTCAAAGCAACGGCCTTGTATAGAGAACGCTACTATTACATTTCAGAATAAGGATAATTTACTTTGCGAAGGAAAGCGTCTCGTAAATTACACGAGCCGCCACTTTACTACCATCAAGCGAAGGATGGAACTCATCTTGTCCATAGTACGAGAAGTCAGTTGTCTTGTCGAAATGCGTTTTCCAAACTTTTCCAACT
This sequence comes from Cyclobacteriaceae bacterium, assembly GCA_031395485.1. GTDB lineage: Bacteria > Bacteroidota > Bacteroidia > Cytophagales > Cyclobacteriaceae > UBA2336. The sequence continues at coordinate 262,501 of JANNUS010000012.1, read as the reverse complement.
GGGCATAGAATTGAATTTGTTTGAGCTGCTGCATCGATATAGTTCTTAATAACTCCTTCAAAATTGTAATAGTTGGCTCTGGCAGGCCATACCATAAAAAATACAAGCTTGGTATTGCTCTTTTTGCAAAGGGTACTTATTCTTTCGCCATATTCAATAAGTATTGCTCTCCCATCAGCTTGAGACGATGGCCCTTGTTGAACAATTACATAACTAAATTTTTCACTCTTAATCAGGTTTTGAAGTTTACCATCATTCCAGTGATCTTCAAGAGAGTAGTTAGGGAGTGCTAACATTTCGGTATTTATTAACACCCCATTATCTCTTGCAACACCGGTAACCAGTTCGGGCAAACCATTCGTGTAGGTTAAACTATTGCCAATAAAAAGAATATTGTAGTGAGCGGCAGTTGCAGCATGGCTTACGTCATCATTGCTTTGGCATGACCCTGAAAATGTTATGATGTAAGGAATGATTATTACAAGTAATCTCATATTGATCCTTATAAATTGATAAAATTACTTGAATCAACGCGCCACTGTCTTTTTAAAATCAATCCAATAAATGTTTCCAGTTCCATTTAGTGGATTGGATGAAAGCTCTAAAATATTCTTGTATGTTGCTTTTGTATTTTTAAAGGATGAAGGAAGTTGATGACGCTCACTGGTAAAAAATAGTACTTTTCCATCTTGCGAAACAAATGGACAATAATCCAATTGCTTAGAATTTAATTCTTTGAGGTTTTTTGCTGTTTTCCATTTTCCGGAAGCATCCTTTACACTCATGTACAAATCACCGGCACCAGCATCATCCATACGGCCATACGAGGTAAAAAGAATGTAATCTTCATCGGGCGATACAAACGCATTGAATTCATACAACTTCGTGTTAACGGCTGTATCTAATGCTACGGGCTGCTGATAAGTATTATTACTGAAAGTAGATACGTATATATCTTCCCTGCCCGGTCCACCTTTATATGCAGCAGTGTAGTACAAATTGCCACTCTTAGTAATAGAAGGATAAAACTCGTCAGCTTCTGTGTTAATAATCGTTCCCATATTTTTAGGTTCCCCCCAACCTGAGCCTACCCGAGCCACACTCCATATATCAAAATCTTTTGGCGTAGTTCCTGTTGTGGGTCTGTTAGAGGCGAAGTAAAGTGTTTGACCATCGGCAGAAAAGGCTGGTTCAAGGTCGCTGAATTCACCTGCAAAGGATACTACTTCAGGAGTTGTCCAGGCTCCTTCCTTAATTTTTTTACAAAAGACAATGGTTTGGAATGATGATTTCGGTGTTGATATCGTGAAGTAAATTTCACTGCCATCGGGTGTTACGGAAAAATCACGCTCGTTCATGTGTGTCGATAAAAAACTACTTCCAAAAATTGTTGGCGTTAACGGTGGTGAATTAAATGATAAATTTTGCGCAGTGATGGAGGTAGTTACCACGACAAATAGTGCTATTAAATAGTTTTTCATACGTATGCTTAATTTATAAGCCGTAATCATACCATAAAATTGAGATTTATCCATCACCCAATATAGGTGGAAAATCGTCAGACTCAATTCCCTCGCAAACAGCGATCAAAATGACTCTGTATCAGAAGAGTAGGTAATCAAGAACTGCACGGTCTGTTCTAGTTATGCTTGCAAAGCTCGTAAGGCATCAAGAACACCGAGATGAAGAATGGGAATTATCAAACCTTCATTGTTTTCCACCCACCTTTCGAAAAGAGCCATAAGGTAAATAATCCAACGGAGGTTTCGGAGATAAATACGCCCCAAAAAACACCAGATTGTTTCCAGTCGAGTGTAATGGATAGGTAATATGACAACGGTATTTGAATGAGCCAAAAGAATACAAGGTTGATTTTTGTGGGCGTGCTTGTGTCACCCGCTCCGTTGAATGCCTGACTTGAAACCATCCACCAACCGTATACGAGATAGGAATATGACAAAATTTGCATCCACTCTGCGCCAATGGCTATTACGGTTGGATCATCTGTAAATATTCCTACAAGTTCTTCATTGAATACAAAATAGACCACTGAAACAATGCTTAAGAAGATCATGTTGTAGAAACCGATTTTCCATACGGATGCCTCGGCTCGCTCTGGTTGCCCTGCACCCAGATTTTGTCCTACAAGTGTTGCCGCGGCATTCGATAATCCCCATGCGGGCATGAGGGTAAACATCATGAGGCGTACGGCAATGGTTGCTCCTGCTACCGCCTCATTGCTTACACTGGCCAAAATGCGCATCAGAAAAATCCATGACGTCATCGCTACAATCATTTGCCCTACTCCACCCAACGAAGTTTTTACAATGTTGAGCATGGTTTTCGCGTCCCAGTAGAGTTGCGAGAGTGTTACCTGAATATGTTTGCCTCCTTTAAAGAGTATCCATAATTGTAAGAGTACACCAATGCCCCGACCAGTAGTAGTAGCAATACCCGCGCCTTCAATACCGAAAGCGGGAATGGGGCCCCATCCGAAAATAAGTATAGGATCGAGGATAATGTTAATGCCGTTGGCAATCCAGAGTACGCGCATGGCAATGGCAGCATCACCTGCACCACGAAAGATGCCGTTGATCACAAACAATAAAACGATCACAACATTTCCGCCCAGCATCCATTGTGTAAAGCGATAGCCGTGCTCAATGCTCCATGCATCGGCACCCATTATGGCGAGTAGATCTTTGGCGAAAAAAACACCGGCTATAGCAAATGGGATGCTGCACAACAACCCTAGAAGAATTGCTTGAGAAGCAGCAACGCCAGCATCTTTCATATTCTTCTCTCCCACTCTTCGCGCAATGATGGCCGTAACCGCCATTGAAAGTCCCATGGCAAGTGAGTAGAGTAAAAACAAATAAGTCTCCGTAAGCCCTACTGTTGCAACAGCTGATGGCCCCAACTTACCCACAAAAAATATATCAACAACCGCAAAAGTCGACTCCATGACTAATTCCAAAATCATGGGCACAGCTAACAGGAAGATTGCTCTTCGCATTCCAATTTTTGTATAATCAGCTTCGGTGCCGCTAATAGCATCTTTAAGCGACTGCCAGATGGTGCGTGAGGGTGATGTTGGTTGAGTTAAACCCGTAGCTGAATTGTTAATCGGTTCCTGCATAGCGTGTTTTGCTGGTCAGAATTTAATCCCATAAGTAAGAAATTCCGTCTAACAACCCTACGCGATTTGCAAAAAGGAACAAATGTGGGTTACTTTTTGTGCAATCGTATTTGAATATCTTTCATTACGCTTACTACTTCACTATGGGACCTGCAAAATTAAAGTACAAACCTATACGTAAATTTCAGTAGGAAGATGTTGTGAGCTTTATGATCATTAAAGTCAAATGAGTATCGCTTATGGATTGATCCACCATCATCCAAAAATTCTCCGTTCATTTCCTGTGTCCATACTAAAAAAAATGTAGAGCCCGGAATATATTCCCAACGAATAACCATGTTAGACCTGAACTGTGCAAAACTAAAATCAGGATTATAAAACGTAAACTCGGGTATACCATCAATATCCTCATCCACAGCATATTCACCATCTGTAAGGGTTAACCAATTTTGGGGAATTGTTACAAATCGATCTCGATATTCTCCGGCATCGGCATTTTCAATATATTTAAAATCAGAATATGTGCCGGTAGTACCAAAGGGTTGTCCGTAATATTGGATGGAAAGATTCGGTGTAATCATGTACGTTGCTCGAATTGTTATGCGCGCTGTAGTTTGGTCAATGCTACCAACGACATAACGTGTTTGCCCATTTGCTGATGCCGTTGTTACATACTGCATTTGGTTATCGTTGTAGCTTAAACTTGGCGATACTGAAATATTTAGTGCATTAAGCGGCCGATATGTCAGGCTCAAATCAATGCTAGTATTGCGTGAGTAGTTCTCTTGGCCAAAACCTAGCTCTGGATTAATGTTTACATAAAATTTCTTACGTGTATCCGTTGTAGCGTACATCCAGTAATAAAATGCCCCAGGATAATGAATGGTTGGGCCTCCGCGTAAATCTGCATTGGAAGCAATTCGGGCAATGTATGTTACACCCCCGCCACTTTGCCAGAAATTTTTAAACTCTCCATGAGCGTTTACATTGTATCCTTCTTCCAGGTTTCGAAATCCAAAATCATAACTACGCCACTGATTAATATTATAGCGTTGCGATCGGGTTATGCCCTTAGGATTAAGAATTCGGTATTGAACCCATATCGATTGTGAAAGATTATCTGTTTGCGATAAAAATCCAAGGTCATTTAGTTCAAGTTCGGGAGATTGCCAGGCCAAATTTAAATTACCGACAAGGTTTCCACCTTTCTTTCCGATAACAAGCTCTCCACCTGTTCCCGTAAGTGAACTTTTATTTCCATCAAATCGTGTATGGTCATTGTCGGGTCGCTGAAAATATCGCTCGGATGCAAGTTGTGTATTTGCAATAGCCTCTTTGCTTCCCTTCACATGGCTCATCACCATTCGGCTGCTAAAAAAATATTTTCTTTCTTTCCAGTTATGAATAAAATCGGCACCGGCAGAATAAGCTGACTTATGCAGCCATGCAAGATCAGGATCATCAAGTTGCCGATTGGTTGCTGTAAACATTCCACCAACGATTGTATTCCCCTTATTAATATCTTGTTGCGCCCGCGCCACAAAATAGTTTGTGAGCGGTTCGATCAATTGAGTTCGATCGTAGCCAAGGCTGTCTATTACCGCATACTCTTTTGATGTAACACTTTCAAGAATGCCCCATGAAAATCCTTTTTTATTTTTCCCGGTCAGCTTAGCCGCTCCCCAAATGGTGGTTCGGATATTTGGCTTCACGAATTCAGCTACGCCATCGTCACCATCCGGATCGGTTACAGCTGAACCTTGAGGCTGCCGGCCAATTCGCCTTGAATAGAACAGGCTATTGCGGTTTGATTGCGAGACCGGAAAATCTAGTGTGTTGCTCCCTTCTGTAAAGAAAGGCCTTCGCTCTTGAAAAAATAATCGAAAAGCAGTGAGATTTACTTGCGATGGATCTGCTTCAACCTGGCCGAAATCAGGATTCACCGTAAGGTCAAGCGTGATGTCGCTTGTTAAACCAATTTTCGCGTCAAGGCCAACATCGATCGATGACTCTTGCCCGGTAACAAATGGGTTATTTTTTTCTGAAGCCATGTGCTCGGTTTTTCCAACCAAATAGGGCTGTATCTCTAATTGCTTTTGTGGCTTAATCCCGGTAAAACCTTTTAAGTCTGCGAATAGGTGTACAAAACCACCTGCATTTGGAGGGATGTATTGCCAGATTGAGCGCTCCTGATTCCGAAAAAATCGTCTGAGTATCTGTATACCCCAGGTATGCTCAGGCTTATCTGCAAAGCGTAACTGGCTAAGCGGTATTCGTACTTCTGCAAGCCAACCTTCTGCATCAATACTTGTTTTTAAATACCAGATGGGGTCCCACCCTGCATCCCAGTTATCACCATTGTTTGAAACGTACTCATCACCTTTTACGCCAGATACCGAAGCGGTAAATGAAAATGCAGTTCGCTTATCATAGTAGCTATCAATATTTATCTCTACAAAATCTCCATCAAAACCATCACGCCTCGACATTCGCTTTACAATTTTCGATGGCTCCGGGTCTAAACATTTAAAAGCTATGTAAAGATTTTTGGCATCGTATAAGATTTTGAACTTAGTCTGCACGCTGGGTTCTTTACCGGCATCAGGCTGCAGTTGTCTGAAATCGCCTCCGCCCCACGGAACTTGTTCCCAGGCTGCATCATTTAGAACACCATCTATTTGTGGTGGCTCACCAGATACGCGTGTGGTGGTATATGATTTGGTTGAATCGCTTTGCGCATAGAGCGAAATACTACACATGCAAATCAGAAGAAAGGTTAGCGGCTTCATTAAGGCGTTTGCAGTATTAACTGCCCACCCATGCAGAAGTTACATTTTTGATTAAGATATATTTAAACGGTAATCAGGGTTTAAACACGGTTATTTTTTGCGTTGATATACTTTGCTTAATATGCTTACATAGAACATATGCAAACCGCCACAAATAATTTGAAATTCATTTTACAGACCTAAGCTTTTGTAATGGGTGACTATGAGGTTTGAAAGTATTGCAATTTTAGATCACTCCTTTTATCAACTCCATCATCGCAGATGGGTTGACACCAATCCATATTAATAGAATGGTTAAAATGGCCATGGTAAAGCTGCTCATAATATAAACAAGCGGGTGCAAATCCTCAGATGCTTTTACTACATGCTTTTTATCAAACATTACAGCTATTATCTTGATATAATAGTAAAGTCCTATTACACTGTTAATGACAAGTATAAGTGCCAGCAACCAAAGATGTGATTGAATACCTGCTGCTAGTAGATAGAACTTACCAATGAAACCTGCAGTCAATGGAATTCCCGCAAGTGATAGCAACATAGCACTGAAAGCTGTAGCCGTTAGTGGCCTACTCCAAAACAATCCTCGGTAATCTTCAAGTAATTCGGCATCACGCTCTTTATCCGACAACGTGGCAAGAATACCAAATGCACCCAGACTTGTAATGAAATAGGCAACCAGATAAAAACTGATCGCTTCAATTCCTAACTTCCCTCCTGCCAAAAACGCCACCAATAAGTAGCCCAGATGAGCAATAGAAGAATAGGCCAAAATTCGCTTTACGTTATTTTGACGGAGCGCTAAGAAATTTCCAATGAACATGGAAGCGATAGCAATGGTAGCAAATATCCAAATGAGCGAAGTATACTGATAACCATTTAAGATATTAAAGAATCGAACCAGTAAGGCCACCATTCCTCCCTTTGAAACAGTTGCGATAAATGCTGATACGGGGGCTGGTGCTCCTTCATATACATCGGGTGTCCACATATGAAAGGGTACAACGCCAAGTTTAAATCCAACGCCAACAATCATTAGGCCGAAACCGGCAAGTAAGATTATTGGCATATCGTTAGCAGTGGAGAGCCAGTTTGCTATACCTGAAAATTCCATTGAACCGGTAGTAGCATACACCAATGCCATACCGAATAATAAAAAAGCGGATGAAAATGCTGCGAGAATCAGATATTTAATTCCCGCTTCATCCGAACGTTCGCGTGTGCGTAAGTAGGCGATCAATGCGTACAAGGAAACACTGAGAATTTCTAAGCCCAGGAAAAGTGACGCAAAATGTTTGCTGATAACCATGATGCATGCCCCGAGGGCGGCAAGAATTAGCAGAATGTAATATTCTTCCTTTCGTTCTTCGCGTTGCTCGAAGTAGGCGTATGACATCATAGCCACGATAAGTGTGGTGAGTAGAATCAATCCAAAATTAAAGATTCCAAAACCATCGAAAACCAATAGAGGTTCAATCGTCTGTTGATGGTTAATGCTGTAGGTCGTAAGAAAAATAAAATCAGCAATGAAAGCTGTTAGTGTGATCAGAAATATCACTTTGTGATTTCTTTTAAGCGAAATAGAAAAGAAAATAGCAATAGCCGCACTCGATAAAATCAAGAGCGGGGACAGGCAGATGAGGTCGACCTTATTCATGTGAGCCTCCTTTCGTCATATCAGATTCAGTTTCATTTACTATTGGTGTTATAACGATTGTAGTTTGAAGAGCGCTTTTAACGGGAGCCTTTGCCGTATTTAAAACAAACTGTGGAAATAATCCAAGATAAATAATTACAAGTGTCATGGGGATCAAAATCAATTTTTCACGTATGGATAAATCTTCTAACGTGTGATGTTGCGTCTGTTCCTTACCAAGAAATATTTTTTGCATGATTCGGAGTGAGTAAGCAGTAGCGCCCACTAATCCGATTGTTGCGAAAATAGTAAGTACAGGATTGGCTTGCCATGATCCTATCAATGTTAAAAACTCAGCTACAAAGTTGCCGAGACCGGGTAAACCAAGGGATGCCATGGCAAATACCATTGCGATAAATCCCATGAACGGAGCTTTCTTCCAGAACCCACCCATCTGCAATATGTCACGTGAATGAATTCGTTCGTATAAACCACCTGCTAAAATGAACAGTGCGCCCGTGCTAATTCCATGCGTAATCATTTGCATCACTACACCTTGCATGGCAAGTTCATTAAATGCAAATACACCGAGAATTACAAATCCCATGTGACTAACACTTGTGTAGGCAATTAGTCGCTTGAAGTCGGTTTGCGAAAATGCTTGAATGGCTCCGTATAATATTCCAATCACACCGAGCAGCATGGCAAGTGGGGCAATCTCAGCAGCAGCCGATGGAAACAATGGGAGTACAAATCGTATTAAACCGTACGCTCCTGTTTTCAAAAGAAGGCCCGCCAGTATTAAACTACCTGCGGTGGGCGCTTCGGTGTGTGCATCGGGTAGCCATGTGTGGAACGGAACTACGGGTAACTTCACAACAAATGCAGCAAGGAATCCCAACATTAACCACCGCGCAATTTCCGGTGTAAGGGTTGTTCCAAGTAATTGAAAATAATCAAATGAATAAATACCAGTTTGTTCAAAATGAATGAAGTAAAGTCCTAATATCGATAACAGCATGAGTAAGCCGCTGGCTTGCGTGAACATGAAAAACTTATAGGCTGCATATTGTCTGTTTTCATGCCCCCAGATTCCTATAAGAAAATACATTGGTATGAGCATGACCTCCCAGAAGAAATAGAAGAGAAACAAATCCATGGTAACGAATACCCCGGTAATGCCCGCTAAAACCCAAAGAAGATTAAAATGAAAGAACCCAATACGATATTGAATTTCTTTCCATGAGATTAATACTGCGAAAATTCCAAGAAAGAACGTTAAGACAAGCATCAGTAAACTCAAACCATCCATCGCTAAATGAAAACTTATTCCAAAAGGCTCTATCCAAGGCATTTTGAAATCCAGCAACCAATTGGAATTGGTTAGTGACGACCCACTCCCGTAATCCATCCAAAGCTTCACGGACAAAAGAAAATCAATGAAGACCGCTATGAGTGATATCCACCGTGGTAAGGACGTACTCCATTTGGATGAAATCCCCGCGAGGATTCCGGCAGCCATTAGTATGATTATCAATACAAGTAACATCATCGTGTACAGCTCATGGATTAACAATTAAACTCAACGCAAGAATAAGAATGGCCCCAATTACAATTCCCATAATATACCAGCGCAAAATTCCGCTTTGCGTTTTTACAAATACCCGGTTAAAGAATTCGGCAACGAGAACAAGCCCTGTATAGAATTTATCAACGACATCATTTTTATTGATGGTGGCAATGAAAACAAAAGGCCGCACGAACACTGTGTTGTAGAGTGTATCAAAGCCCCATCCGTAATGAAAGAACTGGTACGTGTCTCGCACAGCACTTTTGATACCGGGTCTAAGTTCAGTCCGTTTTACGTAAAAGTAGTACGCTATGTAAACACCACTTAACGCAACGACTGCCGCAACCAGTTGAATGATCCATTCACTGCTCTCAACACCTTCACGCAACGTAATTTCAGGTAACACGGGCGTTAACAGATCAGAAAAAATTGTTACATGGCCGAACGTATGCGGTAACTCGATAAACCCAGCAAGAGTCGACAGTGCAGCGAGAATAACAAGCGGTATTGTCATTGATTTTCCGGGCATGTGACTGATGTGTGTTTTCTCTTCTCCAAAAAAAGTGAGGAACACCATTCGGAATGTATAGATAGAAGTAATAAATGCACCGAGAAGTGCCGCCAGAAAGAACATGATGTTTCCCTTCTCTCCTGCCCAGGTAAGCCAGAGTATTTGATCTTTACTATAGAAGCCTCCGGTAATAAGGGGGAGTGCTGCGAGCGAAGCTGCGCCAATCAGGAATGTCAAATATATAATGGGCATCTTCTTTTTCAATCCTCCCATCTTGAACATGTCTTGCTCGTGGTGAAGCGCCATGATCACGGCACCTGCTGCGAGGAAGAGCAATGCTTTGAAGAAAGCATGAATCATGAAATGAAAAATTCCTGCCGACCATGCACCAATGCCAAGTGCAAGAAACATGTATCCGATCTGACTGATTGTTGAATATGCAAGTACCCGTTTTAAGTCAAACTGTGTGAGCGCGCTGAAGCCTGCAATAGTTAATGTTGCGGCACCAATGATTCCAACCCATAGCTGAGCAACAGGTGCTAATTCGTAGATGACATGCATGCGTGCAATTAGATATACGCCAGCTGTAACCATGGTTGCTGCGTGTATCAAGGCACTAACAGGTGAAGGACCAGCCATCGCATCTGGTAGCCAAGCTTGTAATGGAAGTTGTGCTGATTTTCCAACCGCTCCGCCTAACAATAGAAATGCAGCGACCACAGCCATCTGTGATCCCACGGCCCATGTCTGAGGTGCCTGTGTAAGAATCTCTTGAATATTCAGTGTGCCGAAAGACATGAAGAGCATGAACAAGCCGATGGCCATTGCTGTATCGCCTACACGTGTAATGATAAAAGCCTTGCGTGCTGCATAACCGTTTTTTTCTTCCTCGTACCAAAATCCAATCAACAAGTAACTACACAAGCCAACCCCTTCCCACCCCAGATACATAAGTACCAGATTATCTGCCAGCACCAGAATTAACATGGAACATACAAACAAATTGAGGTATGCGAAGAAGCGTGTAAACCCTTCGTCATCGTGCATGTAGCCGACAGAATAAATATGGATAAGAAAGCCAATAAATGTGATGACAAACAAGAATACAAGTGAAAGTGCATCGAGGTGAAAAGCAAAGGCAGTTGAAAGGTCTCCTACTTCAAACCAATTCCAGGCTACGTATCTGTATGATGGCAGGCCTGAAGAAAGAAAATCGTATCCAACTAAAAGTGTGATCAGCGCCCCTAGTCCGATACTGCCCGAACCGATAACCGCTGAAACACTTTTTGATAAGCGTGAACTGAATGCTATCAGGATCAAAGCCCCAAGAAACGGTAAGGTTGGTATGAGCCAAAGTAATTCTTTCATTATCCGTTCATTTTATTTGCGGCATCACTATCCAATGTTTTGAGTTGATGGTATATCTGTAGAATTAGCGCCAATCCAACAGAAACTTCAGCGGCAGCCATGGTTAATATGAAAATAAACATGACCTGTCCATCGGGCTGAATCCATTTTGATCCGGCAACAATGAAAGCTAAGCCAGCAGCGTTTAACATAATCTCAACAGAAATAAGCATAAAGATTATATTTCTCCTTACTAATACGCTGATGAGTCCGAGCATAAACAAAATGCCAGCTAACAATAATCCTGCTTCAACCGATATAGCTTTCATTCTTCTGCTTTTTCAAGGAAACGATGAACAACCTTTTTCTTTTGCCTACCTAAGTGGTAAGCTCCTACAATTCCTGCCATTAATAATAAGCCACATAACTCGACCCCGATTACATACGGGCCATACAGGGACATACCCACTGCTTTTGAATCAACTTGCTTAGCGCCAAGTACTGTGCCATCAGCAGTAGTTAGGATATAGATTAGCTCTACCAATAGTATGGAGCACAAAATGGCTGGGCCTACCCATACTTTTTTAGTAATCCATTTTTCCTCTTGCTCTACAGATTCCTTTTTTAGGTTCAGCATCATGATAACGAAAATAATGAGCACGACAATAGCCCCTGCATACACGATGACTTCGAGTGCGGCAATAAAGGGTGCGCCTAGTATATAGAATACAACGGCTATCGCTAAGAATGAAACAACCAGATAGAGCAGTGCATGGACAATATTGTACCGCGTGATAACCATGATGGTGGCTAATACGGCTATCGCGGCTGCTATGTAGAAAGTAGTTTCCATTTTACGGCATTATGCTTTTAATATCTACTGGAGGCTCTTCGTTCTCCGCTTCTCCTTTACCTTTTCCACCAATGGCTATTCCTGCCACATTATAATAATTGTATCCAGGGTATTTCCCCGGCCCGTCAATCAGTAAATCCTTTTTCTCATAGACAAGGTTCTGGCGGTTATATTCTCCCATTTCAAAATCTGGAATTAGCTGAATGGCATAAGTAGGGCAAGCTTCTTCACAATATCCGCAAAAAATGCATCGTGAAAAATTGATTCTGAAAAACTCTGGGTAACGTCTTCCGTCTTTGTCTTCTGTTGCCTGTAGCGATATACAGTCAACCGGGCAGGCAGCGGCACACAAATAGCAGCCAACGCAACGTTCGCCCATATCCGGATCGCGGGTTAATACAATTCGTCCACGCCACCGGGCTGGCAGCTTGATTTTTTCTTCTGGGTATTGAATGGTTTCACGCTTATGAAACATATGCATAAAGGTGATCCACATACTTCGAATAATGCTGAACATATTCTTTTTTCGTTTAGCCCTTTTTAAAACAAGGCATTTTCACTCCATAAAATTATGGCTGCTGTGATTAACACATTCAGCAAGGTTAACGGAAACAATATTTTCCACCCAAACTCCATCAACTGATCATATCGTGGCCGCGGTAATGAAGCGCGTAGCAAGATGAAAAGGCTGATGAAGGCAAACATTTTAATTAGAAACCATACGATTGGTGGTAAGAAATCTGGCCCCAACCAGCCACCAAAAAATAGGCACGTTACCATGCAGGATATGAGCATGATACCGAGATACTCACCAACAAAGAACAATCCGAATTTCATACCTGAATATTCCGAATGGAATCCTGCAATGATTTCACTTTCTGCTTCAGGAATATCAAACGGTAAACGATGTGTTTCTGCAATGCCGGCTATTAAGAAGATTACAAAACCAAGAAATTGCGGCACAACAAACCACATATTTTTTTGTGCCTCAATAATGTCAACCAAACTAAATGAACCTACTGTTAATACTACACCCATCATCGATAAGCCCATAAATACTTCGTACGAAATCATTTGGGCAGCGCCTCGCATAGCACCTAATAATGCATACTTATTGTTGGATGCCCAGCCACCAAGGATAATACTGTATGCCCCCATGGAGGACATCGCTAAAAAGAAAAGGATACCAATATTAAAATCAACTACGATGACGCCCGGTGCAAATGGCACGATAACAAAACTCATTAGCACGGTGATTACTACAATAGCTGGGGCAATTACAAAAACTTGTTTATCTGCAAAAGGTGGAATCCAATCTTCTTTAAAGAAGAGTTTAAGTGTATCTGCCAAAACAACTAAGATACCAAATGGACCCGCTCGGTTTGGACCGTACCGATCCTGCCAAAGCGCCAGCATTCTGCGCTCGAGCCAAATGAGCCCCGGAGCAATTAGCAGCAAGCCACCGAGTACACCGGCAACAATCAGAACGTGATTTGTTGTTTGATCATCCATGGTTTATAAACCCCAAAACATAATTCATAAAATTCAAAAACCTATTTTTTAAGAACTCCCCACGCGGGCAATTCGGAACGACTTGTTAATCCATATGGAATACCCGCTACCCCTATTGGCATTTCTGCACTGATTTGTACCGGTAACGAATAAGCTTGTTTTTCTACTTCAAAATTCAACAGACCACCTTCCTGTACATTTAAATTTTTCGCATCACTTATACTTATCATCACGTAAGGCTTAGGCACTCGCTGAACGACTGATTTTGATTGTGCGCTCAATTGGTCTGATCCGAAAATGTGATGAAGTGCCACAATTAAGAGATGACCAGCTGATTGTTTGAACGCTTCGGGAACACCACTAAAATACTCAGCTGTTGTTGTCGCGGGAGGCTCTAATAATCTTAATCCAGGATCGCCCCCACGAAGCCCTGCTCCGACTTCTTCCTGATACTTGTTTACAGATTGTACAGAATTCCATCCGGGTGACCAAAAGAATGGAATTGCAGAAGATGGTGGCAATTCACGAGAACCCTCCATGGTATATGATAAAGGTGAATCAGAATCTTCCGGTGGTTTAGGTTCACTCACGTTAATGTTGGCAAGCATGGCAGTGCGACCGCTGTACCGATGTGGAGCGCGCGGAATGCGCTGGCCTCCTGCCATTCTGAATTCTGGTGAAAGTGAAACAGTGTCAACGCCATTTAGTAAAGTCTCATCTATTGCAATAGCCTTTGTTATATCTTCAAAATTTTTCCAATGACTCATTCTGGCATTACCAGAATTGGTTCCCATGGATAAAAGCCACCTCCAGCTTTCCTGAATTACATCTGTAGATTCGTAAATCTGAAAGTACCGTTGAGCTCTTCCTTCATTGTTCACGATGATGCCGTCCGATTCAGCAAAGGTTCCGGCTGGGATAACAAAGTGAGATTTTTTAGTCGTTGCGTGTGTTGAATGATCAAGGACGATTACAGTCTTACAACGTTTTAGAAATTCATCAACAAGCACTGCTGTTCCATGCCGGTAGAGATCATTCTCCATCACAATTACTGTATCGGCATGCCCATTTAACACAGCGTTAAATGCAGCATTGAGCCTTGCTCCTCCCATCATGGCAAGACCAATGGAATTACATTCCGGCATGGTTAGCACGAGTCCTGCTTTTTTATTTTTCTGATGTAGCGCCCAAGCAATGTTAGCAGCAGCTTTCATCACCGAACGGCTTTCACACGATGCTCCGGAAATAATTACCGGGTTTTTAGCGTTTAATAGTTTATCTGCGATTTGCTTCGCGAGTTCATTTAATTCATTGGAAAGATTTCCAGCATCTGAAACAGCGGGATCAATTAAATGTGCAACAGCAAATCCAAGTCTGGCGATATCATCGGGTGCCGCATGATAGGTTTTCTCGGCAACGTCATCCAGCTTGGTTGTGCAAATTGTGGCAATGAAAAGCGGGCCTTTATTTTCTTGCATTAACTCTCTGGAGGCTGCATCATGCCACTGTGGAATATTTGCCTTCGCCACTTCTTCCATAGGCTGTTGCTTCACGGCTTGACGAACTGCAAGTGCAAGCATGGGAGCCGTGTTGGTTAGATCTTCACCCAGTATAAATACTGCATCTGCCTTCTCGACTTCTTTCATGGATGGTGTTCGTGCAGGGCCATCTTTCAAAATTTTAATGGCTAACTCAGCCAGGTCATGCTCATTATCTGACACGCCATGGTAGAAATGTTCCTCTCCCACCAACGCTTTCAAAGCAAAATTAGATTGCAATGATGCGCGTGGAGAACCAATACCAATTACTTTTGCGCGCTTTAGTGATTTCGATATTTCGGTTAGCACTTTCGTGCGATCAACCACCTGTCCATTTAAAAGAGGTTGTTTAATTCTTGTTTCTGCATTGACAAACTCATATCCGAATCTTCCCCTATCGCAAATAAAATAGCCATTAACTTCGCCATGATAACGGTTGGCAATCATGCGAAGCTCACCGTATCGTTCACCACCAATAATATTACACCCCAAACTGCAATGCTGACACACCGATGGAGCCATGGTAAGATCCCACTTGCGGGTGTAGTGTTCTTTTAATGTTTTATCTGTAAACACGCCTGTGGGACATACCTCAGAAAGATTACCACTGAACTCACTTTCCAACACACCATCTTCTGCACGACCGAAATAAACATTGCTGCGCGATGCAAATACATCCAGGTCATTTCCGCCTGCGTAGTCTTTATAAAATCTTACGCACCGATAGCACTGAATACACCGATTCATTTCATGATTAATGAATGGCCCGAGGTATTGATTTTTATGCGTACGTTTTGTGAATCTGTAATCTCTATAATTATGGCCTGTCATCACGGTCATATCCTGTAAATGACACGAGCCTCCTTCATCACACACTGCGCAATCGTGTGGGTGATTGGTCATCAACCAGGCAATTACCATTTCACGAAATTCTTTCGATTCAATATCATTTATAGAGATGCGCTGGTTATTTGTAAGGGGTTCCATGCACGACATCACAATCCTGCCTTTCGTATCGCTCTCGTCCTTGTAAATTTTAACAGCACACTGCCTACACGCTCCCACGGAACCTAATGCCGGATGCCAGCAGAAGTATGGAAGGTCAAAACCCAACGTCAGGCAAGTCTCCAATAAATTTTTACCGGAGCTAATGTCGTAAGGTTTGTTATCGATATACAGTGTTGGCATAGTTAGTTCGT
Organism: Cyclobacteriaceae bacterium; assembly: GCA_031395485.1. Taxonomy (GTDB): domain Bacteria; phylum Bacteroidota; class Bacteroidia; order Cytophagales; family Cyclobacteriaceae; genus UBA2336. The sequence continues at coordinate 246,407 of JANNUS010000012.1, read as the reverse complement.
TATGCAGTGATTGTGCGCACGCCTTTTATCTCTTTTTGTTCCTTAATATATTTTTCAAAATCTTTTCTAAAATATTTCAATGCACTTTGTAAAGGTTCCATCGCTCCAGGGGCAAGCGCGCAAAATGTCATACCGGGTCCCAATAACTTTGTGTGATTCTCCAACATTTGAATATCGCCCTTCTTCCCTACTTTCTGGTCAATGGCGTGTAGAACTTTTTCAATCCACGGTAAACCTTCCCGACAAGGAGTACAAAATCCGCATGACTCTTGTGCGAAAAAGTGAATTAGATTCTTGACAAACCCGACTACGGAAGTTTTATCATCTAATACAATCATAGTTCCTGTCCCCAGGCGGCTGCCAACTGCTGCTACGGATGGATAATCCATTTTTACATCCAGATGTTCCTCTACCATAAAATCAGTAGAAGCTCCTCCCGGTAATGCCCCTCTAAATTTTAAACCATCTTGCATTCCTCCTGCATGTACTTCCAATAGTTCACGCATGGTTGTGCCCATGGGCAATTCCCACAGTCCTGGTTTTTTAACTTTTCCGCTTACACCGTAAAGTTTTGTACCAGCATCATTGGTAAGGCTTAATTTTTGAAACCAGTCTGCTCCGTTATTGATAATGTGAGGAATACAGCATAGTGTTTCTACATTATTAACAATAGTAGGCCGCCCAAACAACCCGCTGATCTGTGGGAACGGTGGCTTTGCGCGCGGTATTGCACGCTTACCTTCAAGTGAATTGAGTAATGCTGTCTCTTCTCCACACATATACCTTCCAACACCTGTGTGTAGGTGCATCTCAAGGTCGAAGCCAGAGCCCAAAATATTTTTACCAAGATATCCAGCTTCATAAGCTTCCTGTATTGCTTTTGTAATTGCACCAGCTGCTGTTTTGTATGCCCATCGAAGAAATACAAATGATTGATCAGCCTGAATTGCAAAAGCGGATACAATCATGCCTTCAATAAGTTGATGTGGTGTGCTCTCGAGTAGAAGTCTGTCTTTAAATGTACCCGGCTCCATTTCATCAGCATTCACGATGAGATATTTTGGTTTCGGGGCATCCAGTGGAACAAAACTCCACTTCATGCCCGTTGAGAAACCAGCTCCACCTCTGCCTTTCAGGTTAGATTCTCTTACCAATGTTTGCACAGCCTGCGGTGTCATCCCCTTCAGGATTTTTTTCAAAGACTGGTAGCCTCCAACTTTCTCATACTCCTTGAGTGTAAGCGGGCGTTTGTCTTCGCGAATATGTCCTGTAAGCGGTTTCTCCATTATTCTTTTCCTATTGTTGTCAGCCCAAGCTTGTCGAAGGTGGGTTTCAAAACCCGGTTTCGACAAGCTCAACCTGACATGGGTTATTCGTATTTTTTCAAAATATCATTCAATTGATTCAGTGTTATATTTCTATACAAATCATCATCGATCATCATTGCTGGAGCACAATCGCACGTTCCTAAACATGGATTTGGCAACATGGTGAACCGATTATCTGAACTTGTCTCGCCTAATTTTATTCCAATCAATTTAGTTAGCTCATCACGTAGACTTTCGTATCCCATTACCCAACAACTGATGCTATCACAAACAAGAATTAGATGTCGCCCTACTGGTTTCCTGAAAATAAGATTGTAGAAGGTGGCTACTGAATCAAGTTCTTCCGTGGTCATTTCCATATAAGCAGCGATATCTTTCAGGCTTTCATCCGATACCCATCTGCGATGATTCTGCACCACTTTTAATGCTTCAATGCATGCAGCCTTTTTGTAAGGGACTACATGAATTGCTTTGTCTATTTCTTTTTTTTCTTCTGCCGTCAGCATGTTATCTGTCAATATCTGCTAAAACATAATCCATTGCGCCAAGAATACTCAGCATATCGGCTACTGTATATCCTTTACTGATGTACGGTAGCATTTGCATATGCGGAAACGATGGGGCACGTACACGCATGCGATACGGTGATGTGTTCCCATCACTAATTGCATAATAACTGTTTGCGCCTTTTGTTGCTTCAATACAACTCATTACTTCACCCGAAGGCATCACCGGTCCCCAACTCACACCTAAAAAGTGTGTGATGAGCGTTTCAATATCTTTCATGGTGTGTTTCTTAATCGGTGGTGTGGTTAGCGGATGGTCTGCTTTATAATCTCCGGCTGGCATATTTTTCCAGCATTGCTCAATGATTCGTAAACTCTGTCGCATTTCTTCTACGCGAACAACAGCTCTGTCGTAACAATCTCCATTGTTTCCGATGGGTACATCAAAATCAAATTTTTCATAACCAGAGTACGGTTGCTTCTTCCTGAAATCCCATTCCATACCACACGCTCGCAAGCCTGCACCGGTTACTCCCCAATCAATGGCTTCGTCTTTTGTAAAGATACCGATGCCCACTGTTCTTGCTTTGAAGATGCTGTTCTTCATTACAAGATTATCATACTCTTTTAATCGTTTTGGAAAATAGTCAATGAAATTCTTCACCAGTACATCCCAACCAATTGGTAGATCTTGCGCTACTCCACCAATGCGGAACCAGTTTGGGTGCATACGGCCACCGCATATAGCTTCCACAATATCAAATACGCGCTCACGATCGGTAAACATGTAGAACACGGGTGAGAGTTGGCCTAAATCCTGCGCGAAGGTTCCGTACCATACTAAATGACTGGCAATACGGAATAACTCACACATCATGATACGGATTACTTTTACTCGATCCGGAACCTGAATGCCTGCAAGCTTTTCAACTGCCAGCAGATATGCCAAGTTATTGTTAACGCCCCCAAGATAATCTACACGGTCGGTGTACGGAATGTATGTATGCCATGTTTGGCGTTCAGCCATTTTCTCGGCACCACGATGGTGAAATCCTATATCGGGAACGGCATCAACAATATCTTCTCCATCAAGTTGAAGAATGATTCGCAAAACCCCATGCGTACCTGGGTGCTGTGGCCCAATGTTGAGGAACATAAAATCAGAATCATCACTCTGTGTTTGCATTCCCCACTCTTCTGGCTTGAATTGTAATGAAGCTTGTTCACGATCTTCCTTTTCATCAAATAACGTGAAAGGCCCCATTTCTGTAGCGCGTGCTGGGTGTTCTTTTCGCAACGGGTGGCCCACCCAACTCTCTGGCATTAAAATTCTTTTCAGGTGTGGATGCCCATCGAATTTAATTCCAAACATATCGAACACTTCACGTTCGTACCAGTTGGCATTTGGCCATAAGCTTGTAATGCTGGGTGCAGAGGGGTATTCCCCTTTTAGTGCGACTTTGAGTCGGATAAAATAATTTCGCTTGAAGGAAAGTAGGTGATAGACTAACGAGAAATCAGTGGAGGGATATTCTGGTTCTTTTTTTCGGCTTCGTTCGTCAATGGCAGTGAGATCGTAAAGTAATGGGAACGGATCTTGAACTTCAGACTTCAAATATCGGAGAACCTCTTTCAAACGATCCAACGGTAGCCACAAGGTGAGTATATCATCCTTGGTAGACTGAATGGTGAACGTTGATTCACCGAATTTCAATCTCAAATGCTCCGTAAGACTTGCTTTTGTTTTCATAACATCTGCGATACTCAAATAATCATTCAGCCGTTACCAACACTTCTCTCCTTCTCCTATCCTTTAATTTTTAACATTTATTTGTAAAACATTTTCTGATATTTCTGTGATGTCAGATGTTCCCATCTGACATTTTCCTTAATCAATGTCAGGTCGAAAGACCTGATAGCACTTTAAATTTCATCTGGAGACTTGAACGTAGTCATTTGCTTTCGCATCTCCGCTTTTGTGTCTTTCATTGAAATTTTTTCCGGTCTAATCACCCCCTGCTCACCAATGGCCCAACTCAAGGGTCTTTTTTCCTGACCAACGCTTTTTGCTAATAAGGTTAAACCTTCCATAAAAGCATCTGGTCTTGGTGGGCAACCGGGCACATACACATCTACCGGCATAAACTTATCAACACCCTGTACTACACTATATATATCATACATTCCGCCTGAGTTGGCACAAGAGCCCATTGAGATAACCCAACGCGGTTCCATCATCTGCTCATAAAGCCTCCTGATAATCGGTGCCATTTTTATAAAAACAGTTCCTGCAATAATCATAACATCGGCTTCACGCGGTGTACCACGAATAACCTCTGCTCCAAAACGGGCTACGTCATATTTAGGAGTCATGCTGGTTGCCATTTCTACAAAACAACAAGACAAACCAAAGTGAAAAGGCCACATAGAATTCTTTCTTCCCCAAGCAAGCAAATCCTGAACAGTACTGAGTACCATACTTTGGCGAACGGCCTCTTCCAAGGAACCGGACCCATTCAGGTCAACGATGGGCTCGTTAGGTTTGGTTAGTGTATAATTCATTTTTTTTGGCCGGTTAATTTTTTATACGCCCTTAAAATCTTTTTTCCATCGGGGCCAAAATCTAATGCGCCCACACGCCACTCATATATTAGGACCACAATAAGAAGAATAATAAATACCATTACCCCGGCATAACCATACCATCCCAATTCCTGGAATGCAATTGCCCATGAAAAAATGAAGATGGTTTCTACATCGAAAATAACAAACAGCATTGCGATGAGATAGAATTGGGAGGAAAATCGCATACGAGCAGAGCCGTGGCTACGAATACCTCCTTCGTAGGGCTCATCAGTGGAGCGTTCTTTATGGCGCTGCCCTAAGAAATACGAAAGCCCTATCATGATACCTACTAAACTCAGTACGATTAAACCGTATAAGAAAAGTGGCCAGAGTGGGGCGCTATGTTCTGTTGGAATATCCAACCCTCAGTTAAAGTAAAGTGGTATAATTTTTTCTATAACGTATTGATTTTAAACTAACTATGGTGGCCAGTGATATACTGCTCTAAGTCTTCAATAATTCCCTTTTGCTCATTCATTATAAAACGAACTACGTCCCCCATAGATACCATTCCAGCAATTTTTCCATTATCGACTACTGGTAAGTGACGTACATATTTACTAGTCATTACTTTCATGCAGTCCTCAATGCTACTGTCAGAGGCGACAGTTACAGGGTTCTCTGTCATGAGTTCTTTTATAAGCGTGTCTTTTGACGATTTTCCTCTAAGAATAAGCTTCCGTGCATAGTCACGTTCTGTAAAAATACCGAGTAATTTTCCTTCTTTTTCTGTGATCAGGAGACTACTTATATTTTTCTCCGACATCAATTCAATTGCTTTGTAAACGGTAATAGTAGGCTCTACTGAAAAGATAGCGCCTCCCTTGGCTTGTAAAATATTCCTAACTTTTCCCATAGCGTAGTAGTTTTAATGAGATAATTTGAAGGTAATACTTTTTACTGAAAATGCAAATCATGTACTATTGATGAGCCAGATTTTTGTGTATTGGTTATTTCTGTTGGTTTGTTTTTTTTCGAAATCGTTCGCCCAATATTATGTCTTATAAAACTATCTCTCTATTATTGAAGGTCTAGGCATGAGCTGCGTGGTGAATGAAGTCGATTTGGGTTTACAGGATGCAATGCATTACTTTTAGGTAGTGCAAGCATTTCTATTTTACATCACGTACCCTTTTATATACTTTGTTTCTGTAGCGCCATTCTGGGTAGTATATAAACTTTCTGATTTCTTTTACCATGTGCTTTGGGTGAGTGGTTACCGGAGGGCGGTAGTTTATAAGAATCTTCGAAATTCCTTTCCTGATAAAAGTTTGCAAGAAATCGATGGTATAGCCAAATCCTATTATCGGTATTTGTGCGACCTTATACTTGAATCGCTCAAGACACTGCGCATGGGCGAGGCGGAATCAAAAGCACGATGTGTCTTTCATGGTACCGATTGGCTTGATGCGTTAAAATCTGAAGGAAAGAGCTTTATCATTGTAATGGGTCATTATGGCAATTGGGAATGGGCCGGCCCTAGTTTTACACTCAATACAGGGTGTCAACTTGTTGTGATCTATCGACCACTTGCTAATATCTACTTTGAAAAATTGATGTGCTCCATGCGCACGCGTTTTGGCACACGGATAACCCCTGTAAACCTTACGCTTCGCGACATGGTGGCAAATAGAGGAAACGTAACAGCGACAGCCTTTATAGCGGATCAAACAGCTACAAAAAAAAATGCATACTGGACGACCTTCCTCAAACAGGACACCGCAGTTTTTACAGGGCCAGAAAAATTGGCTACAAAGTTTAACTATCCTGTGGTATACATGAATGTACAGCGGCCAAGGCGAGGATATTATGAGGTGTTTCCGGAATTACTTATTCCAGATCCAAAAAATACCACTGAAAACGAGATATCAGAAACCTTTATGAAACGCCTGGAGCGGGATATTATCCGTAACCCCATAATTTGGCTTTGGTCTCATCGAAGATGGAAGCATAAAAGACCACTAAAATGAAGATTTCTTTTGTTTTAGCTACCTTTGCAGCCTGACTTATTTGAATTACATTCTATGCGCAGTGGTAAAGAATTGATTTTGGCAAGTAAGGAATATGCTGCCGAGAACAGATTGAGAAGTTGGTTAGAGATTACAAGTACGGTTCTGTTAGCAGCAACTTTCTTTTATATCACACTACTGGACATTCCTCTTCCCTTAATTATAGTTTCAAGTATCGTTTGTGGTTTATTGTATGTTAGGCTATTTATCATTTATCACGATTACCAGCATCGGGCTATTTTGCAAAACTCAGTCATGGCCTCGCTACTAATGAAATCTATTGGAATTTATTTGCTAGCTCCGGAAGCTATTTGGAAACGCACACATGAGCACCATCATAATAATAACTCAAAATTGACAATGACGGGTATTGGCTCCTATCCTACCATTAGTAAAGCACGATATTTGGGTTTAAAGAAAAATGAGAAGCTTATTTATCTAGTGAATCGACATCCGCTAACGATTATTTTCGGATACTTCACGCTATTTATTTATTGGCTCAATCTGAAATCGTTTATTCAGAGTCCTTCAAAACATTTGGATTCACTTTTAGCATTAGTGTTACATGGGGCAGCAGCATTTGCTATTTCGAATTTTCTTGGATTTAATGTCTTTATGCTGAGTTGGTTCATTCCGTTCTTCCTTGCGTTCGGTATGGGCTCCTATCTTTTTTATTGCCAACATAATTTTCCGGGCGCCAAGTTTGCTGAAAATCATGATTGGACGTACGTTAACGCAGCCATGTTTTCTACCAGTTATATGCCGATGAACCCGGTGATGCAATGGTTTACAGGGAACATCGGATACCATCATGTGCACCATGTAAATTCACGTGTACCTTTTTATCGGTTACCGGAAGCCTTTGAAAGTATGCCGGAGCTAAAAAATGCTCCTACTACATCCTGGAACCCAATTGATATCGTGAGGTGTTTCCGCCTTAAACTTTGGGATGCTGATCAGGATAAAATGATTACACTTCACCAACTTCGAGATTCAATAAAGAAAGTTAAGATTGCTGAATCAGAGCTTGCCATTGCCGAGTAACTATTTATCCGAAAGAACGCTACCTTTTTTTCATCTTGTTTAGCCACTGATTCGCTTCTTTCTGTCGCTGTATTTTGCCATCCTTAGTCAATTGATCTAATTTCTGATTCATCGGCCCGCTGGAGGTAAGATGGAAATTCCCACAATCTTCACATTGATAAACCGCCACGGGGCCGCTACCAATTTTATAGTCAAATTGAGTCCGCGCCTCAATTAAAGCATCCTCAGCTATTTCCTTGGAAGGATAAACTTTTTTATTCGATACACATTTTACCATTTGCGGATTTTAGCTGTTATTTTGCAGACAAACTAAAACACAATGAAGATAGCGGAAATCCACACAAAAAAAGGCGTGATGAAGATTAAGTTCTTTGAAGCAGATGCTCCCAAGACGGTTAAGAATTTTACAGATCTAGCTGAACATAATTTCTATGATGGTCTTATTTTCCATCGAGTTATTCCAAATTTCATGATCCAAGGGGGTTGCCCAAATGGCGTTGGTAATGGCGGACCCGGTTATAAGATTGATTGCGAACTAACAGGTGAAAATCAATATCACGATCGTGGTGTACTTTCCATGGCACATGCCGGGCGCAATACTGGGGGGTCACAATTTTTCATTTGTCACAACCGCGATAATACCAAGCATCTTGATCGTAACCACACTGTTTTTGGGAAGGTTTTTGAAGGTCTGGATATTATTGATCAAATCCAGCAAGGCGATGTGATGGAAAAAGTTGTTATTAAGGAAGTTGAGGAGATTGTTTAGAAATGGCTTAGTTAATTTAGTCGATTGAAACGAATTAGAAGAGATGTCTATCTTCCAATAAAAATAAAATCACTTCCAGGTTCGTTATCACCAAACTCTCCGTATCGGGGTTCGGGCACAACGGATTCAATTACGCTTAGAATTTCCTTGTAGGTCAGAATTCGATCAGCCCCTCCATAGGTGCTTAGTGATTCCAAAAATTTGCGTGCAAAGGGCGAGTGTTGGCCAGGGCGACCATCCGGTACATACTCTTTTCCTCCAGAGGTAAGATAAAGTCTAGTTTTGCTATTCAGTTTTCGTTTAATGAAATGTGCTTTCGCGGCTTGATCAACATCTTCACTTCCTCTTGATGAAGCAAGATGTGGATCAAATGTTCCGCCAAAGCAAACATCCATGGCTAGAAAAATATGTTTGCATGGTATGTTATTGATATAGGTGCGCAAGGCAGAGTGTGGGAGATAACTTGTCTTTCCCTCATCACCTTTTTTTGAATCGGCTGCAACAAGGTATCCTTCTTTATAAAAGTCATCGTACTCACCATGCCCGGCAATAAAAATAAAAAGTTGGTCATCGTCTGAATACAATTTTTTGGCATACTCTCGTATCTTCAGAGTAATCTGCCCCAATGGAGGGTCAATAAGTTTTTCTACATGGAAATTAAAATCGCCTTCCAATTGTGCAGCAATTGTATTGGCATCAAAAACCGGGTTAACTAATGGGTTCATTGCCTGATAAGTATTCGTGGCAATAATCAATGCGTAGTCCGCCCCACTTCGGCTTAACTTGGCTAACTCGGAGGGATTAGTCTTATCAAAAATTCGATAAACAGTAATTTTCTTTTCAAGTTTTGTGCCTTTAGTATCGATGGCTTCAATAGTAAGATCGTTATCGAGAAACCCTAGCTTCATAGAGTGTTCGAAAGTACCTTCATCATTGAGTTTCATTTTTTCTCGTTGGCCTGATTGCTTGTTAACCACAGCGATCTCTCGAATGCCAGCCTCAAAGCTAATGATGCCTCTTATCTTTATTTCTTCTTCTAAACAAACAAACTTCTCACCAGTCTTTACTCTTGGTTGCACTAGTTCAAAAATATTTCTAATCACGGCACTGTTGTCACCTGTTGTTCTGTTAGCAACGCTTAGCGAAGTTTCTTGAACTAATACCGGTGCAGGCGTTAGATTTAATGCTGCAATGTTCCAAACATTATTTTTTGATTCATATCCAGTCGTTATTACTGCTTTTAGATCGGGTGAAAAAACTGCGCCAGAAACAAATGACCCGCCTTGTTTTAAGGAGAGTATTTCAGCTCCTTTTTCCAGGCTCCAAAGAATTGCGTTTCCATCATGCCCACCTGTTACTATGTGTTTATTGTCGGATGCAAAATCGAGTGTCTGTATCCATTTCTTATGGCTCTTAGGAAACTCTTTAAGTAACCTTCCATTTGCGGTTTGCCATACCTTAACACTTTTATCATCACTTCCGGTGGCCATATAAACCCCATCTGGGCTATAGGCAGCTGCCCTTATGTAAGAACCTGGGTGGGCTTCAATTGAGCGTACCATGTTTCCAGAAAGGACATCCCACTCCTTCAATAGTCCATCACTTCCAGCAGTAAGCACCTTGGTTCCATCGGGCGAGAATCGAGCAACTAAAAGTTCTTCTTCGCAAACTTTCATTTTTTTTACTGCTTGCCTAGTAGACATATCCCATATCTTCATCTGACCATCTGCCCCTGCACTCACCATGTATTCGTAGCGAGAGCTAAAATCTACCGAGTAAACAGTGCCTTTGTGGCCCTCAAAAGTGTAGGCGATTGTTCCCGTACTTAAGTCATAAACTGTAATTTTTCCGTTACGCTCACCTGTTGCAAGATATTTTCCATTGTTATGAAATCGAAGAGCGGTTACCCAGCTTTCTCCTCCACTAACGGTAAAGCTCTCCTTACCATCAGCAAGTGACCAGATACCAATTTTATTATCGTCACCGCCTGTGGCAAACTCGGTACCGGCTGTATTGACTGCAAGACTTAAAGTATTTTGTCCTTTTTTAGAGAAGCTGTAATTTAATTTAGACTGTCCGTTGGCTATTTGTACAAAAGCAAATAGAATAATAGCGGAAAGAAAACTAGAGGCTATATTTTTCATAACTCATAGTGTTTTAGACTTACCCAGACTTAAGTTTACCCCTACCGGAAAACTTAGATACCGGATTTTCTGATCCAGATCAAAGTTACCAGCGGTGAAGCTCATGTTGAAACACGCCATGAGGGTGATTCCTAAATTTTCTGAAATTTTCAAATCAACTCCAACGGCTGCCAATACATTCAAAGTTGCTCGTGCTGCTAAAGCATAGCCTGGTTCGCGAATAAGTACATTGTCAATGGAGACATAGTTTACATCTTCATTCTCAAAATCGACAAGATAAAAATCTTTTAACAGCAATTTAGTTTGTGCTCTTTTAGCGTGGTAAACACTAACGCCTGCCCCTGCCATTACAAATGGAGATATTTTATTGGGAAGAATTTTGTATTTTATGTTTGGGTCTAAACTGTAAATGTTAAAAAATGATTTATCACCACTTCCATTTGTACGAGGATCTTTCCAAGACCGGAAAGTAGAAAGACTTACGGCACCACCAATTGATATTTTTCTATTTAGATTATACAAAAGATTAGTATACGTTCCATAGCCGTATTCAAAATTAGAAAACAGGTATGGTAGCCGGTCGTCTCGTAGGGGTGCCTGGTTAGGGAATAGCGGGCTTATACCGATATCGATGGTGAACTTATTTTGAAACTGTGCGCTTATTTCAAAGCAAAGCAGCAGCAGCATTGGAGTCAAGAACACTTTTTTATAAGCTTTCATACGTATAAGTAGTGAAGGTTATTTTCAGGTCAGTCTCATCGCGAAAGCGCAGCACCATTTTTCGATCTTCTAATTCAAGAATATCCACCAAGTCATTTATTCTGGAACCGTCAGAGAAGACTCGTGTAAGTATTATACGGGTTTGAGCATTGTTTAATCGCCAACTGCCTGAGTTAACAACATATGGCAAGGTATAATCGCATCGAACTAATCCATCTACTTTTGAAAATGACGGTCCTGGATCTTGCAGGGTATAATCAAATATGGTTAAGGTGAGAACATCATCCTCCTCACAGTTAATGCCCTCAATTGGATCGTCACTCTCTATTGAGACCGTGGACCAGTTTTTCGTATCATTATTTGTCAGGAAGAGTATACGGTTGCTGAAAGGATCCAGTGTTTCTTCTGTGCAACTAATGCTACAAAGTAGAGTTGCAAAAAGATAAAGTAATTGTTTCCGTATTCTCATTGCCAGTAAAGGTTAAGAAATATCAAATAATTATTTTCTGTACTGCTTGTCTGCCCTACATAACTTCTTCTCGGATAAGGATTCGTTTGATTTATGGGTTCAGATAAGCCATCGAACAAATCAACTCTTTCAAAATCATAATCTTCATCGGCACTTATAGATCCGGAATATATTAACACTCGATTGTCAAAGTCATCAGAACTTGAAAACCAAACAAAAAATAATGAATATGTGTCCGCTCCATTTTCAAGCTCATCTACCGATAATGAAAAATAATCAAAAGAGCCAGTAAGGATATCATCACCCCGAAGCATTTCTCCAAAAGATGTTTTTCCATAAAGCTTAAAGTCACTCGAAGAACTAGCTATGATATCCTGATTATACAAGTCACCGCTATAATCGTAATTTCGAACAATGATATATTCAGCGTATATATTATCATCAACTTCCCCAGTCCAATTTTCATTTTTCTTGATGGGAATTAAATCAACTGTACTTATTTCGAAAGAAGTTGGTGTAGAAGGGCAGTAATAATCTGCTTTTACGGTGACCGATGTAATGGCATTTTCAGTAAGAAAATCCTCTAGATTGTAGTAGCTGTTCGAGTTATCGTGAATTTCGCCACTTCTCGTAAATGTGGCATACATATAATAATTAGATGGGTCTAGGTTTGTGAAATACGCTCTGCCATTTACACCTGTAGTGGCCTGGTCAACTTCACCGGTCTTAGTAGAAAAACTCAGGTAATCGCGATATAGGTAAACATTGGCTCCCTCCACTACATCATAATTTTCATCCAGAACTTTTACGTTAAGTTGAGTCGGCTGTAATAAAAGTTCTGAATCGGATATTTCGTTACAGCTTAAAACAAAAAATAGACATAGAATGGCTAATAGTCGCATGGTGTTTGAATAGGTCATTAAAAATATAGATTTAATGGCGTTAACTCAAGCTGGTTGCCTGTTTAATTATGCTCATAAGCATGCTGTAGGAAGAGGATTTCTCATTGTATGCGAAATGGCGTCTTGCTAAGAAGCATCTCCCACTACGTTATCGCCATGAAAAGCAATCTTTTACCGAAGGAGTTAACTGCCGATCAAAGAGAGCAGCCAGCCAGGAAATAAACCAATAATAAGGGTTGATATTATGAGTAATGTAGCCAATACATTTTCCGAAAATGAGAGCTTTGTTGGTGCGCCCATAGGATCCTTCATGAACATAACAATGATGATGCGAAAATAGTAGTAGACACCGATTAGCGAAGTAATTACTGCCACTATCACTAATCCTGTGAAGCCATTCTCCAGCGCCAACGCAAACACCATATACTTACCAAAAAATCCAGGAAGTGGAGGAATACCAGCCAGTGACAACAAAGCAATGGTCATGGCAACTGCCAGGAATGGGTTTCGCTTAAAAAGTCCATTAAAGTTGTCAAGGGATAAATTACCGTGTTCGCGTTCGATGATACTAAGTACCGCAAAAGCTCCTAACGAGGAAACCGCATATGCTGAAAGGTAATAGAGTACTAGCGATGATGATGTAACAGGATCAGCAAGGAATCCAAGTAAAATATAACCAACATGACCAACACTTGAATATGCCAGCATGCGCTTAGCGTCATTCTGATATACAGCCGTAATATTTGCCACTACAAGTGTAGCAACGCAAACCACTTCAATCATAATTAACCAGGAAGATTCTATTTCAGCAAAAGCAAAAGAAAAAACTCGGTAGAAAGCCGCAACGGCAGCAATCTTAACGACCGTTGACATAAACGCAGTAATTGAAGTAGGTGAACCTCCGTATACATCCGGTGCCCAGAAATGGAACGGTACGGCTGAGATTTTAAAAGCAAGTCCGATAAACATTAACATTACACCTGCATAAAAAAAAGTAGGAAGCCCGTCCTTGTGGATCATGATGAAATCAGAAATGATATCAATCTGAAACGAGCCCGTGGCACCGTACACAAAGGCAATCCCTAACAACAGGAATCCTGTTGCAAAGGAACCCATAAGAAAATACTTGAAAGACGCTTCGTTTGAGAATAAACTTCCTTTTTTGCTACCGGCTAACGCGTATAGGGAAATAGATAAAATTTCAATACCCAGAAAGAGCATGGCCATATTGTTGAACGAAGCCATCACTACCGCACCGGCTATCGCAAAAAGTACTAAAGCAGATTTATCGGTTTGATGCGTATCCATAAAATAATCACCACACATCCAAAACCACAAAACCGAAACAATAGAAATCAATGATGTAAACGCAAGGGAAAAATTATCAAACACGATCATATCAGAGAAGTAGGTTATGTCTGTTCCCCAATCAAGTACAACCAATCCAGCCGCTACCACCAACCCCACAATCATTACGGCAGTTAAACGCTTTTTGAGACTGGTGATCTCGGCCAGCAACGCGACAATTCCTAAACCACAAATGACGTACAGTGAATTCATATTATTTCAGCGATGCGGTAGAGTCAGAAAATAAAGTCAGAAGATTATTCACAGCCGATTCCGATATACTCAGAATTGGATCTGGGTAAACTCCTATTAAAACAATAAGAATCACGATTGGGTACAACACCCTTTTTTCATGACTTGTTAAGTCAATAAAGTTTTTGGTAAAATCATTCGTCTCGCCCGACATAGACTTTTGAAATGTTCGTAACATGTAGACGGCTCCCAAAATAATTGTTAATCCGGCAATTGCACCAATAATTGGTTGGTACTGGAATAATGAATTGAGTAATAAGAACTCTCCCACAAAACCACTTGTAAGTGGTAAGGCCACACTTCCGAGCATCACGATAGTAAATACAGTGGCAAGAATGGGCGCTACATTTTTAATTCCCCCTAATTCAGAGAGCGAATGTGTTTTAGTGCGTTGAAAAATAATATCGACAATGAAAAATAGACCAAATACAATGATACCGTGACTGATCATTTGAATCATCGCGCCTTGCATGCCAATGGGATTCAGCGTAAGTAAGCCGGCTGAAATTAAGCCCACGTGCGCAATCGAAGAGTACGCGATTAACCGCTTCATGTCTTTTTGAATAATCGCGATGCACGAAGCATAAATGATTCCAATGACGGACAGAATTATAGCGGTATACCCCCACTCCTGCACCCCAGCCGGAACCAACGGTACCAGCCAACGAATCAATCCGTAAATTCCCATCTTCAACATGATGCCAGATAAAAGCATTGTGCCTTGCGTTGGTGCAACGGTATAGGTATTCGGTTGCCAAGTGTGAAATGGAAATACCGGCATCTTAATGGCGAAGGCAACAAACATTGCCCAGAAGATCCAACTCTGTTCCATTAGCGGTAATGCACGACCTGCTACATATAATGCCTGAATATCAAATGAATGTGAACCGGGTGTTTGGAAATAGATGTACACCAGCGCCACGAGCATGAATAAACTTCCTGCTAATGTGTAGACAAAAAACTTAAACGTGATTCTTCCGCGAAACTCTCCACCCCAAATCAAACAAATGAAATATATCGGGATGAGCGCCATCTCCCAGAAGAGATAGAACAGCAAACCATCAAGGGCCACAAAAACACCAACCAATGCCATTTGCATCATCAGGATGAGCCCGTAAAATGTTGCTGGTTTATCGTATGTGTTGTTGAAGGAAGAATAAATGATGAAGGGAACTAGTACAGTTGTTAACAGTACGAGCAGTAAACTGATACCATCAACCCCTACCGATAAATTCAATCCCATCGATGCAATCCAAGGTGTGCTATAGGAGAATTGTGATGTTACGTCACTCTTATCAAACAGAAATGCTACAACCAGCGAAACAATCAATTCAATAATTGAGGCGATGAATGCCCACATCTTTGCATTTTGAGGGCGAAATAGTAAAAGCACAAGCGATGCAAGCAGTGGAAAGAATATAAGAAACAGTGTCAGCATTCGCGTTTAAATAAGAACAGTTAATGTTAACAACACAATGATACCAATGACCATGGCGAAAATATAAAATCCAATACCTCCGTTCTGAAGAAGTCTGAATGTTTTACTTCCCCACACGACTGAACTTCCAACTCCATTCACCAACTTATCAATGCCTAGTCGTTCGACAACAACATCAAATGTTTCTGAAAGCCAGTACAAAGGCTTCACCACGACCGAATTATAAATTTCATCAATAAAGTACTTGTTGTACAACGTGTTGTGAAAGGTGCTGAGCTTTTCACTTTCCGGAATTGGAACAGTTTTCTTGCTCACGTAAACAACGTAAGCAATCAAGATCATCACGATTGTTAGCCCAACGATCGTAGCCATGAGGATATATTCCGTTGCATGATCGAGATGATGATGTTGTACTAATGACAATGATGTTGCAAAAACCGGAGCTAAGAACTCACTAAGCCAATGTGAACCGCCCAGCGCTTCTGGCACGCCAATAAAGCCTCCAGCAAATGAAAGAACTGCCAGGATAGAAAGTGGAATGGTAATACTGGCCGGTGACTCATGAATATGCGACATAGCCTTTTCACCTGCGCGTTCCGTCCCATAAAACGTAAGGAAAAATAAGCGGAACATATAGAAAGATGTCAGCAGTGATGCGAATGCAGCAACTCCCCAAACAAGATAGCTATGGGAGAAGGCACTTGCCAAAATTTCATCCTTCGAGAAGAACCCTGCAAATGGTGGAATACCAGAGATGGCCAACACACCAACTAAAAAGGTGAAGAATGTTATCGGAAGATATTTTCTTAGCCCTCCCATTTTTCGAATGTCTTGCTCGTTTTGCAGTGCATGGATTACGCTACCTGCGCATAAGAATAATAATGCTTTAAAGAAAGCGTGCGTAGCCATGTGAAATATCCCCGTTGAATAAGCTCCCAGTCCTAGCGCAACAAACATTAATCCCAATTGACTCACAGTTGAGTACGCTAATACTTTCTTGATATCGTTTTGGGTCACAGCGATTGTGGCAGCAAATACAGCCGTGATCAAACCTGTATAGAGAACTAATTCAAGTGCAGTTGGAGATAATGTATATAAAACATTATTACGCGCAATCATATAAATACCGGCTGTTACCATTGTTGCAGCATGTATCAATGCTGATACCGGAGTTGGTCCGGCCATAGCATCGGGCAACCAGGTGTACAACGGAATCTGCGCGCTCTTACCCATCGCACCGATGAAAAGTAGCACGGTGATGAGCGTCAGTGTTTGCGTATCAACGGATGTGGCGTTTGCAAATACATCGGTGTACTGAAGGCTACCAAAATTGACAAAAATGAGAATAACACCAAGCACCAACCCCAAATCGCCAATGCGATTCATGATGAAAGCTTTGTTGGCTGCATCGTTGTAATCCTGATTTTTAAACCAATACCCTATTAGCAGATAAGAACATAACCCAACACCTTCCCAGCCAACGAACATCAACAAGTAGTTCGAACCCATGACCAATACAAGCATGAAGAAAACGAATAAATTCAGATACGAGAAGAATCGGTTATACCCTGGATCATCGTGCATGTAGCCAATGGAGTAGACATGAATTAAGAAACCTACTCCTGTAATAATCAGCAGCATTAGGGATGATAAGGGATCCACCAGAAAACTGAAACTAGCAGAAAAACCTCCTGCACTGATCCAGTTAAAGAGCGTTACGGTTAGTTGAGTACCTTCTGGTTCAAGTAATAACTGGATGAATAATGCTACAGAAATTGCAAATGAAGCAAGTACAGAACCGCATGCGATAATGGATGCTACACCGTGAACAAACCGCTTGTTGTTTAACGCTATGAGTAAAAACCCAATGAGGGGTAATATCGGAACGAGTGCTATGAGAATCTTAATGTCTACCATTTTAAGCGATTCAGAACGTTAATGTCGGTAGTTTGGGTATTTCGATACATCACAATCAGGATTGCTAACCCAACAGCAACTTCGGCTGCTGCTACAGCCATAATAAAGAAGACAAACACCTGCCCCGCAGCGTCATTTAAATAATTGGAGAACGCTACCATGATCAGGTTAACGGCATTCAACATGAGTTCAATGCACATAAATATTATAATGGCATTCCTTCTAAAAAGAACCCCGAACACTCCAATTGTGAAGAGTGCCGCACTAAGCCAGAGGTAATAATCTATCGGGATCATTGCTTTACATTAATTTTATTGTCACCAGATTTTTCTGATTTTCCTAACATCACTGCTCCCACCATAGCTGCTAATAGTAATATGGAAGCAATTTCAAATGGAAGCAGGAAGTCGGTGAATAATACTTTTCCTAAATTCTTTACTAACCCAATATCAGATGGGGCTTGCTGAACAAGCATTTCAGTTCCCTTTAATGAACCTACCAGCACGATCATCAGCAAACCTGAACAAATTGCAGCAGCAAACTTTATTAGATTACTCTTATGCGGTTCTGATTCCTTATTCAGGTTCAACAACATAATTACATATAGGAATAACACCATGATAGCGCCCGCATACACAATGATGTGTACAATGGCGAGAAACTGCGCGTTTAAGATTACATAGTGACCTGCTATAGAGAAAAAAGTAATGATAAGGTACAATACACTATAGACTGGACTTTTGGAAAATACTACCAAGAGCGCAGAGAAGATCGCTACGAACGAAAGAAAATAGAATAGGTTTAGTGTCACTTCTAGTATTGTTATTTGTTATGACTCAATTGTTTTTGTTGTTTAAACTCCAGCACTTCTGCCGTTTGCCTTTTTGAAACATCAATCCGTTCACCTACAAGCTCTACCAGTTTGTCTTTCCCAAATACAAATCCCTCTCGTGCATAATCTGTTTCAATTATTCTGTCGGTAAGAAATATAGCCTCCTTCGGGCATGCCTCTTCGCACAAGCCACAGAAAATACAACGTAACATGTTGATCTCGTATGTGGATGCATATTTTTCTTCGCGGTATAAATTCTCTTCGCCTTTATTGCGTTCTGCTGCTACCATTGTAATGGCCTCTGCAGGACATGCAACTGCACACAATCCGCAAGCTGTACAACGCTCTGCCCCATTATCATCGCGTTTCAGCACATGTTGCCCTCTCCAAATCGCACTGATCTCTCTCTTCTTTTCAGGATATCGTACAGTTGCACTTTTTCTGAATAAATGCCTAATCGTAATTACAACGCCACTCAGAATGGCTGGGAGGTAAATCCGCTCCCAGAAATTCATTTCCTTCTTGACAACTACTTTCGATCGATTCGTGAGCATTCGTTATCCGTTTGTTAAAATCATGATCAGTCCTGTAATAAATATATTGAATATCGCTAACGGTATCAGCACTCTCCACCCCAAGTGCATTAACTGATCGTAACGGAAACGCGGGATGGTCCAACGTATCCACATGAAAAAGAAGATGAAGAAGATAATTTTTCCAAAGAAAACTATAGTACCCAAAATTGTGAGCGTATTATGATCCAGTCCCAGGTTATTCATGAATGGAAAATTGTATCCTCCAAAATACAACGTTGAAATCACGGCTGATGAAATAAACATGTTGATGTATTCAGCAAATAAGTAGAAGCCGAGTTTCATACTGCTGTACTCGGTATGATAGCCTCCTACTAATTCGGTCTCGCATTCTGGTAAATCAAACGGTGTACGATTACATTCCGCGAAAGCGCAGATGATAAAAATTAAGAAGCCTAATGGTTGATACACAACATTCCAGAAATTCCAATCACCACCCTGGCCGCCTGCTTGCATTGCACTAATCTCACCTAAACTCAACGTGCCGGTTGTAATAACAAATGCGATGATGGATAACCCCATGGCAATTTCATAGCTTATCATTTGGGCAGAAGAGCGAATAGCACCAAGCAATGAAAACTTGTTATTGGATGCCCAACCACCAATCATAATTCCATAAACGCCAATCGAGACAACACCAAATACATAGAGTATTCCAATGTTCAAATCAGCAATTTGTAACGAGTATTCCTGTCCATTAATGATGAGTGTATCGCCCCACGGAATGATCACACCTGCCATCAATGCCGTAAGCATAGCAATACAGGGACCGAGCACAAACAAAAGTTTATTGGAGACATTGGGTATAATTTCTTCCTTCATGATGAATTTTAATCCATCCGCCAGTGGTTGAAGAATACCAAACGGGCCTGCACGATCAGGACCAATGCGATCTTGAAGGAAGGCTGCAACTTTGCGTTCTGCATACGTTGAGTAGGCAGCTACTAGCAGTGTGATTGTGAATATCACAACAACCAGAATCGTTTTATATAGTAGAAAGTCGATCATGCGTTCAATGAAGGATTAGGCTCCGGAAGTTGCTTTCCTTTCTCAAATTCTATCTGACGGCTAATCTCTTTCTGCAATTTTACGAGGTCGGTTCGTTCATAATGATTTTGACCAATGACTGAATTCCGATCGATATGTCTCGGCCCCTCTACTGTCCAATTCTTCATTTCTTTGTGATCGTAGCGGCATTCGTTACAAATGAATTCTTTGACTTCGCCAAATTGATCTTTGCGTGCAGATACGCGCAATACTTCCTCACCTTTCGTCCAGAGTACAACTTTGCCTGAACACTTCTGACAATCGCGGTGCGCATCCAATGGATTGGTGAACCACACCCTGCTTTTGAAGCGGAAGGTTTTATCAGTCAATGCTCCGACCGGGCAAACATCAATCATGTTTCCGGAGAAATCATTGTCAACGGCTTTTTGAATATGTGTACTGATCTCAGAAGCGTCTCCACGATTCAATATTCCATGTACGCGATTGTCAGTTAATTGATCAGCTACATATGTACAACGATAACATAGAATGCATCGCGTCATGTGCAACTTAATCTTATCACCGATATCAATTTTTTCAAATGTTCTTCTGTCCTCTTCGTATCGGGTAGCAGCTGCGCCATGTTCATAAGCCAAATTTTGCAAATCACATTCACCAGCCTGATCACATACGGGACAATCTAACGGATGGTTGATCAGCAGAAATTCAACAACTCCTTTTCTTGCTTCTAATACTTCTGGTGAAGTGATGCCTTGAACTACCATACCATCCATAACGGGCGTACGACATGAAGCCACAAGCTTTGGCATAGGGCGTGGATCTTTGGCAGAACCTTGCGCTACTTTCACTAAACATACCCGACATTTTCCGCCACTGCCTTTTAGTGTGGAATAGTAACACATAGCCGGAGGCACTACATCGCCACCGATTTGTCGTGCTGCATTAAGAATTGTTGTTCCATCAGGAACTTCAACCTCTACACCATCTATTGTTACTTTTGCCATCTCTTTTCTTAATCGTTATACTAAAACAGCATTTTTCTTCGAAACAAACGGCTCAAATTCAAAATGCTTTGGATTCTTAACCTTTTCCGGATACTTCACGTGATACTCAAATTCTTCGCGGAAGTGCCGAATAGCACTGGCAACAGGCCAGGCAGCAGCATCACCTAACGGACAAATAGTATTACCTTCAATTTTCTTTGCTACATCAACAAGCAAATCAATGTCGCTCATTTTGCCGTGACCGTGTTCAATGCGGTGCAATACTTTTTCCATCCACCCTGTTCCTTCACGGCAAGGACTGCACTGTCCGCAGGATTCATGATGATAGAATCGCGCGAATGTCCATAGGTTACGAACGATACACGCAGTTTCATCCATCACGATAAATCCGCCAGAACCTAACATCGTACCGCTAACAAAGCCCCCATCCGCCATTGATTCGTATGTCATCAGCCGTGATGCTCCTTTCGCAGTCTTTAAGATTAAATCGGCAGGAAGTATAGGAACTGAGGAACCTCCTGCAACAACTGCCTTTAGTTTTCTCCCCTTCCAGATTCCTCCACAGTATTCATCTGAGTATACAAATTCTTCTACGGGCAAACCCATCTCAATTTCATACACACCGGGTTTGTTAATGTGTCCACTGGCAGAGATCAATTTCGTACCCGAGCTTTTTCCAATACCAACGTCATTATACTTATCGGCAGTAATGTTGATAATGGTTGGAACAGAGGCAATCGTCTCAACATTATTCACCACGGTAGGACAAGCATACAAACCTGCAATAGCTGGGAAGGGCGGTTTCAATCTTGGATTACCACGCTTGCCTTCTAACGACTCGAGCAAAGCAGTTTCTTCTCCGCAGATATACGCGCCTGCACCACAATGAACGTATAGATCAAGTGAAAAATCGGTTCCTAAAATATTCTTACCAAGCAAACCTGCTCCGTAAGCTTCATCAATTGCTTTTTCTAAAATGCGAAGTACATACATGTATTCACCCCGAATGTAGATGTATGCAGTTTTTACCCCCAACGTAAAACTTGATACAATCATCCCTTCAATTAAGAGATGCGGTAACTTCTCCATCAAGTATCGATCTTTGAAAGTTCCAGGTTCGCTTTCATCTGCATTACAAACTAAGTATCGTGGTTTATCAGATTTACGATCGAGAAAACTCCATTTTAATCCGGAAGGGAAACCGGCACCACCACGACCTCTCAAATCCGAAAATTTTACTTCTTCAAGAATTTGTTCGACCGTCATGGTCTTCAATGCTTTTTCTACAGAAGCATAGCCACCTTTCTCACGATAGACTTTCAGGGTTTCTATCTGCGGTACATTAACGTGCTCTAATAAAAATTTCTTACCCATTATTCAGTTATCGGTTGTCAGTTATTGGTTATCAGTTATTACAAACTTTACCAGATAACGGATGCTTCTCTATTTCATATATGAACTTCGCTTGTTCGATGTTCTTAAAGTTTCTACCAAGTTATCTACTTTCTCTGTCGTTAGGTCTTCGTAATATTCCGCACCACACTGTAACATCGGGGCTGTTCCACACGAACCTAAACACTCTACGGTCTTTAAGGTGAACATTCCATCGGAAGTTGTTTCACCATTCTTAATTCCAAGTTTCTTTTCAAGATGTTCCACGATGTCATCTGATCCGCGCAACCAGCATGGGCCAGTCTGACAAACTTCAATCAAACACTTACCAACAGGCTCAAGGTTATACATCGAATAGAATGACGCCACCTCGTACACTTCAATCGGTTGAATACTTAATAGTGAAGCAACATAGTCCATCACCGGAGTGCTTAACCAACCCTCAAACTCTGATTGTGCTAAATGCAACACAGGCAGCAGAGCAGACTTCTGCTTTCCTTCCGGATAACGCTTGATGATTTTGGTCACCAGAGCGAGTGTCTCATTTGAAAATTTTACTTCCAATTTCGTTAACAGTTATAAGTTATCCATTATCAGTTTTAGATTATCAGTCACTTTTACTATTAGCTGATAACAATTAACCGATAACTTTTTTATGCATCCAATTCACCAGCAATTACATTCATACTACTCATGGTCAAGATTGCATCCGATAACATCGAGCCCTTGATCATTTCAGGATATGCCTGATAATAAATAAAACATGGTCTGCGCATGTGCAATCGGAACGGTGTTCTTCCACCATCGCTAATTAAATAGAATCCTAACTCTCCGTTTCCGCCTTCAACACAATGGTATACCTCACCTTTCGGAACATCGGTTTCACCCATCACAATTTTAAAGTGATAGATGAGTGCTTCCATATTATTATAAACTTCTTCTTTCGGAGGTAGATAGAATTCCGGAACCTTTGCATGAAACGGTCCTTCCGGTAATTTTTCAATCGCTTGCTTAATGATACTTAAGCTTTGCCTCATTTCTTCCTGCCGCACCATGAAACGGTCATATACATCACCACTTTTTCCAACAGGAATAATAAATTGGAAATCTTCGTAAGAAGAATAGGGCATTGCAACACGCACATCGTAATCAACTCCCGCAGAACGTAAGTTCACTCCAGAGAAACTATAACTCAAGGCCATCTCCGCTGTAATCCCGCCCACATTGACGGTGCGATCCATAAATATTCTGTTACGACTCAATAAATCGTCAAACTCCTTTAAAACAACAGGGAATTCTTTCAGAAATTTATCAATCTTCTCCCAAGCTTTTTCAGGCCATTCACGTTCAAAGCCACCGATCCGGCCAACATTAGAAGTTAACCTTGCTCCGCAAATCTCTTCATAAATTTCGTAGACCGATTCGCGTTGCTGAAACATATACACGAATCCAGTTAATGCTCCCGTATCAACTGCTATAACTGCATTGCAGATAATGTGATCTGTAATTCGTGCCAACTCCATTATAATCACGCGTAAGTATTGAACTCGTTTCGGAATTTCAATGCCCAATAGCTTCTCCACCGTCATATGCCAACCAATGTTGTTGATTGGCGCGGAACAGTAGTTCATGCGATCCGTTATAGGAGTAATTTGATTATACGGTCTGCGTTCAGCAAGCTTTTCAAATGCGCGATGGATGTAGCCAATGGTTGGTGTTGCTTCAACGATTACCTCACCATCCATTTTCAACACGTTTTGGAAAATACCATGTGTTGCAGGGTGTGTTGGACCAAGATTTAAGTACGAATACTGCTTCTCTGGAGCCTGATAAAATTGATCGGTGACTGGTTCCTTTACGTCCATTTCATTTATCGTCCAAACATTGAATCATTTTTATCATTGCGAACTTGATCTTCCAACGGGTATTCTTTACGAAGCGGGAAAATGGTCATCTCCTCGACATTAAGAATTCGTTTCAGATTCGGATGTCCTTCAAAAATAACTCCGTAAAAATCGTATGTCTCACGCTCCATCCAATTCGCGGCCGGGAATACAGTGGTTAGTGTTTGTACAGTTGGATTTTCAATCGGTAAATAAATCTTTAACCGAATACGCTGATTGGTGAATAAGTTATGCAATTGGTACATAACAGCAATCTGATTCAGGTCGGGAAAGTGAATACCACACAGCGTGGTGAGGTATTGAAATTTTGTGTCAGCATGTTCGTACAGTTGCCTTATAATCGGTACAATTTTATCTTTTTTAAGGGTGATGGTCAGAAAGTCGTATAGCATTTCAGTTTGAAGAATCTCTCCCTCAAACTTCTCATTAATTACCGCTATTATTTTTTCCTGATCGTCTAATTCCATTTTATTCTATTCCGTAACTGTTCAGCATAGCTTTATATTCAGCAGAATCTCTTCTGCGTAATGATTCTGTTTCAACCAAACGCTGAATCTTCATAACGCCATCAATAATTTGTTCAGGACGGGGCGGACAGCCTGGAACATAAACATCTACCGGAATGATGCGATCAATTCCCTGCAAAACGCTATAGGTATCAAAAATTCCACCGCTAGAAGCACATGCACCTACCGACAAAACCCAACGAGGTTCTGCCATTTGCTCATACACTTGTCGCAATACGGGTCCCATTTTCTTGGCAATAGTTCCCATCACCATTAAAAGGTCTGCCTGGCGAGGAGAAAAGCTTAAGCGTTCAGAACCAAAACGGGCTAAGTCGTAATGTGCTCCCATGGTCGCCATGAACTCAATTCCGCAACATGAGGTAGCAAATGGTAGTGGCCAAATAGAATTCTTGCGTGCCAAACCAACGACCTTCTCAAGGCTGGTAGCAAAAAAGCCGTGCCCCTCCATTCCATCTGGTTTTTCACCAATCTTAATACCATTCGCTAAAGTTTCCATTTCTCTTAATGATATAGATCTACTCTTCCCATGTTAAAGCGCCTTTCTTTATAATATAGAAGAACCCAATCAATAGGGTTGTTATAAACATTATCATCTCTATGAAGCCTTGTATCCCTAACTCTTTGAAATTAACAGCCCATGGATACATGAAGATTACCTCTACATCAAACAAAACAAATAAGATAGCTACAAGGAAGTACTTGATATTGAAGGGTATACGGGCATTTCCAATAGAAGGAATTCCGGACTCAAAGGCCTCAAGCTTTACCTGTGTGTTTCGTTTTGGCCCCAAAAGATGAGTGGCCAACATGGTCGTTGCTATGAATCCCACGGCCACGATGAACATAAGAGCAATCGGTAGGTATTGAGCGAGGTTAGAGTCTTCCATAAAGCAGTGCTAAAGTATTCTTTTCCTTAATAATTTTAACCATTTAGGGTACCAAATAGTTTAAAAAATCAATGTAATCGATGTCGATCTAATGATACGCTAAGACGACTTTATTTTACGCTAAGGGTACTCGAATAATAACCTGGGTACCCTCCATAGGAGATACCTTCAATCACTATTTTGTAAGTTGAGAGTACATCACCAACGTGAAAGGAGATGTTTGCTTTTCCCTGTTCATCCGTTTCGATCAGAGGATTCCAATAGAGGGTGTTTCGAAGATCGGGAACATTGCTTTGCTCGGTTGGCAGATTATACTTGGGAGAATAGAATTCGCGTGCACTGTAAAAGCCTGGATACTTGAAATGTTGGATACCAATGGATGGCCGCAATACGTTAGCACCAGGTTTTGTATAGACTGCAATTACACCTCCCATGCCTCTATTACCAAAGGCTGCAGCAGAAGTTCCTGCCAGCACATCAACTGACTCAACATCAAGTGGTTGAAGACTCATAATTGCCTCAAGATCTACAGGTGTTCCGTTGATCAGAAAGAGCGGATCACCATATCCTCTGAATAGACGAACTGACATGTTTGGTGGTGTTCCAACAACTTTTAATCCGGGTACCCTACTTTGAAGCGCTTGGAGCACGTTCATATAGGTGGCGCTAGTTGGAATATCTGCCATTTTAATTGATGCACTTGGAGTTCCGTATAGTTTGGCTCTTGCCGGACGTTCTATTTTAGTGGATCTTACTTCGGCTTCTTTCAGTAGGGTAACGTCTTTTCCTAAGGCAAGTATTTTCATCTGTTGCTCTTGCTGAGCGACTAAATCCTGCACATCATATTCCTCAAATGGTGCAAAGGAATATTCTAAAAGAGGTGATATATTAAATGGATAGAGTTCGAACTGAAGTGGTGCTTGTTTTCCTTTAACATTATCCGTTTGAATGACAATTTTAGTCGAATCGAAATAAAATAGTTCATCAGAATAGAACCCTCCAATACTATCTGTTTGGGTAATCAAAAGCTCACCCTGCTCTGTCAGTATTTTAACCTTGCTATACTTAGAAGCTTTATTGGAAAGTGCCTTTTTCACCTTCCCACTAATGGTAATTCCTCTTTCTGCAAAGTGATCTACGCGTGTCAACGGGTTTTGTAGGATTGTCTTCCATAAAAAGCGTCTCCACCCATGGGTCATCATCAGCAAATCAAGATTGCTTAATGTTTGAAGCGACTTATCTTTTAAATAGTACCCTGGATTTTCGATCTGACCTTTCAAGTCAGATGTAAGACGCAAGTAATTCTCAATGGTTATGGGGTCGTAATTTAGATTCTGCTTAGATCCGTCATTCTGGTAAATTGAAAGTGAAAAACTTCCTGTTACTGGTTTTCCGGTATAATCCTGAACGGTTAAATCAAGGTTTACTTTTTCCCTTTTAGAATAGCTCTGTTTGTCAGCTGTTATAGAAAACTTTAATGTATCCGAATGATTGATAAACACCAATCGTTCGCATTGTGGTACCCCTGCCCCATCGAATAATGTGAGCTGCGTAATTCCGGTTGGAAATTTCTTTTTAGAAATGGTGGTGGTTAATGCATGACTTTTAATATCGCTTTTCGCAGCGTAGTATACTTCTCCTCGAGTTTGACCAACAAGGATAAAGGGTACCGGAGCTGTTGAATTATCGATGTTGCTGTAAATGTAAACGCGAAGATTCTCACCTGCGTCTGTAACCTGTAGCATATAGCCCTTTCCAGTTACTTCCGGCAATTGGAATTCTGCAGTAGCCAGCGGAGTTTTAAGTTTTGCATTATACTTATTGGTTGAGAGTACAAACATCTTAAATGAACCCATTCCGCTATGCCCGGTTTTAAAGGATGTTACGAATTTATTCTTATCGTCTATAATTTCTCCTTCTACAAAAATGCCTTTTCCCTGAGAGTTAATGGCTTTGAATGCGACCCGATTTTCAACACCTGCCAACAGGTTCCCTCCTTCTGGAAAGAATTGAACGTCAATACTTTCACTTTCGGTTGTAGGCTCCTCATGCCCATCCGTATTAAACACTTGGAATCCTTTATAAAAGAAAAAATCATGGTCGAGATTCTTCATGTAGTTTGTATACGCGCGAATCAGATATTTTCCTTGGGGCAGTGAGTCAGGCAATTGAAAATCACCATAAGAAATACCCGCAGGTGAATAAAGCATATGCCGGATCAATACCTCTTTATTGGTATTCAAAAGTTCGACATACAGAACTTTACTGACAGCCGAATCGGGAATGTGGAGTTTGGCGTCAACCAGGTAAGCCTTAAACCAAATATTTTCCCCGGCTACGTAAAAAGATTTATCAAGCTGCACATATAATTTTTCCTGTGGTCGCTGATCGTGGTGATTTGTAATTTTGGTAATAATTTCTGTTAGTTCATCGGTATTACGCGTTGCTGTAAAAGCAAACAATGCAAAAATGAGAGCGGCAAATAAAAAGCAGTTTTTAACTACGTTATTCATATCAGTTTAGATAACTTAAAACTTGCCTGAAATATATATCAATATGTTAATAGTACCTGAAAGAATATTTACTTCATTTATTATCTAGCTTTTGGTTTCAAGATTGTAACTAGGAACCAAGATTGACTGCATTAAAAAAGGATGGCGATGGCCATCCTTTTTTAATCATTTGAATCAATTTTTTAACCAAGGTAAGACTTCAGCGTCTTGCTTCTAGAGCTGTGGCTGAGTCTACGGGTAGCTTTTTCTTTTATCTGCCTAACGCGCTCACGAGTGAGGCTAAACTTCTCTCCAATTTCTTCAAGCGTCATGGCGTGCCCACCATTCAGACCGAAATAAAGCGACATTACATCTGATTCTCGTTGTGTAAGGGTTGCCAGCGCGCGCTGTACCTCCTTACGAAGAGAATCCATCATTAACCCAGAATCAGGAGTTTCCTCGCTGTCGTTAGTTAATACATCAAGCAAACTATTTTCTTCACCGTTAGCAAAGGGTGCATCGACTGAAACGTGACGCCCGCCTACTTTCAGGTTATCTGTAACTTCTTCTGCCGTTAAATTAAGTACTTCTGCTAGCTCATCAGCAGATGGTTCGCGTTGAAACTTTTGCTCTAAATCTGAAAATGTTTTAGAAATTTTATTAAGTGAGCCTACACGGTTTAGCGGAAGCCTTACTATTCGTGATTGCTCGGCAAGTGCTTGCATAATTGATTGGCGAATCCACCACACGGCATAGGATATAAACTTGAACCCACGTGTTTCATCAAAACGCTTGGCGGCTTTTATCAAGCCCAAATTTCCTTCATTAATAAGATCGCCAAGAGTTAGGCCATTATTCTGGTACTGCTTAGCAACAGAAACCACAAATCGAAGGTTAGCTTTTGTCAATTTCTCAAGAGCAATTTGGTCGCCTTCCCGAATTCGTTTTGCCAACTCCACTTCCATATCGGAGGTAATCAAATCAACCTTACCAATCTCTTGTAAGTACTTGTCTAGGGATTGACTTTCCCGGTTCGTAATCTGTTTAACGATTTTTAGTTGTCTCATCGGTTATAAAAACGTGTATTTGTAAAAAAAGTTCAAGATTCACACCGCTGGCCTGATCATAGGATTCGAGAGGTAAAGACGCCTCCCAGCCAATCCAAATGGCTTTAAGCCTCAATGAGAACTCGCAAAGATAATCATACTTTTTGATATTTTACCAGATTGTTTCCCAGTTATCAGTGTTATAAATTCCTAAGAATCTAGACTACTGGTTGCTATTGAAAAGAACTAACTTGATGCAAAGAAACTACGTTATATGAGCAGATTGCTGATCGGATTTTTAATGTTTGTTGTTCACTATCCAATAGCACAAACTGATTCCACACTGTATGAAATATTAAAATTTCAGAATGGCCTTACAGCTGAGTATCGCAACCCCAAAACATCCCCGTTAAAGGGCAAGGCTCAGAAACGATTTAAAAAGCATGAGTTCTTTCCGGCCGACCTTGAGTATCGTGTAAAGGCAACCCTAACTGTAACAGATGCCGCTTCGTTCTTCCCTATGATGACTTCCTCTCAAGTCCCGAAAGAGTACAGAACTTATGGCACATTGCAGTTTACGCTCAAAGGGATTAGCTATACGATACCGGTGTATCAATCAAAGATGTTGATGGCGGTGCCCAAGTATAAAAACTATTTATTTTTTCCGTTTACCGATTTAACAAATGGTAAACTCACATATGCTGCGGGCCGCTACATCGAATTATCAATACCAGTAAACGGAAATATAGTAATTCTTGATTTCAATCAGGCGTACAATCCATACTGTGCTTACACCGATGGATACTCCTGCCCTATTGTTCCGGCCGATAATCATTTGAATGTGGAGATATTCGCGGGTGTGAAATATCATGACAAAAAGAAGAAGCATTGACATCGATAAAACAACAATTGCACGATTGCTGCCTTGAATATGTTAACAAGCGTATAGACGCTGCGCAAGAAGCTATTCGTACAGCACAACATTCTGCGAACGAAGAAACCAAAAGCAGTGCGGGTGATAAATACGAAACTGGTCGTGCCATGGCTCAATTGGAAATCGAAAAAAATACAGTTCAACTAGGTGAGGCTAAAAAATTAAAACAGGTACTTGATCAAATTTTAGTTGAGCGCGAAACGTCCATTGTTTCCATGGGGAGTGTTGTATTGACCAACCAAGGGAATTTCTTCATTGCAATTAGTGCCGGTCAGTATGTTATTGATGCAAGAACATATTTTGCTATTTCACCTAACTCTCCTATCGGCCAAAAATTAATTGGGCTTCGCGTAAATGATTCCTTCCTGTTTAACAAAAAGGAATACATGATTTCTCTCATTCAGTAGTCGATTTACCTCGTCAGATGGCTTTAAGGAGAACTGCGATTAAGTAAGACTTGTTCTTTTATTTAAACTATTCGTACTTCAACGAATCTACAGGGTTAGAGCGAGCGACTGAAAAAGACTTGTAGCTAACCGTCAATAATGCAATGAGTATCGTAATAATGGATGCGGCTAAGAATAAGCTCAGCGGAATATCGATCCTATAAGCAAATGTTGTTAACCATCGATCCAACGCCAGGTACGCAATTGGACATGCAATAAGAATCGCAATCAGAAGCAATCTGGAGTAATCGGAAAAGATTAACATTATAATCTGCCGAACGGAGCTTCCTAATACTTTTCGAATACCGATTTCTTTTTTACGCTGTTCAGCGTTGAAGGAAGCCAACCCAAACAATCCAAGACAAGCTACAACAATTGCCAGAACCGAGAATGTACCGGCTACCTTACTCAGGTTTGTTTCTGCTTTGTACAGATTATTCAATTCATTGTCGAGGAAGAAATATTCAAAAGGCCTTCCGGGCAACATAATCTTCCATAATTTCTCTAATGACTGGATTGATGCTTGTGTGTTTGTTGGGCTAATGCGAACAGCCATGTATTTAATAAACAGGTTAAATGCACCTGGGAAAGTATTTAATGGCAACACAATTGGCCCGATGGGTTCATGCTTCGAAGAGAAATTAAAGTCTGCTGTTACGCCCACAATTCTTCCACGGTAAGGACCAAAGTCAAAATACTTAGTAAGGGCTTCTTCCGGAGTCCATCCAAAGCTTTTAACCAATGTTTCATTCACAACCATGGCAAGACTATCATCCGTGGTTATATCGCGAGAGTAATCTCGTCCGGCTAACAAAGGAATTTCAAATGTTTTAAGAAAGTCATGGCGTACATTCAAGCGAGAAAATAGACTAGAAGCCTTCATTCCCTCAAACTGATAATTCGCCCCCTGGTACTTTGCTCCCAGTATTTCCTCTACTGCAGAGATAGACCGGATATCATTGTACTTGAGCGCTTCGTCAACATAGGACTGATACTTTTGAGCCATCGGTGTACCGATTACAGGAATCATAATAATATGATCCTTCGTAAAACCAACATCGCTGTTTTGTAAAAAATTAAGCTGTTTAATGGCAACCCCCGTACCAATAATAAGTATTATGGAGATTGAGAATTGCGCAACTACAAGTGCTTTTCTAAAACTGAATCCCTTATTCTGAGTTTTCTTTGTTTTTAATGCCTTAACAGGGTTGAAAGATGTAAGTACTAGAGCAGGATAAATTCCTGCAATAATTCCAACGACAATTCCAGTTCCAATCAATCCAAGAATTAATGCAGGTTCGGATAAGTCAAGCGACAGGTTTTTTCCAGCAAAATTATTGAACCAAAACAAGCTCAGGTAAACAAATACAACCGAGAGTATGACTGCGATGAAACACATCAACACCGACTCCATCAAAAATTGAAATATCAATTGATGTTTCTGTCCTCCTACTGTTTTCCGCATACCAACTTCCTTAGAGCGATTCATTGCTCTTGCTGTTGATAGATTCATAAAATTGATGCAAGCAATTAGCAAAACAAAAATGGCCACACCTGAGAAAAGATATATGTTGGCTTCATTACTATTGGGTTCAATCTCGAATTGCAAATTTGAAGTTAGATGAATGGCAGTGAGTGGTTGTAATTTTAAGTACACATCATCTTTAACAAAATCAGGCAAGTGGCTTTGCACAAACTCAGGAAACTTTGCTTCAAGGTCACTTGGATTAGTATTTTCTTCCAGTAACAAATAGGTCCAACACGGATTCCAATACCAGCCGTTAGGATATTGCCCTCCATAGAAATCACGAAGGGTTGGAAAGGATGCGAGAAAGTCAGCGCGAAAGTGAGAGTTTAGAGGCCAGTCAGGCATAACACCTGATACGATCAAATCTACACGCCCTTGAAAGCGAAGCAGTTTCCCCATAGGGTCTTCGTCAGCAAAATATTTTTTTGCGATACTTTCGGTAATTACAACCGAGCCTGGATTGTTAAGCGCAGTATTCGGATCTCCCTTAACTAAGGTGAAATCAAATACCTTGTTGTATGTAGAGTCTACAAAAAAGAAATTCCTTTCATTAAACTCCTTCTCTTTTGGTTCGTAAACCACTGTTAATGTCGGTGCCTGGAAATCAAAGAACCGAACAGCTTCCTTTACCATGTTTGGATAGTCTACAACAAGAGCTTCCCCCATCGGAAAAGGAATGCTGGACGATCGCTCACCAGAGCCATCATCTGCTTCAAAGAATTCATTAACCCGATAGATTCTGTCTGCTTTACTATGATAACGGTCGTAGCTTAGTTCATCTGACACATATAGGAAGATCAACAACGAACATGTAATACCCGTGGCCAGCCCAATGACGTTTATAAATGAGTAGAGTGATTCCTTTGTGAAATTGCGATAGGCTACTTTGAAATAGTTCTTAAGCATCGGTAGGCGGTTACTCTGGCATTAACTTTATTAATCATTTAAGGTTTCGAATTACGAGTTAAAAGAATAGCACTTTGTGATGTTCAGCCCAAATCAAACTATAAACGGCAATTGGGAGGGAGTGAAATAATAAAGCCTTAGTATGCCAAGAATCTAAAAAACTCCATATTTTTAAAGATATACTCCCAACATGAAAAAACTTATCATCAATAGTCACGCAGAATTTGAAAAATATGTTGGACAGGAATTAGGTGTTTCTGATTACTTGAAAGTAACCCAGGAGCAAATTAGTTTGTTTGCGGATGCAACGCTTGATCATCAATGGATTCACATCGATCCAAAGCGGGCATCAACAGAGAGTCAGTTTAAGAGTACCATTGCACATGGCTACCTCACACTTTCATTAATACCTTATTTATGGGAGCAGGTTGCAGAAGTAAATAACTTTAAAATGCTTGTGAATTATGGCATTGAAAACCTGAGATTCAATCAACCTGTGTTAGTGAATCAGGAGGTGCGATTGCGTGTAATGTTGAAGGCATTAACAAACTTACGCGGTATCTCGAAAACTGAGATGAACGTAACATTGGAGGTTAAGGACAACCCAAAGCCAGCATTTGCTGCAACTATAGTTTTTCTCTACCATTTTAAATAGTTCCCATAAGTTACATTGTCAGACTAGTCCTAAAGCGTCTTGCTTTTTGTAGTATTTCTTTTTAATCTCATAGAAATATTATAAGGATTACTGAATGGTGAATTTTGGCATTACAGCACGAAAAGACTTATGGTGGGTTCGCCCGCTTTTTGTTTTTCTAGGGTTGTCAATGTTTATTGTCTATGCCACGTGGGCTGCATTTCAGGGAGAGCATTACGCACTTGGCCCTTACCTCTCCCCTTTTTATTCACCCGAAATTTTTGGCAACTCACCACATAGTTGGTTTGGACCGAAACCTTCATGGTGGCCAATGGTGCTTCCCTTTTCTCCTGCATTACTAATTCTTTGGGCGCCGGGTGGTATGCGTTTCACCTGTTACTATTATAGAGGCGCATACTATAAGTCTTTTTGGGCGGATCCACTTGCGTGCGCGGTTTCAGAGCCTCGCAAAACTTATCGCGGTGAAAATTCTTTCCCCTTGATTATGCAAAACATTCATCGTTATTTTTTATACCTCGCAATTCTGTTTGTGCTTGTTCTTACGTACGATGCTTTTAAAGCAATGTGGTTCATTGATCCGGAAACAAATGAAAAAGCATTCGGTATGGGAGTGGGAACATTAGTGCTAGCACTCAATGCTACATTACTTGGTGGATACACATTTGGTTGTCACTCCTTCCGTCACCTTGTTGGCGGGTTTAAAGACCGGCTTTCAAAATCCCCGGTTCAGAAGAAAGTATACGATTGCTCTAGTTGCCTCAATAAACGACATATGAATTGGGCATGGTTCAGTTTATTTGGGGTAATGTTTGCCGATTTATACGTACGACTTTGCTCCATGGGCATTTGGACTGACTTTAGAATATTCTAATGGCGAACTACGAAACTTATAAGCACGATGTATTAGTGATTGGATCTGGCGGTGCAGGTCTGCGTGCCGCTATTGAAGCTGCCACAGCGGGTGTTTCGGTAGCCGTTATTTGCAGATCGCTATTAGGAAAAGCACATACAGTAATGGCTGAGGGTGGTGTAGCGGCCGCGTTAGGTAACGTTGACGATCGCGACAGTTGGAAGGTACATTTTGCGGATACAATGCGAGGCGGCCAGTATTTAAATAACTGGCGAATGGCAGAATTACATGCGAAAGAATCGCCTGACAGGGTACGAGAGTTGGAAGCCTGGGGAGCTGTGTTTGACAGAACAGAGGATGGAAAGATTTTGCAGCGAAATTTTGGAGGCCATAAATATCCGCGCCTTGCACATGTGGGTGATCGCACCGGCCTCGAGATGATTAGAACGCTGCAGGATTATGCCATTCATCAAAAAGTAGATATTTATCAAGAGTATACCGTAGTAAGTTTATTGAAAGAAGGCGATAAAGTTGTAGGCGCCTTTAGTTACGACCGTGAGAAAGGTCTCTTCAAAGTATTTCAGGCAAAGGCCGTGATCATTGCTACGGGTGGTATGGGTAGGATTTATAAAATATCGAGCAACAGTTGGGACTGTACCGGAGGTGGTATTTCATTAGCCTATCATGCTGGTGCCGAATTGATCGACATGGAGTTTGTTCAGTTTCATCCTACAGGCATGGTGTGGCCTCCAAGCGTGCGCGGATTGTTGATTACAGAAGGAGTGCGTGGCGAAGGCGGAGTGTTGCGGAACAACCAGGGTCGGAGATTTATGTTTGATGACATTCCCG
This sequence comes from Cyclobacteriaceae bacterium, assembly GCA_031395485.1. Lineage (GTDB taxonomy): Bacteria > Bacteroidota > Bacteroidia > Cytophagales > Cyclobacteriaceae > UBA2336. Next base: position 211,084 of record JANNUS010000012.1, on the reverse strand, counting down.
AAAATTATCGTGGGCAAACATCTACGGATGAAGAAGAAGGGTGGCGTTATACCCAAGGCGACAAAAATGCAAAGCGGCCGCCTGAATTATTAACACGCGATCACGTTGCGCGATGCATTATGCGTGAAGTGAAAGCCGGACGCGGCTCGCCACATGGAGGTGTGTTTCTTGACATAGCGTGGATTAAAGAGAGAATTTCAAATGCCCCCGAGCATATTAAGCGAAAGCTTCCCAGTATGTATCACCAATTTAAAGAATTGGCTGGTGTGGATATTACCAAAGAACCAATGGAGGTCGGCCCCACAACGCATTATATTATGGGAGGCGTTCGGGTAGATGCGGATACACAGATGACCAGCACGCCCGGCCTGTTTGCTGCAGGTGAATGCGCAGCAGGACTTCATGGAGCGAATCGATTGGGAGGAAATTCCCTCTCTGACTTGCTGGTGTTCGGTAAGCGCGCGGGTGAATTTGCCGCCAAGTATGCTAAAGAAAACCAAACCGTAATAGTTTCAGAAAAGCAGGTTGAAGAAATTTCAGCTTGGGCATTGGCACCTTTTGAAAGAGAAACCAAAGGAGAAAATCCATTTCAAATTCAGTCTAGTTTGCAAGACATGATGCAAAGCCTTGTCGGGATAGTGCGCTTGGGAAACGAACTCGAAGAAGCCATTAAAAATATTGCAACATTTCAGGAACAGGAAAAAGCGGTCGCGTGTGGAGGTAATCGAGGATATAACCCGGGATGGCACACGGCCATTGAGTTAAAACATATGCTTACGGTAGCGGAAGCAATTGCCAAGGCCGCCAATGAGCGCAAGGAAAGTCGTGGTGGTCACTTTCGTGAAGATTTTCCCGACAAGAGTGAAGAATTCGGGAATGTTAATATAAGTATTCGAAAAGATGAAAGCGGAAAGATGCTTGTTAAACAAATTCCAAAGCAAGCCTTACGGGATGACTTACAGGAGATTATAAATGAAATGAAGTAAATGCCAAAATTCAAGTTCAACATCTGGCGAACGAATACCAACGGTGGGCAGTTTCAGGAATATGAAACTGACATTACGGAAGGTATGGTGGTGCTCGATGCTGTGCATCAAATACAGTCAGAAAGCGCGAATGACTTGGCCGTTCGATGGAATTGCAAGGCTGGTAAATGCGGATCCTGCTCAGCGGAAGTTAACGGGCATCCAAAACTTATGTGCATGACGCGCATGAGTGATATGCCTCAAGACAAACCGGTAACTATCCAACCGATGAAAGCATTTCCGGTAATCAGAGATTTAGTAACCGATGTATCCATCAACTATCGCATCAAGAAAAAAATACGGCAATTCAAACCCCGCCCTCCCGATGCTCCTGATGGAACGTGGCGAATGGCACAAAGTGATATTGATCGAGTTCAGGAATTCAGAAAATGTATCGAGTGTTTTCTTTGTCAGGATGTTTGCCACGTATTGCGTGAGCATAATTTGCATGAAGAATTTGCCGGACCAAGGCATATGGTTTATGCGGCAGCATTGGAGATGCATCCACTGGATGTAGAAGATCGCAGAGAAGATTTAAAGAATGCGCATGGCATTGGCTTTTGCAACATTACCAAATGCTGTACGAATGTGTGCCCCGAAAATATCACCATTACCGATAACGCTATTATTCCATTAAAAGAACGCGTTGCCGATAAATTTTATGATCCGCTCATGAAGCTTTTCCGTATATTTAGTAGCGAAAAATAAATCTTTCGAGTTATGAAATCAACAACAACCAGCGAGAAACCTTTGTTTGAATTGAAGCCGCTTTCTAAAGAAGGTGTTGAAGCAGCCCTTGGTAAAGCCGAGCATTACAGGCTGCTAAATCAGCCTCAACTAGCCGAAAGCATCTGCCTTGATATTCTTGAAGTTGACCCGGGCAATTCAAAAGCTTCGGTGGTATTATTGCTTGCTCTTACCGATCAGTTTGGACAGTCATCATCACATACAGCAAAACGAGCCCTTGATCTGGCGAACAGTCTGAAAGACGAGTACTCAAAAATATACTATACTGGTATTGTTCATGAACGTCAAGGTGCAGCTTCTTTAGCTTCCTCTAATCCGGGTACCGATTTTGACGCCTATGAGTGGTATCGCGAGGCTATGTTACTCTTTGAAAAAGCCAATGCAATTAATAAGGGAGAAAATAATGATCCGATATTACGTTGGAATACATGTGCACGCATTATCATGGATCACCATTTGAAAGAAAGACCTGCTGAAGGTTATCATCCAATACTAGAATAAATAATGCGGGCGGTTCATTACCGCCCGTATTGTTTAGTTAATTTCAGTAAGATCTTCATAGTCCGAACCACCCTTTACTTTTACAGCTCTTACCAATCCAACGCCAGCCGAATAAAATTTATGTTCAACTGTGCCCGGCTCTAACAAACTCCATTCAGCAATTTGTATACAATTCGTGAATGCCGCTGATTGAAAAGGTACAGTTACAGAAGCATCCCTGCTTAATATCTGCGCAACATCTTCGGCTTCATCTTCAAAAAACTCTTGTCGATACCACAAGCCAACAATTGGGTTGGCGAGCATTATGATTCCCGGTAATGCTCCATCCACTCCGGCCTCCCACGATCCATGTGTGCTTACTACTATTCCATTTTCAATCTCTTTCGAGTCTTCCCCAAAATACCAAACGTTTCCCTCTATATCCTGAGCATACCAATCATAAGTATCTTCAATTAATTCATCATTTTCGTATTCACGTGCGCGTACAATAACGCAAGTAACACCCATAATAAGTTTAGTGTCGCTTGTGAATTCTTCCACAACTCTGATAACCTCACCATCGTCATCACCAATATAAGTAGTTGCGCGTGGTGATGTAAGCGGAAAAAACGTGTTGCCAACAATGTTAGTGTTTAGGAAATTATCTGGGTCAATGTCGACTAGATACGGCATATCACCAGGATTTTCCCGAAACGGAACAGGCTCGTCACTATTGCAAGCCCCGAAAATTGCCATAAGCAAGACTAAGGAAATACTAAATTGCTTTTTCATAATAGTATTGTTTTAATTTAAGTTGATACAGTAACATAGCCCTCACGCAAAAGCAGATGAATTCGTTGGTTGATGCAAAGAATATTTTTGTAAAACACAGATACTGAATTATAATCAGTTGTTCAACCAACCAATTAGCCGTTTTGCTCGTGATGTGGAGACCAAGCCATGAAAACGTTTACTCTTATTGTATTCTTCTATTACACCCTATCACTTCATACTGGATGGGCTCAGCGCAGCCATGAAATACAAGTTCAATTTGGGGTATCGTTCAATAAAGGCGTGAGCTTCTATGATTATGTAGGCACTGACATTACAGAGCGTCATAATTTTGAATTCGACCAGAAGTATAGATCAAGTATTCTTACTGCAAGTTGGCGTTACCCAATTAATAGCTATTTAGAGGCAGGCATTTATTTTTCTCACTCGTTGAGTGCAACACTTTTACTACTGGAAGCGGAATCAATATTATTTGACTCTGATGTACCAGGAATTCGTGGACCAAGCCCGCTTTTTTTAGGGCAAACAACCTTCTCTTCCAACAGCAGTGAGATCGGAATTGATGTGCGTGTTACGATGGCTCGTTTCAATAAATTTAAGGCCTATGCAATAGTGAATATGGGCATCCAAAAAGTTTCGGTGAAGAATAAATCGAAAACATTGGAAGTTCAAGACCCTGGTCTCCGTGAAGATTTGCTTGAAACATATCTGGTAGAGGAGAATATCCATACGATTGGGGTCGGCTTCGGCTTCAGTCGTTTGTTAGCAAATGGAATTAATTTAAAAATTATCGAAGTATACGGAAGGAATCTTCCTGAGAACAAGTTGTTGCTTAGTTTTCCTATCAGCTTTGAATTCAGAACGGGTGTGTCGTATCAATTGTATATGCGCAAATGAAATATTGCAGTCTATATTTTATTGTTTGGATGGTGGTATCAGTCGTCTCCTTCGGGCAAGTACCCCAAAAAGTAAGTTTTGGGCTAGCCAAGGGAAACTTAGCTAAATTCTCTCCTCAAAATGATCTTATCGGTTTTGCGGTAGGAAATAAAATAAAATTGTATCGATCTGGAATTGAGGTATCGGCATTCTTCAAGTATGGAAGCAAAATAAGCGACTTTAGTTTTGATCATGAGGGTGAGGCAGTCATGGCATGCCACTCCAACGGGCACATCACTATCTGGAACACTAAGACAAAAGCTGTCAAATACGATTTCAGAGTACCTGAAAATAACTTGTTGGCTTGTAGATATCTTGAGTCTGGCGAAAAAATTGTTGTGATGTCGGCAAAAGGTATTTCGATAAGGTCAGTAAGCGGAGAACTTATTCGATATGTTCCTACAAGCGGTGTACTTCGTGCACTCGCGCTGAGTAAGCATGGCAGGTTGCTGGCCGTTGCCGGCAATACGCAGAACATTGCGTTGTACGATGGTCTTGGGAATTTAGTAAATGAGTTGCCGATAAAAGAGCAAGAGTGGATCGTAAGTCTGGCGATTTCTCCCGATGCCAAAACCCTTGCCAGTGGCGGGCACGATGGTACCGTTAACCTTTGGAACATAGAAACCGGCTCATTGATAGAAACTATATTGAATACCCGTGGAAGAATAAATTCGTTAGAATTCAGCAGCGATGGAAGATACTTAGCAGCAGGCGCTGAATCCTTTTTCATTCTCTCTGTTAACAAAGATCAGCCAGATGTTATTTACCGGAAGCTTTCTGGCGCAGTGCTAAGTTCAAGCTTTGGCCCCAACGGCAAACAAGTTTGTATTATCGAAGACCTTGTTCCATATGCTAGTGTTTACGACATCTCCGATTTAAAGATTCCGCCTATATTCAATTTTAAAGATGAGCAGGATAACATATCTCCACAGATCTATATTTCCGACCCGGCACGTATTATAAATGATCGCGTTAATTATTCGAAGGATATCATTGCCCTTCATGGCTCTATTTTCGATGACTACGGAGTGAGAAACCTCAGAATCAACGGTATTGAAACTCCAATCCGTGAAAACGGAAAATTCATTATCCATATCCCCTTGATGATGGGTGAGAACTTGATCACACTGGAAGCATCAGACATCAACGGTAATATAGCTATGAAGAGGTTTACTGTAAACCGAAAAGGAGATATTGAGGATTATGATCCATTAGTGGCTAGAAATTTTTTGCTTGTAGTTGGTATTAATAGTTATCAGCATTGGCCTAGGTTGAATAACGCAGTAAACGATGCCAATGATATTACAAGCATTTTGATGCAAACCTACAATTTTGAGTTATCGAACATTACAATTTTAAAAGATGAACAAGCAACACAAAATAATATATACAAAGGACTTCGCGGGCTCATTGAAAAAATAACAGCTAAAGATAACCTGATCATTTATTTTTCCGGTCACGGATATTTTGATGAACTCCTGAATGAAGGGTATTGGATTCCCGTAGATGCCAACGCGAATGCACAAGGTGAATATTTACCTAACTCATCGATATTAAAAATTATAGAGAGCATCAATTCGCAACACACATTTCTCATTGCAGATGCGTGTTTTTCAGGGTCACTTTTCACGGATCCAAACAGAGGCTTTGGATATGTGGACAAAGTTGAAAAAATCCGATCCCGTTGGGGATTGGCATCTGGACGTCTCGAAGTTGTTTCGGACGGTGATATAGGCTCTAACAGCCCTTTTGCAAGGGTTTTATTGAGTTATTTAAAAGAGAATCAAAAAAATGAATTCGCAGTAAGTGAACTAATTCAACATGTTAAAATGAAAGTAGCAGAAGAGTCCGGACAAACGCCCATCGGAAGCCCGCTGAGGTTGAGTGGCGATGAGGGCGGTGAGTTTGTTTTTCGAAAGAGGGGCACATCAGGGGTATTAAAGAAAGATTAAAGGAATGACTCAAGCTAAACCAACCCTTTCACCAAAAATTGCGTGCTATCTTTAGTGAATGAATATTTAGTCAATTAGCGACAAAGAACTATACCAACTGCTGGATTCCTGTAAAAAGGGGAATCGGAATAGCCAAGACAGGCTGTATAAGGATTACTATGGGTATTCAATGGGAGTTTGCCTTCGCTATTCCAGAACACGGGATGAAGCAATAGAGATTTTGAATGATGGGTTTCTTAAAATCTTTACTAAGCTTGATAAGTACTCTCAAGGCCTCTCATTTAAAGGCTGGTTACGAAAGGTTATGATTAACTCCGCGATCGATTATTTTAGGAGAAATGAGAAACACTATCATGCATTAGATATTTCACATGCGCACTATGAATCAACGAATGAAAATGTACTAGATCAGTTATCGCAACAAGAGATTATTGCAGCAATTCAACGCCTTCCTCCATCCTACCGGATGGTGTTTAACCTGTTTGCAATAGAGGGATACAAGCATGAGGAAATTGCCAACATACTGAATATAAGTGTAGGCACTTCAAAATCTAATCTTTCAGTATCAAGAAATAAATTGCAAAAAATATTGTTAGGTGATTATGGTGATCGGATAAAGAATGAACAGAATGGATGACCAACGGTTTGACGATAGCATAAAAAATAAAGTAGGTGACTACGAATACCCGGGGTTTGATCCAACGGCTCTGGCAACGTTGCACCACCAACTGGGTGCCGTTTCGAGCATACCCTGGTATTCGCTTTACAGAACTGAGTTGTTGGTAGGTTCGGGTATAGCATTGAGCACCTTGATTATAATACTGAGCCAGTGGTTTATGAGCAATAACACTACAGAAATATTAAACGAAAAAATAATAGCACTTAACACTCAACAGCAAGAAATTAGTAAGCTGCAGAGTGAGATTTCATTTCTAAAAAGTACATCACCCGATACAATTCGAATTATTGAAATTAGAGAGCAACCCTCATCTACTTACACATCATTGTTGTATCGTATTAAATTATTAGAGCGAGAGGCTGCAAGAAAAGAAATCATTGTACTTGATTCCGGAAGCGAAAGTACGCCTGTAGTAAACGACAACTTTGAGTATTTTAAATTTAATGGTAATCAAGTAAACCCCCTAGTGTCAGTTTATCAACGATCCTTCTCTAAGCGACTTATTCCTAGAGAATTTGACAGAGAGAGTTTCCATGCTGTACCGGACAATTCGACATTCGATGCACAGTACAATGCAAAAAAACTTTCTGCAAATACAATTCGTGATCTTGAAAAACACTATCAGCAAGGCATTGGAATTCGCATAGGACCTACCGTTGAACTTGCAAAAGGATATTATTCTGAGGGCAAGCAAGGATCCATTGCGCTAACGTACGGGATGTTGGGTGATTTTATTTTATCTCCATCCTTTTCGATCGAGACAGGTATAAAATATTCTAAACGTTACTATGATATCTCTGATAATGCGGTATTAATGAAATTACCATTGCCCGATGTTGATGAAAGCCTGGGCACGCTTCAGTCAGCGGAGATAGATTCTTGGATGTTTGAATTACCCATAGCACTTAAGTATCGATATCCATTTTCCTTAACGGCGCACCTCTTGGGTAGTGTTGGCTATTCATCATTAATGTACCGTCATCAGATTTTCGAGTATAGCTATGCGTATCCGTTAGCGGGCGATACCTTTACCCTAGGCTCAGAGTATGAATCGAACACCGCATCATTCTACGCTGGCTCATTCAACATCACGCTCGGTGTGAGTAAACGGTTAAAAAATAGCGAGATTCTGGAGACATCAATTTTCTATCAACACGGGCTTGGCGAAAAGGGAATTGAGAGAATCAATGCTAATTTTCTTGGCGTTCGGGGTGTATACTGGTTCACCCTGCGGTAGAAATTATAAAACTCAAGTTTGCGCGGTAAATGTTTAGTATCCTATTACGACTTGTCCATCATATTTCGTTCGTAAAACTTCTTAAATTGTCAAAAAACAATTGCCATGAAGTTCAACGCATTTTCATTTATTGGAATTTTCCTTGTCATTTTTTCTTTTCAGGTTTCTTCTCAAACAAAAGCTCATCCTGACCTTATACTAATTAACGGTAAAATTTGGACAGGCTCTGATAAATCTACATTTAAAGAAGCACTTGCTGTTTCTGGAAATAAGATAGTACAGATCGGAACATCTGTTGCAATAGAAAAACTAGCTGGAAAAGATACAAATGTTATTGACCTTGAAGGGAAACTTGTTACCGCTGGTTTCAACGATGCCCATATTCACTTCCTCAGTGGATCCTTGGGCTTATCGGAAGTTGACCTTACGGGAGCAACTACAATTGAGGACATGACATCTCGAATTGAAGAATATGCCCGTAATAATCCTGAAAAAAAGTGGATCACGGGCAGAGGTTGGCAATACACTCAATTCCCAGGTGGGCTTCCAACAAAGCATTCGCTTGATGCGGTGATTCGCGATCGGCCTATTTTTATTAAGGCTTATGACGGTCACAGTGCTTGGGTGAATAGTAAAGCATTGGAGCTAGCCAATATAAATCGCAATACTAAATTTAATGGGTTTGGAGAGATTGTTCACGACTCAGACGGTGAGCCAACCGGGGCATTAAAAGAAGGCGCGCAAGGATTAGTCGGTATACTTGTTCCACCACCAACACAAGCTGAGAAACTCGATGCGATACGGATGGGAATGAAGTTAGCCGCGTCACTTGGCATAACCAGTCTTCAAAATGCAAGTGGATCGGCAGAGGAATTTCAATTGTATGAAGAATTGCTTAGTAAAGGTGAATTAACCGTGCGAGCTTCAACTGCATTTTCGGTTGGAAGCCACACTACAACAACCGACATTGAATCTTTTACGAAAATTAAAAACCGAATTGGGAAGAGTGCAATGATCCGAGCAAGTGCAGTGAAATTTATGCTCGATGGAGTTATCGAATCCCATACAGGAGCTATGCTTGAACCGTACAGTGATGTTTCTGAAAATGAACTTCTACCAAAAGGTGAATTAGGATTGCCACTCGATCGCTATCAAGAGCTCGTTACTACTTTTGATAAATTAGGATTTCAAATTTATACACATGCTATTGGTGACTTGGCAGTTCGGGAGTCTTTAAACGCATATGAGGTTGCACAAGATGTCAATAGAACCACTGATAGACGCCATCGAATTGAGCATATAGAGATGATTTCTTCAGCTGATATGCCTCGTTTTAAAAAGATTGGAGTACTGGCCTCTATGGAGCCTATTCATGCAGAGCCCGGTACAACGGCCGTGTGGGCAAGTGCTGTTGGTGAAAACCGATTACCCAATTCTTTTGCATGGGCATCACTTTTAAAAAACAATGCAACTCTTGTTTATAGCAGTGACTGGCCTGCGTGTGTAAGCCTTAATCCTATTCGAGGCTTACATACAGCCGTAACAAGACGTACCACTACAGGGCAGCCTGAGTCGGGCTGGGTGGCTGAGCAAAAGATAAAAATTGAAGATGCTCTTTTGGCCTATACCCATTTGGGTGCATATTCTTCCTTTGACGAAAATAGTAAAGGGCGAATAGCAGTAGGATTTTTAGCGGATATCATAGTTTTCTCTCAAGACCTGTTCACCATCGATCCCATGAAAACGCATGAAACGCAAGTGGTAATGACAATCTTTGATGGGAAAATAATATATAAACAGGATTGAGGTATATACAACCTTGAAACCATGTGTTCTGGTTGAATAATACCAATCAAGATTAGTCTAATCCTTTGTAATTTTACTTAGTTCAACCCCTCTTGGTATGCTTGACTCAAAACAGTTAAAAGATAATTCATCACTATATATCTTTCTTCCGCTCTTTTACACAGTGTGGTACGATGCAGTGCTTACACCAAGTGAGATTGCGGCAATTGAAGGATTAATAAATAGTCAGGGATGGCTGACGGAACATGAACGGAAATTTCTACTATCACAAATTGACCCTGCCTCTCCCCCATCACCTGATGAATTAATACAGTGGCGAGAGGCTATCAGCAAAGTTGCAGGCACCGCTGAAGATAAAAGTAGCCTCATCGATTTAGGTGTCAAGCTAGCAACCTTAAATGGCAACGGTAAGGTTAGCGAAGCAGTAACCAATGCCATACCATCCCTCATTGGTATTGAAACTTCCTTGGGGCTCATCAGTCAAGAGGCCGTGTTTGTGTTTCAGTCTGGCGGCCGTAAAACAATTACTTCTGAGCAGGCCACGCAGAAAACATTTGATATTGATGTAATGGCAAAACTTCTGGATGGCGTAAATGCAGAAACCATCCGAAAAGTTAAAACCATTATCTCCGATCCGGAATTCAAGTATATTGATTCTGGTAATCTTGACATATATCGTGAAAAAGTGTTACAGTGGTGTCATCATCTTGCAGATCAAGGCTTCGGAGCAATTGCCTATCCTACGGAATATGGTGGTAAAGGAGATATGGCTGCCTACTTCGCCATTATGGAAGCACTCAGCTATCACGACTTAAGTCTTGTTATAAAATTTGGTGTACAATTCGGCTTATGGGGTATGAGTGTATACTTTCTTGGAACAGAAAAGCATCATAAAAAATATTTAAGAGGTATTGGCGCACTGGAAATACCAGGCTGTTTTGCTATGACAGAGACAAATCATGGGTCAAATGTAAAAGGGATTGAAACCACGGCTACGTACAATCATTCAGCGAAAGCGTTTGTGATTCATACGCCTTCTGAATATGCGAGGAAAGAGTATATCGGAAATGCAGCACGACACGGACAAATGGCAACGGTGTTTGCTAAATTAATTTTAGATGGTACGGATTATGGTGTTAGCGCATTTGTAGTGCCCCTTCGTGATACGAGTGGCCATGCACTGAAAGGCGTTACTATAAAAGATTGCGGAAGAAAAATGGGGCTTAACGGAGTAGATAATGGTGTGATATATTTTAATAATGTTGTGATTCCGATAGAAAATATGCTCGATAAGTTTGCTGGTGTAAGTGATGACGGAAAATTTGAAAGCCCCATATCAAGCGACAACCGAAGGTTCTTCACCATGCTAGGTACATTGGTGGGTGGGCGCATTGGCATTCCACGATCCGGTTTATCGGCTTCAAAATCTGGATTAACCATTGCCATCCGTTATGGCGATCAGCGAAGGCAATTTGGACCCGAGGCTGGGGCCGAAGTACCAATCTTGAACTACAGAACACATCAAAGGAGGCTAATGCCAAGGCTCGCAAAGGCTTATGCGTTGCACTTTTCGCTTCAATATTTAACCGATCGATTTTTGAAACGTAAGGAAGAGGAGATGCAAGAAATTGAAGCTTTGGCAGCCGGACTTAAATCCGTCACAACCTGGTATACTACCTCCACACTTCAGGAGTGCCGTGAATGTTGTGGTGGCAAGGGATACCTATCTGAAAATCGGATTGATGCATTGAAAAACGATAGCGATATCTATACCACGTTTGAAGGTGATAATACCGTTCTTATGCAACTTGTAGCAAAAAGCAGGCTTACTGAATTTAAACAAGAGTTTAGTAACATGAATGTATTTTCGATTTTAAATTATGTAGCAGATCAGGCTAAGACTTCCCTATCGGAATTGAATCCCATCATAATTCGCAATACAGATGAAGACCATCTGCTTGATCCTGAATTTCAGTTAAACGCTTTTAAATATCGCGAACGAGACATTCTTACTTCTTCCGCTAAGCGATTAAAAAGACATATCGATGAGGGTATGGATTCCTTTGACGCTTTTAATGTTTGCCAGCATCATCTTGTACAGGTTGGGCTTGCCTACATTGAACGTATAATTCTCGAACAATTTATTTTGCAAGTAAATAACACCAAAGACGTAGGATGTAAAGCTGTATTGAAAAAGCTTTGCGATCTATTTGCGCTGTCGCAAATTGATGAGAATAAGGGATGGTATTTGGAGCAGGGCTATATGGAAGGCGTAAAGACAAAAGCTATTCGGAAATTAGTAAACCAACTTTGCTGGGATGTTCGTCAGGAGGCTGTGCCCCTAGTGAACTCGTTTAAAATTCCCGATAGTTGCCTTGCTGCACCCATTGCAATTGCTTGATTGAATACTTTTTATTTATTTTAAGAGAATCTTAAATTCTAAATTTTATGGCAAAAGCACAAGACGCACGGAAGGAAACTAAGAAAGCACCGAAAAAAACACTGAAAGAGAAAAGAGCGGAAAAACGAGCTAAAAAAGGCTAGTGATTTCTTCCAAGTATTTCACCCCGGGTTGTCGGGGTGAAATACTAAACAATACTCTAGCGAATTTCACAGGTAAAGTCCTCAGCTGACCCACTTCATTTTACCTAGTAATTCAAATGAGTCGCGAAGCATTTCGAAAAATTTATGGGATACATACTTCTAGCCACCTTGACAACCCTATCAATCACTTGCTTTAGCCAAGGTGACGTCAATATAGACTTAAAAAAATTTGAATGGCTAACAGGGAGCTGGAATAGAACTAATATTTCAAAATCCGGGAGGACTGCATACGAGCTATGGAGCAAAAAAGAGAACGGAATGTTTACTGGTCACGGAGGAGTATTGCAGGGTCGGGACACTATTTTTAAAGAGCGGTTTTGTATTTTAGCTAAAGACAATGCCATTTATTATGTAGCTGATGTTCCAGAAAATAAGCAAGTCGTTTATTTTAAAGTCACTGAAATAAATGATTTGGGATTTATCTGTGAAAACTCAGAGCATGACTTTCCAAAAAAAATAGAATATACGTTTGATGGCGTACAGCTTAAGGCTCAGATTTCAGGCAATGGTAAGTACGTTGATTATCTGTTTCTGAAGCAAAAGTGACTTCATATAAAACCGTCATTCGATATTTTTTTTTGCACTTCAAATATTAATTCGTACATCATTACCTTTTTCGATTATAAAGCATTGCCTTTGCTGGTATTCTTGTAGAGTATGTTTGAAGAGATACTTTTATTCATCGACTTGTTTAATCCAGAAGCCATTATTCAATGGGGTGGGCTATCTATTCTCCTGGCTATTATATTTATAGAGACCGGTATTTTTTTTGGGTTCTTCCTGCCAGGAGATTCGGTAGTTTTTACGGCAGGTCTGTTGGCGAATAGCAAATACATTGATGTTCCTATTTTTGTACTTGTCATATTGCTTGTAACTGCGGCAGTCGCTGGCTCAACGGTAGGCTATTTAACCGGAAGATGGGCAGAATCATATTTGAAAACCCGCCCGGAAAATTTCTTCTACCGAAGAAAATTCATTGACATCGCACGTGATTTCTATACAAAGCATGGAATGATGGCCTTTATTTTTGGCAGGTTTCTTCCAATTGTTCGCACCTTTATTCCCATTGTTGCCGGGCTGATTCGAATTGACTCGAAGAAATTTTTTATTCTTAATATCACCGGGGCCACCATCTGGATTAGCTCCCTTTGCTTGTCCGGCTACTATTTAGGTAAATTATTTCCTTCGATTGTTAATAGCCTTGATTTGATCATACCGGCTCTTATTATCATTACCGCTGTACCAGTGTATACCCTATGGCGTAAGCAAGCAAAGGGATCTCAGGAATCCTCTTAATTCGTCATAAATCAGTTCTTAACGCTTTTATACCACATCTTTAGGTACATTTTCTGTTTTATTTACCTCAATCCTGTGTCTTACTAAGCGGGTTTGCATTAAGGAATTATTATCAGGCTTAAGAATAAAGTTTTGTATTGGGGATGTATTCCCAAATGTAATTGAGTAAAAGCCCTTAATATTTGACCGTTAACCATTATTTTTTTTCACTTTCGGGATTAAATTTTGTTATACAGTCATAAACGCATTAGTTTAGAGCCCAAACTTATTGGGATCATTGTTGTCGCGAATATTAAACTTATCAATTACACAAACCTTTAACACCTAAATTCAAATTATGAAAACTTCAAATTCTTTGTCGGATAGCCTGAAGTCAGTTTTTGCTGCTGTTGTTATACCGTTAGAAATCATCATTGCTATTTTGTTCTACCTGTATGTATTGGGCAATCCCGAGAACTTTCAAGGAAGTAATCCAGATAATCACCCATTACCGGGAAATTACTTCGGAGTAGTTTATAAAGGAGGCTTTATCGTGCCAATCCTTATTTCGATGTTAATGATGACTATCACTTTTGGTATAGAAAGATTTATAACCATCAGCCGGGCAAAGGGGAAAGGCAGCGTAAATAAGTTTGTTCAAAAGATTGTACATCTTTTGCCGACAAATAACATTGCACAGGCTATTGCAGAATGTGATAAGCAAAAGGGATCTGTTGCCAATGTGGTAAAGGCTGGATTAGTTAAGTTTAGCGAACTCCAAAAAAATAATTCATTAGATCCTGATAAGAAGGTTCTTTTGGTTCAAAAGGATATTGAAGAAACAACCCAGCTGGAAATGCCTATGTTGGAGAGAAATCTTGTAATTCTAGCAACTATAGTTTCTGTAGCTACGCTACTTGGTCTTCTTGGAACTGTTATGGGTATGATTAAGGCATTTGCGGCCTTAGCAACGGCTGGTGCTCCCGATTCAGTTGGATTAGCAAACGGTATCTCTGAGGCGCTAATCAATACTGCGCTTGGTATTGGTACTTCAGCAATTGCTATTATTCTTTATAACTATTTCACAAGTGCTATTGACTCCCTTACGCATGCTATTGATGAGACTAGCTTTAGTATTATCCAGAATTTTACTGTTCGTAACAAAGAGTAATCATAACGTAATTTGAGCTATGGCAAATCTTAGAAGTGCCCCACCAATTGATATGACACCGATGGTGGATTTGGCCTTTCTTCTTGTAACATTCTTTATGCTTACGGCAACGGCTATACCTGATGAACCAGTAAGTGTCGATACACCTTCATCTGTTTCCGAAATAAAAATCCCAGAAACAAATGTGTTGACAATTACAATTGGGAAGGACGGTCGTGTATTTTTTAATGTAGACGGCCAACATACACGGGCAGATTTACTTGGAAGAATTGGTGAGCGTTATGGCCTTTCATTTACTCCTGAAGAGACCAAAACGTTTGCAATTATGTCAAGTATTGGTGTACCTATTGCTAGCCTTAAGCAATTCCTGTCGATGAATCCTGAGCAGCGTAAAATTGTTGAGCAACCTGGGATACCTTGTGACTCCGCCCAAAATGAACTGGGAGACTGGGTTTTACAAGCACGTTTGGCAAATCGCAATGTACGCATTGCAATAAAAGGGGATCGGGACACCAATTACCCCGTGGTAAAGAAAGTGATCGACACCATGATTGAGAAGAAGGTGAACAGATTTAATCTGATCACGAGTATGGAAAAAGGCTCTTGATTGCATCGTATTGTTGAAGTATAATAACCATTAAAAGACAACTTATATGGCAGATTTAGGCGGAGGCGGTGGACATAAGAAAAAAGGAGCGAAAGTTCGAAGTAAAAAGGGCTCTACGCGTATTGATATGACGCCCATGGTGGACTTAGCATTCTTGCTACTTACGTTCTTCGTAATGACCACTACTTTAAATAAACCTCAGACAATGGAAATTACAATGCCTGAGAAACCCAAGCCGGGAGATGAAATGCCAGAGATAAACGAAAAAAATGTACTGACATTAGTCCTTGGTGAAAATGATAAAATATACTGGTATGTAGGTATTACTAACCCTGTTGTTGAAGTCAGTAATTTTTCGGCTAGTGGAATACGGAAGACCTTGCTTGCGAAAAAGGCAGAGTTACCCAAACTGGTAGTTCTAATCAAAGCCATGGACGAATCGAAATACAAGAATATGGTTGATATTATGGACGAAATGAATATAAGCACTGTGCAACGATTTGCGCTTGTTGATATCACCCCGATTGATGTTGAATTGGTAAAAGAATCGCAGCTATGAAAGAAAGCGCAACAATAGTAGCCCAATCCTGGGAAGATATTGTATTTGAGAATAGGAATAAGGACTACGGTGCTTACCTAAATCGGAAATCGTATTCTAAGACTGTGGTTGTTGCAACAAGCATGACCGTGCTTGTTATGGTCTTTGTTTTGGCTTTTCCAATGTTGAAGGATCTTTTTCGGTCAAACGATGTAGCAGAAGATGATGGTAAGTTGAAGCAAATGACAGTTAACCTTGATCAACCACCACCAATTTCGCCTAATCAGCCACCGCCTCCTGATATCAGAATCCCACCACCGATTAAAACGGTTATTAAGTTTCTTCCTCCAAAAGTAACGGATAAGGAAGTAGTGGAGGAAGAAGAAATGCCTACCATTGAGGAGATAAAACAGAATGAAACGGGTACTGAATCGGTAGAAGGTACTGGCGAGGTTATTTTTGAGGAACCAGTAGAAGAAGTTAAGGAGGATGTTAATAAAGTTTTTTTGGTGGTAGAGCAACCTCCAGAGTTCGAAGGCGGTATTGAAGCAATGTATAAATTCATCTATAAAAACGTAAAGTACCCAGCTTCTGCCAGACGCATGAACGTTGAAGGATCAGTCTATGTAGGCTTTGTTGTTGATGCTGACGGTAAGATCAGTGAGGCTTCAGTTATTAAGGGTATTAGCGCAGATTGCGATAAAGAAGCGCTGCGTGTTGTTCAATTGATGCCAAAATGGAGACCTGGTAAGCAAAGCGGACGAGCTGTAAGGGTTAAATACGTACTCCCAATTAAATATAAGCTAGACTAAGGACAAATCTTGGATAGTATTCGGCATGACTTCTTTCGAAAAAATTTTAAAATATTTTGGAGTGGTCATGCCATTTTTTTATGTTGTTATCGGTGTTGTTATTCTCTGGCGATACGATAATTTTTTTAAGCTTCCTCCTATCTCCTCCATAACATTGGGTTCGGTATTGGTACTGTACGGATTTTTTAGATGTTACCGTGCATATCTGAAGGCCTTTGTGAACAAGACATGAGAGCCCATTTTATTCACCTGATATTATTTTTACTACTCAATGCTTCCTGTACAGATCGTGACAGAAGTGGGAAGGTATTGGATACTACTACATCAGGTACTATAAAAATTGCCGTAGACCAATCTTTACAGCCACTCATCCAAGCAGAGATTGAAGCCTTTGAGGGTACTTATCGAGATGCGCATATTCAGGCAGTCTATACATCCGAGGCCGATGCTATCAATTCTCTTTTGCGTGATAGCGTTCGGTTAGCCATCGTAACCAGAAGACTTACTGTTGATGAGCAGGGTGTACTTGATAAGGTGAAAATTCCTGGGCTACAAATGAGCGTGGCTAAAGATGCAATAGCCTTGATTCTTCACACTGAAAACCGGGATAGTATTTTGCGATGGGAACATATTCAGGGTATTTTAGAAGGGAAGATTGTGAATTGGAAACAAATCAATTCCACTTCGCCCTCTGCTCCTATTGAAATAGTTTTTGATCACCCAAATTCAGGCATACTTCGTTACCTCCGCGATACTTTGCAGGGCATTAAAGCAATCCCGCCAAACTGCTTTGCAGTCAATAATAATGAAGGTGTCATCGACTATGTCTCCAAAAAAAAGAGCGCTATTGGCCTTATTGGAGTGGCTTGGGTGAGTGATGCTGAAGACTTAACTGCTAATACCTTTTTAAAAGCCATTCGCGTAGCATCCTTAGAAAATAGATTGGAATTTTATCAGCCGTATCAAGCTTACATAGCGCAAAATCTTTACCCACTTAGTCGTGAGGTGATCATCATCTCACGCGAAGCACGATCAGGATTAGGAAGCGGTTTTCTTACATATGTTGCAAGTGATAAGGGCCAACGCGTGGTATTAAAGGCTGGTTTAGTGCCGGTAACGATGCCTGTTCGAATCGTGGAGATCAACTACGATCAAGATTAAAGAAGTGTTATATTTCGGAAAATTTAACCTTTCAATATGGTTTAAGCATTAACTACTTAATTGGTCTGCTATTTGCAATGTATTGGCAAGCAATAATTTGAAGGTATCAGGAAGTATTTTTAATCTCTGAAGAATGAAAAAAAGTTTTGAATTTATGAAAAGAGTTGCGCTTTTGTTTGGTATGATAGCCTTCGGGGTATCTGTTTTTGCTCAAGATGCAGATATTAAAATTGCAGAGCGTTTGTTAGACAAAGATCAACCGGCTAAAGCTATTGAAGGACTTAACAAGGCTATTCTTGCCTATCCGCTAGCCACAAAATTGTACTATTATTTAGGATATGTACAGCTTAAGACTGGCGAAACAGGCCAGGCACTAAAATCTTTTGAGAAAGGAGTTAGCGTAAATGAAAAGGAAGCTATTAACCATGTTGGCTTAGGTGCGATACGAATGTTAGAAAAAAAGACTGTTGAAGCTAAGGTCTTTTTTGATAAAGCATTATCGATGAGCAAATCAAAGGATGTTGCTGTATTGCAAGCTGTTGCAGAGGCCTATTTAGTTGATGCAAAACATGCCGAGACTGCGTTAAAGCTATTGGAGAAGGCAAAATTAATAGACTCAACGAATCCAAAAACATTCATGCTAATGGGTGAAACCGATCTATTGCAGAATAAGGGAGGACCTGCGATTACCAACTGTGAACGGGCTGTTAGGCTAGATCCCACTAATGCCAAACCGTATTATAATATTGCTCTCGTTTACATGCGTTCGCAGAATTTTTCATTGGCTGATGAAAATTTTCAAAAGGCTCTAAGCATCGACCCTGAGTTTACGCTTGCCTACAAAGAATTGGGAGAATTATACTACTCGATGAAGGAAGGTGAAAAAGCAGTTAAGGCCTATGAAGCTTATCTCAAAATGACAGAAAAGCCTAACGAGTTTCAAACACAGCAGCGTTACGCATTCTTCTTATTTATGGCAAGAAATTTTAGCAAAGCGAATGAAGTGTTTAAAAAATTATTGGACAGACCTGAGGTTACACCAACTACATTGAAGTACTATGCATACTCCTTGGTAGAAGCAGGTGATCTTCCAGAAAGTCAAAAGACTTTTGCAAAATATTTTTCGCTGGTTCCAGCGGATAAAGTTGAGGCTAATGATTACTCGTATTATGGAAAACTTTTGCTTAAGTTAAACCAGGACTCGTTGGCAGCAATTAGTTTTCAACAGAGTTTGATGCTTAATCAAGATCAGGAGGATGTAGCATTATTGCGTGCGGAAGCACTTTTAAAAGCTAAGAAATTTCCGGAGGCTATCGAAGCATATTCTACACTAATGAAGATTAGGAAAAAACCTATGTCGCTTGATTTCTATGGATTGGGTCGCGCCTACTATTATAATAGTCAATTTGAAAAAGCCGACACCACTTTTCAAAAGCTGATTGAGATGCAGCCCGTTAGAACAATTGGTTATGTTTGGATGAGTAAAGTGAAAGCAAATCAAGACCCCAATTCGGAATTAGGTTTGGCGAAACCATATTTTGAAAAAGTAATTGAGATTGGCTCTGTTGAGCCGGAGAAGAATAAGAAGGATCTGATTGATGCCTATAAGTATCTGGGTTATTATCATTATCTTAAAATTGAGATTCCGGTTTCAATATCATTCTGGAAAAAGGTACTGGAACTGGATCCAAATGATGCTCAGGCATTGGGAGTACTTAAGGAATTAAAATGATGATTTCCATTCTCAAAAGTTGAACACCAAAGAAAAGTCAGGTTTGCAAGTAGCCTGACTTTTTTAATTTATCTAATATTATTAAATAGTATGATGAAGATGCTCTTACAAATTTCACAAACTCCGGAATCCATGACCTGGTTTCAGCTCCTTTCCAAAGGGGGTGTAATCATGATACCAATCTTCTTACTCTCTCTTGCAGCATTATACGTTTTTATCGAACGTTATCTTTACATTTCAAAGGCTGCTAAGTATAAGAAGGAATTTATTTCAAATATTCGATCTACTCTAAATTCAGGCGATATAGCCAGCGCTAAGTCGTTTGCCCGTATGGAAGCATCAGCAACCGGAATGATTATATTGAGCGGCTTAGATTGCATTGGCAGACCTGTTCGTGAAATTGAGTCCACCCTTGAGTCTGCTACGAATATTCAGGTGGCAGAAATGGAAAATCACACTGGCTATCTTGGTATTATCGCAGGCGTTGCTCCTATGCTTGGATTTATTGGAACCATCTCAGGGATTATTCAAATTTTCTACAATATATCGCTATCCGATAATATTAGCATTGGTATTATTGCTGGTGGATTGTATGAAAAAATGATTACCAGCGGTTCAGGATTGGTTGTGGGCGTGTTAGCATATTCTGCATATCACTTGCTCCATCAAAAGATTCATCAATTTACGCTTCAGATTCAAAAAGATGTGTTTGATTTTTTACAGTCTATCGCTAATCCATCAAAAAATTGAAAATAAGAAAATCGAAATCATTTCATGCAGAAGTTGCAACGTCATCGTTGAATGACATCATGTTTTTTTTACTGCTTTTTTTTCTTATAATCTCTACTGTGGCGAATCCGAATGTAATAAAAATTCTGCTTCCTAAATCTGAAGAAAATCAAGCGCTAAATAAAAAAACAGTTGCTCTTACGGTAACCGAAAATAAACGGTACTATTTAAATGAAGACGAGGTTTCGTTTGATCGCCTAGAACAGGAATTGGTAAAAAAATGTCAGGGTTTGATTGAGCCCACGGTTATCATAAGACTTCCCCATAACCTTACTGTTCAAGATTTAGTTGATGTAATGGAAATTGGGGTTAAGCACAAAATGAAGATGGTATTAGCCACTGATAAGAAGTAGTAATTTTTTATAATCTCAGTCCTTCGTACAGTCAACAAGCCAATCCCACGGATAAGGGGCAGTCATACCTTTAGGCGCTTCTGCAAATTCAGTGTCCCAAGCATATTCTATCTTATCAATTTTTTTTATTGTTAGTCCTGCCTCTTTAAAGATCACGTCAAGTTCTGAAGCGCCAAAGTGTTTCGTTGGCACCCCGTTAATATGAATTATGCCTTGGATAATATCACGTTTACTCGCTTTAAAATAGGCAAACTCACTGTTCGGAATGTTATCTGATGTAACACCTTCTCTTTTGTAGAGATCAATTAATCTCCAGGAAGAATATAGCACAGAATCTAATGATGGCAAGACAAGAATAGCGTTTCCGCCTACCCGCAAAGCCTTCTTAATATTACCAATCATGGCATAGGTTTTATCAATTTCAGGTAGCATGGCAACATTGCAGCAAAATATAAAATCTGCTTTTGAAAGGTTTAATTTTTTCTTTGTTAAGTCTAATCGTTTATAAATAATATTTTGGAAGGGTCTTTTCTTCGCTTGATTTAGAAGCTTTTGTGAGATGTCAACAGCGGTAATTGATTTGAATATGGGTGCTATATATGGGAATGATTTTCCATTGCCGCATCCGAAATCAATAACATGATGATTTTTATTAGCGTACTTTTTAAAGTATGATTGTAGCCTTTTATTTTTATCGCTTATAAATACATCAAAAATCTCTTCGTTGTATTTAGACGCAATTGTATTCCAGTGAACTTCTTCATTCATGGTGATTTAAATTATGATTCCTGTAGTGATTTGTACTCCGTTGTAAGCGTTCGGATGATCTCCTTAAGGGGGCGAATACTTTTAACGTGTTCAATTGCTGGCCCTGCGCACCAAACTGTCTTATAGGTAGCACTAAAGGCTGCCTTTTCAACAGCTTTCATTCCCCGGAAAGCAAGAACCATTTTAGCGTATTTCTTTAATGTTTTATTGTGGTTTAAAATCCACTCAAGCCAGTTAGCTTTTGTGCCTAAGCTTTGAACATAAGGTGTATTTATTACAGTAAGCGCAGAGCCGGACAATTTTGTAGTTTTAACAATGTCCTTTTCTCCGTAATCAACCATTGCCTGTTTGTATTCCGCAGATATATCTGCTTCATCGCAAGCAATAAAGATAGTACCAATAGATGCACCAATAGCGCCACAGTCCATAACCTTATTAAGGTCTTTGCCAGTGGCAATTCCTCCAGCAGATATAATCGGAATGTTGCATTTTTCCTTTAGCAGCTTAATCAATTCTTCAGGACCTAAATTTCCTGCGTGTCCTCCTGCCCTATTATTCACCGCAATTACTGCGTCTGCACCCAAATCTTCAACTTTTTTTGCATAGGTAAGATCAACAACGTCACAAAAAACCTTAATGCCCTTTGGCTTACACCTTTCAATAACTTCTTTTGGATTACCGAGTGATGTAATAATATAAGCAACGTTAAGCTCTAGTAAAGTATCAAGCTGACCTTTATACTTTGGATTTGAATTATTAACAATCAGGTTAACCCCAAATGGTTTTGTAGAATAAGCTTTAATATCTTGAATGGCTGCTCGCAATTCTTGATCAGTCCGATAGTTTAGTGCAGGGAAAGCCGCTGTGATTCCATTTTCCAAAGCAACCTTTATCATTTTAGTATTTGAGATTAAGAACATGGGTGCCAATATTATTGGATAATCAATGCCCAGCATTCTGTCAAGGGTTATCAGCTTCATAGATAATGGAAATTAGTTTATATCATTGATTATAAAATTAAACTTTTATTAATTCCATCCAACATAAAGAGCAGTTTGATTGTAGTAAATTTGTAACTATAAGTTAGTTGATTCGTATTATATAGTATCTACCATCTATTGAATGGAGGAGCATAAAGCAGAATATTTTTTAAACTAGTTAAATAAAAAATGTTATTCCGTAGTAAGTAATTATTGCAGAATAAAACGTAGCCTTTCGAAGTAACAGGCAAGTAAGATATGGGATGGATAACAATTTATATTCATGGTAAAGCAGGATGCGGGCCTGAAATTTTGCATCATGTGAAGCAATCAGAAATTGATTTTATGCCTGGATTAGTTGCTGCTGAAGAAAATATTGGACTTTATTGGGTTGATGAAAATGTAAGTCTGCGCGATTTTAAAGTCGCCATTGGAAGTAAAACGGTGTTTAAGTACCGTTTACGTTTTTTTGCTAGCCTCGAGAAATTGAATGATTTTATTAGGGAAAAAGGCAGCGATTCGTTCACGCCACAAGAAGAAGCAATAATTCATAGCATGAGCGTGTAAAATTAAGCTTGACAAACATCAATAACAGCAGCCTATCTTCGATTGCCGTTTCTACGATGATTTGAATGTTTTTTTGAATCTTTACCCCTCTTGATTTGCGGTTGGTATGCCGGCCCCTCTCCAAGACCATCTGGAAGAGTTATTTTTGGGATTTCGCGTCCAATAAGATTCTCTATGTTATAGAATTTGCGTTGGTCTATTTCTGTGATAAAGGTTATTGCTGTTCCGGTTGTTTCAGCACGTGCTGTTCGACCGATACGATGAATGTAGTCTTCCGGATCAGGAGGAACATCATAATTTACAACCAAACTAATGCCATCCACATCAATACCACGCGACAGAACATCGGTACCAATAAGTATGGATAGTTTTTTATTCTTAAACTCTCGTAAAATATTTTCTCGTTCACTTTGCTCCAGATCGGAATGGATAGCTTTTGCTTTTAAGCCAATCCTATGCAATGTTGCATCTAGCTTTTTAACGTTTTCTTTTGTGGATGCAAAAATCAAAACACTGTTATGAGAATCCGCTTTAATAATGTGTTTTAGGAGCTCAAGTTTCTGAGGCTCATAAACAACAAAAGCTTGTTGCAAAATTCCTTCCGCAGGTTTAGATATCGAAATATTTATAGTTTCTGGATTGTTAAGAATTTTATCTGCCAGTGTTCGAATTCTTGGTGGCATAGTAGCAGAAAACAATAAGGTTTGCCTGTTCGCGGGTAGCTGCTTGATGATTCTGATAATATCATCGTAAAATCCCATATCCAGCATTCGATCAGCTTCATCTAAGACGAGGTGCTCGAGGTGGTCAAGCTTAATCATACCTGTTGCAAGTAATGAAATCAATCGCCCCGGAGTAGCGATAACAATATCGGCTCCTTCCTCTAGCGCTCTTTTCTGAATATCCCACGTTGCACCATCACCACCACCATAAACTGGAATGGAACTTACTCCCAGAAAGTATGCAAACCCTTCAATCTGCTGATCGATTTGCTGAGCAAGTTCACGGGTTGGCGCTATAACTAATGTATTTAGATGCCGGGTTTCTGCGTGAATGATGTTATTCAATATAGGAAGTATATAGGCAGCGGTCTTTCCTGTACCTGTTTGGGCACAAGCCACCAAATCTTTCTTACTAAGAATGATTGGAATTGCCTTCTCTTGAATCGGGGTAGGCTTCGAATAGCCCATCGATGATAATCCATCTAACAGGCGCTGATCAAAATTAAAATGAGTAAAAGGCAAAGGAAAAGATTTAGGTAATACGCAAAAAGCCCCCGAGTAATCGGGGGCTTACCAAATGCATTTCAAAAAGTATTATCCTGCAACGCGAACGTTAACAGCGTTTAAACCTTTTTTTCCTTCTTTCAATTCGAAAGTGATTTTGTCATTCTCGCGAATCTTGTCAACAAGACCGGATACATGTACAAAATACTCTTTCTCTGTTCCTTGCTCTTTTACGAAACCGAAACCTTTGGCTTCGTTAAAGAATTTTACTGTTCCTTCCATTGTAATTGTAATAAATGTTGATAGTTGTTAAATAATGGCACAAACATACACAGAATAATTTAAATCCTGTAACATGGCTAATTCCAATCGATTAAGCAGCTTTTTTTATTCGCTCAATGCGGATGTGCTTCCGCTCGGCTAAACGAATTACACCTACCTTATCTAATAGTCTTATAACCTGGAAGGTTGGATCAATTTCATGCCATCGAATTCCTCCAAAATTAGCTCTAGAACCAAATTTATGGTGATTGTTGTGATAACTCTCCCCCATCATCAAAAAGTCTACTGGAAGGAAATTACGTGAGGTATCGCCCACCGGGAAATTGCGATATCCGTATTTATGCGCGAACCAGTTAATAACAGCACCATGAATAGGACTCATTAAAAAATGAAGCGGGAGTAATAGCCACAGCCACCAAGCCGTAGCGAACTGAAAATAAAACGCAACGTACGCAGCGCCCCAAAAAAGGCGTGATGGCCACGAGCGAGCAAACTTGTCGAACGTATTCCATTTAGGTACGCCCTCTGTGAATCTCTTCTCAACAATCATTGTTCCATTGGCAATGGCTGAGTAGATTGTTCTCGTCTTCCACATCATTTTAAAGATGGTTTCATCATATTTTGGTGAGTGCGGATCGTCTTCTGTATCAGCAAAAGCATGATGCATCCGGTGCATTACACCATATCCAAAAGGGCTTAAATAGTTTGACCCTTGAAATATCCAAGTCAGAACGAAAAATACCTTTTCTGTGAAAGGGCTCATTGTAAATGCTTTGTGTGAAGCATATCGATGAAGGAAAAAAGT
Source organism: Cyclobacteriaceae bacterium (assembly GCA_031395485.1). Taxonomy (GTDB): domain Bacteria; phylum Bacteroidota; class Bacteroidia; order Cytophagales; family Cyclobacteriaceae; genus UBA2336. Next base: position 185,760 of record JANNUS010000012.1, on the reverse strand, counting down.
TTGAAAAAACAACGATAGATACCAGTGAGCGGCAAAGAATGCAAGAATGATTAACATGATAACAATAGATTTAGGTTCTTAAAAAGCAGCCTATTATCGGGCTATTCTCTGTAAGACAAGGGCATTCGGTATTTGTGACAGATTTTGGAGAAAAAATTACACTTTCCGCCTAAGTTTAGCAGAAATATCACTTTTTAAGTCCTGTATGAAGTGAGTGGCTGGTCCTTCACAAGCTTTTTTAAAGCTTTCTAGTAGTTGGTTCTTATTTGGAATATCAAAACTAAGGTTTGGAGTTTCCTCACTTAGCTTCTTTTTAGCTCTACTGAAGAGTTGACGGCAATGATCTGCTTTCTTATTTAAAACCTGCTGAAGGGCATCGTAGTCAAAATCAAAGACTTCCTTCAATAAATAGGCAGCCCTCTCAAGAGGCTCTAATTTGGTTTGTAGTACTCTAAAAGCAGATGATAATTCAGTTTCAAGGTCCAAATGGGCAAAATCTGACTCCTTAAACTTAACAATGAGTTGAGATAGTTTGCTGGAATCCCAATATTCTTCTTTCTTTTTACGGAGTGTATTGAGATGATTTAGGCAGTTATTGGTTACAGACTTTATTAAATATGCTTTTGTATTGTGGATTTTAGTTCGATCAACGCTAAGCCACTTTAAAAATGTGTCCTGCACGATATCCTCTGCATCCTGTTTACACCGTAGAATATTGTATGCCACCGAATGAAGAATCGGGTGATACAAAGCTATGTCATGTGCTGGGCTCAATTCAAAATAATAAGTTTGCAAGGTAACGCTATTTATGAGAATTCTTGCATGAGTAAACTGTGCTTATGTGAATGAAATGGTTCGTTTTTGAGGAAATTCGGTATCTTTTGGGATTGCTAGTTAACTTATGGATAATCAAAAGTTCTTTCGTTTGGATGGAAAAGTTGCTCTGGTAACGGGAGCCAGTAAGGGAATTGGCCAAGCCATTGCCGAAATCTATGCTGCTGCGGGCGCGAAAGTAATAGTATCGAGTAGAAAACAGGAAGCGATTGATGCTGTTGCAAAATCTATTACCAACAAAGGTCAATATGCGCATGCGATTGCATGTAACGTTAGTGATGCGAAAGATATAGATCACTTAGTTAGCCAAGCCACAGCGAAATTTGGAGCTATTGACATACTTGTAAACAATGCAGCTGCAAATCCTTCTTTTGGTCCGGTGGTGCAAACGGATACTGTTGCATTTGATAAGATCATGAATGTTAATGTGAAGGGACCATTTGAACTAGCGAAGAAAGTGTATCCCCTTATGAAGGAAAAGAAATCCGGCTCTGTTATTAATATCAGTTCCGTTGGAGGTATTCGTCCGGAACACGGGCTAGGAATTTACAGCGTGAGTAAAGCTGCATTGATTTCGCTAACAAAAGTAATGGCAAAAGAATGGGGCGATGATAATATTCGTGTAAACGTTATTTGCCCTGGCCTCATTAAAACTAAATTTAGTGAAGCACTATGGAACAATGATAAAATTATGGGTTTGATGATGAAGATGTTACCCATTAAACGCATTGGTACGCCAGAAGAAATTGCAGCACTTGCTTTATTTCTAGCTTCGGATGCATCTGGTTATTGCACCGGTAGTGTATTTACAGCCGATGGTGGTTTTACGATTTAAGATGAAATAGTATGAGCGCACTATTCCAAACTGAGCGAACGAAAAAAATACTTCCACAATACAAGCAATTTCTGGAAGAGCATGTTTACTCAATTGAATTGGATGTAGTAACCAACCCATTTCGTCAATCACTTCCGCTACTAAAATCGTTACGGGAAAAGGCAAAAGAAGGAAAACTATTTGCTCCTCACCTCTCAGAACAGGATGGCGGTTTGGGGTTGACACTCGTAGAGTTTGCTCTCGTAAGTGAATTACTGGGCACATCACCTCTCGGCCATTACATTTTTAATTGCAACGCTCCCGATATTGGAAACATGGAGTTGATGCACCAGTTTGCATCGAAGGAACTCAAAGAGAAGTATCTCACACCTCTTCAGCGGGGTGAAATACGTTCATGCTTTGCCATGACAGAACCAGAGTTTGCCGGATCAAATCCTGTACACATGGCCACCACAGCAGTTCGTCAAGGTGATGAGTATGTTATTAATGGACATAAATGGTTTACTACCGGGGCGGATGGCGCTAGTTTTGTAATTGTGATGGCGCAGACCGATTCACAAAATAAAAACTCATATGAACGTGCCAGTATGATTCTAGTTCCACTGGAGGCCAAAGGCGCTGAGCGTGTGCGCAATATTTCGGTAATGGGCGATGGTGGTGGTGAAGATTATTTTAGCCACAGCGAAATGAAGTTTACAGATTGTCGAGTGCCTCTTTCAAACAGAATTGGAGATGAAGGGAGGGGATTTGCTCTTGCACAAGCCCGACTTGGTCCTGGAAGAATCCATCACTGCATGCGATGGATTGGCATTTGTGAGCGTGCTTTTGTTTTAATGTGTAAGCGTGCAGTTTCGCGCAAATTAGATGATCAACGTATGCTTGGCCATCAGCAAATTATTCAAATGTGGATTGCTGAATGTCGTGCGAGCATTCAGGCCGCCAGACTAATGGTCTTACATACTGCGTTGTCGATGGAGAAAGATGGAGCCAAGGCAGCGAAGGAAGAAATATCTACGATCAAGTTCTTTGTTGCGGATGTGTTGATGAAGGTCCTTGATATAGCAATACAAGTCCACGGTGCTTTAGGAATAACAGATGATACTCTTCTATCCTTCTGGTACAGGCACGAGCGTGGTGCGCGAATTTATGATGGTCCTGATGAAGTGCACAAAACAACACTGGCGAAAAGTATTTTAAAATCGTACGGGCTTGACGTAAGCAAATGATTAGCCCACCGATTGATCAACCGATTAACGCACGAGAAGAAGAAGTTCCTGATCTGGAAAAATTAAATTCTTATTTGGTCGCTCACAAGCCAGATTTGGGTAAGGTTCTTACAATCACACAATTTCCAAGTGGGTATTCAAACTTAACTTTTTGTTTAACAACGAAGGACAATGAATTTATTTTAAGACGGCCTCCGCTTGGTGCCAATATTAAATCAGCGCACGATATGGGGCGCGAATTTAAAGTGCTATCACTGCTTAAACAACACTATTCAAAAGTCCCGACCCCAATAGTATACTGTGAATCGGAAGAAATCATTGGTTCGCCCTTCTATATAATGGAACGGATACAGGGAGTAATCTTACGCGCAACAAATGTGCATAAGCTTTCTATTAGCGCTGCAGTATTTAAAAATCTCTCAAAAGCACTGGTAAATAACCTTGTGGAGCTTCATGCAATTGATATCGACCTAACTGGATTAGTTAACCTTGGAAAACCGGAAGGATATGTACATCGCCAAACTGAAGGTTGGATCAAACGATATTATGCTGCTGAGACTGATGTTCTTATGGAAATGAATCTATTGGCTGAATGGTTGCTCAAGAATTTACCGACCGATCAAACTCCAACTTTTCTACACAACGATTACAAATATGACAATGTTATTCTCGACCAGCAGGACATAACAAAAATTATTGGAGTGCTCGATTGGGAAATGGCTACCGTAGGTGACCCATTGATGGATCTTGGGGCCAGTATAGCCTATTGGTCTGAGGCTGGTGACGATCCCGTACTCAGGTCATTCAATCTTAGTTCTTTTCCCGGCAATTTATCGCGGAAAGAGTTTGTAGATTGTTATGCAGAAAAGAGTGGACGTGATGTTTCTAACATTCTATTCTATTATGTTTTCGGATTATTTAAAAATGCCGCCATTGCTCAACAAATTTATGCACGATGGAAGCAAGGCTTTTCAAAAGATCCAAGATTTGGCGGATTATTAACGGTGATTAAGAGTTTGTCGAAGCAGGGGGTTGATTCATTAAATAAACAGAAAATTTAGTATACCGTCATGTCGAACAGAGTGAGACATCCCCTTATAGAGCGCTCAAGAGGGGACTTCTCGGTCGTTCCTCCCTCGAAGTGACGTTAACTTTATTTTACATTTCATTCAATTAAATATGTACAAACTCTCTAAACTCCATCCGTACAAACGAGCATTTATTACAGGCTCAGCATCTGGGCTTGGTAAAGCGCTGTGCCTTGAGTTAGCCGTGGATGGTTGGACAATAGGAATAAGTGATATTAATGATGACCAACTTGCTATTACGCATGCAGAGATTATCCGGCTTGGTGGGAAGCCTCTCTCCTTTCACTTGGATGTTTCGAATAGAGAGCAATATCAACAAGTAGTTCGGAATTATTTGCAAGAATCAGGTGGTATCGATGTTCTCATTAACAATGCGGGAGTCGGTGATGGAGGAATTTTTGAAGAATACTCACTCGACAATTGGGAGTGGATGGTGAGGATTAATCAGCTGAGCGTTGTGTATGGATGTCATATTTTCATCCCAATTTTCAAACAGCAACGATCAGGACATATCATTAACATTGCAAGCCTAGCTGCTATCAGTTGCGCACCACAAATGGGTCCTTACAATATGACAAAAGCAGCAGTGGTGGCCATAAGCGAAACACTTTATGGCGAACTCATGGATTATAATATTCAGATTTCATGTGTGCAGCCTTCCTATTTTAAAACCAACATTGCAGCAAGTGTTCGCGGTGGCGAAAAAGTAAGGAAGGTTACGCAATATTTGTTAGATAGATCCGGGCTTGAACCCAAGGAAATAGCGCAAGAAGTATTAACAAGATCGGGCGATGGAGAGCTTTATGTGATCTTACCAAAAAGCGCTCGCAAACTTTGGTGGTTTAAACGGTTATTCCCAATGCGTTTCAGGAAGATGGTAAAAGAAAAATACCTGGAGGCCATTGGTAAAATTCAAAAACGAAAATGAGGGAAACAATCGGGTGATTTAAAAATTATGTTTGCTCAGAAGTAACGGCAGTTCTATCCTCCAACCAATATCTCCACCGTATTTGCAATGGAATCTCTGCGTTCCTGGTTTACTTTAATTTTTAACTTCCGTTTATATATAGTTTGGAGAAAAGTTTCAGGCAGTGTCGTAACGGATGTGTCTGCCTGAATAGTAGAATCGCGCTTAAAAATAGACTCTTGAATATTCAAGACGAGTTTATCACTCAATTCGTATAAATCGCAGCTCAATTTTCCTTGTAGGGTTGATGAAAGATTAGGGAATTTTGCATCTGCAACTGATTTAAATTTAATATCGTTATTTACTTGCTTCAGGAAGGCGGCCGTAATAGGTAATGCAGTACTGGAACCTTGCCCTAGATCTGTTCTGCGAAAGCGAATACGTGGGTCATCGGCCCCTACCCATGTGCCAATAACAAGTTTAGGAGTAATTGCCATAAACCATCCATCGGCATTTGATTGTGTTGTGCCTGTTTTTCCGGCCACATCTGTATATACTCCATATTGATATCGGAGTCGTCCGGCAGTGCCTTCATTCACAACACTTTTTAGCATAGAAATCATGAGCTCTGACGTCTCCTCAGACAATACACGCTTGCCACCTCCTGCTAATTTAAAATTACTATAAACTTTTCCATCGCTATCATAAATTTCGCTGATATAAAAGGGGGAGGTAGATATGCCGTGATTGGCGAAACATGAAAAAACTGTTGTCATCTCCATTAACGAAATAGAAGACGCGCCCAATGCAATGGAAGGTACATCGGGCATTTCACTGCTAACGCCCATTTTCATCGCCATTGAAATTGTGTTTTCAACGCCTGCCATTTGAATTAGTTTAGCCGAAACCGTATTAACCGAATACGCAAGCGCACCTCGCATTGAATATTCAACTTCATAATCAATTTGTGAATTGCGCGGGGTCCAGGGTACACCTTCCTTATCGATGTAGGTTGGCCGCGAAGCTGAAATTAAACTACACGGTAATACACCTTGTTCGAGCGCTGTTGCAAAAACAATGGGTTTAAAAATTGAACCAACTTGTCTTTTGGTGTTTACATTAACATGATCGTATTGATAATAATCATGGTCGATGCCGCCAACCCAAGCTTTTACTGATCCGCTTGAAGGCTCTATAGCAAGAAATCCTGCATTCAAATATTGAAGATGGTGGATGATAGAATCTATTGGACTCACTACCACTTCTTGAACGCCCTGCCAACTGAATAATGTCATCGGTACTGGCTTTTGAAGTTCTTTCATTATCTCCTCTTCGGGGAGGCCTAATTCCTTTAACTTTAAGTATCGAGACGATCGTTGAATAGCTTGCTCCAGTACAGATTCTTTTCCTTTCCAAGGCTTCTCCTTTCCCCAATGATTAAAGAATGTCTTTTGGATCTCGGTCATTTGTTGCCGCACGGCATTCTCTGCATACAATTGTAGTTTCGAATCGATGGTGGTATAAATTTTTAATCCACTGGTGTATAAATTATAATTATCGCCATCCTCGTTTTCATTGCTCCTACTCCACTCCAGCAATTCTGCTTTTAAATACTCTCTGAAGTATGGAGCAAGCCCCTGATGATGTGAGATTTTGTTATACTCAAGCTCAATCGGTAAACTTGATAGTGAATCCAGCACTCCACTGTCAAGATAATTGTATTTAACCATTTGACGGAACACGATGTTCCTCCTTTTTAACGCGCGATCTGGAAAGAGTCGAGGATTGTAGCTGTACGTTGCTTTAAGCATGCCTACCAAAACTGCTGATTGATCGGTGGTGAGTTCTTTAGCACGTACGGAATAGAATCGATTGGCAGCTGCTTCAATTCCAAAAACATTGTCTGCAAAGGGTACTGTATTTAAGTATAATGTTATTAGCTCATCTTTCGAATAGATATCCTCCAATTTAAGAGCTGTGCGAACTTCGCGCATTTTATTAATGAGCATAGAGAAAAACCAATATCGCTTTCGTGGATATAGATTTTTTGAAAGTTGCTGTGTTATCGTGCTTCCGCCCCCTGCTGATTCATCTTGTTGTATAATAGATTTTACAATTACTCTTCCTAAACTTCTATAGTCAACACCTTCGTGCTGATAAAATCGGGCGTCTTCTGTAGCAATCAAAGCCTCCATTACAGCGGGTGCTATGTCGGTATATCCTACTTCTGTTCGGTCCTGAATATAGTAGCGCCCAAGTAATACGCTATCGGCACTGTATATTTCCGAGGCTACCTGATTACGAATTTTACGCAATTCACTATTCCAGGGCGTTTCAAACCAAACAACAAATAATAGCAAAACAAAAATGGCGAATGGCGGAGCGGTGATATAGGTCGTTACACGAAGCCAACGATTAGCCTTAAAATAAAGCACAAACTTGACGTACCAAGGTTCTACATACAACCAATAAGGATGTATCCGATGCAATAAAATTGCATACCATTGGTCAGCCGTATCTTTGATTCGATTGAATAAGGACATTAAAGAACCTTTCTGCGTAGGCAATTATTAAATAAATATTGAATGGGGCAAGTAGTCAGCTACTTTCTTTGCATGAATTTTCTATAGGATTCGGCTATAGAATTAAGTATAAAAGGAATAACAAGGCCAGTAAAATAGCAATCCACTTTAAACCTTGGCTATTTGTATCGGTAAATTCGTACGCACAAATAGGGCAAGCTTTGCTGTTGATACCTACCTTCATTGCACAGGATGGACATTCTTTTGTTTTCATACCAACCCTGTTCAGAAACTAGGAATGAAAAACGAAAGACTTCACAATAAGCCCATTAATTATTTCAAGCATCTCCCCTACCAATAGGTCTTCTTCACTCGCTACATGCCGAATGTACTCCATGAAAACGCGATCTTCATACGGAGTCAGACGAATAATTTTATAGCGCAGCGAAGGCAATCGTTGAAAAGCGTCTTGCCACCAAACTCGCAATGCATCTTTACCTTTAATCAGTCCAAACGTTTCCGGATGACGAGCTTTTAACTTCGGGCTGTAGTGCTCTGCATGATCGTGGTACAGCGAAAGTAGTTTTTCAATATTTTGTTCATTGAATGCAGTAAACCAGTGATTTGCTATTTTATTTAACTCCTCTGGTTTCATAGCATTACAAAGTTGAAAGAAATATTCAATTAATAATCGTAACCCACAAAACCAGAATTAGTGACAATAACAATCAAAATTATTGGCACCACAGTAATAGTTGTTGTTAAACGAGGATTGAATTTGCGAACTGATACTTTACTTGCATTTTTTGCGAGAGCCTCCAATTTGTCCTCATAAGGATACTTCACGAGAAATCCATATGAATCCTTTTCATGAACCTCACCATAAATGTATACGGAGTCGATACGGGTTACATACAGCTTTAACTCCTTTCCGGTATTAAGTTTTACCCAATGTATTTTATTTGGTTTTATTTCCGCGCGAATTTTCTCCACAGTTAGCACTTCTCTTTTTGAAATGCTCTGAAAAGTAAAACAGGATGACAAAACAAATGGAATAAAAAGTATAAATAAGAAAAATTTCATACTCAGCAGCGCTTACAGAAAGTAAGATAAAGAATCTTTCCATAACCCTATAAATTTATCTTCCATGCATCCAATAGGGCCTGCTGCTCGGTTGTTGGCGTATTAACAGTGAACTCATAATCCGAATAGCTGATACCGAGTTTATTAAAATACTCATTGATGGGAAGTAGATCTGTTCCTTTAATATATCGGTTCATAAAGTCCGTTATTTCATCTGGGTATCCTGTTAGTTGTGCCAGATCGTTAAAGAAATTTTCTTCTGAGAATGCATTTTCGGGTCCATAAGTTTCTATAAGCTGAAGAATGATTTCGCGTAAACCTTTTGTTCCCCCCGAAAGTTCAAGCAGCCGAATATCAAGTAATGATGCAACCAGTGCGCCTCTGTTGTAAACATTACCAAACTGCTCACCACCTGCTTCATAGCAGGTAAGACTCATCTGACTCAAGCTTCTATGGCTTGATAACCCAGCATAATAATCCGTATTTCTTTTCTTCGAAGCGAACCGGCCAAGCCACGTTGCCATACTGATGTGCCCATTGCGGAATTGCATTGTGTGGGCCGCCCACTCGGTTACACCTTCATACAACCACAAATGTTCGGAGGGCGTTGGCTCAGCGAAGTTGAAATCTTCTATGATCTCGCTATGAATATTGAGCGGAGTAACCACATGAAAAAACTCGTGTGCTGCAATGCTTCTAACAGAGCTTAAGTTATTAGCATACGATTGCTCATTCAATACATAAACTGAGCTGTACGAATGTTCGAGGGCTCCGGCATTGAACTGATCAAATAGATATATAAAACTGTACCGATCAACCGAAGATGGTAGGCCATTGAGGAACGCGCTCGCGTCACTCAGTATATTCTGCATATATTCTAAAACTTGGGATGATTGAATAAGATTGTTTTTAGAAAAAGTGTACACGCTGATGTTAGCGCCATCAACGGTAGTTGGAGCTGTTGTAATATAACCGAACAGTATCGGGCTATCGACAAGTTTATCGAAATCCGTAGCGTGATAAAACCCATTTTCATCTTTTAAAAGAGAAGTTCCTACAGACCATGCCGAAGGGTAGCTAATGTTGAGATAAAAATCACGTTCCTTGAGCCCGGTTGGATAGCCAAGCACATCAAAAGCATTGAACAATGTGTGATCAGTTTCAATTGAAGTGCCAGCCATTTTATAAATAGCATGCTCCGCAACGGGGGTATCGAATGTTTCCTTTACTTCAAATTCAATAATGGCCGTATTTTCCGGATCGCTCAATTGCCACTGATTGGTGGAGGGGTGAGTAACCGCTAACTCTTCGTAATCGTTATCAAATGCTTTAAAAGCTATAACAAAACGGCCGATGTCGTGGATATCGTACGTGCCGGGTGTGGTTGCCGGAAACTGAAATATCGCATTGGCAGATGTTAAATTATCAATGAACATTCGAACCTTAAAAGTGTCGTCAGAAAGGTCATCCAGGTTTATCTCGTAATAAAAGGAATCTGTTAGGTCAATCGCTTCTGGTGGCTTTGGTACATTTACTTTTGTGCCTTCGTCTCCACAAGAAACCAGCAGAAGTGCTAGTAGTAAATTGGTCAGTAAAATCTTTTTTGAAATTTGCATCTGCTAAAATTATTATTTTTTAATGAGAGGTAAAATCTAAAGTATCGCTAGTATACATATGCAAGTATTGCAATAACATGGCAAATGGTACCTGCTAATACAAACAAGTGCCAGATGAAATGGTGATAACGAACCCGATGGTCGTAAACAAAAAAGAGCACACCCGCAGTATACATTGCTCCACCTGCCGCCAACCAAAAAAGACCCCAAGCTGGCAGGCTGTTCCACAATGGCTGTACGGCCAATACGGCCATCCATCCCATTCCAAGATACAGTGCTACTGATAGTTTACTGGTTTTGGCGCCACTTACAGATTTTAAAACGACACCAAAAATAGCCAGACTCCAAACGATTCCGAATAGCGACCAGCCCCACGCACCCGGCAGCACCGTTAATGTAAAGGGTGTGTATGTGCCGGCAATTAATAAAAAAATTGCTCCGTGATCAAAAATCTGGAATACCCTTTTTGTTTTGCTTTGTGGAAATGCATGGTACAATGTCGATGATAGGTATAGGATCATCATGGTGGCGCCAAAGATGCTGGCCCCTACAACAGCTGCTGTGCCCTTTGGAATGGCCGCGATGATAAGTATAGGTGTAATTGCAATAGCCAACAGAAAGCCTATTCCGTGACTTATGCTGTTCGCAATTTCTTCACCCAGCCCTTGTTGACGCTTCTCCTGAACTGTGTCACTCATAAATGAGAATATTTTTAATTATTAACGTACTACCCAGTAGTTAAGTATTTTCCGCAAGTTACGAAATGCATTCTCGAAATTTTCAGGATATTTGAGAATAGTAAATGCCTATATCTTAAGCAATGTCATTATCCATCGCCTCGCTAAACTCCGGAAGCAACGGTAACTGTTATTATGTAGGGAATCAACATGAATCCGTTTTGATTGACGGGGGGCTATCATGCCGTGAAACTGAATTGCGGATGAAGCGTCTTAACGTGTCCATAAAAAATGTACGCGCAATTTTTGTAACGCATGAGCATTTCGACCACACCAAGGGCATCGCTTCTCTCTCAAAAAAATATCAGATTCCGGTTTACATTACGGGCCCAACTAAACAGCAGGCAAGATTACGGCTAAAGGAGCACCTCGTTGTTCCGTTCCATGCGTTTGAACCAATACGCATTGGACAACTTGTGGTAACTGGTTTTCCGAAACTCCACGATGCTGTTGATCCATGTAGTTTTATCGTATCGTATGAAGGTATTACGGTCGGTATCTTCACCGATATTGGGGCTCCATGCGAACATGTAAACAATCATTTCGCCCAATGCCATGCGGCATTCCTGGAAGCTAATTATGATGCGCAAATGTTAGAACAGGGCGTATACCCACTTCATTTGAAAAATCGCATTCGGGGTGGGCATGGCCATTTGTCTAATGAACAAGCTGCCGATTTATTTTTACAATACCGGCCTTCCTTTATGTCTCATTTGTTTTTATCGCACCTGTCGAAGAATAATAATTCGCCAATGCTGGTAGAGAATATTTTTAAGAAAATTGCAGGCCTGGTAGAGATCGTGATTGCCTCGCGGTACAATGAAACGAAGCTCTATATTATTCATCCTGATCGTACGTATATACCCACGGCTTCGCTTCGTGAGCCAGTTCAGCTTTCGCTATTTTAGGATTTCTTCAAGAACTCTGTTCGCAGCACAATACTACTGCCACCAATGCGGCAATCAACTTCGTCTTCATTATCGGTGAGTTGAATTTTTTTTACTACTGTACCACGTTTCAAATTTGATGATGAGCCCTTCACCTTTAAATCCTTAATTAATGTTATGGAATCACCATCGTTAAGAATATTACCATTACTGTCTTTTACTTCCATAGGTTTTTTTAGTTGGGTTATTACGGTAATAAAAATACATGCAAGTTTGTCTTAGCTCAAATTATGTGGAAAGTATACCATAACAGTTGTGCCGCTGCCCACCTGGCTTTTAAGCTCAATACGACCGTTCAATTTTTGAACAGTCTTCTTTACAATATATAAGCCAAGTCCGTTGCCTTTAGAATGTTCATTGGCTCGATAATACATTTCAAATACCCGATCCAAATATTCAGGTTCAATACCCAGGCCATTGTCCTGCACTTCTAGCACAACCTCGTTAAGCATTTCATAAGCACTAAGTTGAATCACTTGAGCAGTAGAAGAACAAAATGCAACGCTATTTTCAAGGAGGTTTTGAACGATAATTTTTACGAGCGCAGTATAGCTATAAAAGGGTGCTTCAAGTTTAACAGATAGCACTGTTTTGATTTTCAGGCTATCCAATTCAGGTTTTAGTTTATGCAACTCCATTTCGAAGATTTCCTTCATAAAGACTTCTTTATAAATATGTTCCTGAGCACCCACATCACTTATCGATTGGAGCTTGCGAAGCATCTTATCCAGGTTTTGTGCGTTTTCATTTACTTTATCAAATAACTCTAAGGCAGTTGGGTCTTTTACTAAAACCCGTGCTACCTCCGCCAGCCCCATAAATGTTGTTAGCGGCCTTCTAAAATCATGGGAAGACCGATAGAAGAATGTATCTAATTCTTTAAAGGCTTGCTTAAGCTCGGATGTGCGTTCTTCGATCCTTTCTTCCAAAACTTCATTAATGCCAACAATTGTCTGATTGCTTTCGGTTAGCTCTTCTGCTTGCGCCTGAATTTCTTCTTTCTGTTCAGCGATTTTTACATTTAATTCAGAGAGAGCCGTATTGGCTTCCAATAGCTCTTCTGATTGCACCTGAATTTCATCATTCTTTTCTGCCAGGGTTTGGTTGATTCTCTTTTGTTTCTGGCTAAACCGATAGTAGAATACGGCCATGGCCATCAGAATGATTACACCCGCTATTGCCGTTGTCAGGATAATTCGCTGTTCTTTTACTTTCGCTTTACCCAACTGATTTTCCTTATTCAATAGTGAAAGTTCCTGTTCATTCCTTTCTACATCATACAATGTGCGGTATGCTGCGAGGGACTGAGCGGTTTCTTTACTAAACGTACTATCCGTTAGTTGATAATACTTTTTGTAGTACTGAATAGCTTTTTCAGGTTCACCAATTCTCTCATAATAACCAGCCATATCTATAAAATTCGAACGAAATATTTCATTCGATGAGGTGGGTATGGCTAACTCTATTGACTTATCTAAATAAAATTGAGCGGAATCATAAACAGAAAGCTGCGTATATATTTTGCCAATTCGATTGTAGTTTAAACTTATTCCATAATTGTCTCCAAGGCCTCTGTCAATCTGAAGGCTTCTTACAAAATATGATAATGCTAGTTTATAATCTTGCGTGTCAATGTAAAACTCTCCTATATTGAAGAGCCCTGCAGATATATCAACTTTATTTCCAATGCGTGTTCGTTCAGCAAGACTTTTATTATGATAATACAGGGATGAATCGTATTTTTTAAGCCTCCGTTCAATCAATCCGCGTAAATCCCAGCTCGATGCTAGCTCAAGTTCAGATCCTGTTTTATTAAAAATATCTTCCTCCTTTTTATTACTGAGTAAAGCAAGTTGATAATCTTTAATCCAGAAATAAACCCAAGCATATTCGTGATATATTTTACCAACGAGGTATTGGTAATGGGCCTGTTCTGAAATTTCCAAAGCGCTGTTAAGATATTCTACCGAAAGATCATAATAACCTTGTTGTTCAAATACGGTTCCTATTCTCAACAATAGTTCTGCTAAAGCATATTTATAATGATAGCCCCTATAATAGGATAGAACTTGATTCCAGTTTTTCATTGCACGAAGAAAATCACCGCTTCTAAAATATATTTCGCCCATATTCTTAAGATACTCTCCCTGAAGAATTGAGTCACGATTCGTTAATGGAAATACTTTTTGATAATAGCGCTCAGCTTCCACATAATCATCTTTTGCGCGATAGCAATTGCCCATCACTATCCATATATCACCTATCAAAAGGGAGTCTTTTAGATTCTCTCGAATTTTCAAACACTCCTTGGCTGTACTCAACGCCTCATCCGGTTTTTGAACAAGCAGATAGTACCGGGTAAGATTTATCTTAACGTTGGAACTATAATAGTCATTCTTGCTTTCCAAACTTTTTTGTTCAGCTTTTTGATAGAAGAAAAGTGCTGAATCGAATGAGCCTTTATCACGGAATACATTTCCAAATTGAGTAAGTGAATACATCTGAAGATCTTTATTGTCAACCTTATTGGCAATGGAAAGAGACTGCTCAAAGTGAGTGAGCGATTCCATTAAATTTCCACTAAGAAAAAAATAAAGTCCACGATATGCCAATGCCCATCCTTCACCCTCTTTATCACCAATTTCTTTCGCTAACCGTAATGATTTCAGTGTAGTGGAATTTGCCTTTTCTATATCAAAATCAAAAAATGCAAACGATAGCTTATTAAGAAGCTCCACTTTCCGCTTAGGATCAGGTTCCTTTTCAAGACGTTGCTGGAGGCTATCAATCTGAGGTGACTGCCCATAAATTTTGAACGCAACTAGAATGAATAGTATGAGAAGTGGTAAACGCAAATGACAAGCCTATTTGAAACCGAAAATTACATAATTTCCGGATAAAGAAGGGTTACACGATCTTGTTTATCGTCCGATCAATGAGGGTTTGAATATCGCTTCGGCTTAAATTATTCCCATCGTAGAGGAGGTCACTGATCTTTTTAATAATAGCGTCAAGTTCATTGGTGGATAGGATGAGGGCATCCAGTAATTCTTTATCCTGTATGGATAGTGCTCCAATAGAAATCAGGTGTGAGAGCCCTAATACTCTAGCTAGCGGTGCCCGTAGTATATGAGAATTAATAAAGGCATATTCCGTAAGTTGCTTATTCTGAGTTTCCAATTCAGAAGTTCTTCGCTTTACAGTTATCTCGAGCGAATCATTTAATGTTAATAGTTCTTCATTTAGTGAGTTTAACTCCTCATTCATGGTTCCAATTTCATTGCCCTTTTCAATGAGTTCCACATTCTGTTTGCGTACCTGATTTAATAAATCATTAATTAGAAGATTCTTATAACAAATAGAGATATGTACCGATAACGATTGAATGAACAAAACATCTTCTGTGCTCCATTGCTTGTAATCATGTTGATTTTCGCAGCAAATTACCCCTACTATTCTACCGTCCATTACAATTGGGCAATCCAGCATGGAATGAATCGCTAATGGTTTTAAATAGACATCTGAAAATTCTTTTGTGTCAGGGTGCTCGAAGGCATTAATAGCCATGATAAACGGTTTATCCAGGGCTTTAAAGTATTGAGGGAAATCCTTTTGTTCGAGAAAAATATACTCATCATTCCCACCCGACAATTCGTAAAGGTACTTCCGAACAAGTTTCTTGTTTTCATCTTCGAGTATCCAGATGCCTACCCGGCTTGTTTTTAAGCTTTCGGCAGCAAGCGAACAAATTCTTCGAAACAAATGATCTATGCTATTCTTAAAAAGGGATTCATCTTTTGCCAGGTTAAGTAGCGAATTTTGATATTCAATAAGTGTCTGTTTATTTCTGCTTTCGACTTGCTTTAAAGTATCCGTTACAGTAATGGATTCTTCCAACCCGGCAATTAACTTATTGAGTGTACCTACAAAAAAATACAGCGAATAAATAAAACTTGTTAACGCTACAAGGTATATGGCAGCATTTTCGATAAAAAAAACATCCTTCAGAATAAAGATAAAATAAAAGATCAAGCCTGTAAGCATTAATCCTTGACTGATAATATGTTTTCTGCCGATTATAAAACCACTTAAGACAACATAAAAAACGATAAATAATATATCCCTGGAAAGTATATTAGCTTCTGTAAAATTCACGAAGGATTTAAAACTTCGGATGTAAATTGTAGTCAGTAAGATGTTGGTAATTATGGAGTATGATAGAAGGCCATATGCGAAGACAGAATATTTATTTCGATTTACTAGAAATAATAACAGTGCTGTTATGCATATTAAAATACTTAAGCTTTGAACCCAAACTTGACTTGTAGAATAAACATCGTAATAGGTAAAGGCATCAAGTAAGAAACCGACTATTGAAAGGATAATAGCCGCAAGGCTAATAACCTGTTTACCTTTTACATACTTAAGATTGATTTGCTGAAAAGACATCTCCTATTAAGGTAAAACCTTACCTGAGTAGTCAGGAAAGAGCCTGCACAATATAGGATTTTGCTTGACTATTTGAAATTTTCCGCTGATCGTGCGTATTAATTTATAGTTAACAATTGCGCCCGGAATTGATTCCGGTTAGACCTCTACAGCCTTGGCTAGTTTTCTGTAAATAAAAGCATGGTAAATATGCCTTCGGGCAAAGCGGTCAGGGGTATCAGAATTTACCAATTTTCCATAAATGTTTTTGGGAAGCCCAAAGTATTCATAGCTGCTGCCATCGGCAAAATTCATTTGCAATGTTTGGCCCTTATACTGAAAACCGATAATTCTTGATGAATTAACTAGTTCGGTATATTGTGTTAATTGTTGTGCATGGGTTTCGGGTGCCACACTTACTAATAGATGGTATGCCTCAATAAATGCTTTACTTTTCTCTTCAGCTTCCAGCTTAACTTTATCATCATTCTGAAATTTATCGGGATGCCAATCCTTCATAAAATTCCGATAAATGGTTTTTAAATCCTTCAATTCAACCGATTTATCAACCCCTAAAAGCTTTCTTGATTCAATTATTTTTTTCATGCGGGCGCAAAAATATGCTTTTTACATGAAATTCAATGCATACACAGATTAACGGTTATGCTGCTGCTCCATACCAAATGAGAAATGTGCAGCTATGCTTTACGCGGTGGTAATTCAAACGCAATGGCCGTGTGGTCGAGGTTGCCTTTGTGTGAGCCATCACAAAATGGCTTATTTGCTGAATGACCACAGCGACACAACGATACTACTGTTCGGCCTTGCAGGCCATACGCATTACCGCTGCCATCAACAATTTCAAAATCTCCTTCAATTTTAACCGACCCGTTGTTATTGATGGTTAGTTTCGTTTTGGTCATGTGTTATACGTTTAAATCGTACGCAAAGTACACGGAACAACCATGATCACCAAAATTTTTATCTCGGATGTGACCAATGCTTCGTCATGCTAAAAAAATTGGAGGGTTACCTGGAAGGAGCCCCTGTAGAAATCGAGTTGCAATACGTACTCTACGAATTGCGACATCAACATTGCTATTATTCCTTTTTCCGTAGTGCGAAGTATGTCCACCCTGCTCCTGCTGCATCTACAAGGCCAAATAAAATTAAGCGTATTGGTGCAATGTCCAGTACCACGAAAAGAATAAACCATAATAAGATAGACATGCGCACGTATACCGTCAGCGTCATGAAAAGTACATTGTTCGTTGGTGCCATGAATACGTACAATATCGCTATGTCTAAAACAACAGCACCGAGTACACGAATCCACACTTCATTGGTAGGTGAAAGTTGAAACATTTCAAGTAATGTGTTCGGGTATGTCATGAGCGACACGGAAAGAATCGCAAGGTAAAAACCAAAGTAGTAGATGGATTTAGAAGCAGATGTCATAATATGTAGGTCTATGGTTACGGAGAATAAGTGAAGTTAGAGAAAGTTTCGCTCATGTTATACGAAAAGTTTAATTGCCCCTATCTTTCCATTATGAGAAAAAATCTCGAAGCCGTAAACGGGAAACGAAAAAAGTTTAAAGCTACTTTTGTTCGGCTTGGAAAGAAGGTTGGTTTTAAGGGCTATACGGAAGAAACAATTCTATTGAAAAATGTAGTTGATCTGGAGAGTAACCGCATAGTAGCAGACCACATCTGGTTTAGCTTCACAAAGGGATTTGAGAAGGCATCGCTTACAGACGGCTCAACACTGGAGTTTGAAGCAAGGGTGAAGGAGTACACAAAGGGTTATGTTCGGAAAGATCTTAACATTGATAATCGCACAACGGACTATAAACTTAGCCATCCTTCAAAGATTAGAAAAGTTGTATGAATGTGATCAGTGTATTTTTAATTCAGACTGGATTTTTCCGGGTGTCGTGCAATAAACTGACGGTAGAAACTCTGAATTTCTATAAGGTCCTTTTGATAATCTCCGGTTGGATAGAATAAGTCGCCAAAACCAGCTACCTTCTTTCCATAATCCAGATAGCCCAAAACAATAGGTACCTTTGCTCCTACGGCTGTATGATAAAACCCAGACTTCCACTCTTTCACATAACCGCGGGTGCCTTCTGCCGGAATCATCAGAATAAGTTCTTCATGCTGTTGAAACATATTAATCATGGACTCAACCATATTAGTGTGTTTCGAACGATCTACTGGAATACCCCCCGTGGCCCGCATCAGTATCCCTAATGGAAACTTAAAGAGACTGTCTTTACCCAGAAAGCGAACCTTCACGCCACAGGCATACAACGTGGCCAAGGCAATAGGATAATCGTAATTGCTGGTGTGTGGAGCAGCCACCAAAATGCACTTCTTTATGGATGGATCTAGTCTGCTACCAATTTTCCATCCAATTAATTTTAGATAGAGTTTACAAACCCATTTCATAGCCAATTGTTATACTGCAAAATGCAACATTTTAGGTGATCATGCGAGTTTATTTTAGCGATAAAATGATCACCAAAATTTAGGAAATAGCGCAGGAGTAGATCGTTTGTATACTGAATAAACAGGGTTATCCTTGTACTTTTCTTCCAGCATGGGGACACCCGAAACAAATGCTAATAAAATCGTAATTGTGAGCGGACTCACGATAAACCAATACCCGTATGGAAGCGGCAATACAATAATGTAAATACCCCACCACATCAATATCTCACCAAAATAGTTAGGATGCCGTGTGTACTTCCATAATCCTTGCTGCATGATTTCAGCAGGCTTTTTGATTTTAATGAATACCGAAAGTTGATAATCTCCTAGAGCTTGAAAATAGAAGCCAATCAGCCACACTAAAAAACCTACTGTTGTAAAAACAGACCATGATGAATCGATGCTAGTTAACACTAGGACAGGCGAGATAATGATGAGCAAAAAAAAGGCTTGCAGCAGATAAACTTGAAGGTAAGATCGCCAATAGAAAGCCTTGCCCCACGCTTTACGCCATTGTTGGTAACGGAAATCTTCAGTTCTATTTCTGTTACGGAAATAGATATGAAGACTCAATCGAATTCCCCATACCCAAACTAATACGTATACAACTATAGTTACCGTTGAGGCCGGCTTAGTCAGGAATAGAAATATACATATGAGGCAATACCCCAAACCCCAGGCAATATCCGCTACATCATTACGCTTTAACCAAACTGAGATAATGAACCATCCGGTGGCATATATCCACAATAAAAATGCTACCGGCAGAAGTAATTCAACTAGTTTATCCATCGCACAATGGAGTAACCAGCAGCACTCACCAATGCAGTCAATACTGAACCCCAAGCAATGTCAATAAAAACAATGGTCAATGGCCAGTTTTTAAGTGTTGCGAGGTTCGTGAGGTCATAGGTGGCATACGTAAAAAAGCCAAACAATGCTCCCATAACAATTGCCCGCATGAGCGACTGCTTTTCAATAGCCGGAAGAATAGCAAAAATATAAATACCGATTATGAAGAGAAAATAGAAAACAATTGCCGCGGTCCAGTTTACTTGATCACTCAGAAAATTTCCGAGGTATTTACGATACAGGTTTTTTGCAATTACTCCTAACCAAAGTAAATCGATGGCAAAGAAAACCAATGCAGTAAGCAGGTAGCTAAAAATCAGTTTAGAAAATGGCATCATGTTAATATACGTAATAAACACCAAAGCGAGTACATTGTTTAGCCGAAGTAATGGCATGGTATTGGCGTACTACTTTTTTAGTCGAACAAAATCTCGTTAACTTGAAGTTTCATCTAATGCGAACTATGAAAGTCACCGCCCCTCTCTTATCTCTGATAGTATTTTTTCTCATTATAGTAAATGTGTGTTATGCACAAGGGCAGTCAAGAAAAATCACGGTTTATACCGATGATTTCGCGGGCAGTGATTATTCCCTTGGCGTTGGGAAGTATGATCATATATCATTAATAAAGTTTGGAATTTCTATTGTGCGGTCTGTTAAAGTTCCGGCAGGCATGAAGGTTACACTGTATGAAAGAGATAATTTTCAGGGAGAATCCCTTATACTTACCGATGATGCAAACATGCGTCATATCATGGGTAAAGGTTTTGGTCAGGTTATCCAAAATGTTTCATTGATCGTAGCGGAATTACCTACAGATGTGCCAACGGGTCCGGTAGCAACAATCTACAAAGATAATTTTTCGGGCGCATCAAAAAATCTCGCTTCTGGATACTACGAATTCTTTGAATTTGGAGGTATTGATAACGATCAACTTTCTTCTGTGAAAATCCCGAAAGGAATGAAAGTTACACTCTATGAGCATACAGAATCTGGCGGGAAATCACTCGTACTTACCAGCGATGCAAGCATCAGTTTTTTGAAAGAGAAAAGCTTCAACGATGCAACATCTTCCATTCATGTTGAGGTTATTCCCGAACCAGCAATACCGGTTGTACTACCCATAGTTGTGCTACCACAACCTGTCCCTTCTGTAGTTATCCCCGTTCCCGTTGTAGAAGAAATCGTTGATGATCCCGCATTTCCAATGGTTACAATTTATCAAGGCAATTTTTCCGGACTATCAAAAAGGTTTGCGCCCGGGCGTTATGATATGGGTGTGCTGGGTATTGGAAATGATCAGCTGTCATCTGTAAAAGTGCCCGATGGTGTTCGACTTAGACTATATGAGCAAGCGGGCTTTAAGGGTAAATCCATTTTAGTTGAAGAAGATGCCAACGCTGAATATTTTGATGCAAACAAGTTTAATAATTTAACCTCGTCACTCGTAGTGGAGTTGACTCCTCGTGTTACGATCTACCAAGATGACTATGCAGGTGAGGTAAAAAGTTTTGAACCCGGCTATTACTACGTGAATGAGTTGGGTATTGGAAACGATGAACTCTCTTCTGTGAAAGTTCTTCCAGGAGTTTGGGTGTTACTTTTTGATGGCAATAATTATTCTGGACGGTCTTTACTCCTTACCGAAAATACCAGCGCAGATTTTATCGCGGGCCGTGACTTTGATAATATTACTTCCTCTATGATTGTAGGAAAAACAAACGACCCATTACCCCTTGTTACCTTGTACCAAGAAGATTTCTCAGCCCCATTGAAGAAACTCTCACCCGGAGAATATCCATTGCTGGAGATTGGAAATAACACGGTGTCATCGATTGAAATTCCAAGGGGCTTGCGTGTTACATTGTATGATGAAGGTGCCTATGGTGGTAAGTCGTTAACCCTAACCAAAAGTTTGCGTGCCGATGTGTTTAAATCTCTGGGGTTTAATGACGTAACATCTTCTGTAATTATCGAGCAAAGAGATCCAAGAGATCTTTTTGTTACCATTTATACAGACAGTTATAAAGGAATTGCTCAGGAACTAACTCCGGGTCGATATCTAGCGCGTGATTTAATCACCGGGGATCAACTTTCCTCTGTACGAGTTCCTGAAGGAATGCAAGCAATGTTATATGAACGAGATTATTTCAAGGGATTTTATTCCATGATTGATCGAAATACAGATTACACGGGGTTTAAGATGTTTGATAATTTGTATTCATCCATTATTGTTGAAGACATATTTAACCCTCGAGTAGTTGCTGTGCCAGTCCAAATTATTCCTCCCCCTGTAGAGATACAAGAAGAAGCACCCGTTGAATTAGCGCAATCGCCTACTGTAGTTTATAGTTATGATCCGCCCTGCGAGATGAGCGAAAAAGAATATTATAGTGCGCTCAAAGCAGTAGAGTCCAAGCCCTTTAGTGATGATAAGATGGCCACTGCCCGTTTGGTCACGAAAGAAAAATGCCTCACGAATGAACAGATCCGTAGCATCGCCATACTCTTTAATTTTGAATCGCAAACGCTTGAGTTTGTAGAATACGCATATGACCTTGCGACAGAAAAATCTACCTATTATTCGCTTGATGATGTTTTCAAATTCATGTCAAGCAAGGAAGCGTTTACGAAGTTTTTGAGCTCGAAATAGACAGGATCAACACGGGTTATCATTTTACGATGCTATTGCTGGCCGCTGTAATTTTAACGTTGATATAGACTGGGGTATTTCCACTGCGTATTAGTCAGAAGAAATTAGTTATCACCACTGATCAGCAGATCGCACTATTTCAGCATATTGACGCAAGAGTCTTGCTTGCAAACCGTCTTCCTTTGTATAACCAATAATTTTAATCAGGTCTTTACTGGAAGTTTTATTAGTTACAGGGGGTGTCATACAGCTAACATTCATCCCAGCTTTTTGCATAGCATGTGTTTTATTGGTGAAGTAATTTTCATTGGTAATCTGGCCACAGACTTCAAATGTCCGTTTAGCGTCATCGCGTATGATCTGCCAGTATTGTATGTTATTCATATGGCATAAAGGTAGTGAATTGTAGAAGGAGTGTGTTTGTCAACACGAATCAATAATTACCATGATCAAAGTTCCGTTGACTCTGAAGTATGCACGGTGTAGTCTGGGGCCGTCTATATTCCCTTAAAGAATGACCACGAATGGGCGCAATAACTTGCGTTGATATTGTTCTACGATTACTTTACAATGAAGATGTGGGCTTGATTGTTTTTATGAAAACGGCTTTTAACAACGCCTTTCTCTTTAACAAAATGCGTAACGATGGCATCCGAGAATTCGCGTTTACATTTAAAAAAGGTTAATTCTTCCTTCGAAGACTGAGTCTTGAGCAAGGTACTGAGAGTAACTTTGTCGTGTGCTCCAATTTCACATTTCGGTTTAATGGCTTTTGTGATCTCGGCAATGTGATCATTGATTTCTTTTACTTGTTGTACGTTAAAAACTGCCATAACTAATTTTTTGTTAGTGGAGCCTCAAAAGTAAACCATTCTACTCTGTATCCAACAGGACTAACAAATTGAATGGTGGATTTTTGATTTAGCGCAGCCCATTCACTAACTTTCCCAAAACCTCAATAATATGGATGCTCGCCTCGATGGTCATAAAAAAGTACTGGGTATTGTATATGTTATTTCTGCAACGCTTACCATTTTCGGTATGCTTTTGCTCAACGCCTTTCTTTCTTTCATATTTTCCTTTGCCTTGCAAGAGGTTGATCCGGAAGATCAAAAGATTGTAGAATGGATACTGTCCATCATTCAATATGTGCCCGTCTTTGTAATTCTTTTTTTGTCAGTACCTACATTGATTGCGGGGATTGGTTTGCTTACCCGAAAATCTTGGGCAACCTTATTCGCTTTAATAATAGGTTGTCTAAAACTGTTTTCCTTTCCAATTGGCACCGCCATCGGTGGCTATTCCATTTGGATATATTCGGAAGAACAAAAGCTGAAGAAAGGACTTGTGAGTTGAGGAACTTAGCGGTCGAATAATGGACGAATTAAAGGCACACCTGGAAAGTAGTATTGTAGATGAAGTGTTTTCAAAAGATGAAAAGAAGACCTTCAAGTCGCTTGTGAGTGAAGCGCTGCTCGACCAAAATCAACTAAACTTTTTGCGGAGCTGGATTTATGAATTGGCAAGCCAAAAAATAACGCCCACCAATAGCCAATTTATTATTGAATGGATAAAGGCTGCCAACAGTGCATTGATTGCACCCGCACCGGAAGCTACGGATGCATTTTTTAGCCCGGGTGAGGCGTGTCGCAACGTTATTATACGTCAAATTGAAACCGCTACTACACGCTTGCATATTTGTGTGTTTACCATCAGTGACGATAGTATCACAAAAAGTTTACTAAGTGCTCATAAAAAAGGTGTTCAGATCAAGCTGATTACGGATAATGATAAGTCATTTGATATGGGATCGGATGTGGAGCAGCTTGCCAAAGCCGGCATTGCTGTTAAGATGGATACTACGCCCAATCACATGCACCACAAATTTATGTTGGCCGATCAACGTACATTGATTACTGGCAGCTACAACTGGACACTGAGTGCAGCACGCTATAACCACGAAAATATTTTAGTGACGCGCGAAGCGGGGGTAATTAAATCCTTCACGCATCAGTTTGATCAATTGTGGAATGTGATGGTGAAGTTTGAATAAAGGCAAATTTCCCTGTTTCCTTTATTTGAATATGTTATAGTTCGCGGCCATCTTCTTATACTCAGGAAGTATCTTTTCATACAGTGCTTCATCTACTTTCTTTAATGAATTCATGAGCCCCCCAATACCGGAATCTTTCAAGCTCACGTGTCGTTTTTTTATATCCTCCATTTTGCTTCGGATCGTTGCTTCCAGTTTCATCAATTCTCTTTCTGTCATGTCAATATTTTTATGATGATAAAGATAGGCGAAAGAATTCTGGTAGAAGTCAGAATTTCTTCTGACTATTTATTCCTAACACGAGACACCACATATAAAATGGCGGGACGAAAGCCACGATAAAGCACAAAAGAAATTAATGCGAGAATCGACCCTATCGCTGTTGGAAGCACAGCACCGAATGTGAAGGTCATACCTATGATAAATCCAAGCAGGCATTCGGCTCGGTAAACCGGAAAGAACAATGCAAGCCCAAAAATCCCTAGCATCATGTTTCCCGTCATGTCTGAATAGCCGAATGAAAAGAAGCCAGCGGTAATAATTCCGTATGCCAATGAAATGATGAACGCGTATAACGACTGCTTGATTGTAGATATTTCAGCATGGCCTTTGTGCTGTCTAAAAATTCTTTTTTGTACCCGATACAAAAGTATCCATGTTAGCAAAGGGAGTACAAGTGCACCCCATACGTTCGAGATTTCTGGTAAATCTTTATTGGCTAAAATATGGTGGCTCGGTATGCCGCCATTATAATGATTCCAGGTTAATAGCGACCAAATGGCAATGGCCACTATTCCTGTAAAATAGAGACGGATTTTAAAAAAGGATGCTTCACTCATAAGCATGTATGACGGAAGATCGGGCTAATATGTTACATATCGAAGAGATTCTCGATCTATGATTTGGCCGAGTTGGCAACTTAAATCTTCGAGTTTCAGCATCGCTCATCGCTACCCTAACTCAATACATTAATTATTTACCCAGATGCGCAAGACTCTGCGAGCGTAAAAGATCGAACAACCGCCAGAGTCCCCGAGACGGGAGACTCTGCAGGGAAGTTAATACGCTCGTGCGTTAAATTGTTTGAATCGCTGATTAACCTGATTAATTGATTGCGCTGATTAAAATGCAAACCATAAAGTTCCGTCATTGCGCCTGCCCAACCGCTGGTGGAAAGGTGTGAGTGATCGCATGTGTGTGAGCAACCTGTGGCAATCCCCACTCTATGAAATGTACACGTGGAGAAGCAATGAAATGTATAATTTTGAGGAAACCCGAATGCGGACACGAACTCGATTATGAAAACACTGCTGATTACGCCTGAAGGTTTAGAGAAGTTAAAGGCTGAGCTGGATCACCTGTGGCGGTTGGAGCGGCCAGACACTACACAAAAAGTGTCTTGGGCGGCAAGTCTGGGCGATCGTTCTGAAAACGCAGATTATCACTACAATAAAAAACGACTTCGCGAACTTGACAGCCGCATTCTTTACTTACGCAAATGCATTGGCAACCTGAAAGTTGTACACTATTCACCCTACCAGGAAGGCAAAGTGATGTTTGGAGCCTGGGTTGAAATTGAGAATGATAAAGGTTTTAAGAATCGTTTCCGCATTGTGGGTGGTGAAGAACTTATTGGTGCGAAAGATTACATCTCGATGGACTCGCCCATGGCGCAGGCGCTACTGAAGAAAGAAGTGGGTGATGAAGCTATTGTGAAAACAGCTACGGCACAGTTTGTTTGGAGGATCACCAAAATTGAATATCAGAAATAAGTGTCACTGGTTTCACAATGTATCGAATTAATCAAGAGTAATGAATAAACACTACGCGTCAGCCATTGCGGCTTTTCTTATCTGGGGATTCTTTCCGCTGGTACTGCGCACGGTAAACACGCACCCTGCAGGCGAGATTCTGTACTTCCGTATTTTGTTTTCGCTGGTCATTCTCATCGTGATCATCGGGACGTTTATGCGTAAAAAAAGCCGTGAAAACTGGACACACTTTACATCCCTGCAAGCATCTACTAAAAACCGCGTGGTCATCCTTACGTTAGTTGGCGGTATTTTACTCACCATCAACTGGCTGGCCTTTATTTACGTGGTGAACGAAATCAACATTAAAACGGCCTCCTTCTCCTATCTGATTTGCCCTGTTATTACCGCGGGCCTTGGTTATTTTTTGCTACGCGAGAAAATGTTATCCATACAGTGGTTCGCAATTTTGCTGTGCGCACTGAGTTGTGTGTTATTGGGTATGAACAATGTAGCGGAGTTGGGCTACAGTTTACTGATCGCTTTCTCCTATGCCTTGTACTTGATCTCACAACGAAAAAACCAGGGATTCAACCGGCTGGTTGTACTGGGCGTGCAAGTGCTTTTTGCTTTTATCATCATGAACTTTTTCTTTGGGCAGTTGGTAGGAACGGTGGTGGTTGACGTACGATTTTACGTGATTGTTGCCAGCATTGCCTTGTTCTTCACCGTGTTGCCGCTGTTCCTGAATTTATATGCGCTGAATAAAATCAACGCAGCTACCATTGGTATTTTGATGTACATCAATCCATTGATTAATTTCATCCTGGCCTTTTTTGTTGTGAATGAAACGGCTACGTCCGTTCAAATCGCAGGCTATGCAGTCATAGCTCTGGCATTGGTAATTTTTAACTACCCTGTGTGGAAACGCATCACTGGATAATTACGACACCTAGCACTGGCACAAGCGTCCGCTTGTGCCAGTGCTTCAAGTATTAACTTCAGTTAGTTAGGTTAACTACTAGATTTCAAAAAGTTTTTTAGAGCGCAAAAAGAAGACTCCGATTATCACAAGCCATAATAGCCAGAGCGTGCTGCCAATAAACCCTGCTAAATCCCATACCGGAAAAGAAGGCATAACGGTAGCAAACAACTCTGCCTGAGCGAGTAGATAAATGGCAGACGCCACATAGGCCAAGTAGGACACCCACGTTGGAATGACTTGTAATCGTTGTAAGGAGATGGAGATCATGACGGTCCATGCGATGGTAAATAACTGACCGAGATGCTCCCCCAATATTACTCCGCCAAATTGGTGAATTGTTTTGAAGGCGATCACCGCAGCAGCTTTCGTTGCACCATCCGAAGCATTCACAAAAGTGTCAGCCAAAACAGGCACGACAAATGTCCAACGGAGTAAACCTATCATCTGGACAATCAGACCAATGACACCTATGGTAGTTGCCATGCGGGCCAGAGAAGTTTTATGTTCAAGTTTTTGTCCTAATAGAATATAAGCAGGTAATAACGGAATACCTGTTATTGCAAAAGCGAACCAAGTCCAAATTAATGAGTCCCCTCCTTCATGAAATTTGGTTAAGATGACAGCCGTGGGTTGCCTTAAAATATCAGGATACTCAAAAATGACGATCAGAATATTGTAAGGAATAAATAAAGCAATTGCTCCCGCAATGAATAACCCTCCTATTGTTTTACTTGTTTTCATACTATTAAATTGATATTTCTATTTAAAGAAAAATGAATAGCTAATCCCTGGGGTTGGATTGATCTTCAAGCTTTCGCCAGGCGTGGCCACCGAGATTACACCAATCCGGAGGTTAAGACCTTTCCATACCATCCAGCGAAAACCAGTTTCCATACCCAACGCATTTTTGTTTTCATAGTCGCGGTTGAAACCGCGTAGATACGATGCCCC
Organism: Cyclobacteriaceae bacterium; assembly: GCA_031395485.1. Lineage (GTDB taxonomy): Bacteria > Bacteroidota > Bacteroidia > Cytophagales > Cyclobacteriaceae > UBA2336. Next base: position 157,797 of record JANNUS010000012.1, on the reverse strand, counting down.
GGCATAGAAGGAAGATGGATTTTCCTTTTTTCCAACCGGCAAGAACCACGCAGTAGCACCGACTTTCAGAAAGCTCGTAGTTTCACCAGACGCAAAAGCGGTTGGATAATACCCAGCATGGTAGGATACCTGTTTGTGGCGATACTCAAGACCCACGGATGGATTTCTAAACCCATTAATGCTTAATTCATTTTTTGAAAACCGGCTTTGCGAGAAAGCGCTTGTTGATGCCGCAGCGACCAACACTAGTGCGCAGAATAAACTAGAGATTTTAGTGTTTTTTTTCATATCGTCTTTTGTTTAATGACGATACAAATGTGGGGAGCCCGAAAAGGCTTCTGCTGGACAAATGTCCAGAAATGCAATTAGCGAATCGTATTCCTTATTCTGCTGAGGTGGCGCGGGGTTACGCCAAGCATGGAAGCCAGGTATTGTAAGGGGATTTGCTGTAGGAGCTTGGGGTCTGACGTAAGCATTTTCAGATAGCGCTCTTCTGCGGTAAGGACAAGAAGGTCAAAACGACTGGTGTCTATGCCACAGATCGATTGCTCTAAAAGGCCGATATAAAAGGCATTAAAACCGGGCACCTCGTTTACTAATTTTTTAAGACTTGTTTTACCTATCAGGTAAATGCTTCCATTCGTTAGTGCTCTTACATTTTCCTGAGCGGGTGTTTCATTTATGAAACTAAGAAGAGATGCAAACCATGTATTCTCCATACTGATGTACGAGGTTCTTTCTTCTCCGTCCTTCAAAACATAATATTGAAACATGCCGCTATTGATAAAACCAATGTACTTGCTCGTCTTTCCATACTCCACCACAAAATCATTCTTTTCAAATGCCTGCAACGAAAATGAATCTACAATTCGCTTTAGGCTGTCTCCTTCAAAGCCTAGACTCTTAAAATACTGTCCGAGTTTTTCCATAAACTATTTATAAATATAGCCAATGGGATGACTTTTTGTCCAGGTCCTTACTCATACTTAAATTTTGAAAATTCACGTTCGTGCGTTGACTATCAACCTAACGCACCTGTTTCCACCTGGAAACGTCTACGCCTTTCACAACCATCCACAAGGCAAGGGACAGTTCAGCAACCAATGGAGGCATCAGAACATATGGGAATAGCACATTGGCCAATTTCGGAGCAATAATCATTGCAAAACTATTTGTGAGGTAACATACTCCCGCTACTTGCAATAACAAGCCAAGTGCTTTGGGAAAAAAGCCAGACCTGAAAATCAAATGACCTTCCACCAGACACACAAAACCAAAAAATAGGAGACCAACACCAAAACCATAGCCGTGTAACTTAATAAACATATACGATAACGACTGAAGTTGAAGAGGGTCAATTGCTTTTAGATAATCTGCATCTCCAAGTAAAAATAAAGGAATCAGAAGATTGAGTTTATTGACAACCAAAACAGCGGTTTGTATTAAATTAAAAAGCAGGTTGAGCAATGCAAGGTTTTTATTTACTGGCTTTAGCAACACATAAAAAATCATGATCAACGGAATATCACACAACTGCATGATCAGATCGACACCAATACCCATGCGCCAAAGAAGTGGAGAAGCCATAATGTTGTTGGCCGTGGCCACTGCATCTCCCGATACCACCAGTGCATTGCGCACAAAGACTTCACCAAATATACCAGCCATAATGATGACCAGATAGATGACGCCACCTATTCTTGCGTACTTCATGGGTGAAAATTCCTGAGATTGACTTGTCAAATTCATGTATTCAATTTTAGCGCAAAACTAAGATCGGGTTAATATGTCACATTACGAAGTGTTGGTAAAGACAAACGTCAATTCCTCGCAGCGTCTCTGCTTCTGGACGCTGCGGATGAAATAGAATGATTGCCGCCAGAGTCCCCGAGACGGGAGACTCTACAGAGAAGAGAAAATATGCCGAAAGAATATACGCCACTCGTCACAGCCTAGCACCTGATTGGGAATACAATTTCTCATTGTCTCTGCACTTGTACTTTCTGCTCATCCTTTAAACTAAATGCTTTTATACTTTAGCACAAGACCAGATTTAGATCAAGTAAGGCACAAGCGGACGCTTGCGCCATAGTTGGGGAATTGAGCATTCGATCATTAAATGACACAGTCTGTCAAAATAATTAAACATTTTAGTGCTATGAAACACACCCTCTCCAAGTCCACCTTTATGTATGGCTGTCAATGCCCTAAGCGCCTATTCCTGCATAAGTTCAGACCTGACTTGAAGAATCCACGGGATGAGCAGGGACAAGCGATTTTTGATTCTGGTACACGTATCGGTGAACTTGCACAAAGTCTTTTTCCGGGCGGTGTTGATGCTACTCCTCCTGACTCCTACTCATACCATTTCTCCGTAGCCAAGACTAAAGAATTTATTGAGCAAGGTGAAACTATTATCTATGAAGCTGCCTTTCAATTTGAAGGCGTGCTGTGTGCGCTGGATATTCTTGTTAAAAAGAAAGATGGCTGGTATGGTTTTGAAGTAAAGAGCACTACTTCGGTAAAACAACAGCACATACAGGACGCAGCTCTTCAATACTTTGTCGTTACGAATTGCGGAATATCACTTCAAGACATTTCAATTATCTACCTGAACAATCAGTATACAAGAAATGGTGAGCTCGATATCAATCAACTGTTTACAACAGAATCTGTTTTAAATGAGGTATTTGAACAACAGGAATTCATAACAAATAAGGTTCCTGAACTAGAGTCATTGTTGGCTGAAAGGAAAGAACCCCAGGTGGATATTGGTTCACATTGTTCAGAACCATACGAATGTGATTTCACAAATCATTGCTGGTCGCACATACCAAAAGTTGATTCGGTTTTTGATCTTGCACCTAAAACAGCGTGGAAGCTCTATGAGGAGGGCTATAAACACCTTGATGAAATACCTGAAGATTATGATTTGAATGGAAATGTTGCTATGCAACTCGCTCACTACCGTTCTGGTGAAACGCACATTAACAGTGAGGAGATAAAGAAATTTCTGAAACCACTCACCTATCCGTTATGCTTCTTTGACTTTGAGACAATCATGCCAGGCATCCCGGAGTTTGATGTTAGTAGCCCTTATCAACAAATACCCTTTCAGTTCTCATTGCACATTCAACGTGAGAATGGAACCGAAATAGAACACCATGCTTTTCTTGGAGATGGTGTAACTGATCCACGTAAAGCATTGATTGAGGAAGTGATAAGAGTACTCGGACAAGCAGGAAGTATCCTCTGTTACAATATGGGCTTTGAAAAAGCGCGAATTAATGATCTTTCAAAAATCTATCCTCAGCATGAAGATGCACTTCTGGCAATAGATGAACGCATCGTAGACCTAATGATCCCCTTTCAAAAGCGATGGTATTATCACCCGGAGTTTAAAGGTCGCTACTCGATCAAAAAGGTTTTACCTGTTCTAATTCCTGAGTTACGATATGATGCTTTGGGAATACAAGAAGGTGGAATGGCCAGTTTGGTGTATTCACAGCTAAAGTATCAAGATGAAGAAACCAAGCAACTACAACGAAAGCAGTTATTAGCGTATTGTGAATTAGATACGCTGGCGATGGTTAGAATACTTGAGTATTTAAGTAGCCTGAAATAATCTCGCTATTTGTTCATTTGATTTAATTAACCAAGGGCTTACCTTAGCAATTCGACAAGCAACTATGTGCAAAGTCTATAACCCTGTTGGCTCTCTTACCACAATCAAGGCACATTTACTTCAAAATAAACTTGACTTCAATTCCTTAGATGAACTAATATCCTTTCAAAATCATTACTCCACTGCCCGAGAGCAACTTACGTCCAATCAAAAGCTTTTGCTGACAGAAGAAAGAAATAATTTAAGCGCAGGAATTTTACAATTAGAGAATGAAGTCACGAATGATAAAACAGAAATTCAGCAGAAATTGCATGCCGAAGTTAAGGAGTTAAGACAGCAGTTTGATGCGCTGGCGGAATCGCACAAAAGTTTTATTCAAGAGTTCACGTACAGTTTTAAAGCTCTCTTTATCTTAATCAAGATCAAATACAAGGAACTGACTTCTCATTCAAACATCACATCCTCTGTTCAGCCTAAGGTTAACATGCTCGATAAAAAACGCACACGCTACCAATACCTTGTTTCAAACTTTGAAGTTGCAATTACAGAAAGCAGTGGTCTTGCCTTACATGAGCTAGACCAAAAAAAAAGAGTCATTGATGAGATCAATTCTTTTATTTATGGCGCTATAGGAGAACAGAAAGTAGCTAAGGAATTAGAAACATTATCAGATGAATACATTTTGATTAATGACTTCTCCTATTCCTTTCCCAAAGCCACTTATTATAGTCAAGAGAAGAGTTATATAAAAACTATTCAAATCGATCATCTGTTGATTTCACCTGCTGGTATTTTTCTTATTGAGACAAAAAACTGGAGCAAAGAATCATTAAAAAATTTAAGTCTGCGCTCTCCTGTTGAACAGATAAAAAGGACAAACTATGCATTATTTAAAATACTCTCTGGTAATTCCCATTTTAAACTTGATCAGCATCATTGGGGCGAAAGAAAAATTCCAATACGAAACCTTATTGTTCTGATAAACCACAAGCCAACGGAAGAATTTCAATACGTGAAAATTTTGACTTTAGATGAACTGCTTGGATACATCGGATATTTTAAACCTACTTTGTCAAACGAAGAGACGAGAGAAATTGCCGACTATCTAATTAAAATTAGTCATTGAATTAATTACGACCCTATCCTGAGTTGCAAACTCAGGATAGCTTGAGGGTGATCATGTTATTTTGAACAGTAAATAAATCGTTAAAATGCATCCGCATACTGTAATTGGCTATTGATAAGCTTTTGTTATAAAATATAAGTTATGAAATCGTTAGCAAAGATTAGTAAAGAGTCCAATTAAACGAACCGCCCCTTCTTCAAAAATGGCCCAAAAAGCTTTTTGAATTCGGTTTGAGGATTTATTGGTGGTAAAATCATATGACTGTACTTTGTTCCTGCAGAACTCCTTGCAAGAATGGCTCTCGCATGGGTAAACGCAATACTAAACAACGCTATCCATAACGGTTCTGGCAAATCAACTTCTTCAGTACCATTTTCGTTTATTCTTGCCATTGATTTTAAGTCTCTTATTAGAAATACAGTCATGATTTTTCCTTTCATAAGAATATCACTTGTACCTGTTTTCATATAAGTAGCCGTAATGGTCATACGAACTGCATCCTCAGCCGAAGCTGGGCGAAGGTCTACGTTATAATTATAATCAAGAGTTGATTCTAATTTACTGAACTCGTCTACAAAAAATTCAATTTCCTTGATTTCCTTAATAGACCAAAATATTTGGGGAGTATCACTCATAGTTTGCAATATTCAAAATTATACTGCTTCGGCAAATAGGATAAACACTGAGTCTTTTGAAGTTTGAATAGGAGCTTCAACACTAGTTTTTTGGATAGTCATACTTGGTTTAGTAGAATCGAACGTTTCAGCTTTAAGATATTGAGTATTGTTATCCTCAAGTAAAACTTGCTCAATAGGTTTATATTCTATTTGTGGAATTTTACCAACAGCTAATGAGAGCTCAATTAACTTTTTTAAAGTATAATTAAATTCACCTTTTAATACTTGGGAAACGTAACCCTTGCTCACCCCTAACTTCTCAGCAAGCTGGGTTTGATTGATACCCATTTTCTCTTTATAGTCAACTACTTGTCGGTAAAGTTCATTTTGCGCTTCCTCGAACCAATACTCAGGAGATTGAAGTAGTTCCTCACGGCTTTTCATGGTAATAATTTTTTAGATTGTAAGTAGCGATCTTTAATTGATCTGAAATGTTTTATATCCTCTGATTGGGTACTCTTTTTACCACCCAGAATTACAATATGTCCCTCTTCTTTGATGAGGTAGACCCGGAGGTCTTTTGTTTTAATTTCAAACTCTTTAACATTTCTCTTTTTCGGTGTTATATCTCTAAATTTTTCCTTTGGCAAAAGCTTCATTCCAGCTACTTGATCCATCCGGCTAAAAATTGTGCTCAATTGTTTACTCAGATTCCCATCTTTCTCAATTTCAAGGCAGAATTCATCAAACTGACAGACTCCATCGATAATGAGCTTGCAGAATTGAATCTGACCCTTAACTTGAGATATCTTAGTTAACGCAAATCTATTCATTATAGTTTAGTTATAACTAAACTCACCGTAAAAATATGTAAAATATTGTATTCCAGGCCATTAAAGTCACATTTATCGGACATTTAATTATTCCTACGCCACCATCCCCATCACAAATACTTCTACATACTCCTTCATCTTACTGATAATCCTTTCCCCTATTTCACGCGCTTGTAAAATACTCGGTCTATCGCCCAAACACTTCAACACTTCATCACGCAAGGGGTCTTGACCATTGAAGATGTAGGTATCGATTAAGGCTTTGAATTGCTCTTTGTCTAAATGCTCATCATCGCAGAGTTTTGCGAGGGCAAGTACTTTTTGATCTTGCCAGTATTTTTCGAATTCATCCTGGATGTTGTCGGCATCATCGATGTGCGGGAGATTCTCTTCGATGAATTTTTCAATCAGCTCACGTTTGCTTCGTAGCTGCACATCACCTCCTATCAAATCTATTATTGCCTTCTTCTGCTTTTGGGCTTCGCTGGTTTTAGCTTGCTTCAACTTGGCCAACAGTTTTATAATGTAGACTACATTGATCAGGTCGCGGTGAATGAGTTCCAGTTCAAAGTCGATATCTTCGAGTATAGAGGTCTTTTGTTTGGTATTGTCTTGCCTTACCTTATCGTATAGATCAAGGTATTTACTCTTGTAGTTTTCAAAGGTTTGTTCATCGATGCCTAAATCTGCCCAATTGAAATCGGTGTAAGAGGCCAACACATTCTTCACGCGCAACAAAGCCCGGAAAGCTTGTACAAAAGCAAGCTCCTGTTCTTCGGTTATTAACTCATCAACGCTTTGCCAGGTGGGTGCCAGCGTTAACAGATTGTTTAATGCTTCCTCAAACTTTCCGGCAATCGATTCATACGGAGGCAAAATGATTTCTTCAATTGCTTCCTTGTTTGAGAAAAGTGTGATGGCCGTATCGGTGGCTGCTTTCAGATTGCGGAAACATAAAATATTGCCTTGCGATTTTTGTTCGCCCAATGTTCTGTTGGTTCTTGAAAAGGCTTGAATCAAGCCGTGATGCTTTAAGTTTTTATCTACATAAAGTGTATTTACCTTCTTGGCATCAAAACCGGTGAGCAGCATGTTGACGACCAACACTAAATCCAGCCGATCTTTTTCATCATTGAAACTTTCCTTCTCTCTTTCCTTTAATCGCTTGCTGATGTCTTTGAAGTAATTTTCAAACTGCTGACTGTCCTTCGTTGAAAACGCAGTGCCGTATTGCTTGTTATAGTCGCCAATGAACTCTTCTAATTTATCGCGGCTGTGACTTGGTTTATAAAATGCTTCAGGCTCGGCAGCCATCGACCATTCCTCATCGGGCAACGAATCGTTTGCTGCATCGTCCTCTTCGTTGGTGCCAAAGGTAAAGATGGTGGCAATGCGTAAGTCATGCTCGCCTGCCAGTTTCTTTCTTTTGAATATCTCGTAGTATTTAATTAAGGTATCAATGCTGGTAGTAGCAAACAGCGCGGAGTATTCTTTGTTAAATGTTTTCTGGCCGTGGTAAGCAATGATGTAATCTGCAATTTTCTCCAGTCGCCTGGTATCATTCAATACCTCACTCTTATCAATATCCTCAACCTCAATATCAATTAAAGTATTTCCTTTTTGCTTGTACTTGCCTACGTACTCAATACCAAAGCGCAGTACGTTCTGATCGCGAATGGCATCGGTGATTACATATTTATGCAGGCAGTTGCCGAACAAATCTTTAGTGGTGCGTTTGCCCAATTCATTCTTGTTGGCATTATCGGCAAAAATGGGTGTGCCGGTGAAGCCGAACAACTGGCTCTTCTGAAAATAGTTGGTGATGCGCTCACGTGTTTCGCCAAACTGGCTGCGATGACATTCGTCAAAAATAAAAACGATTTTCTTGTCTTTTAAATGCGCTAATTGATTTTCGTAATGCGCTTTGGTGATGGCATTGTTCAACTTCTGAATGGTGGTGAGTACTAGCTTCGTTTCATCGGTGAGTTGCTTGACCAGCGACCGGGTATCATCCGTAACATCAACACTTCCTTTCTTAAAACTGTTGAACTCCTGCATGGTCTGGTAGTCCAGGTCTTTACGATCTACCACAAACACCACTTTGTGCACGTGGGGCAAATCCATTACAATCTGACTGGCCTTGAAAGAAGTTAAGGTTTTACCTGATCCCGTAGTGTGCCAGATGTATCCATTTTCGTTGCTCGTGCTAACTTGCCTAATGATAGCTTCTGTAGCAAAGTATTGGTAAGGCCGCAGCACCATCATGTTTTTAAACGTTTCATTCATTACCACGTAGTGCGAAATGAATTTACCAAGATGGTTGGTGTTTAGAAACGCAGCAGCAAAGGCGGTTAGGTCTGTTGTGTTGCGATTGTTTTCATCGGCCCAGAAGAAGGTTTGCTTTACGGACTGAAGCCGATTGTTGGCTAAGTACTTTGTATTAACGCCATTGCTGATCACAAACAGTTGCACATACTGAAACAACCCATGATTGCTCCAGAACGAATGCCGCTGATAGCGGTTGATCTGATTAAAGGCTTCTTTGATTTCGATGCCGGCACGTTTCAATTCTATTTGCACCAACGGCAAACCATTTACCAAGAGTGTTACATCATACCGATTTAAAAAGGAGCCTTCCTGCTTTATTTGATTGGTGACTTGATACCTATTGAGCGTCCAATCTTCATTATTGAAGAAGCGCACATAAAACGAAGTACCATCTTCTTTGGTAAGATTATACCGATCGCGTAACATTTTCGCTTTTTCAAAAACATTGCCTTTGGCGAGGTGATTTAGAATGGCACTAAATTCTTTAGTAGTGAATTTAGTTTTATTGAAGGTTTCTAATTGCGTCTGAAGGTTAGAAAGCAAAGCATCACCATCATGAATTTTAATAGAAGCATATCCCAATCCAAGTAATTGTTGGATGAGGTTATTTTCTAATATCGCTTCTGACTGAGTTGTCATGTCATCTCCATAAATCGTGTTGATCCCATCTGTTCAAAAAGCCCATCTTGTAAATTGGGATAGAAGGGTTATTCTTTATTAAATCTAATATTTTGATTTTGATTTGGTGGTTCGGAGTAACAATGTCACATAAATACACCATGGTGGAAATGATCAGAAACGGTTTTTTCTTTTGAACCGGAACAAGTGGAAAGGACAACCAAACACTGATAGGGTTTTTAATATTGTCAGTAGGTTGCTTTACCATGCTTCTGCTCCAAAGCCTTGAATGATGAGCAATAATATTTCTAGCATAGGTAATCGACTCCAGCCAGCTGGAAAGTTCAGTATGGAGGTTAAGTCCCATTTCCTTTGCAATGCTGGCTTTCTCAGGCAATTGATGATTCAGACATTTATACAATTTAGAAAGCGTACCCATAGAAGCTACTTCCAGTATTTTCCAGGCATCAGCGTCCTGCCCTGCGTACCGATTGTGATGATCCTGAACAAAGATTTCTTTACTTCGATTAAATTCTTTTCTCAATTCATCTACTGTATGAAGGTGTTGCGTTTTCGTGACACTATTGTATCTAATGGTTTTACTATCAAATAATGACGTGTTTAAATACCATAAGCCTCCATACTTCATAGCTAAATGATAGATCATCTTGGTTCGCAATGCAATTTCAATACGTTCGATAGCATCAAACAAAATCAACCGCAAATGTCTGTCGAAATTGTAGCGATCAATAATGTCTTCGAAATAAGTGCCTGACTTAAAGGTATGGAGCTTGTAATCGGCTTGCATATCCCACCAGTAGCCCTTAAGGCGGTAATAACTAATGTTCTGTAAAAAATGAGGCGCTTTTGCAACATCCTTAAATTGCATTTCCCTTGATTGAAGCAGGGTTATAAGGTCTGCTATGGACTTGGCGGGCTTATTTGCCATAGCTATATAAAAAAAATGACCCGAGAGCAGTTCTTATGGTATGCATCCCGGGTTCTGTTGGTACAAAGATATAAAATATTTTATAATTCATTATACAATATATTAAACAAACATTTGCTGCAACAGCCCTTTTTTAAACGTTTGACTTTTTGTGATTTGGGTGGCTACACTTTCTATTTTGGTATCGAGGCTTGAGAGATAGTTGGCGATTTTTTGCTGTTCTTCATACAATGGATACCCAATTGGAATTTTAAGCATTTCACTCTTATTCAATTTTGCCCTTGTACCCCCGCTAACAAATCCTGTTATGTTCTTATGAACTAAAGAATAGAATAGAAATTCATTCGAAAGATTCTTTTTCCCTTTTAAAACATGTGTATGGTTGTTTACCCAGCATTTGCCTCTTGATAAATTAGCAATTGGACGTGTCTCATACTCATTAAAATTTCCTCCATCCTCTGCAAGTAGAACTAATGTTTCGTCAAACAAATAATCATTGACATAATCCATTACTTTGTTTGCACCCCAATAAGGAATTGTTCCTTGCATTGCCTGTCTTTGCGAATCGTTAAGTGGTTTTCGCAAGTTGTCCATACAATCACAAACATCCCCCAACCTTTTCTCCTCCCACTTTGGATACGTTTTTCCATTCTCAGGTTTAAACCTCAGCTTACCCGAGAAGAGTTGTTGCATCACGCCTTTTTTGTACTGCTCCAGCAATTCTTTTTTGCGCGTGAGCTGCTGTATCTTTTCATCGATGGCCGATAAGAAGGTGGCGATTTTTTGTTGTTCACGAAATTCTGGAATATTTATTTTGATCTTATAAAAATCCCCATGGTTTAAATCTGGAATCGTAGAGGTACCAGCTAGTTTTAATATAGTATGTTGAGTTCTATGAGAAGTTAAAAAATAATATAAAAACCATTTCTCACAGGTTGAGTCAAATTTTATTCTAAAAAAGTTATTATGAAAAGCTCCTTGTACACCCGTGACAACTTGACCAGTATTTCCCGTTCTAGTCATTAACAAATCATTCTCATTGCATATTACAGATTGTGGAGGATTCTTAATAAAGTAATTCTTCTTAGCTCCCTTTCTAAGAAATTCATTAGTAATATAAAAATAGCTATCCTCGACATTTTCTGTAAACCTTTCTGAAATAGCTATCTGTAATCCCTGGTTAATTTTAGTGAAATCCTTTAGTTCTCTTAGTTGCCACTGGGCACTGAAATCTTTAAATCTCAATGTTGGGATATCTTTAATATTAGTACTCATTTTAAAACGGACTTTGAATACCTAACTCCTTACAAAACTTCTCTATCGTAGCATCCGTGGTTTTCATCTCCACTTCCAGCTCCTTCAATTCTTTGCTTACGGCTTTTAAGTTCACCACTTCTTCTTCTTCAAAGGTATCTACATAGCGGGGTATGTTCAGGTTGTAGTCGTTTTCGGCTATTTCGCTAAGGGGCGCAATGTAACTGTACTTGTCTTCAGCTGTGCGGGCTTTGTATGCGCTGATTATTTTATTAATGTCATCGGGGCGCAATACGTTTTGTGTTTTTACTTTTTCAAAATGCTGGCTGGCATCAATAAACAATACTTTGCCGCTGTGCTCGCGCTTTTTCTTCAGCACCAAAATACAGGTAGGTATGCTGGTACCGTAAAAGATGTTGGCAGGCAAACCAATCACGGCATCTAACTGGTTTTTATCTTTTATTAAATACTCGCGTATGTGGCCTTCGGCACCGCCACGGAACAACACACCGTGGGGTAATACACAAGCCATGGTGCCATTGTCGGCCAGTTGGTGAATCATGTGTTGCACAAACGCAAAGTCGGCCGTGCCTTTGGGTGCCAGGCGTCCATAGGGTGCATAGCGGTCGTCACTCATAAACAACGGGCTGGCGCTCCACTCTGCCGAGAAAGGCGGGTTGGCTACAATTGCTTCGAAGCGTTGGTCGATATGCTGGGGGCGCTCGAGGGTATCTTCGTTTTTAATGTCGAACTTTTTGTAATGCACATCGTGCATGATCATGTTCATGCGGCACAAGTTGTAGGTGGTAGGATTGCTTTCCTGTCCAAAGAACCCTCCTACTTCTTTTACTTCTTTGGCCACACGCAACAACAACGAGCCCGAGCCACAGGTAGGGTCGTACACACTTTTCAATTTGGTTTTACCCACGGTAACCAATCGCGCCAGCACACTGCTTACCTGCTGTGGCGTATAAAACTCGCCTGCCTTCTTGCCGGCACCGCTGGCAAACTTACCAATGAGGTATTCGTAGGCATCGCCCAATACATCGCTGGTGGTATTTTGTAAATCGAAATCAATTTCATTTAAGTGCGATAGCACTTTTACAATCAATTCGTTTTTGGCGGTTTCGGTTTTGCCGAGCTTGCTACTGGTGAGGTCCAGGTCTTCAAACAGGTTTCCAAAATCTTCTTCGCTTTCGCTGCCCATGGTGCTTTGCTCAATATGGGTAAGCACCTTGGTGAGGTCATCGAGAATGAATTTGCTTTTGCCATCGGCATTGCCCCTGCGTGCCAGTTCGCTGAAGAGTTCGGAAGGCAACAGGAAGTACCCGAGTTTGTCAAGGGCTTCGTCTTTGATGGCGGCCAGCAGTGCTTTTTTGTCTTTGTGTTTTTCTACCTGGTCGTACGTGATTTTATCGGGCTTCAAGATGGCATTGGCATAAGTATGCATCTTTTCGCTGAGGTATTTGTAGAAGATAAAGCCGAGGATGTAGTCGCGAAAGTCATCGGCATCCATTTTACCGCGCAGGGTGTCGGCAATGTTCCAGAGTTTTTGTTCGAGTTGTTGTTTTTTGTCGTCAGCCATTCCGTGTCCTTAGATTTAATGATCCATTCGGATCATCCTAAAATTAGCCTAAATCTGTTAGAAAGGAAGGTCTTGGGAGGGAATCAGGCCCTCTTTCGCAAACACATTGTTGTAGGTAGTTTTTATTTTTTCTTTTCATCTAAATCAGAATCCTCTGTCCCGCTTGTTAAGTATTTAAAAACATCAGTCCCAAGGCCAGTTATCTCTCTCACCACTTGTATTGATTTCTTTACAGTGTCGATTTTGGCTAGTTTCTCCTTATGTTCCTTTTCCGCTTTACCTTTTTCCTTTTTATTCTCTTCAGTTTCTTCAGCGTCCAGAATTTCCGGCACTTCAATTTCCGGAGTATTTATTTCAATGACTATTCCTTTGTCAATTGACTTTGCTATGTATCGGATATGTCCATTTACTGCGATTTTCAATTCATTCAATCGTCCTTTCTCAATTTTGGAATGAACGAACTTTTGAAAAATTTCATTCCCGATTTGCTCGACTTCCTTGTCAATCGTTTCTTTTTCGAACTTGCCAATTTCAGTTTGCTCTTGCTTTGAACCACCAAGTTGTTTAAGTTTTTCTCTAAGCTCCCTTATTTCGAGTATTCTTTTGTATAAGGCACAAACTCGCTCAACTATTACGGAAATACAGAGTGCTATTGTGTGTGAATCGGTAAAGAAGAACTCGAGCGAGCCGTTATTTACTAGCGATATTTGCGTATCCTCTGCTCCGAGACCTGTCACTTCCTTTAATGTCTTAATAATGTTATTCCATTGTTGTAATTCTTTTGTTACAGATGTTATTCTATTGTCAGTAACTTTTGTCGGAAGTAGTAAGCCGATTTCATAAATTTCATCGGTATAGTAATGCGGTTCAAATCCTAACTTCTTAAAAGAATCTTTCAAAGAAGTGATTGTCGCCATAAACTCTGTCCTTGCAGTAATATAAGTTTGAATCTCAGTCGTTGTTTGGGAGATATTAAAGGAATTCCTACTGAGTATTGAATTTATAGTCTCGTAACCCTGATTACCAAAATATATTTCGCCTTTTAGCGCCTTTAGAATACTCAGGTTGCTAATGCCGTAAGAATTAGTAGCACTTTCAGAGGTTCCTTCTTGAATTTTTGTTAGAGTCTCCTGAATTGCAGCTGATTGATTGGATGAAATATGAGTCACTAAACTAGTGAGATGAGTAGTCAGGTTAAATTCTTTCTCCTCATTTGTCAAGTCGAGTACCACATTGTAAAGTTTGGTTACTTCCATAGTCTGTCAGTTTACGAGAATCTTTGTCAAAAAATAAAAATTATCTACAACATAAATATATAAGAAACCCTGTGTCTTATATTTCTATATTAAACAACAGGCAATTTCGTGAAAGCAACTTTCCCCCACAACGGGGAAAATGTATAGGGAAACCCCAGCGTGAGGGATAGCAGCGGAAAGCCTCCCGACAAAAGTCGGGATAAACTCCGCGCCCACGCACATGGAGGGAGCTTGTAGCGGATAGCCCGACCCCCGAGGAACGAGGGGGCACGCCCAGAAATACATCCCCCTGCCATCGCTTATTCTCACGCGCCCCCCTTCGCTTGCGCACTTTCCTTCGCACAAAGGGGGACAGTCTTTCTAAGGGGGATTTCTCAGTCAAATTTAGTTTTCGTATACGCTTATACGATTGTGTTCTCCTTCGAAATGACGGAGTCAATTACCACCCCTCACATCCCGTTTTCTCTACCGAGTAGGCAATCAAGGCTATCTTCCAGCCCTTGGGGGTTTTCATGAGGGTGAATACATCTATACCACAATGTGAAAAGATATTGTTCCGGTGAAAGTCGTACGGCACCCAGGCCATGGCTATGTTTTGGTGTACTTCAACCTTCACCCCTTTGTTGCGCATGGTTTCGCGAAGCTCTACACCGGCTCTAAATATAGAAGGTGTTACGGCTGAGCGTGATACATAAACGGTAGTGTCGTTGGCGGGGCGTGATACAAACATGTGTGCTTGCGGAAGGAAGACGTTGTTAAAAGCAAGGGAGTCGCTGGTGTTAATGGCGGTGAAAAATTGCTCGAGTACAGCCAATATGTTTTTGGTTTCGTCTTGGGCACGAAGGGTTGTGGTGGTGAAGGTTAAGAGGGTGAGGATGGTGAGGGTTGCAATGGTGTAGCGTGATTTCATGGTGAAGTTTTTTTTGCTGAAGATAATAGAAATTACATCC
The DNA here is from genome assembly GCA_031395485.1 of Cyclobacteriaceae bacterium. GTDB lineage: Bacteria > Bacteroidota > Bacteroidia > Cytophagales > Cyclobacteriaceae > UBA2336. The sequence goes on along the minus strand of JANNUS010000012.1, from coordinate 142,656 downwards.
ACCTATCAACGCACTTTCTTGCACACCCCCATTCAAAGGGGGAATGGTTTTTGGTGTACGAGAATTTGCGTTAGCGATAGAAGCGTCACCCCGCAGTTGCGTGGTTTGTGCGATGGCACAAGGAGTATAGCGGATAGCGCGGGCCGAGTCCGCCAGCAGGCGGAGAGGCAACGCCATAATTATGCTCTCTATAGGGGATTTCTCAGTCGATTATGATTAAGAGAAGTCTTATTAAACTGAGCCTCCTTCGAAATGACGGTGGGTTATTTTATTGAGAAACAATATCTTTGCGCCCTTATTTTAGATCGTATGATTTCAGTAGATGCTGTAGGGGTTGAGTTTAGCGGAACGGTGCTGTTTAGCGACATTACCTTTAATATTAATGAGAATGACCGCATAGCCCTGATGGGTAAAAACGGTGCGGGCAAGAGTACGCTGCTCAAAATTATTGCCGGGGTAACCAAGCCTACACGTGGCAAAGTAAGTGCACCTAAAGACGCGGTAATTGCCTACCTGCCGCAACACTTGCTCACAAAAGATGACGCCACGTTGTTTGAAGAGGCCTCGAAGGCGTTTTCGAAGATTAACGCCATGAAGGTGCAAATGGATGAGCTGAACTACCAACTGGAAACACGCACAGATTATGAATCGGACGCATATGGTAAGATCATTGAGCAAGTAAGTGAGCTGAGTGAAAAGTATTACTCGATTGAGGAGATCAACTTCGATGCGGAGATTGAGAAGACGCTGATGGGCTTAGGCTTTTTGCGTTCGGATTTCACGCGCCCTACCAGTGAGTTTAGCGGAGGCTGGCGCATGCGTATTGAACTTGCCAAGATTCTATTACAAAAGCCTGATCTGATTTTGTTGGATGAGCCCACAAACCATTTAGATATTGAGTCGGTGCAGTGGCTGGAGGATTTTTTGAAGAACAACGCGAAGGCGGTGATCGTAATCAGTCACGATAAAACGTTTGTCGATAACCTTACCAACCGCACCATTGAAGTTACGATGGGGCGCATCTACGATTATAAAACGAACTACACGCATTACTTGCAGTTGCGCAAGGAAAGACGCGAGCAGCAACAAAAGCAATTCGATGACCAGGCGAAACAGATTGCGGACATCCAACAATTTATTGATCGCTTTAAGGGCACGTACTCGAAGACGTTACAAGTACAATCGCGCGTGAAGATGTTAGAGAAGATTGAGATTGTTGAAGTAGACGAGGTCGACAGCAGTGCATTGCATTTGAAGTTCCCTCCTGCGCCACGCTCGGGCAACTACCCCGTGATTGCGGATGGCATGACGAAAAAGTATGGCGACCATGTGGTGTTTCAGGATGTAAGCTTAACAATAGCCCGTGGTGAGAAGATTGCATTTGTCGGAAAGAACGGTGAGGGTAAGTCTACGTTGGTGAAAGCCATCATGAGTGAGATTGATTTTGATGGAAAGTGTGCGCTCGGTCATGGTTCGCAGATCGGGTACTTTGCGCAGAACCAGGCTTCGTTGTTGGAGGAAGACATCACCGTGTTTCAAACGATCGACCAGATTGCCGAAGGCGACATCCGCTCGAAGATTAAAGATATTCTCGGAGCGTTTATGTTTAGTGGTGATGATATTGATAAGAAGGTGAAGATGTTGAGTGGTGGTGAGAAGACGCGTTTAGCGATGATCAAGTTATTATTGCAACCGGTGAACTTGTTGATTCTCGATGAACCTACAAACCACCTGGATATTAAAACAAAAGATATCTTAAAAGATGCTCTTCGTGCGTTTGATGGTACGCTTATTCTTGTCTCTCACGATCGTGATTTCTTAGATGGACTTGCTACGAAGGTTTTTGAATTCGGCAACAAGCGCGTGAAGGAACATTTTGAGGATATCTCAGGTTTCCTGCGGAATAAGAAGATGGAGAATTTAAGGGAGATTGAGCGGAGTGTGAAGTAATCGCTAATCGTCATTGCGAGGATACGAAGTGTTGGCAATGAGTGGTGGGGTGACGAAGCAATCTCGTGTTTCGAAGCGCGAACTCTCTACTACTGGATTGCTTCGCGCTTACACACCTCCAACGCGTCAGCTTGAAATAACGTTGAATATTTTTATAATAACATACAATATGATTTTCAAGAGCTATAAATTTAAAACGTTAATCAGTATCTTCTTTCTGGTAACATCCAGTGCTTTTGCGCAGCAAACTGAAAGCCAACATACAACGGTAGGATTTGAACTTGATGCACTCCCCTACATTACGGGTGGCTATTATGGCTCGGGATGGGTTGGTCACAATAAGATGCGATATCGGGTGGTAGTTGCTAAAATTAGCGTACCCGACTTTGCTGTACCCGATGGCTTCACGAATAATGAACTGCAGGCGTATGCAGCTATTGTAGATTACTTTTTAAAACCTGATTTTGAAAAATGGTGGGTCGGTACGGGCGTAGAATATTGGAAAGGAAAAATTCAATCGGACGCCCAATTAAGTACGGTGGCATACGATCAGACTGTCTTTACACTCGGAGGCGGGTATGTTTGGAAATTCTACAAGAACTTCTATTTAAACCCATGGGCGGCCGTGCACCTGCGAATTGCGGGTAACACGGAAGTGCTGGTCGATGGGGAAGAGTTTAAACCCTCATTTTTTACCCCGGAAGCTTCCATTAAAGTTGGGTGGCATTTTTAATGAATTCTCATGTATTGTTTCGCATTGAACACTTCAAACGCGTCAACTTGCAAGGACGTCAACTATTAAGATTCCTGGAGAACTGAAAGCTCAAGCCAGCGTTCCGACTTTTGATCAATTTGTGCAGTGAGCTTTTCAAGTTGCGTACCCCATGCGGTGAGTTGAGAATGATCGGTTGTGCCACTGTTTAACAATGCATTGATCTCTGCTTTCTGCTTTTCGAGTTTCTCAATTTCAGATTGCAAACTATTGAACTCCATCTTTTCTTTATTGGAGAGTTTGCGCTTTTCCGTAGAGGGTTCGGGTTGTGTTTGTGCTGCAGACTTTTCCTTTACTTCTGGTTCGTCTTCCTGCCCTTCAATCCAGTTACGGTAATCAGAATAATTACCATTGAATAATCTGATCTTTCCATCGCCTTCAAAAACAAAAAGTTGATCAACTAAATGATCCATAAAGTACCGATCGTGGGATACGAGCAATAAACAACCCGTAAAGTTGATTAAGAAATCTTCGAGCACGTTGAGCGTATCGATATCGAAGTCGTTAGTAGGTTCATCGAGAATTAAAAAATTCGGGCTTGTAATCAGCAGCTTCATTAACTGTAAACGCTTCTTCTCACCACCGCTTAGTTTATCAATAAAGTTGTATTGCTTCTCAGGTGGAAAAAGAAATGTTTCCAGGAATTTAGAGGCCGACATCTGTGAACCGTCACCCATCGTGATGTACTCGGCAATTTCTTTCACCTCTTCAATTACCCGGTGATTGGGATTGAGAGTAATGGACTCCTGCGTAAAGTAGCCATACTTCGTTGTGACACCCGGCCATATTTCACCTGTATCAGGCTTTAGTTTGCCTGTGAGCATATCCAAAAAGGTAGATTTACCAATTCCATTTTTACCCACAACGCCAATGCGGTCGTTCTTCTTAAATACATATGAGAAGTCGTTAACAATTGGAAGCGTACCGTACTTCTTGCTAATATGATCTACTTCAAGAATCTTCCCTCCTTGTCGCGATTCTTTTACATCGAGCTCAAGCTTCTCACGTCTTAAGTCTTGCGAGGCTACTTCTTTAAGATCGTAATACGCATCAATACGATATTTTGCTTTCGTACCACGGGCACGGGGCTGCTTGCGCATCCACTCGAGCTCCTTTTTTAATAGTTGACGTGCTTTTGACACTTCTACTTTCAGCATCTCTTCGCGCATTTCTTTCTTTTCGAGGAAGTAGGCATAGTTGCCTTTGTAGCGGTAGAGTTGTCCACGATCAAGTTCAATGATTTCTGTAGCAACATTATCGAGGAAGTAACGATCGTGCGTCACCATGATGAGTGTTATCTGTTGTCCCGCCAGGAAGTTTTCGAGCCACTCAATCGCGGATAAGTCCAAGTGATTGGTAGGCTCATCCATAATGATGAGGTCCGGTTCAGCAATTAAGAGTTGTGCCAGGAAGATGCGCTTACGCTGACCGCCAGAAAGTTGTCCGAAAGTTTTATCCAGATCAGGCACACCTAATTTGCCAATGATTTCATGAACCTTCGCTTCGTAGTCCCAGGCTTTAAGGTCTTCCATTTTTTCCAGCACGGCCTGCATGCGTTCGGCTGATACATCTGGATGTTGAAGACAATCCTCATATTCTTTCACCACTTTGGCGATCTCATTCGAGTCACTAAAGAGCACATCCTTAACTGTTGTTGAGTCTTTTACGCGTGGTTCTTGGGTGAGAAAGCCCGTCTTAATACCATCACGCATGCTTACCTTTCCGGAGTCGGATTGGATTTCACCTGTTAATATCTTCAGCAGGGTTGATTTGCCAACCCCGTTATTCCCAACCAGTGCGAATTTCTCGCCTTGCCCGATGCCAACGGTAATATCTTTGAAAAGCCACTTATCGTGGAAGGATTTAGAAAGGTTTTCTGCAGAGAGATAGTTCAAGTAAGTAATCAGTTAATCGTTATCCGTTAATGATAGGTCACGTTGTGTGATTTTGAAAATTAACGGGGTGCAAATCTAATTGATTCTGGCATGTAAGAAAAGAGAAACCCACACTACACGGCATGATTTAAATAGCGTCTCACAGTTAGTGCGATCCTCAGATAAAATCATTTGAGACGTAGCGGTCACCACTTAACAAACCGGTCAGAAAGATTTGATTGCTTCGCGCTATCACATGCTAAAGGCTTTAACTATCAATAGCGTTTATTAAATAGCACATCCGTTTCAGGCCGAGGTCGGATGAAAAATTATACTTAGAATAAGCGTAGAATCTCAGTAAAGGCGAACTTTAGCAGTCTTTTTCAGGAAGCAAAACATGACAAACCCGATCTGGAAAATGACTGTTGAGACGATGGCAAAAAATAGCTCCATAGCGTACCAAATGTTTAGTTTATTTAATAATTTAATAATGCGGTATAAAGTATCTTATTTACAGGGAGTTAAAGTAGTTTATTTAAGCTAAATATCCAAATATGGATATAAAAAAAGAGCTTTTAAAAGAACACTCGAAGAAGCAGGCTTCATTTCGTAGCGAACCTGACGAAGGATGGTGAACGGAGAAATCCCCGTGAGGTTTATGCGAATAAGGGGATTTCTCTGTCCTGCCTACAGCCGGACTGCGAAATGACGAACAAATATTATTTAGGACTCATTACCGATACTCGTACAAAATTATTTTTCATATTGATTTATTCATAAGCGTATAAAAATTTCTTCATTTCCTCCCACTCTGCAAAGCCGGTAAGGGGAAGGTTGCGATTTATAATGCTACTTTTTAATCATTTTAATTTGATGCATTTTACTTCCGTCTAAGATTTTGATCAGGTAAATTCCTTTTGGTAGATTTTGAACATTGGCCCGATGACTACTTTCATTTTGTTCAAAAACGATAGAATTCGTTCTGCCTGACAGGTCGGAAATTTGCGCCTGCACTTTCTTGTTCTGCAATCCACTTATTTCAATATAATTATCAGCAGGATTTGGATAGGCGGCTCTATTTTCAACCATAGAACTTACTTCCCCCGTGATTACCAATAGCGCTTCTTCAGAAACTTCACTTTCACAATCATCAACCTTTACCTGAACCGTATATACACCCTCGCCTGTTACCGATAAGGTTGATGAAGTCCCATTTGCTATCAATGTACCGTTCAAGAACCATTGGTTGCCTGTTGCTGAACTCGATGTAAGTGTTACCGACTCCGTGTTTTCACCTTCTATAGTTATAAGTGGCTTTATAGGGTTTATACAAAAACTTCTTTCTACGAGTGCTGCAGCACCGAAAGAAGCATTTCCAGCCTGATCAGCGGTTATAGTAGCGCGTCCAGCTGACACCATACTTACTTGACTTCCGACAATCGTAATTTTATTTGAAGAAGCTTTATACGTAACAGCTAAGCCTGAGCTGGATGTTGCACCTAGTGCAAATGCAGAACCTCCTAATGTTTTATCTACGATTTCAGGGAAGGTTATTTGTTGGCTCGAAACTCCCTTTTGATAAATTCGTACATAATCAATTTCCATAGTGGATTGCGTGAAGGCCAGATCAATAGCACCCCCGCCTCCTCCCATTGCAATGTTAAGCAGTAGATACTGAGGATTATCAAATGGCCAGGTGCTGGCATTCTTTACAACTGGGTTGTAAGTGTAATATGCTACATCGTCTATTAAAAACTGAATCTGGTTTGCATCCCAAATAATTGAATAGACATGGTAGGTGGTGCTTACTTGTGAGATAGCCGTAGTATTTGTATTTATAGTCCCACCAAAACTTGAAGGGGTGTGTATAGATTGAGCGATTACATTCGGGTTGTTGCCCCAATGCTCCATAATATCGATCTCTCCGCATGCCGGCCAGGTTGTTGTACCATATTGGCTGGCAAAGTATGCACCCGGTTCATTGATATTCTTACCTAGCATCCAGATTGCGGGAAATGTACCATTTCCGGCAGGTAACTTTGCCAGAACATCCACTCGTCCATACTTAAATGCATATTTAGAGTTTAATCGGGTAGAAGTGTATTGCTTGGTCAGACCCTGATCCGTAAAGCTCTCTTTTTTGGCTACAATGTTTAAATAACCATTTGCGATGAATGAATTAACATCTCTATTCGTGTAGTGTTGTTGTTCGTTACCGAACCAACCACTTGGTGTAGGAATTTGTGTTTGACGAAACCAATGGTCATTAGCAGGAGCACCCGTACCAACAAATTCATCAGACCATACCAGGGTGTAGTCACCGGTTACACCCCCGACATAGGTTGATGTTTGCACTACATCGTCAAATAAATAAGTTGAATTAGCGGAACCATCACCTTGCGTCCCTAAGTCAAATATGAAAACTATCTTATTGTTTAGATTGTTTACTCCGGCTACTCCTGCAAAATCAAACGTTAGTTCCTGCCAAACATTGGCCGTTGTTACTCCTATCGATTCTTTTTCAAAAGTAGGCCCTGATCCTTCAAATTTCAATAAGAGCTTCTTTCCGGCTACCGGAGAGAATACTTTTACCTTAATAATCTTATTGGTTGCAAAGTTCACCGGAGAAGCCATGGTTATTAAACTTCCACCAAAATCCGCGCCCGGGCTCTTAATCATTTTTGCTACGGTGGCGCTGGTGTTTATACCGTTGATTTGCGGATTAGCAATCTTAGTTACAGCCCCACCCAGAAAATCAGTAAACGTGTAAGAGATTGTAGTGGATTCAAAATCAAGAGGCAATACTGGCAATACCGGTTGGGCAAGCGCGCAGCTAAATGCCGAGAGAGCGAAGAACATAACGAGCTTAAAAAATTTCATGGTTTATTGTTTAGCGTAAAGAATTTAGGAAACGATGCCGACACAAAAGCATAAAGTGACTTTTAAGACAATAAATGAGCTGTTTGAAATTCAATAGTCTATATAATAAAATTATCACACTCGATCAAGCATTACCAAAACGTATACAACATCTACCAATAAATTAAGGGGTAGTTATTCACGAGAATTTTAATAAAAATATCAAATCATTCTCATACAGAGTATTTATCTTTCCAGCCATGGATGAAAAAATACTCACTCCTATTCAACATACTTGTAAAAGTTGTGGCAATATATTTACAGGCGTGTATTGCAACCACTGTGGGGAGAAAGTTATTGAGCCGAAAGATCGTTCGATGCGCATGTTCCTTGGAAATATTTTAATCGCTGTAACCTTTGCCGATAATAGGTTCATTAAAACACTATGGCTTATCCTTATGAATCCTGGCTTTCTCTCAAAAGAATATGCTGATGGCCGAAGAATACATTACCTGCGGCCGTTGCAACTTTTCTTTATTCTCAATCTCGTGTATTTTCTTCTCCCGGTGTTGCAGTTATTCAACTCCTCCCTGCGCACACAGATGTACTACCTCTTTCATAGCAGTATGGTTCGTGACCTCGTGATAAAACACGTAGTGATGGAAGGCTTGAGCATTGAAGGGTATGGATTGATCTATGATGCGAAATCAACAGCCATTGCTAAACTGCTCATGGTAATTTTTGTATTGCTTGCTTCACTACCGTTGGGTCTTATCTTCCAAAAGAAAAGCCGCTATTTTAGCGATCATGTTGCGCTTTCGGTAGAGCTTGCTTGCTTTAATATTTTTGTGAATGCGATATTCTTAACAAGTATTTTGTGGATACTGAATAAAATATTGCATTGGAGTGGCTCCGGACTCGGTGACTATTTAAACGACACAACGTTTACTGTGATTTTCATTTCAACCAATCTATATTTCATTTATCGGGCTGCGCAAAAATTTTACCAGCAAAAAGGAAAGCGATTGATTATAAAAAGCCTGTTGGCGATTGTTGGTCTTTTTCTAGCACTTGAGGCCTATCGGTTAATGTTATTTTTTGTTACGTTTTGGTCGGTTTAATGAACCCTTCCCAGGAAGAAAGTGTGTGCCATTTAAACAATCGTCAACTGTTTGATCAAGTCATTGGTATAGGAATCATCTTCTCCGGAAGAAAGTCTTCGATAAGCATGCAACTGCCTGACAGCTTCACCAAACTCTTTAGTCATGGCCAGTGCTAAGCCTAGGTTGAAATAACTGTTTGGGAAAGTAGGTTCAATTTCAATAGCTATTCCGTAATGAAACTTAGCCAGTATATAGTTTCCAACTTCGGAATAAAGGTTAGCCAAATTGTAATGCGCTTCGTAATGGCGTGGGTCAAGCTTAAGACTTTTTGTAAAACAATCCATGGCTTTCGCGAGATTACCATCACCTGATTCGATGATGCCCAGATTACAATAAGCATCTGCAAGACAATCCCCCTCATCAATAGCTTTTTGATAAAGCTCTTTCGCGGCTTTTAAATTATCGTTATCGTCTTGTAAAAGGCCCTCTTCAAAAGAAGAAAGGTGGTTAAGTCTTAGAATCTTTGCCCCCCCGAACAATGGCAGCTGGCCATGATTTTCTGCATTCGTTCCTTTTTTTTTCCGAACCCGCTGTAATCCAAATTTTTCAGGTGCTGGACCCGGAAACTTAACTACTTTACCCATAGGACAAAGTTAGCAGTTATCTGTTAATAGTTAATAGCGCACGATTAACGGATCAACTAACTAGCCTTACGCTTAAGTGTCTTGGTTGATGACTTACCAGCCTTTTCCTCACTCACAGCCTTACCCTTTGCTTTCTCCATAGGCTTTTTCTTGGCTTGTTCGATACTGGCTTTAAGGGCTGTCATGATATCGACAACAACGGGCTCTTCTTCCACCACTGAAACAATTTCCTTACCCTGAATTTTTGCGTCAATCATTTTCTTGAGTTCGAGGGTATAATTGTCTTTCATCTCAATATCAACAAATTGCTTCACCATTGAATCAACTAAGGTTTTAGCAAGCTTCAATTGTTCCTTATCGACTTTAACTTCCAATAGACTTGGGACCTCATTAATGTTTCTTACCTCATCGGGAAAGCGAAGCCGATGCAACATTAATCCCTGCTCATGCGGTGCAAGCAATACAATTGTTTCGCGATCACGCAATACAACCCGACCAACTCCCACTCGGCCAGTCTGTTTAAGCGTATGACAAAGCAATCCGTAAGTAGTAGCAGCAATATCACCATCAGGGCCAGCAAAGTAAGGCGACTCAAACAAGGCTGGGTGTATTTCTTTAGCATCAACAAATCCTTCGATGTCGATGACTTTAGTGCTTTTCAATCGGATCTTATCAATATCCTCCTGTTCAATAATCACAAATTGACCGGGCTCATACTGATATCCTTTCAGGATATCCTCACTTTTCAATGGTTCGCCTGTAACTTTATCCTTCTTTTCGTACGAAACAGGATTATGCCCTTCGCGTGAAAGAAGATTGAAACTTATCGTTTGTGCCGAGTCGATGGCATTATAAATCCGGATTGGAATAGTAACTAACGAAAACCGGATGTGTCCTTTCCAAATAGCTCTCATATGCAGTTAGTTTAAAAAATGAGATAGATGACTCTAAATTATTGATAATGAATGTATTTAACAAACTTAATATGAGGATTTCATGCAATGAATTCATTCATAGGAATCATTACCCGGACTGGGTTTAAATAAGTAAATATTGAGTGTGTTCTTCTGAAGATAGCGCTATACAGTGCTGATATTCACTGTTGCTTTAAGATCATGCAACAGGCTATACAATCCGAAATAGGTTCGGTTAATGTACAAGGCATCGCGTACGCCCCTTGCTTTTTTGGATTCACGAAGTTCCTTCATGGAAGAGAGCTTTTGACCAAAGTCAAATAGAGCCTGGAAATAGGTTTTATCTGCAAAGTCGAAGGCATTAGTTCTGAATGGGCGACTAAGAAGCTCCACAAGCTGCGTAAACAAGGCAATGAAGAAATCCTTATCCTTTTTAGGATCATCCGTGTAGATGAATCTGAGCTCGTAGAATACCTTTTCAAGTCTTTTAGGATCATCCAAGAGGTTTCTATCCAACAATTGGAAATACACTTTATAGAAAGTTTCCGGAATCACTTTTACGCACCCAAAATCAATAATACCCAGCTTATAATCGGGTGTTATAATGAAATTTCCAGGGTGAGGATCGGCATGAACGCTCTTCAATGTATGCATCTGAAAGTGATAGAAATCCCACATGGCTTGGCCAAGTACATTACCAGCATTCTGAGGAAGCGGGCTCTTTAGAATTTCTCCCAAGGGCTTTCCATCTATCCAATCCATAGCAAGAGTCTTCGGGCTTGAGTATTCTTTGTAATACGTTGGAAATAAAATATTTGGGATATGACTACTTCTTTTAGAAAGATCAATAGACCGTTTTAATTCAAGCTCATAATCAGTTTCTTCCATCATCCGTAACTCCACCTCCTGAATAAATTCATTGTACTCAGCCGGATTGAGCTTGAACATAGATAACGCGATGGGTTTCACCATGGCCAAATCAGATTTCACACTGTCGCTGATGCCTGGATATTGAACTTTAACAGCCAATCTTTTGCCATTTTTTAAGGCTAAATGTACCTGCCCCATAGAAGCTGCATTCACTGCTTTTTTAGTAAATGATTCAAAAAGTTGATCGGGGCCTTTTCCAAAATACTTTTGAAATGTTTTTACTACCAATGGATATGAAAGTGGTGGCGCACTATACTGTGCCATCGAGAACTTTTGTTGGTAGGCAGCAGGCAATAAGTTCTTATCCATGCTCAGCATTTGAGCGACTTTTAAAGCACTGCCTTTAAGCTCACTTAACGAATTGTAAATATCCTTTGCATTATCCTCATGAAGTTCATCGCGGGTCCTATCCGGATCGATTAACTTCTTGCTGTAATGTTTTAAATAATTGGAGCCTATTTTAGCTCCGGTAGTAATGAACTTCGTTGCCCGCGCAACCTTTGTAATCGGGATTTTACTGAACTCCTTCATGTAGGCACAGGGCTGCTTATTTTACTTTACTCTGGTACAAAAACTTTACAAAATCAATCGCAGAGTCAAAAGCACCTTTTCCAATAAGGTCAAATGCCAGATTAACAGACTTCTCAATGAAGGCATCGGTTTGTTCAAAACCAGGGCTTTCATCGTCTTTCCAGTACAATAAAAGGAAGCCCAAGTGTACCCAGAAAAGCTGTGGGTAACGTTTATCTAAATAGGGTCTAGCAGCCACCTCTCCTTTCGACTTTCCATCGCTGAGAATGGAGCTTACAAAAATCTCAAAGGCAACTTTAAACTCCTTTAAAAAGATGGGTACAAATTCAGGTTTTCGATGCCCCATTAATTGCAACAATGCAAAACTCCGGTTCGACTTCAATACTTCCGCTAACGTAAAATAAAATGCCAGTATTTTTTCGCGCGCGCTAAAATCATCGAAGGTTTTATCAGCAGTCAGGCTAGAGGTCACCTGATCCATGAACCCTTTCCAAATATGCTTCTCTATCGATTCAAAAGAACCGAAGTGATTATAAAAATCTTCTTCTTTCAGTTTTAGATCGAAACAGAATTTGTAGATAGAATTGGGCTGTTTTCCGTGGTTTAGCAAGTATTCAATGTAGGCCGCTTTGATTTTCGCTTCTGTTCCCGTGGATTTACCTTTTACACGAGAAGTCTTGGTGGCTTTGGTCTTTTCCATATCCTTATTAACATGATTTTGCTTTTAAATGTTTGATAATTGAAGCGATTTATTGACAGGGCGAGCTAATGAGTTTCTTCATTGCGTACAGAAGGTGTAGGATGGTGTAATGAAGTAAAGCAATCCACACTTCAGCCCGTCATGACGAAATTTTACAGATCTGGCCGTAGCCTTACAAACACTGGCTCGCGAAAGTTCTTATCCGGTGTGAGTGATGCAAAACTTACCTCAACCATTAACTTCGGCTCTATCCATTTGGATACTTTTTCGTCCAGCACCTTCCCTTCTATCGGTTTTTTGACCTCGTTGAGTTGCTTTATCAACTTAAAGATTTCTTTAATTGTCGCGTCATCAAACCCTGTTCCTACTTTACCTCGGTAGACGAGCTTATCTTCTTCCCACTCGGCAATATGCAGGCCTCCAAATGTTGCACTACGATTTCCTTTACCCTCATTATAGCCAATGATAACGCACTCGCGGGTATTCCTGATCTTGATCTTAAGCCATAGATCACTGCGCTTGCCGGGAAAATATTTACCATTGATTTGCTTCGCCATAACCCCCTCCAACTCGTGAACGCGTGCGGCCTCCAGTAATGACTCACCATCCTCCATCCATTCACTTACGCGGTATGGCGTATCTTTCTTCACTACATCCTTCAGCCAATCCTTTCGCTTCATGAGGGGATCATTGATTAAACTTCGGCCATCCAGATATAAGCAATCAAAAATGTAGCAATACACGGGGTTTGTCTTCAAGAATTTTTGAATATTCGTTTCTCCCGAAGCTTGCAGGCGGTTAATGACTCGCTTGAATTCTGGTTTGCCCTGCTTATTCAAACACACAATCTCGGCATCAAATAAACCATTCGTTGCGCGAAATGCTTTATCGGCAACAAGAAGTTCGGGAAACTGTTTGGTGATGTCATTCTGGTTGCGTGTTCGAATACGTACCTGGCCATCCTCCAATGAAATTAGCGCACGGATTCCATCCCACTTAACTTCATAGATATAGTCATCACTCTTTGGGAGCTTCTCAGCGCTATCACTGAGCATGGGCTCAATCGCGTTATGCAAGTAGTTCACCTGTGGGGTATCCACCCGCTCTAAAAGAAATTCTTTTTCCCTTATTTTATAAATTCTGTACTCACCTGAAATTTCTTTGCTGCTCAGGCGGAAGTAGAATCCATCCTTCTTGTCTTTTGTAATCTGATATTTGCCCAACGCATAAATCCACATCTCTCCACCACCGTATTGGCCTTTCGGAATAGTACCGTTAAATGTCAAATATTTCATCGGGTGATCTTCGGTTTGAACCGCCAATCGCTTAACACCCGGATGGGGTGGTAACCCTCGTGGTAGCGCCCAGGATTTTAAAACACCATCTTGTTCTAATCGCAAATCATAATGCAGGTTAGTTGCATGATGTCGGTGGATGACAAAATTATTTCCCCCTCCTTCGATAATTCTCGCATCTGGTTCAGGTGTTTTTTTGAAGTCTCGTTTTTTCTCGTAGGATTCCAGCTGCGCGGGTGTCTTTCGCTTCTTATTATTCGGATCCAATTCCATTGGTACAATTTTCTTGCGATGCGTATGCAACTCTACAGCAAAAGCGTCCATTCCTTCCCAGGCATCGCCATCCCGAAATACTTTTTCAAGGGCATTGTGAATATTATACTCCAGTGGTGATTTCAACGACTCAAATTCATCCCACTTCAGGGGCATGGAAACGGGAGCACCAATTCTTCCCCGCAAACTATACGGTGAAACAATGCTTTGCCCCGAACGAATTCTATAAATATCAATCAACACTCTACCTTTGCGTGCATCTTTTTTTATGTGCAGCGTTGTATCATTCGAATTCCGATCAACAAAAGGTTGAGCAATCAACTGAGCTGCTTCAAAAACGGTATGAAAATCAAATTTTGGTTCAATCGGACAACAGATGTGAATACCCTTTCCACCGGTAGTCTTTGCAAAAGCTGTATACCCGAAACTCTCAATAAACTCTTTGAGCCCCTGTGCAATCGGAACAACTTTCCGGAAGTCATATCCTTCGGGTGGATCGAGATCAAATACCATGTAATCAGGAAAATCAAAATTCGGTTTTCGACTATGGAGCTGATGAAGTTCAAGTGATGCCAGATTTGCAAGCCACACCAACGATGCTGGCTCGGTAGCAATGATATAATCTTTCTTTTCTTCCTTCCCAAGTTTTTCAAACTCAAGCCATGGTGGCGCCCACTCAGGGCGTTTTTTTTGGTAGAACATTTCGCCATGAATTCCATCTGGAAAGCGAATTAAGGTAAGTGCTCTTCCTTTGATGTGGTTTAGAAGTGTGGGCGCAATTTTTAAATAATATTCGATTATCTCAGCTTTCACAATTCCATCTTCCGGGAAAAGAACTTTATCCAGGTTGGATAGTTCAACTTTCCGCTTTCCGACTTCCGCCCATTGTGATTTTTTAGCCATTTGATTTTAGTTACAATTACTGGCTTTCAGAAATAAACAGGTCAGGCTTCCTAGTGAATGCAATCGTAGAAGATTATCGCTAGAAACCATTACGCATAAAAAAGGCAGCTCCCATGTAGGAGGCTGCCCATCATTTCAATTGATCTCTTAATGATGTTCGTGACCCTCCTTTTTGTCTGCACCGTACCATGCTTCTTGCAGCTTATGAAATGCATCGTGTAAGCTTGTAAGGGACTCACCAATTTTTGTTGTGTCCCCACCCTGAACAACTTGCGAAAACGCAGCTGCATCGTCTTTTAATTTAGAAAGGCTAGCTTTGATATCATCATTATTTACTTTTTCGGGTAACGCTGCAGTAGCCCACTTCTCAGCAACCCTTGCCATCTCTGTTGCATTGGCTTTTGCGGGTTCAATATTAGCAGAATCTTTAAACGGATGGAAACTCTCTGCCATTACCATGTGAAATTCATCCATTTCTGGCCACTCATCATCGTTAGAAGCTGTTTCTTCCTTCTTTCCTGAGCAGGCCAAAACGAATGAGAAAGCGAAAATAATAAACGTGTAATTGAATAAATTTTTCATGCTCTATTTTTAGTTTATATAAATTTATAAAAATCTCAGCTCTTATCACGTTTACTATACTTTCTATTTTCGAAAAGCAATAGTAACTTCCGCAACAAGTCGAAGTAAAGAGTTACGAAAAGGAATAACGTCATAAACCAAATGACCGCCACGTTAAAGTATAAAGTGTCGAAAAGGCGTCCACCAAAATATTTTGTTGGCTGGAACAATGTTCCTGTAAAATCAAAAAAATGTCGAGGTTTGTGATCATCAAAGTATACCGGGTAAATTTTTTGAAATAGCTGCCCATTATATTCTACAATTCTATTTGGAGCGGTCACATTTTTTACGCCTGCCGCAACAGCCTTATTCTGATACCGATCGCGTTCATGATTGTACGCTTGTAATTTCTCGGGTGTACTTGTTAATATTGCAATTTTACTTTCCTTTTCCGCCATCGCCTTGTTTTGCTTGATCAGATAAAATTGCTTCAGTGTCGCGAGAAACTTCATAGATTTTTGATACACGGCCGAGTCAAATTTTCCGGGAATGAGGCTGCCAATTTCAGGAAAACTAGATTTGCCAACGGATTTTAACTCATAATCAATCTCATTTTTTAAAAGCGTAAGTGAACTCGTTAGGCCTGCATGGCGTGGGTTAAGCCAATTACTTCTATTGTTAAGGCAAAGCGCAAGGTGTGACTCAAGTTGCGGTATATAGTATACTTTTTTGTATTCTGATTCAGCAATTATTTTATCCAGCTCATAAAACTTCTTTTCAAAGGGATTATCTTTAAACTGGGTTACCATAAATGCTTCAAAGGCCCAACGTGACGCCATCACCTCGCCTACCAGCGGCACACCTACCTGATTCCCAACTTTGGGATTGAACTTATCAAAATTAATCACCACACCACTCAACATTAACTGCGGAATAATTAGCAGGGGGATAAGAATGTAAATAGTAACAGCAGAGTTAAAGGAAGATGAAATGTTAAGGCCTAACATGTTTGCAAAGCACGAGCAACTAAATAGAATAAACCAGTACCGCATTTCGGTTAATGGAATTTCTAAAACAAAGTTTCCAATAACAATGTACGTTAGGGTTTGTAGTGCCGAAATACTAAACATTACCCAAACTTTAGAAAGCAAATAACTGCTTCTACTAAGATGCAGGAATTGCTCGCGTTTCAAAATTTTACGGTCCCTGAAAATTTCCTCCGCGCTCAGTGTAAGTCCGAAGAATAACGAGACCACTACGCTCATGAAAAAATAAACAGGAATATTTTCATTATTATAGAAGCTGTAGCTAGGATTTTCCTGATCAAGTAGGTTGTGATACTTGACCATAAAACTAATGAAGAAAGCTAACACGGGAGCCTCCAACAAGTTGATGTACATATATTGCTTATTCGCAATTTTTGCCAGCACATCTCGTATTGTAAAAATTTTAAATTGTTGTAAGCGACCCGGAATTTGCTGCGTTACATTTAGCGTATCCGAAACATGAGCGATTTTTTGAATCTTAATCTTTTGCTTGAAGTACTGATACCATTGACCGGCAGAAATTTTGCGTGTGTTAGTAAGTCTTCCGTATTCGTTTACAACTTTGGTTTCAATAATATTAAAAATTTGCTCGGGGTTAATGTTGCCACATTCAGGGCATGCACCTTGTGTTTTATTAGCTGCATTAACAATATCACGAAAGTAGACTACAGCTTCGTTTGGATTACCATAATAGATTTGAAACCCACCTACGTCAAGAATCAACAGGGTATCAAACATCTTAAAAATATCAGAAGATGGCTGATGAAGCACTACGAAAATCATCTTCCCCCGAAGTGTCAGTTCTTTCAATAGATCCATTATGTTCTCCGAGTCTCGAGAGGATAACCCCGAGGTTGGCTCGTCAACAAATAAAATTGTTGGTTCGCGCAATAACTCCAACCCAATGTTAACACGCTTGCGTTGGCCACCGCTAATAGTTTTTTGGAGGGGTGATCCAACTTTTAGGTTTCGAATTTCTGTTAGACCAAGCTGTTGAATTACCTTCTCGACCACTTCAGCAATGTGTGCTTTATCGTATTGATCAAAACACAGTCGGGCTGCATAGTATAAATTTTCAAAAACCGTAAGATCTTCCATAAGAAGATCATCTTGCGGAATATAGCCGACAACACCTTCCACTTTCTCGGGATTTTTGTGAATATCAACACCATTGATTAACACTCGTCCGCTGGATGGTTCATCTGCCCCATTCAAAACATTCAATAAAGTTGATTTTCCAGAGCCACTCGCTCCCATTATGCCAATAAGTTTCCCTTCGTGCTCGGCTAAATTTATATTTTGCAATGCGGCCTTTCCCGATTTGAAATGATAAAAAAGATGGTCGGCTGTAAACGTTATCTTACTTTGACTTTCCTCAATCAGAAACTTTCCAATGATGTCGCTATAATAAATGGACTCTATTTTATCTCCACGTATTGTACTTCCAGTAGGAAACACATCTACGCGCCTGCTTTTTAGCGGAATGCTATTGAGGTAGATAACAGATATACCAAGATACTTAATGAAATATGTTTCTGACAGTTTCAGGATGGCAATAAGCCCTGTCATATTCTTTTCCGTTATTCGCGGCCCCGGATGTGAATTTTCGTCATACCCCTCGTCAATGATAAGCACATGTTTAGAAGAGAGCTCATCGATGTCTTGTCCGGTAACAAAGTCTCGTAGATCTTTTACATCGGTTTGATCGATTTTTAATGCCTGACCAATGTAGAAGACAAGATTGCTTTGTCTTTCGGATATTCTGTTATCGACAAACACAAGCTCAATTATTTTTACAATAAGTACTTGCTTCTGCTGGGTTGTAAGCGCTTGATTTACCTTCTTGGTAATCTGCATTATTTTTGCCCAATCATCTACAAATTGCTGGGTCTCTGGGTCTATCGTACTCGAAGCTTGGTTTTGTTCTTCAATCTTGTAATTACTAGCAAATCCATCAAAAAGATTGAGGTAATACTTGATTGTATCACGATTAAGATAAAGTCCGAGAAATTCCTTAATGTTATTTCGTTCGTCTTCAGTAATACGTTCGCGGGTAACGATGGCGAAAAGTTGAATTATAGCTTTGAGAAGTTCTTCACTCATGTGGAGTTACCTATTAATTCTTCTAAAATAGGAAAATTCAAGGTTATAATAAGGCTATCGCTACATTCTAAAAGTTATTAAAGAATATCATGAATTTGCGCGAGTAATTTGCTGATCATTATTAACCAACCTTACTTACAATTAAATTGCTCAGCACAAGCAAGCCTTCCCGTAGATATTCGTCATCAATAGTTAAGGTGTTCTTTACAGGCTCACCTTCTTTGCCTATCGTAGTGATGTTACCCAACTTGGCATTAGCTGCTTTTTTCTTTTCCGATTCTTCCATTTCGATTCGTCTCATGCTTTCATTCAGCGAAATGATTGATTTTGTAATATTCTTTCGATTCTCGTTTGTCTCTTCAATAAACCTAGTTAAGTACGGATCACTTTTTGCCCGCTCTTTATGAGCTTTGTTAAGCTCTGCTAAAACCTTATCATTAATAATGGGCGTGCGCTGATAGAGGGTTCCTTTAATCTCATCCCAAGGCAATGCATTAGCTTGCGCACTTTCTCCAAATTGCTCTGGGCTAAGCGCTGTTGGAAATTTTATGTCGGGCGTAACACCTTTGTGCTGCGTACTACTTCCAGAAGCTCTGTAAAATTTCTGAAGTGTTATCTTCAGGCTGCCAATGTCATCACTTTCTCTAATATACCGTTCCAATGGAATTACTTGTTGTACCGTTCCCTTTCCGTAGGTTGATTCTCCAACAATTACACCGCGATGGTAGTCCTGAATAGCACCGGCAAAAATTTCAGAAGCTGATGCACTTAATCTGTTAATTAGCACAACCAACGGGCCATTATAAGTAATATCCGAGTCGTCATCAGTTAAAACATCAATTTTATTATTGGAGCTTTTGACCTGCACCACAGGACCATTTTTTATAAAAAGCCCGGTAAGATTGATCGCTTCTTGAAGGGATCCACCGCCATTATTTCGAAGATCAAGTGCTATGCCGTTCACTCCTTCAGCCTGGAGCTCTTCAATATACTTTTTAACATCGCGTGTTGTACTGTTGTAGTTTGGATTGCCCTTTTGGTATTCGGTGAAGTCCATAATAAAACTAGGAATTGTAATAACCCCAAGTTTAAAAGGCTTATTATTTTGTGTAAACTCTACAACCTTTTTCTTTGGAGTAAGATCATCAAGCTTAATTTTGTCACGAACTAATGAAATGGTTATAGCCGTTCCATTAACGCCAGCGTCAGCCGGAATAATTTGCAACCTTACTTGTGTTCCTTTAGGGCCTTTGATAAGCTTTACCACGTCATCTAAGCGCCAGCCCACCACATCAACCATTGCGCCTGCAGCACCCTGCGCCACACCCACAATTCGGTCATTCGCATGTATCAAATTACTTTTCTCTGCTGGCCCACCAGGTAAAACTTCATTTACTTTTGTATACTCATTATCTGGCTGAAGCCGGGCACCAATACCTTCCAATGATTGGCTGATATCCTGATTAAATTTTTCGGCATTGCTTGGTGAAAAATAATTGGTGTGCGGATCGTAGGCTTCTGTAATAGCATTCATATACATCTCAAAAACATCTCCGCTATTGGTTTGCTTCACAGAGGCAATGTATCGCTCATAACGAGTCTTTAACATGGATGCAATCTCCTCATTTTTTTTGCCGGCCAGTTTTAAGCTGAGCACATAACTTTTAATAATCTTTGTCCATACTCCATTCAATTCTTCGCTTGATTTAGCCCAGGGTTCGTGGTCGCGATTTGTTTCATAATATTCATCCGTGGTAAAATCAAAGTCAGCGCCAATCAATTTCTGAGTTACGTACATCATCCGCTCATCAAATCGTTTTCTGAAAACCTGGTATATGACAAAGGCTGGCGAGGTACTCTCACTTTTCGTAAGGTCATCAAGCTGATTTCTGTATTTCTCAAACGAGGCAACATCTGAATCCAGAAAATAAATTTTGCTATTATCCAAAGCTTCTATGTACGCATCCAATATGGCCGAAGAAAGCGAATCATTTAAGTGTAGTTTTCGGTAATGGTTATTATCGAGTAGGTATGAAATAAGTTTAGCTTGCTTACCAAAAACGGGCTTTTCAACAAGCGATGTGTCTGACTGAGCAGATAATGATTGGTGAACTAACGAAATGAATAATGCCGAAATTACCCACAATCCAATACGCTTCATATTCAATAATATTTATTGATTAATACGGTAGAAATAAAAAACTGAATGACTTATTAAGATTTTTCGTAATCAAATTCACTCAGAAATTTGTGGGCCTGCTCGGCATTTTGAAATTCGAAGTGCTTTTTCTCACCTGATACTGAGTGAATTTCAATTTTCACAAGATCCACGTCTTTATTCCGCTTGAACTTAAATTTCTCCTTTTTGTAATCATCTGTCTCCTTTGTAGAAATATTGAATGAAGTAGCGCGAACAGACTTACAATAACTGCACTGGTAGTTCTTCACTAACTCTCCAGGTTCTTCTGTAGTAGGTGCCTTCGTAACTTCCTCCTTAATGATTCGCATTGTATAAAAACCGCAGCTATTACACTTCAATGCCTGCAATCGCCCCTCATACTTTTCGATCACCACATCACCGGTTTTCTCGTCAATCCAAACATCATAGTCAATAGAGAATACGTTCTCCTCGGCAATCATCCCCTCTTGTAAATGAACATCCTCTTCCTCTTCACTCAGTAATCGCATTTTACTTCCATTGGCTGGATTTACACGAGGCATGAATCTCCATTTTTTCAGCTTCTTATCTAGCCGGGTAGGGTAATAATATTCAAGAATCAAATACGCTACATACCCAATGAGTGTGCCTCCAGCGATCCCCATAAACATTCGGACATAAAACCATAGCTCTACCTCCTTCATCTTATCCATCTGATAAAGGTTTATAAGCAGCATCCCGGCTGCCCCAAAGCAATAAAAGACAAGCTTGTAGTTCTTAATTTCTTGCGTATTTATATAGTCGTATTTCATATGATATTCCGATATCAATGAAACACGCAGGCTGTGAAACAAGTAGACGAGAATTCCTGCGGCCACCATAAAAATCGCACCCAAAATCATTCCATTATGCCAGGCAACTAGAAAGGGACTCTGTTCAAGATAATCCATAGTTTTATTATACTATTTTTAGTAAGTTTTAAAGATAATAATTAATACATACTGTGTTGTTCCATTTAAAAAATGAGCCGTGAAAAAATATGTTTTCAAGCTTTTAGCAACGATCAATAAAGTTATACTTCCTCGTTACAGCCAGCGCGATATCACACGTTTAAGCACAGGCGCAAAACTAGTCGTGGCTTTCCGCTACTGGGTTACTGTTAACTCTTTAGATGAGTAGATTATTATAAAGGTTTCATCTACAATTAATTAACACTCTGTAAGTATGTGACAGGTTTATCCTCTATCAATTCGTTGTGTTAAAAATAATTGTGCAATATTTCACAAATAAAATTGCTTCAATTGCATATTTATTCATATCATTGTGTACTAATACACAATGATATGAATGACTACGAACGTAAAAAACTAGAAACGGAGCTGAAATCGTTCACTTCTAGAAACTTTGAAAGGCCTTCAGAGTGTAAAAACCTTGATCAGATACGATTCTATGTGAAGGAACTTTGCTCTAAAATTGAAGAGTACCAGCATCAATTTAATTATGTGCCTAGTTGGGCATACGGGCTTTTAGCTCAGTATAATGCGAAGCAAAATCAAATGATTCACCTTGAATTCATAAACACATACCACTAAATGCGGTATATCCCCTCCCCCATTCCTATTAAGTATGACGTGGTGTATAGTGCTATGGCTAATAAATCGGGTAGGATGCAGTATCATAAAATACGGCCAGGCCAAAGTAAGCTACGCATTAGCCGAACTGAGTTTATTAAAGCCTATAACTCAGTACAAATGATTGCCGTAAAACCTATTCAGATTCAAGCAAATGAGACCGACTTCCAAATTGAGTTTTACATTTAAGCTAAGCTCAGTTATCCGTTAAGGATTTTCTCAAGGTTCGTTGGCGAGTAATTGATAGACTTAATGGTCTTATTATCGGATTTCCGGTACACCAGCCATTTTCCTGCTTCTTCTTTGTAATAGCATTCCGTCCCATCTTTCTTTTTATAAAACTCAAGAGTGGCATTTGCTTCTTCTTCCGTGCCGCACGCCTTACTCATGTTTGAGCGCTGTACCTCTTCAAATAGATCTTTGAATTTATCCGCAAGGCCGAATTCAAGAATAGCCCCTGAGAGAACATATTGAATATCGCACAGAGCATCTGCGACCTCTACAATGTCCTTTTCAAGAATAGCCACCTCGAGCTCCTTTAGCTCTTCAGCAATCAGGGCTACCCGAAGTTTACACCTGTCATCTCCAGGGATAACCGGTGTATCAAGAATTGGATGTTTGAACGTTCTGTGAAAGTCGGCAACTAAATTAAGGGCATCGGGTTGTTTCATACAAGCAAGTGATTCTTTTATGTAAAGAAAATTGAAACAATGATATAAAAAAATTAAAGCCCTCGTTTGATGTTTGAGAACCTCTCCGTGATTTAGTCAAAGCTTAAAGTTTACTACCTACCGATGATCTAATGGAAAGCAGCCTGTGTGCTTTGGAGTAAGAATTCCCTTTCTATATTTGCGTTTTAGACTTGGTCATGAAGAATTTTGTAGAAGAACTCAGGTGGCGCGGAATGTTACATGACGTAATGCCGGGAACCGAGGAACAACTAAACAAGGAGAGTACAACGGGGTATATTGGTTTTGATCCAACAGCCGATTCGTTGCATATTGGAAGTCTCGCCCAGATTATGACGCTCGTGCACTTTCAGCAATGCGGACACAGGCCAATAGCGCTTGTAGGTGGAGCAACCGGTATGATCGGTGACCCGTCTGGGAAAAAGGAAGAGAGAAAACTGCTCTCTATTGATGATATTCAACATAATGCCGATTGTATTAAGGCTCAACTTTCGAAGTTCCTTGATTTTGGCCGCTCAGGAAACCCAGCCCAGCTGGTTAATAATAACGATTGGTTTAGTGGCCTTCAAATGATCACATTTTTGCGGGAAGCAGGAAAATATCTTACCGTAAACTATTTATTGAGCAAGGGCTTTGTAAAAGAACGCCTGGCGCAAGCGGGTGAACTTTCGTTTACAGAATTTAACTACATACTGATGCAGGCTTACGACTTTATGCATTTGTATGAACATAAAAATTGCAAGCTTCAAATGGGGGGCTCCGATCAATGGGGAAACATTACTGCTGGAAATGAGCTGATACGGAAAAAATTACGAGGCGAAGCGTTTGCCCTTACATGTAAACTGATTACCAAATCTGATGGAACCAAGTTTGGAAAAACCGAAACAGGAAACATTTGGCTTGACCCGCAAAAAACTTCACCCTATAAATTTTACCAATTTTGGCTTAATGCTTCCGATGAGGATGCCGCTAACTATATTAGAATATTCACGTTGCTTCAGGAGAATGAAATTATCGAACTTATAAATGAGCATAAGGCGACTCCACATCTTCGCAAATTGCAGCAGGTATTATCAAAAGACATTACGATCCGAGTTCATTCTGAAAATGATTTTAAAACGGCTGTTAGTGCATCATCGATTTTATTTGGTAACTCTACTACACATGATCTCGAAAGCCTGGATGAAGAAACACTGTTAAGCATTTTAGAAGGCGTTCCGCAGGCTACAATTACACTCAACTCACTCAATGCCTGTGTTAGTACTATTGATTTACTTTCTGACGCAACGGGGACCATTATTTTTCAATCGAAAGGTGAAGCGCGTAAAATGATACAAGGCGGTGGTGTGAGTATTAATAAAGTTAAGGTTGAAGATGGTAGTACGAAACCAACCTTTGCATTACTCCATAACAAATACTTATTGGCACAAAAGGGAAAGAAGAATTACTATTTAATAGTAGTTGGGTCGTAAAATAAAAATGTCCTACACATTGAAGTGCAGGACATTTTTATATGAACCAATTAATTAAAAAACTAGTTGCCGAACTTTAAAATTTTATAGCCGACAGAGAGTTGAATAACTCTGCTCTTTAGGGCATCAAGGCTCGGGTCATCCGAGATGTCAGATAGTCCTAGGTTATAACGGGCATCGACTGTCACGCCAAATGGAAGATCCCAACCTAATCCAAAATTAATACTCATATCCGAAGATTTAAGTGAGCTCTTTACATTAGCTCCATCCAGTTTCGCTGAATTTAAAAATCCAAACTGTGGACCAGCCTGAACATTAAGACCAGCAACTAAGTACAACTTAAGCATAACGGGAATGTTCACATAGCTAGTTTTAAAATCATCGGGGCCAAATTTTGAACCCTGAAGGGAATAAATAAGTTCTGGTTGAATACCAATTTTTGTAAGCTTAAAAAGTGCAAACGCACCACCGTGAAAACTGGTAAAGTTATCAGCTGATGCATCATCGAACTTAGAAATATTTGCACCGCCCTTCAACCCAAGGGCAACCTGCACCTGAGCATACGAACTAATCGTTACTGTTGACAATAGAAGTACAATTAAGATTCTTTTCATAAAAATTAAATTTTTTAGAATTTAAAGGTAACAAAATACAGCTTCTCAAAACAATCCTCCATCGAAATAAAATTATTAATGTTACTCTGAAATATGTTAAAATGCGTCCGTGTTTATCTTATTTCTCAAATAACTTATATGAAACTGCAAACATTATTATACGATTTTGAGCCTTACCATCTTCGGTTGTCCCCTCCGCAATATTGATCAGCCCAAAATTGTAGCGTGCGTCAATTCCTACTTTATTAATGGTATAACCAAAGCCGGCAGTCAAGCCAAAGTCTAACGTTTTAAACTCATCCATTGCATCAATCTTAACGGATATGCCTTGTAACTCAACTTTTATTTTCGCCACTACTAAAATACCAACCTGAGGACCAGCAAGAATATGAAATTTGTCACCGGCCTTGAACCTGAACATCAGGGGAATACTTAAATAGTCATTTAAACTAGATAGAGTAATATCTTCTTGCAAGTCGGGATCGTACATGGATTCCTTACCACCCACCCTTGTAAACACTAACTCTGGTTGAATAGAAACTTTATCAGAAAGCGGATAGTTTAAATATCCACCAAGTTGAAATCCCACCAACATATCGGACAGTTCAGAGTCACCTGAAACTTCAACATGAATCTGGGCGAAATTCAAACCACCCTTTACACCACCTGTGATTTGTCCAAGTGCTTCAACGGTAAAAAAAACAACTATAAAAGAAAGTAGGATCTTTTTCACATTAATTTAGAATTTGATCACAAAACTAAAATTAAGTCTAGATATGATTAAAGGTAAATCAAAAAAGCCGACATTAGTCGGCCTTCCTAAAAAAGAATACTCTCCTTTTTTTACTTTCCTCCTATAACGTAGGCAATTCTAACACCAATAAAATTAGCATCTGTGATAATCTGGTATCGTGCCGAGAGGTCAATACTACCTAAATGATACCCCACAGATGGAGCAAAACTTACTTCCGAATCGCTTGCGGATACCGATGTTCCTGAAATATCAACAGTCGCCTTGGCAATTGTAACACCTATTTCCCCACCAGCATAAAATCCGCTAAAACTCTCCGTAAAATAGTACTTTACTCCACCGTGAATTGGGATCATTGAAAATGTAAGACCAGAGTTATCCTTCTCTGCAAAAGTTACGTAACCAGCTGTGCCCATCCAGGATAGATTATCATTTATGGGACTTTCATACCGTACACTACCACCGAAGCCAATACCGACAAAATCTGCCCAGTCACCAGAAGGGAGCGCGAGTTCGCCACCAACTGAAAATCTACCCTGAGCAAAAGAAGCTACAGAAATGCAGGTAATTGCTGCTACTGTTAATAATATTTTTTTCATGATTAAATGGGTTTTGTTTGGCACAATATCACATATTTTTTGGCAACTAACAAATACCCTAAACCCCTGATTTGGGCTACCCTGTAACACGGATTAATCATTTGTGTTATGAGCAATCAACTAACCGCAGTCTTCCTGAGATTACAAATAAAAAAGGCCGGTATGCCGGCCTAAATACAAATTGCTGATTAAGAATCTACGGAGCTATTAAAATTATAGTAAAGCCAACACGGATGAAAAATCCCGAAACAGTTACTTTATTATCTGCATCTTTATTTTCATGTACCGATGAACCGTACCCTAGCAATGGATCTAATAAAACAGTATCAGAAAGTCGAATAGAGTACCCAACACCAGCCTGCCACTCAGTAACACTTTCTTTTGCTTCCGGCAGATCAACACCGCCCGATGTTATTTTAGTTTTTTGTGAACCAAAGCCAAAATAGCCTTGAACAAAAGGGCCTTCAGTGATATAGTATCGAACTACGGGGCCAAATGTAATTTGAGTTTCGCTAAAGGTATTGTCGCCCGAATCATCTTTAGCGGACGATAGAGAAAAATTAAGCCCTGCGCCAACACCTAAATTGGTAGTTATAAAGTAACCAGCCCATGGTGTGAAGCCAAAAGAAGTTATCTTATCCTCGAAAGAAGAAGATGACCCAAATTCTTGTTTTTCCTTTCCGGAAAAAAAATCAAAAGTTCCATTACCAATAATTGAACCTTTGGAGAGCGTTTGAGCAACAGATGTGGACAGGCTTAATAACCCAATCACACATACGAGAACAGTCGTTGTTATTTTTTTCATGATAAGAAGGGTTTTGTGTAATAAAAGTTAACCCTAATCAGACAAATTTCAAAACCTTATCGTTAACCATGTTTGGCAACGTTATTTCAATAGAAGGATTTCCCCTTATTTCCTTTTGAATAGCGGTTATAGCATTCTCATTTCTTGCCCACGCTCTTCTGGCAATACCATTGTTTACATCGAAATAAAGCATGTTTTTAAGTTTTCTGTCTGTCTCGGGGCTACCATCGAGCAACAGGCCAAACCCGCCATTAATCACTTCGCCCCATCCCACCCCACCACCATTGTGAATGGAGATCCACGTTGCTCCCCGAAAAGAGTCGCCAATTACATTATGGATGGCCATGTCTGCTGTGAAGCGTGAGCCGTCATAAATATTGGAAGTTTCTCTGTACGGACTGTCCGTTCCAGATACATCGTGATGATCGCGGCCTAATACTATAGGGCCAATTTTCTTCTCACGTACCGCGTTATTAAACGCTTCAGCAATTTTAATTCTTCCTTCGGCATCGGCATATAAAATACGTGCTTGTGAGCCCACCACTAATTTATTTTGATCAGCCTGTTTTATCCAGTCAATGTTGTCTTGAAGTTGCCCGTGAATTTCTTTAGGAGCAGATAGTAAAATTTCTTCTAAAACATTTTGCGCAAGTTTATCTGTAAATGCCAAATCCTTAGGTTTTCCGGAAGTGCACACCCAACGAAACGGACCGAACCCATAGTCGAAACACATGGGTCCCATGATATCCTGCACATAGGATGGATACCTGAAATTTATTCCATCATCAGCCATTACATCAGCGCCTGCACGTGATGCTTCCAATAGAAAAGCATTTCCATAATCGAAAAAATACGTACCCTTTGCAGTATGCCTATTAATAGCATCAGCATGTCTCCGTAATGATTCCTGAACTTTCAGTTTGAACTTTTCAGGATCGTTCGCCATCATTTGATTTGATGTTTCAAAATCCAACCCAGCTGGATAGTACCCTCCAGCCCAAGGGTTGTGTAGCGAGGTTTGATCGGATCCGAGATCAACGTAGATATTTTCCGTATCAAATTTTTCCCATACATCCACAATATTTCCCTGGTAAGCAATGGACACAACTTCTTTGCTGGCTTTTGCCTTTCGTACCCGTTCAACCAGTTTGGTAAGATCTGCTACTACTTCATCGACCCAACCTTGTTCATGACGCTTCTTAGTTGCCTGTGAATTTACATCCGCTATTACGGTAATACAGCCAGCAATATTTCCAGCTTTGGGTTGCGCACCACTCATACCGCCTAAACCCGATGTAACAAAAAGTTTTCCTGCTAAACCTTCACCGCTTTTTGAAATTTTTCTTCCGGCATTTAAAACCGTAATGGTCGTTCCGTGCACAATCCCTTGCGGGCCAATGTACATGTAAGACCCAGCAGTCATCTGTCCGTATTGTGTTACACCAAGCGCATTATATTTTTCCCAATCATCTTGCTTCGAATAATTAGGAATCATCATTCCATTTGTAACAACAACCCGGGGTGCTTCTTTTGATGATGGAAATAATCCCATGGGGTGGCCAGAATACATGTGAAGAGTTTGCTCATCCGACATTGTTGCCAAATACTTCATGGTAAGAAGATACTGCGCCCAGTTTTGAAATACAGCACCATTACCGCCATACGTAATCAATTCATGGGGATGCTGTGCTACTGCAGCATCAAGATTATTTTGAATCATTAACATGATAGCTGCGGCCTGTAAACAGATAGCTGGATATTCTTCAATTGGCCTTGCATGCATCGAGTATTCAGGGCGAAAACGGTACATGTAAATCCGTCCGTACCACTGCAATTCATTATAAAATTCTGATGCTAATACTTCATGATGTTTTGGATGGAAATATCTCAATGCATTTCGTACAGCAAGCTTTTTTTCCTCTACGTTTAAAATATCCTTTCGCTTTGGGGAGTGACTTACGGAGAGATCTATAGGTTTCACTTGCGGAAGTTCATCTGGTATCCCCTTAAGGATTTGTTCTTTGAATGTCATCGGTCCGTTGTTAATGATTATTGATTAACGAGGGGTTTTTAAAATCTTCTTTGGTATAGTTTTGCTTCACAAACTGATACCCGATTTCGAAAATTTCCTTTCCTCTTGAAAGATCAAACGTACTGAACTTTCCTAAATCAGGCGGTTCAATCACTACATTGCAATGTGCCTTACTGTGGGTTGAGTTTACATTAATGGCGATCAGTAAGCTTCTTTCCGTAATTTCCTTTACGCTCTTTATATCGAACCGTTGTTCAACCGGGTTACAATGACTTCCAATAATAAAATCACACATCCCTACCAATGGTCGAACCGGAAGATTGTCCATAATACCGCCATCGACATACACATGCCCGTCCAATGTCATCGGATTAAAAAGTGCCGGGATACTTGACGAGGCGATGATTTTCGGTATAAGCGAACCTGAATTAAAATACGTAACTCGGCCGTGCCGTATCTCCGTAGCAGAAATAGTTAATGGAATTTTAAGGCTTTCAAATGAATTATCAGGAAGATGCTCATACAGCATATCTTTAAATCCATCCATACTCAGTAACCCTGACCATGACCACGCTGGGCGAACAGACTTTAAAAAGCCTGTGGCCGAAATGATTTCTAGAATTTGGTCGGGCTTAAACCCATAGCAATAGAACGCGCCTACGATAGCGCCCGCACTTGTGCCCGATACTTCAGAAATTGTAACACCTAATTCTTCAAGTGCTTTGATAACTCCTAAATGTGCAAACCCTCTTGCCCCACCTCCCGATAATGCTAACCCTATTTTCATGTGATTCATTTAAATTTCCGACAGCGCAAAAGCCCGGTCAAGCCTCACGCCTTTGTCCGTATCCTTCACTGTACAACATTCATTTATAGAGTCATGCTCCATAAATAAGATGTATTGATTATCGGCAGCCTCTTTCATGAATAACTCCTTTTCAGCAAGTGTTAGCAACGGGCGCGTGTCGTATCCCATAACGTACGGAAGGGGGATATGCCCTGTTGAAGGCAACAAATCTGCCATGTAGCAAATTGTTTTGCCTTTATATTGAATCTTTGGAATCATCATCTTATCCGTATGGCCTGACGCAAAAAATATTTTGAATTGAGAGAATGGTGATGGCTGATTTAAATCGATAAACTTGAGATTACCGCTTTCCTGCATGGGGAGAATGTTCTCTTTAAGAAAACTAGCCTTCTCTCTTGGGTTGGGCTCAGTGGCCCACTTCCAATGATCGACATTCGACCAGTATGTAGCATTCGGAAATGTAAGTTCCAATTTGCCTCCGTTGTCTTTTACGCCTCCCCCACAATGATCGAAATGTAAATGCGTGAGAAACATATCCGTGATATCGTTTTCAGAAAATCCAGCTTTGTGTATTGACCTGATGAGTGAATCATTGCCATGAAGATAGTAGTGCGCAAAAAATTTGGCGTCTTGCTTCTCCCCTATTCCATTGTCAATCAGAATTAACTTATCTCCATCTTCTATTAACAAGCAGCGCATCGCCCAAGTACACATATTGGCTTCATCAGACGGATTGCTTTTTTGCCAGATTGCCTTTGGAACTACCCCAAACATGGCACCTCCATCAAGCTTAAAAAGGCCGGTATCAATTACATGGAGTTTCATACACTCAAGATTTGAGATTTAAAGTTGGAATAATTGCACACAAGAAAAAAGCTCCGAAGAGCCTTTACCTTTAAACTTGGAATGTTTGAACTACTCTTTCACTACACCCATTGCGCAAAATTTATCAATGCGTTGCTGAATTAGTTGATCAACCGGAAGTTTTTGTAATTCAGCAAGTGTTGAAAGTATCTTCTTTTTCAATTCATCCGCCATCCACTTTACATCGTTGTGTGCACCACCTAATGGTTCTTTAATAATACCATCAATCAGCTTAAGCTGAAGCATATCTTTACCGGTTAGCTTAAGAACTTCGGCTGCTTGCTCTTTAAAATCCCAACTTCTCCAAAGAATAGAGGAGCATGATTCTGGAGAAATAACCGAGTACCATGTATTTTCAAGCATAAATACCCGATCGCCAATAGCAATACCTAAAGCACCACCTGAAGCACCCTCACCAATTACGATACAAATTACTGGCACTTTAAGCATGAACATTTCCTTTAGGTTGCGCGCTATCGCTTCACCTTGACCTCTCTCTTCGGCCTCTAATCCTGGAAATGCTCCTGGAGTATCAATCAACGTAATAATGGGTTTGTTAAATTTTTCCGCCATCTTCATTAACCGCAGGGCCTTTCGGTAGCCTTCCGGATTGGCCATTCCAAAATTCCGAATCTGGCGTTGCTTAGTGTTGCGCCCTTTCTGCTGACCTATCAACATAAAAGTTTGTCCTTCAATAGAGCCAAAACCACCAATCATAGCCTTGTCATCACCAACAGTGCGATCGCCATGCAACTCAATGAAGTCTGTTGTTATTTCATAGATGTAGTCAAGTGTATAAGGTCTGTCGGGATGACGGGAAATTTGTACTCGCTGCCAACCCGTTAGGTTTTCGAACGTTTCCTTTTTAAGGTCCTTGATTTTCCTTTCAAGGGCCTGAATGGCATCGTTAACTTTCTCGTCACTATCACCAGCAAGGCGCTTCATATCTTCAAGTTTTGCTTCCAGATCAGCGATGGGTTTTTCAAATTCCAACAACATAGTTCATTCTTGTCTTGAGTGCCTGCTACCAGCCGGCAGGGCACAAAGTTATAAGGATTGTGCAATTTCGAAATTAATTACTGAAATAATCTAAAAGCAAAAGCCCTATAAGTCATTGACCTATAGGGCTTTATTGCGGTCTGGACGGGACTCGAACCCGCGACCTCCTGCGTGACAGGCAGGCATTCTAACCAGCTGAACTACCAGACCATATATGTTTATTCGTCACTAAAATCGCCAACTGCGACTTACCGTAAAAGGAACTTTCCTGAACTGCCAGGTCAAATTCCGTATTAAAACGGAGCGCAAAGATAGTGGTACAGGGGTTTTCTCCAAAATTTGATGAAACAATTTGATTACTAAATATAACGTGCTGTCTGCCACAGCATCTCCTATGCTCGTTCTACCAAGCATGTATCAATAAAAGTGGTAATTTTAAAATTCACTATTGTGTGATGAAAAGAATTCCGCTATCCGTAATAATATTCTTCCTGGTGCTTTCCGGGTGTAGTAAAAAAACATCATCATCTGCGACCTTTGTTAAGCCGAAGTATCATCATAGTTGGTACAAAAATCATGTGCACAAGAAAAAGTGGCACGTTGGCCGCATTTACTTCAGGTTTGAAAAGCAAGGCGTTAAGAAGGTTAAGATGAAAGGTTAATTTAAAATTCTAATTAAAATTTTAAACAAAATTTAATCAGTAAGCTGGTTAGGCAGAAAACCAAACTAAAGCCCTTTCATAACGAAATCAATATTCTTGCGAAAGAAGAATTTCAGTTGACCGAGTTGATTCATGTGCGCTATTATCACGGAGCCCAGCAGGGTAGCCATAAACAAATTGGTGATATCGCGCGTGGCACTTGACTTGGTGATCTCCTTCTTAAAGATTGCTTCCAGTGTAAACTTCTCAACCATCTGGTCAAGCGAAAGTATCTCTAATGAATGGACTTCCTCCCGGTCTGAAAAAAGAAGCTTCTTCTCTTCGGGCTTAACGGTAAATGGTTTCGTGGGGCGTTTTAAGTCCGTCAGGTATCCAATTAAACTTAGTATTATTCCCGGCCTATTTTCACATTCTTCACTTAGTCTATCAGCGAGAAAATATACTCCTTGCAATCCTTCTTTGGGCTTATTCTTTAACTCAATAACCCGTTCAAAACACCATATCCTAAAGTAATATAGTAATACATCTTCCTTTTGCGGAAAATATTTAAAGAATGTGACTTTGCTGATTTTAACTTTAGCGCATAGGTCATCCACATACAAATCCTCAAACGGTTTTTTCCCAATGAGTTTAAGTGTGCTCTCTAAAATCTGAATTTTAAGGCGGGCGGCTTTTTCCTTTCGTAGATTCATGATACTTTACTCAAGTTTACTACTTTTCCAATAAATAAATCAACTTAAAACATGGTTAACCGATTTTTAGTCCTATCCCTTGTTCTGATTATTAGTGCCTGCAATGAGAAAGATAGACCCAATCGGGCAACTGGCTTGGTGGCAAATTCAGCCATGATTGTCTCGGCACATCCGCTTGCATCGAATATTGGAGTTGATATTTTACATAAGGGAGGAAATGCAGTTGATGCTGCCATTGCTGTACAATTTGCACTAACAGTAGTTTTTCCGGAAGCGGGAAACATTGGAGGTGGAGGGTTTATGGTGTTGCGGGAAGCAAATGGAAAACTCGCTGCGTTAGATTACCGTGAGCGAGCTCCAAAAAATGCTCATCGAGATATGTATTTAGATTCTGCAGGGAATGTAATTGATGAGTTAAGTATCAAAGGGCATCTTTCGGCTGGCGTTCCCGGTTCGGTAGATGGAATGGTAGAGATGCATAAAAAATATGGAGTACTACCGTGGGCAAATTTGGTTCAACCTGCCATTGATCTTGCATTAAATGGATTTTCGTTAACCCATAAGGCAGCTAATAATCTAAATGATATACAAGATGATTTGCGCAAATACAATTCTGTTACTCCAGGTCATTTATTGAACACGTGGAAACAAGGTGATACTATTCGTTGGGTAGAGTTAGGGCACACCCTTGAACGTATTCGCGATAAGGGTCGGGATGGTTTTTATGATGGAAAGACAGCCGATGATTTGGTTGCAGAAATAAATCGTGGTAAAGGAATTATTACACACGATGACTTGAAGAACTATAAATCTAAATGGCTTGTGCCACTTGTTGGAAAATATAAAGACTATACAATTATCTCAATGCCGCCACCTTCCAGTGGAGGAATAGCGCTTATACAATTATTAAAATCGGTTGAGGATAAACCTATTAAAAAATGGGGGCACAACAGTGCTCGAACAGTTCACGTACTAACGGAGGCTGCACGAAGAACCTATGCCGACAGATCTGTTTACCTTGGCGATCCCGATTTCTTCTCCGTTCCAACACAACAACTCGTTGCAGATAGTTATATAAAACTGCGCATGGCAACTTTTGATCCTGAAAAAGCCACACGAAGCGCTGATGTAAAGCAGGGGAAAATAGCAGGGCACGAGCCTACCGAAACAACGCACCTTTCGATTGTTGACAAGGATGGAAATGCCGTATCGGTTACCACTACGCTCAACGATTGGTTTGGCTCACGTGTGGTAGTGGCAGGATCAGGTTTTTTTCTGAATGATGAAATGGATGACTTTAGTATGAAACCCGGTGTGCCAAATATCTACGGTGTAATTGGTGGGAAGGTAAATGAAATTCAGCCCGGTAAAGTGATGCTTAGTTCAATGACTCCTACAATTATTGAAAAAGACGGTAAATTATTGATGGTAATTGGCTCACCGGGAGGCTCTAGAATTATTACTGCCGTGTTTCAAGTTATTTTAAATGTGCTTGAGCATGATATGAGTATGCAAGAAGCCGTGGACGCAAAACGAACACATAGTCAATGGCTACCGGATGCAATTTTTCCGGAGACGGATGCAATTAAGTATGACGACAGCCTGAAGCTGGTTATAATTGGCCATAAAATAAGGCCATTAGGTGAACTGGAAAAAGGATTGGACGCACTCGGTCGTGTAGATGCGATTCTAAAATTAAAAAATGGAAAATTAGAAGGTGGTG
This sequence comes from Cyclobacteriaceae bacterium, assembly GCA_031395485.1. Taxonomy (GTDB): domain Bacteria; phylum Bacteroidota; class Bacteroidia; order Cytophagales; family Cyclobacteriaceae; genus UBA2336. The sequence goes on along the minus strand of JANNUS010000012.1, from coordinate 107,699 downwards.
CCGATCACAACCGAGGCGATGATGCCGCGGCAGGGTATTAATTTATAATTTCTTAATCGTAAATTCAACACGCCTATTCAACATCCGTGTGTCTTCAGTATCGTTACTAGCGATGGGCTTTGATCCACCATATCCCCTTCCTACAATTCTTTTTGCTTCAATGCCCTTCGAGACTAAGTAGGCTTTAACCCTATTAACTCGTTGCTGAGAGAGTGCTAGCAATTGCCGGAAGGATCCTCGGCTGTCGGTATGGCCCGACAGTTCGATCTCAATATGTGGATTGCCTTTCATAAACTGAACAACAAGATTCAATTCCGGGTACGACCCTGGAAGTAACTCGGGTTTACTTTGCAAGAACAACACATTTTTCAATGCAACGGTTGTACCCACTTCAATTGGTTGAAGTTTAAAATTCATTTCAAGATCTTTCATTTCGATGGTATTCAACTCCAGCTTTTCAAAATTACTCACAAAGCCAGGTGCATTAATCGTAATAGTATACGATTGAGTTGGAGAAATTTCTGTTTTATACTCACCCATTGTTGCCTTTGCGCTTACAAGTGAATCAGGGTTCTCAAAAAGTAACACTGCATCAACAGCATCTCCGGTTTTCGAGTTGACAATTTTTCCGTGAATGCGTAGGAATTTTCCGTTAGCTAATTCATGTCTGACTTCATCAATTTTTATAACTGTATCGATGGAGACAGACGCTATTGTTTTTATCGTATCCATAAAGGGCACATCGGGTCTGTATATTTTAATATCACCATACCCATCACTATTCTTGGTACTGGTAAACATAGAAAAGCCCAACGTAGGATATTGCCTAAAGAAAAGCTCGCGTCCCTCCGAATTAACATCGGTGTCCACAGGTTCAGGATCAGTCCAATTACTCCACGTGTCATCTAGCCTGGTTGCGAAAAACACATCAAAACTTTTGCATCCTTTACGTCCGTTACTTGAAAAGTAAAGTGTAGTCCCGTCCATGCTCATCCAAGGGCTTAACTCCTGAAATTGAGTATTAATTTTACTCCCAAGATTTCTGGGCTCCGACCATTTTCCGTCACTTCCTTTCCGTGACATATAAATATCCTCTACTCTACTGCCATAGGTTTCGGCTGCATAAACAAATGCTAAACCATCCATTGAAAGAGATCCACTCAGAAAAGCTGATTTATTCTGAAAGTATGGAATGGAAATATTTTCTGGTTTAGACCAACCCCCGGAAAATTTTCGGGAGACCGAGATGCCCTGAGTTCGGGCTATGTTACCAGCTACATCATAGTGACTTAAGAGGTAAAGTTGCTGGCCATCTGTAGAAAACCCTGCTACTGCGTTGTAGTCGAGGCTATTTAAAACAGGTCCGGCATGCACAGGAGTTGACCATTGCAGCCCATCAAATTCAGAATACCATATATCGCCAAGGTCACGTATACCACCCAGGTTTTGCGGATGATTGCTGATCGTGAAAAAAAGGAGTTTACCATCCGGGCTAATAACGGGGCATTTTTCATCATACCCCACGTTAACACCAGGCAGTGCCTCCTGTATGTCTTGCGCAACGATTAAATGACTGGCTAAGACCAGAAAAAAAATACTTATTGACTTCATAATAGTTTATACCTCATTAATTTGTTTGGCTCACCCAAGCATTTCCCTTTATTAAAAATCTCCACGGAAGTTTTGAATCTTCACCGGCATAATCAATGCCAATTCGCTTACGGGCCATTATCTGCCTGCTGCTCAAAATTTTTCCAGTGTCTTCAATCCAAACATCGCTATTTAAAAGAAATTTTCCATTAAATGTACGATCAATACCCATTGCTTTAGTCAGTTTGCCAGGACCGGACGTTAGATGAAATGGGCTTTTTAAATCTCCTCGCCTTTCCTTCATTTCAATTAAACCTTCCTGCGGTTCCAATGCGCGGATCAATATCGCTTCTGCTTTTCCTGTTTTATTGGTTACCACGTTAAAAAGATTGTGCACTCCATAGCACAGGTACACGTATGCATGGCCGCCCGAGTCAAACATTATTTTATTACGTTCTGTCATTCGCCCACCAAAAGCATGGCACCCTTTCTCTTTCCATGAATACGCCTCCGTTTCTACAATTATACCAACCGTTACTACACCATTAATCCGAGTGAATAGGGATTTTCCCAATAGTTCACGGGCTATTTTCACTACATTCGTCCGTTCATAAAAGCTTCTTGACAGCTTCATTCTATTTGGCTTCTATAATCAAAAGAATCATTAATTTTGAATCCTTCAAACGTTTAAACCCTAAAATTTATACAAATGAAAAAACTAGTAACAATTGCTTTACTTCTATCAGCTTTTATTGCAGAGGCTCAAATCAAAACCCCAGACCCAAGTCCGAATGCTACTGTTAGCTCTTATGTTGGCTTAACAGAGGTGAAGGTTGCCTATTCTCGTCCGAAAATGAAAGGCAGAAAAATTTTCGGAGCAGGCACAGATTTTCTTACTCCATTCGGTGAGATTTGGAGAACAGGTGCTAATAATGGAACAGTTGTTTCTTTCTCTGATGATGTTAAAGTTGAAGGTACCGATGTAAAGAAAGGCGAATACCTTGTGTTTACAATTCCTGGCGAAGCAGAATGGTCTGTTATGCTCTATAGTGATGTAGAGGCAGGCGCGCTCAATTCAACTAACTACGATAAGACTAAAGAGGTGGCACGTTTTACTGTAAAGCCAGAAAAATTAGCAGAGAAGGTTGAGACTTTCACGATCAATATTTCTGATATTGCTGATAACAACACGGCTGCTAAACTTCAACTTGCATGGGAAAATACTTCTGTAAAAGTTGCTTTGGCCGTTGATTACGATTCTAAAGTAATGAAGTCTATTGAGGCTGGCACAAAAGTTAGTCCCGGTAATTACGTTGCCGCTGCAAACTACTATTTTAACAACGGAAAGGATTTGAAAAAGGCACTTGAGTGGATGACGCTGGGTATTGAATCAGGCAACAAAGCAGCTTTTTGGAATATTCATACAAAAGCTAAAATTCAGGATGCTGTAGGTGATAAGCAAGGCGCTATTGCTACCGCGCAACAATCACTTGACTTAGCTAAGAAAAACGCAGATGGTGATTTTGGTTATACCAAGTTAAACGAAGATCTAATTAAGAAGATCACCGCGGAATTACCAGATGGTAAACCAGCAAAGAAGAAATAATCATATACTCACATCTGATTAAAAAATAAGCCCTCTATTTGAGGGCTTATTTTTTTGTGTTATTGCTTTGGCTGAGTAATTTTTTGATCAGCAGGTTTCGAATTGTCGACATTATGGCGAAAGCGTTCGCTTGTGCACTTCAATTCTAACATTTTCACCTCCGTAATTCCATTCATTCATCACGCTTCTGTCATTACCAAATGCTACAATTGGTCCAAGCGGACGCTTGAACCGCTGATTAACAAAATAACCCCTCGATTAGAGGGGCTCAAGCGGACGTTTGAAACAGACCCAAAATTAAACTAAGGTCGATTTTATGATTGGGTGCTCTCGGCTTTGTGTTGCAGCATCTGGATGATGACCGCAACGGTAATCACAATAGCGCAGCCAATAATGTTGTATAATAGAAAAGCGATATCGGAATAGAAATAGCAGTAAAATACAACACATTCTGCAACAAGCGCTGCGAAAAAAACAGCAGTCCCTTTTACATACTTGATATAAAATGCCGTGAGGAAAATTCCCAGGATGGTTCCATAAAAAAGAGAACCTACAATGTTTACGAACTGTATCAGGTTTTCGGCAAACGTTGCGAGCATAGCAAATACCATCGCAAGAAGTGCCCATCCAACGGTAAACCAACGCGATGCGCTCAGGTAATGCAATGGCTCAGCTTCTTTCCTAATGGATCTTTTATAGATATCAACCGTAGTTGTAGAGGAAAGCGCGTTTAACTCCCCAGCCATGGAAGACATGGCAGCGGAGAACATCACCGCGAGCAGCAAACCTACGATTCCATGTGGTAAATGGGTAAGTACGAAATTTAAAAATATGTAATCACGATCTTGCGTTTTAGAGCCCGGAACAGCTTCCCCAATTTTTATCTTCACCTCATTTCGCACTTGTTTCTCATCCTCTTGCAATTTTAAAACCGAGGTTTTAGCAACATCTATCCCGCTTTCATTTTCTGAATGTATTGCCGTAACAAGATCATCAACCGCTTTACGTTTTTCTGCATAGAGCTGATCATATTTATTTTCTAACGATTCTATTTGCCCAGCTTGTTCAGTTTGAAGTGCTTGTTCTTTCAATACCTGATTATGAAAAACAGGTGGCTGGTTAAAGAGATAAAAGATAAACACAAGAACCCCGATAAACAGGATAACGAACTGCATGGGTATTTTAAGCAACCCATTAAACATCAGGCCTAGTCGACTTTCTGTTACTGATTTCCCACCGAGGTAACGCGCAACTTGTGATTGATCTGTGCCGAAGTAGGACAGAAATAAAAAAGTGCCTGCTATTAATCCGGACCAAATATTATAACGATCACTCAGGTTAAAATCAAGATTCACCAGATTCAATTTTCCCAACGCCCCCGCTATCTGAATAGTGTCACCAAAAGAAATATATTCAGGCAACATGGAGTACGCCAAAATGCCCGCCAGCATCATCCCGCTCATTATAACAGTCATTTGTTGACGTTGCGTAAGACTTACGGCACGGGTGCCACCAACAGTTACATAGATAATCACAAGTGAGCCAATTAGCACGGTGGTTACCGAAATAGGCCAGCCTAAGATTGTGGATAACACAATTGCAGGAGCATAAAGTGTTATACCAGCAGACAAGCCACGCAAAATCAAAAATAATAGTGCGGCTAACGTGCGGGTTTTTAAATCGAAACGGGTTTCGAGGTATTCGTAGGCTGTGAATACTTTTAATCGATAGTAGATTGGTACCATCGTTACCGAAATGATAACCATAGCGATTGGCAAACCGAAATAAAATTGTAGAAAGCGCATTCCATCCTCAATGGCTTGGCCCGGAGTACTCAGAAAAGTAACGGCACTAGCTTGTGTTGCCATGATACTTACACCAATCATCCACCATTTCATGGAATTATCTCCTTTAAGATACCCCTCAATATCTTTGTTTCCGCGTGTTCGCCACGTACCATACAACACAATGAAGGCTATTGTAGTGAACAGTACAATCCAATCGAGGCTGTTCATGAAAAGGATTTAGTTACCCAGTAAAAGAAAAAAATTTGGATAGTCAATATAACCAACAGAAGCCAATACCAGTGACTCCATTTTTTAAAAATGGGCAGATTTTGAGAATCGTTCATTCAATTCTATTATAGCTAGTATATTATTTTTTGGTTTTGACTTTTGTCCTTTCTAATTTTTTCGGTTTACCCAATGAGACAATATTCGCGAATAATTTAAATGCTCCGGGCACGCCTTCTGGCAGCTCACGGAAAAATGAAAGTCCGGTATACACATAGTGTCCGCTGCCATACCTGGCAACCAATAAACCACCATCTAATGGTTTTTCACCTACATCATTCATGGAGAGCAATGATTCAAAACTTGGATCCCATTTATTCGGAAAATTTAATCCCCGCTCTTGTACCCAACCATCAAAATCAGATGCTGAAATTTTATTGGGGCTATTTAAAAGCGGATGATCTGGTTTTAAAATTCTTATCTCGGCATTCTCTTCAGTTGTGCGATCACGCGAAAGCGTAAGTGGGTATGGTGAGAATTTATCGGTAACAAGTCCATTGCTGTTATTGTATTGAACGACCATCGTTCCGCCATTATTTACATAGGTTAATAAATCATTCATCATAAAGCGGATACGATCATTTGTATTCAACGCGCGTATACCCAACACTATGGCATCCAAGCGTTTTAAATTCTCAGGCGTAACTTCTTCATTCTTCATTTCCCAAACTTCATAGCCCATGTTACGCAAAGCCGATGGTACATCGTCACCTGCTCCGCTTATGTATCCTATCACTCCGCCTTCTTTTTTCAAATTGATGCGAACAATCCGGGCTTCCGCAACAGGCAATAATGTTTGGGTTGGTATATGATCATAGGCGATCGTTCGCAGTGCATGGTTATAAGCAACTCCCTTAATCTCAGCAACCGCCTTAAAGGTTCCGTTAAATTCCGTTGCGGATGGATACACTTTAAAAATTTTCGTTAGCTCCTCCCCTCGCCTTGTTAGTGTAAATTCGATTAATGCAGGGTCACTTCGCCATCCTTCGGGCAGTTGAAGTTTTAAGCTGCCGTGCTGAATGCTATCGGTGGCAGATTTTATAACCACTTCAACATTTTTTGGCGTTTCATCTTTAAATACCCAAACACCATTCGAAATATTAACAAATACTGGTGGCACTATTTCAAACGGTCTATACAACTCACCCTTTACCGGATCGGTAGAGCGAAATACCAATGGTTTTACTATATCGATTGATTCTCCATGAATTCGGGTAGTGAATGTTAGCATTACTGCTGGGTCATTCTCAGGGTTTCCAATAAGCCTCTTATCGGTAACAGTAAACAAACCAATACTGCGTTTTTCGCGCAACCAATACGGATCCGAGTAGCTCTTCGTGGAACTGATATTTTTCCGTGAACGAATTGCGATTGGCACGTTATTCCTTAAGGTTGCATTTACTAACGTATCCAATCCAAGATCAGATGATTGAATCGATAATATCTGAACATCCGCATCAGAACGATTTATAAGTTCTATAGTCGCCATTAATGGTTGACCAGGAGCAGCCCAAAAATTATTGGCAGTCGCTTCGATATAAAGCCCTGCGCAATCTTGAATAACCTGATTTACTTCCAATAGTTTTCTTGTTTTCCACACACTATTGTCAAGCGTATTTATTTCCTTTTTTATCTGCAGCAACAAAGGAATTGAGGCAGCCGGTTTTTCAGGAATAAATTCGCGAATCACACGATCAACCAGGGGTTTAATTTTATCACCATTCTTTACCCGTGTCCATGTGGTATTTATGCCATCAAAAATGTCTTTTCCAGGGGCCTCACCTTTTACCAATTCAAAAAACTCTTGTTGATCGCCCCGAACTCTGCGAGACCCAAATCCCTGGCTTTTGTGCTGGCTTCGGCTGGTCGCTGCAATCTCTGAGTAAGACTCCCCTAACAATGGGTTGTACCCTCCGAGGTTGATTGTTGTTACTCCCGGAGTACTTTCATTAATCGTATTATTAAAAAACCTGCCCGTATTAATAAATAACCTTGTTGGTTGCCATGTTCCTGATGCCGTCACTTGATCAGGAAAAACTTCAGGCTTTGCTGACACATCAAAGGCTTCAATTGCCAGCATAGCAGATGCAGTATGATGCCCATGCCCTGCGCGGTCATCAGGAGGAAAACGAGTAAGAATTACATCGGGTTGGTATTGACGATATACGCGGATTACATCGGACAGGATCTCATTCTTTCCCCAAATGTTAAAAGTTTCGTTCGCTGATTTTGAAAAACCAAAATCATTCGCCCGTGTAAAAAACTGTGTTCCGCCATCAAGTCTTCTCGCAGCTAACAATTCTTGCGTACGGATAAGCCCAAGTAAATCACCTATTTCTGAGCCGATAAGGTTCTGACCACCATCCCCTCTTGTCATTGAAAGGTAAGCTGTTGTGGCAAGTTTCCCTTTCGAGAAGTATGTTATTACACGCGTGTTTTCGTCATCGGGGTGCGCAGCAACATATAAAACCGATCCCAGAAAATTTAATTTCTCGAGCTTTAGCTTAATTTCTGCTGTATTTGGCTGATCGGGAGATTGGGCTTGTACTAAAAATGGAAGCAGCAACGCTGCACAAATGACTCCTCTCATTCAACTTGTAATTTGTGCGAATTAACGGATAAAATCTGAAATTAAATGGCTTGCATACAAAGGCTTACATGATCAGCATTAATGATGTTTTAAAGGATGGTACGCATTGTGAAATCTATATTTTTCCTCTCTTTTCTCCGTTAACAAAGTAATTTCCATCAGTATCGAACTCAATTACGATTTGGCTTGAAGCTTTTTTATCGGAAGACAAAAATTGAATAACGTGCTTATATCCAGCTATCCTATCTTTAATGTCATCTGTAAACCCAAGCTCTAATTTGAATTCCATTCCTTTTGATATTTTTTTACTAAACATGGTGTTTTTATCGTCTCGTATAACCCTTAGTTTTAGTTCTGTGGGTTGCACATTCAGTATTTTAATAAGTAGGTTCAAGTGAGGCAACTGCGCTGTGCTTGTTCGCTTATCGTAATCGGAGCGAGATTCATTTGGATGGACAACCTCATTGCTTTCTGTTCGAGGGCGTTGCTTAAATGTTAAGTCAAACTTAATTTCAAAATCTTCTTTAGCCTTGAAGGGTATTTCATCCTGAATCAATAGGAATAAGGAAATGGCAGCGATCCCAATCATTTTATAAAGAACGAAACTTCTTGTCGCTATTACTACTGGATCGAAAACTTAAAGATGGTACAGCTTTTATATTGCTCTCCCGGGCGCAAAACTGTTATTGGAAAATTTGGTTGATTAGGCGAATCTGGAAAATATTCAGTCTCTAAACATATTCCAGAATTAGGTTGAAAGCTGCCACGTAAAAAGTTACCTGTATAAATGTGCAGACCTGGCTTATCCGTATACAACTCCAATACTCTGCCGCTGTTTACATCCATCAATGTTGCTACTTTATTTATACCACTATTTGGGTGATTCAAAACCCAGCAATGATCGTAGCCATTGCCATACTGAAGTTGCGTGCAAGAATCCGCTATCCGGGATCCAATAGTTGTAGATGTTATGAAATCAAAGGGTGTATTTTCAACGGTACAAATATCTCCTGTTGGAATCATTGCATTGTTCACGGGTAAGTAATGCAAGCTATTTATGGTTAGCGAATGATCAAGAATATTCTGATGCGTTGACAGATTAAAGTAGCTATGCTGCACAAGATTAACGGGCGTGGCTTTGTCTGTGGTTGCTTTGATATCCATTCGTACTTCATTCATTTCGGTAAGTGTGTATACAAATTCAGTTAAAAGATTTCCAGGGTAACCTTCTTCCCCATCTGGACTTCTGTAACTGAGCTTAATTGAATTATCTGAAATTATTTCAACAGTCCAGAGCACACGGTTAAAGCCATTTAGCCCACCGTGTAAATGGTTACCGCGATCGTTCCTATAAAGACTATACGATTTGCCATCCATTGAAAACATTCCCTTTGCAATTCGGTTAGCAAAGCGACCTACAATTGCTCCAACATAAAGCGTGTCAGCTAAATATTCGGGTAGCGTATTGTAGTTCAACACAACATTCATAAAAACACCATGCTTATCCGGAACAACGATGGATTGAATTATTGCACCATACGATATGGCCGTCAATGATGATCCTGCCGCATTTGTAATTTTGAACTTATAGATTTTATCGCCACTTGGGGTATCGCCAAAAAAAGATTTTACAACCATCTTACTCAACTATTACACTTGTACCGTCTGTAATCTGAATACTATAAGTGTCTATATCCATGTTGAATTTTAGTTTAAAGGCGCGGCTAACATTTTCTATGATTTCATCAACTGCCGCGCGCTCGATTATATTTATCGTACAACCACCGAATCCCCCACCCATTAATCGCGCACCTAGTACCTGTGGATTTAGTCTCACCATATCCACAAGAAAATCTAATTCTTTACAACTTACTTGATAAAGATTCGAAAGCCCTGCATGGGTTTGGAACATCCTTTTTCCAATCGCCCTAATGTCTCCAAGTTGTAAATCATGCGAGGCCAATTGGACTCTTTCAATTTCCTCGACAACATACCTACACCGTTGACTTATTATTTTGGGGAGTACGCCATCACTCCTATCAAGCATTTGTATTGTAACATCTCGCAAACTTGTAACTAACGGATTAGTTAAGTGAAGTATACGTACACCCTCTTCACACTCAATTCTCCGTGTGTTGTATTCAGATGACGCCAGGGTATGCTTTACACCAGTATTAAATAACACAATTGAATGATCATCAAGCGAAAGTGGATGATAATCGTATGCTAATGAACGGCAATCTAATTTCAGCACATTGCCCCTTTTGCCCATCATGTTGGCAAATTGATCCATTATTCCGCAGCGCACACCTACAAAATTGTGTTCCGACCATTGCGCTATCCTGGCCAGCTCACTTCGGGTAATGCTTAGTGAATTAATTTCCTGAAGTGCACATGCAAAGCCACACTCAAGTGCGGCAGAAGATGACAGCCCAGCTCCAGAAGGAATACTTCCTCCAAAAACGCATACAAAAGGCTTAAGTTGAAAACCGCTATCGACTAATTGTCGCGCAACTCCTAAAAGATAATTCGCCCACATAGGTGAATCAATAGGCTGAGGATTCCTCAAATCAAATTCGAAAGCCTCATCGAAATTTAGTGCAACTACTTGAGATGTGTCATCATCGGAATCTGCTATAGCGAAAACTATCTCTTTATCAATAGCTGCGGGCATAACAAAACCACCGTTATAATCGGTGTGCTCGCCAATCAAATTTATACGCCCAGGTGAGCGAACAAGGATCGGTTTCTTTTCGAACCGGCTAATAAAGTGAGCCTTAACAGATTGATAATTATAATCCACGATAGCTTAATAAAGCATTGATTTACGAGTAAATGGGAAATAAAGAAAGATTGCAATAATTAAAAAAATAACAAATGGATATCGCAACGGGTTCAGCTATTTGTGATAATTGCAAATTCAGCACAAGCATAGCCTGAAATTTGCAAAAATCCACAATCATTTCGCTGACAATTGCGAAGAATAGCATCCATGAACGATAGAGCAACCATACTTTTATCGAAGAGAACAAAAATATTCTGCCATGAAATTACTTACATTTATAGTACTCGCTTGCAAAGCAATTGATATGAAGACATTATCAGTCCTGCTATTTCTCGGTTCTTCCATAACCACATACGGTGATGATATTCTTACTCTAAAGGGCAACTTAAAATTTAGCGGAGAGATCATAAAGATCAAGAAATGCATTATTCATTTTAGAACCAGTAATTATATCTATTACATACCAGCATCAGACATTAACTCCATTGAATTTGAATATCCTAACAATAAAGCGCGCTCCAGATATCTAACTGTGCAAGACTCCAATAAATGCGTATTAGGTAGAACAGATGCTAATAAATATCACGGAAAAGAGGCTGGGCACTTCGCACTGGGTTTTTTATTGGGGCCATGGGCAATACTCGGTGCGGCCGTTGCTAACCCTACTCCGGAGAAAAGTGTTGATACCATAAATATGTCGGAAAACCACGATCTGTTTTATGATCCCACCTATTTGAAATGCTACAAAAAGAAAGCAATTGCTCAAAATGTTACTTTCACTTCTATAGGTTTTGGGGTTTTCCTTGCATTCTATGTAGCAACCATAATAAGCGGAAATTAATATCATTTATAAACCATTTCACAGATGTTAAACCGCAATCCAAAATTACAAAAGCGAATCGCGCTGTTCTTAATTCTAGTTTTCCTAAATGGAACATTCAGTTGCTACTATTATACCTATAAAACTGATTCAGCCCTCACACTCGAGAAAATAGATAAACTAAAAAATAGTCCAAATTATATTATAGTTCATCAGGCTGACCAGGCATTTCACCTTTCAAGGGTGACCGTAAACCAGGACTCCCAAATGCTGGAGGGAACGTTACTGATACTTCCGCCCGATCACTTAAAATATCTGGATACAAAACCTCAACCTGGTAGCTCTAATCGCTATTTAAAAAAGGGAGGCAAGGGCAAAGTAAATACACCTTATGTAGTAAATGAAGTTCATATATACATTGCTGGTCAGTCATTAGATACAGACAAGCAAATTGCAATTCCATTAACATCCATTGAAAAGATTGAAATTTATGATCCAGACACGAACGCCACTACCGCCTCGTTTGTTCTTGGCACTATTCTCATCACCGTTGGGGTCATTGCTATTGTTATATTGATTTGGCTCGCAACAAAAAGTTCGTGCCCGTTTGTCTACGTAAACAACGGTGCTGAATATGTATTTGCAGGTGAGATCTATAGCGGTGCAATTTTTAAGAGCCTTGAAAGAGACGACTATTTAGTTCTGCCAATTCATCAACCTGAGTTTATTGAGTTGTATGTATCAAATCAACTGAAGGAACGACAATTCATTAACCAGATAAATTTACTACAGGTCAATCATCCGATAGGAACGAACGTGTTGCCAGATAGGCATGGAAACATGCATCTCATCAAAAGTTTAACCTCTCCTGCCATGGCTATGGTAAATGATGTTGAAAATATTACAACACTGCTTCAGGAAAAAGATAGTATGCAATTTTATTTTAATTCTGAAACAGCAACGAATTATTTCAATGAAGTTGTGTTAACATTTCCGAAAGCAGGAAATTCGAATGAAGGACATCTTGTATTGACGGCCAAAAACTCATTGTGGGGTGACTATGTGTTTGGAGAGTTTACTAAGCTATTTGGAAAGTCATATCCTGAGTGGATTAAAAAGCAAGGCGAAAAAACAAATATAGAACCAGGCAAATGGGCTACCGAGCAAGGTTTTGCCATAAAGGTAGAGGTTGAAATCAATGGTCATTGGAAATACATAGACATTGCGGATCTGGTAGGGCCGCTTGCTTTCCGCGATTTGGTAGTCCCAATTGATCTTAGAGAACACGCTTCAGACACAGTGAAGGTAAAATTATCTGCAGGTTTTATGTTGTGGGATTTAGACTTCGCAGGCCTTGATTTTACGCCAGATGAAAAATTAGAAATTCTTACAATAGAGCCAACATCAGCTACAACCAACAAAGGAGACAATACCCTGGCACAACTGAAGGAAAAGGATAGGGCACGTGTCGAGCAATTAAGTATCGGTGATGATGTAAAAATTGAATTCAAAAATCTTGCACCTACTCTTGCTGAACAAACTAGTACATTTATTTTGCACTCGTGCGGATACTACGAGCACGTTCGTGATTATACAAATCCGCCAGAAATGGCCAAGCTTCTTACTTTTAAAGCACCGGGTCGCTTCTCCATTTTCTCGAAAGAATTGCTTGATGAGGCGAACTACATTCTAACTCAAACATCAATATCCGCGTCCACCAAAAGCACAAAATGAAATCAAAAATTCAAACACACTTGGTTAATGGACTGGAACTACAGCTTGCAATTTTCTGCATAAAGGTTCATCTGTTTATTACCGCATTGCTTTATCTAAAGAGTGTGCGTCAAACAATTTATGTTGTTCGAATATTGCGCCAGCAAATAAAAAAATATCGGGGACCAAAATCCATTCAAAAAATAGCTAAAGTGAATGGAGTGTACTATTGGGATATGTATGGTGCAGGGTGGCCATCTGCTGGATTCACCCGGAATATACAGCGAGAATGCCGGAGGGCAATTGCAAATCCATCCGAACATGTGGGCATGCGTAATGTATTAGTTGCCATTACTACTAAATGCCCACTGCAATGCGAGCATTGCTTTGAATGGACGAACCTAAATGTAAAAGAACGACTTTCATATACCGATCTACAAACGATCATTGAAAAGCTAATTCGTTACGGTGTTGGCCAAATTCACCTGAGTGGTGGTGAACCGATGATGCGATACCCCGAGGTTTTAAAATTAGTAGAGCACTATCATCACCAAGTTGGTTTCTGGTTGATTACATCCGGTTATCAGCTAACTGAAAATAAGGCGCAGGCATTGAAACAGGCCGGCTTAATGGGTGTATCGATAAGCTTAGATTATGTTGAGGATACAAAACATGATCAATTCAGACATTACGCTGGCTCTTTTGATGCCGCAAAAAATGCCGCTGTTTTTTCAAATCAAGCAGGCCTAGTAACCACATTTACGTTGTGTGCCACGAAAGAATTTTTAAACGAGAGTAACCTGATGCACTATGCAAACTTTGCCCGACAATGTGGTGTAGTATTTATCCAACTACTTGAGCCAAGAGCCGTAGGCCATTATGAGAACATGCCAGTGCAATTACAACCAGCGCATAGAGAATTGTTACGTGAATTCTTTTTGAATTTTAATAGCCAGTCACAGTATAAAGATTTCCCCGCCATAATTTACCATGAATATTACCGCGAAACACTAGGATGCAGAGGCGGTGGCAACGGAGCATTTTATATTGATCCACTTGGCATTGTTCATGCTTGCCCTTTCTGCAGAAAAAACGCTGGCAACATTGTAACCATGCCAGTGGAGGATTGCGTGAATAATTTACGAATGGGGGGATGCTTTACAACGACTGATCGTAGCGCGGCTTCAATAGCAGATAAAATGCCCATAATGTCTTAAAAAAATTGGAGCCGATTGGAGTAACGCTAAAAGATACAAGCGATAGCCTAAACCATCTATCTTCCTTACAACCTTGAGCCAAGATGGATAGAAAACAAAAAAAACCGAACCCATTCAGATTCGGTTTTGAGCCCCCTGTCGGAATCGAACCAACGACCTACGCATTACAAGTGCGTTGCTCTACCAGCTGAGCTAAGGAGGCTTATTTCCTTTTTACTTCTTTCCCGATCTACTGATTATTAGTCAGTTGATCTACCTCCCGATAACTATCGGGAGAGCTAAGGAGGCGTAAAGGAGGTGCAAAAATAACGCTTGTCTGAATCTTTGCAAATATCTACTAAGAAACTGTTCGGAGTAATTTTAGTTGTTCTTTGAGTTGCTTGAGGCTATCGCTGGCTATATTGATCTTTTCATTAAACTCCTCTTTGTATTTATCAGCATTTTTCGAGCGACCAAAGAATTCCAGATTGTTGCGCAAAACCGCAATGTCGTTCTCGGTTTTAGTTATTTTCTTACGTATGGCCTGCTCCCGCTGGTAAATCTTTTGGCTGGCCATTGGGTCACTTTTCAAATCAAGTAGTTGATTCTCCAAAACCAGTCTGCTTCTGTCATCATCCGAAAGGCCTTGAATACTATTGGTGAATTTCTCTACAGCCGCCTGATATCGATTACGAATAATGTTAATGTCCTTACGGGGCACGAAGCCAATCTGACTAAACCGTTGTTCAAATTCTTTTAATATTTCCCGTGTGGCTGTGCCCTCGCTGGTGTGTTTTTCTAGTTCAACGCAAAGTATTTCTTTCGCTTTCAAGTTTTCAACCTGCTCATTTTCTTCTTTACCTACCTGATTTCGCTTTTGATCAAAGAAATAGTCGCAGGCTGCCTTAAACTCTGTAAATACTTTTTCACGAAATTTCTCGGGCACCGGACCAATCTCTTTCCACTGATGTTGTATGCTTTTTAACTCATTCGATGCTTTCTCCCAATCCTGACTTTCTTTTAATGCCAATGCTCGCTGAACCAGGTCATTTTTCGTTTTTAGATTTTGAGTACGCTCACTATCAAGCTTCTTAAAGAACACGCTTTTATTGCTGAAGAATGATTTAAAGGCCGACCAGAATCTCTTATTTATCTCTTTTGATTTATTTCGAGGCAGGCCACCAACGGTCTCCCATTTTTTTTGAAGCTCCAGAACTTCTTTTGTTTTTTGATTCCACTCCTTGATGCGATCTGTTTGAAACGATGCATACACCGCTACTTCTTCACAAAGTTTATTCTTCAAATCCAAATTTGCATTCAATTCGAGTTGCAGTACCTTCAAATACTCATCTCTTCTCGCATAAACGGCATCTGAGGCCGATTTAAAACGCTGCCACACAGTTTCCTTATCTTCCGAAGTTACAGGGCCAATATGCTTGAACTCGTGATGAAACTCATTTAATTCACGAATCGCATCTGTAATTTTTTCTACTTCACTTAACTTTTCAGCGCGTGCACAAAGCTCAAGCTTAGCTTCCAGATTTCGTTTTCTATCAAGTTCTTTTAACTCAAAATAGATACTTTGATTATCGAAAAACCTATCTACCAGAGCATGATAATTTGCCCATAAAGTACGCGCATGTGTACCCGGAACGGGACCAATATTTCGCCACTCCTTTTGAAGGTCTTTAAAAACGCTAAACTGATTAGAGGCGTCTTGTGAATCGGTTAGAAGTCGCAGTCTTTCAAGCAGGTCAGATTTTTTACGATAATTATCATTTTTTTGATCCTCGAGCCCCCGCAAAAATTGAGCCTTTCGATCCCTAATTTGTTTAAAAACAGTTTCAAACTGTAGGGATAGCTCATCCGCACGATATTCGAAATCATCCGCAGTGCCGCCATCAAGTATGTATCTATTGAAGGCTGCAGTTCGCTCTCGTTCACGAAGACTATCAAACATTGGTTTGAGGTCGCGAAGCACAAAATCAGACTTCTTTTGATTGCCTTCTTTAACAAGATCCTTAATGAGCTCCACGAACTGCACTTTCGTGTACTGACTGTAATCTACGTGCTCGTAATCCTCGTGATCATGCTCTGCATCACTCCTTTCCGAAAGGTCAGCTTCGGTTTGCAATACGGCATTTACATGGCTAGATACTGTTCCATCTCCCTGTAAAAAATCTTGCTCAATTTTATTGTCTTGTTCCATTTCAATGCTCAATATTCCTAACAGCGCGTTTCGCGTAAAGGTACTAAAAAATGACTCAATTTAAATTTGGATCCAACGGATAGTTGGCATACATAGAAAATCTTCCTCCCATATTTCCTAATGTTTTTCGCCACATACCTTTTGTTTCAGTATTGAACATAATATCCTCTGTTACGAAGTCACAAACAATCCAAGAATTCTCTTTCAATTCTTCTTCTAATTGTCCTGGGCCCCATCCGCTATATCCCAAAAAAAATTTAATATGTTTAGAATGGAGCTGCTTCGTATCTGAAAGAAATAAAACATTCTCAAAATTCCCACCCCAATAAATATTTTGCATTATCTCCGTACCCCCTTCAATTTTCATGCTCCGATGAATAAAGTGAAGCGTGTCTTGCTGAACGGGTCCGCCAATAAAAACGTCATGGTTAAAATTCTTTAATTCGTCCATCACCTCATCCACCTTTACAAGGCCGGGCTTGTTTAACACAAATCCAAAAGATCCCTCCGCATTATGCTCACAAAGGAGCACAACGGTTCGCTCAAAATTGGGGTCTGGAAGAAATGGCTCGGAAATAAGCAACTTGCCCTTCTCTGGTCTTGATCTATTATTAAATTTAAAAAAATCCATTCTGTCTGTTATCAATTTTACTTCAATAAAATACTTGCAATGCAATCATGCAAATTTTATTCTTTTCGCTAACCTTGAATTGTAATTTCATGCCATGAATGACCTAAGCATTATCCGTAAAGAATACAGTAAAGCCAGTTTAGATGCTTTAACAATGCCAAAAGACCCAATTTTACAGTTTAACTTTTGGCTTGATGACGCGCTTACAGCGAAGGTACCGGAACCGAATGCGATGAATCTTGCTACCGTAAATGGGGGGAGGCCAGCTTCACGCATTGTCTTACTAAAAGGCGTAGAAAATGGAAAGTTCATTTTTTATAGCAACTATCAAAGTCATAAAGGAAAAGAGTTGGAGCAAAATCCTGCTTGTGCACTCACTTTTTTCTGGCCGGAGTTGGAACGACAAATACGAATTGAAGGTTTGGCGACTCGTGTTGATGCTAAGCGGTCTGACGAATATTTTCAAAGCCGGCCGAGAGAATCACAGATTGGTGCATGGGCATCACCTCAAAGCTCGGTAGTCAAGGAAAGATCATTATTGGACGAGCGTGCAAAACAAATTGAAGATAAATTTAAAGGGCTGGCTAGATTACCTCGGCCAAAGCAATGGGGTGGATATGAAATCGCCCCTTTGCAAATAGAATTCTGGCAAGGAAGACCGAGTAGACTTCATGATAGAATTTTGTATCTCAAGGTAGATGCTGGGTGGGATATCAGTAGACTAGCGCCCTAAGTTTTATTATACATTGATCATTTCAATGACAACGTAAATAGCGAATTAAATTAAGTCAAGAAGATTTTTAACACCCGGATATCTTCTTACCGTAAATCCTTCACCATACTTTACTCCTATTGCATGACCTAATTCAATGGCACGTGATTCTACCATACGAAGAAAATCCGGAGATGAAATATACGTTTGAGGCTCTGAGACGGATTGATCAAAGAACTGACTCTTAAACGCTTTCACAGCCCTCGTTTTAACCTCCCACTGTTCTGATATGTCAACAATAAAATCAGGTTCGATAAAAAGACTTTGTATATAATGGTAAACTGTTTTTGGTCTCCAAGCCTCTTGCATCTTACCGGTTGTAGAATCTTTTGTTTCAATCTTTGCCAATCCTGACAAAAAACAGGAATCATGCGCTAATAATGCCCCCTTGCCGTGATCGGAATGTCTATCGTATGTTGCATTCGCCAATACTATATCCGGTTGATATCTTCTTATGGCTTCTATTACTGATAATTGGTGCTCTTTATCATTCGTAAAGAATCCGTCTGCCAATCCAAGGTTTTCGCGCGAGGCTAACCCCAGTATTTTTGAGGATTCAGCAGCCTCAAGAGCCCTGGTCTCAATTGTTCCACGTGTACCCAGTTCTCCTCGGGTAAAGTCTACAACCCCAACCGTATGACCGATCTTAACGTGTTTTGCAATTGTTCCACCACAACCTAACTCGGCATCATCAGGATGAGCAGCTAGTACAAGGATATCTAATTTCATATTATCAGTTATCAGTGAATAGTTATCAGTTAATGGTTATCGGTGAATAGTTAATGATTATATGGTTATAGACAAAACTGATAACGATTAACTGACAACTGTCTCCGCCTCCTTGGCCGCTAAAAACTTCTCAGCATCAAGTGCTCCCATACAACCTGTTCCAGCCGCGGTGATTGCCTGACGATACATTTTATCAGCAGCATCACCTACTGCAAAAACTCCATCAATATTAGTTTTTGTAGTGCCTGAGATTACTTTAATGTATCCGGTTTCATCCATGTCAATAAAGCCCTTGAAAATATCGGTATTTGGTTTATGACCAATGGCCAGGAAAAAACCTTGTATAGAAAGTTCTTTCTTCTCCCCTGTTTTACTATTCAGTATTCGAACTCCAGTCACGCCCGAATCATCTCCTAATACTTCATCGGTTTCTGCATTCCAATGTATTTCTATATTGGGCGTATTTTTTACACGCTGTTGCATAATTTTAGAAGCACGCATTTCTTCTCTTCGCACGATCAAATGGACTTTCGAAACTAGTTTAGATAAATAGGTTGACTCCTCCGCTGCGGAATCTCCAGCGCCTACTACCGCTACTTCTTTTCCACGATAGAAATATCCATCGCAAACAGCACAGGCTGATACACCTTTGTTGGCAAATTTCTCTTCTGATGGAATTCCCAAATATTTAGCAGTGGCACCTGTTGCAATAATTACCGACTCAGCAATTACTAAGTCTTTTTCATCGATTGTAACTTTTAACGGATAGCTTGAGAAGTCAACAGAGGTTACTAAGCCGTAGCTTATTCTAGTCCCAAAACGTTCTGCTTGCTTCTGCAAGTCAATCATCATTTGTGGGCCATTAATCCCATCTGGATAGCCTGGAAAATTCTCAACGTCATTGGTCGTAGTTAGCTGACCACCGGGCTGACCACCAGTATAAAGTATGGGCTTTAGACCTGCACGTGCAGCATAAATAGCTGCTGTGTACCCGGCTGGACCGGAACCAATAATCAATACTTTCTCTTTTTCTTCCATAATCGACCTCGTAAAATAAAAGGTCTCACTTTTCCTGAGACCTTTAAATTCTATACAATAATAAAAATTACTAACTCAAGTAAAGGCTTTAAATATGTATAAAGCAAACAATTACTGACTCGGTGCTGTCTCTTCCTTTGACGGTTTAGGTATTAATACTTTGCGGGAAAGACGGAATTTGCCAGTTTTCTTATCAACCTCCACTAATTTCACCTTAATTTCCTCTCCAACCTCAAGAACACCTTCCATGTTCTCTAATCGCTCCCACTTAATTTCAGAGATATGAAGTAATCCATCTTTGCCAGGCATAAACTCAACAAATGCACCAAATGGCATGATTGATTTAATTTTGCCGTCATAGACCTGACCCACTTCAGGAATGGCTACAATTGCACGGATGCGCCTTAAAGCAGCTTCCATTACATCTTTATTATTAGCAAATACGTTGATAATGCCCTTGCCGTTAACTTCTTCAATCACAACTGTAGCACCTGTAGTGTTTTGTATATCCTGAACAACTTTTCCACCTGGGCCAATAATAGCTCCAATCATTTCTTTCTCTATGATTACTGTTTCAGCGCGAGGCGTTTGTGGCTTAAGGTCGGGACGAGTAGAAGAAATAGTTTTCTTCATCTCATTAAGAATATGAAGTCTTCCTTCTTTCGCCTGAAGCAATGCTTCACGTAATACTTCATAGGTAAGCCCATCTACCTTTAAGTCCATCTGGCAAGCGGTTATGCCATGCTCAGTTCCGGTTACTTTAAAGTCCATATCACCTAGGTGATCCTCATCACCAAGAATATCGGACAGAATTGCATACTTACCGGTTTTACTATCAGAGATCATGCCCATAGCAATACCCGAAACAGGGCCTTTTACTGGCACGCCAGCGTCCATCAATGCTAATGACCCTGCACACACAGTTGCCATAGAAGATGATCCATTAGACTCAAGGATATCTGACACGATGCGAATCGTATATGGGTTCTTTTCATCGGGCGGAAGCACTTGCTTCAAGGCACGGAACGCGAGGTTACCATGACCAACCTCTCGTCTGCCGGGTCCGCGATTTGGTTTTACTTCACCGGTTGAAAATCCAGGGAAATTGTAATGCAAAATAAACTTGTTTGCACCTTCAAACATTGCACCATCAAGCTTCTGTTCGTCTAGTTTAGTGCCCAGTGTTACAGTAGTTAACGATTGCGTTTCACCACGAGTGAAAATTGCCGAACCATGAGGTGAAGGAAGATAATCAACTTCACTCCATATCTGTCTGATTTCATTTGTTTTACGACCATCTAAACGAATGTTCTTGTTAAGGACAAGGTCACGCGATGCTTTCTTCTGAATGTCGTGATAGTAGTGCTTCACAAGACCTCTGTCTACTGCAGAATCAGCTGGTAAAGCAGTTAGATAATCCTCAACAACCTTTGCAAAGGCGTCTGATCTATCTTTCTTGTTAGCTGTTAATCTACCGGCTACTTCGTATGCTTTATCATACATGAGTTTCCAAAGTTCTTCACGAAGTGCTTCATCATTGGTTTCATGGTTGTAAGTTCTTTTCACCGTTTTGCCTGTTGCTTTAGTAAGCTCTAATTGAACTTCACACTGAGCTTTAATTGCTACGTGTGCAAGTTTCAAGGCCTCCAACATATCATCTTCGCTTACCTCCTTCATTTCCCCCTCAACCATCAGAATATTTTCAATAGAAGCTCCTACCATCAAGTCTATATCCGCTCGGAGTTTTTCTTCCATGGTTGGATTAATGACAAATTTTCCATCTACACGTGCTACACGTACTTCTGAAATAGGTCCTTGAAAAGGAATATCCGAAACTGAAAGTGCCGATGATGCGGCAAATGCAGCCAATGAATCCGGCAATGCAGCAGGGTCTCCTGAGATCAGGTATAACATTACCTGAGTTTCAGCATGATAATCACTTGGGAATAAAGGACGTATGGCACGGTCAACTAAACGGCTTATTAATATCTCATAATCTGAAAGTCTGCTTTCACGTTTTAAGAAACCGCCAGGAACCTTACCCGTGGAAGCAAATTTCTCTTGGTAATCAACCGATAAGGGAAGAAAATCAGCCCCGACTTTTCCTTCCTGGTTTGATACAACGGAAGCGAGTATCATTGTATTACCCATTCTAAGTACCACTGACCCGTCTGATTGACGAGCCAATTTTCCGGTTTCAATTGTTATTTCGCGGCCGTCTGGCAGCTTGCAGCTTTTTGTAATTACGTTTAGTGTCATAAAAAATGTTTAAAAATGGAGCCTAAATCGGGCAGGCATACCTCTGTTATAAAATGCAAAAAGGGAACCTTGATTCAGGTTCCCTAGTATTAGCAGTATGTTTTACTTTCTTAAGTCTAAATCGGCAAGGATCGCTCTGTATCGATCGATATCCGTGGTCTGAAGATAGTTCAAAAGTCTTTTACGCTTACCCACTAAGTTTAATAAGCCGGTTTGGGTTCCGAAATCCTTCTTATTACTCTTTAGATGATCAGTCAGATGATTGATACGAGTCGTAAATAGTGCAATCTGTGATTCCGGTGAGCCGGTGTCTTTCTCAGATTTTTTGGAGCCGTGCTTTTTGAACAGCTCTTTTCTAGTTTCTACAGTTAAATGCATCTCAAAAAAATTGTTTTCTTCTTTTATTTCAGGCGGCAAAGGTAGTCGAAATTGGCTGAATTTTCCAAATAACACTTACTATTAGTTATTTTGCCGGACGGTAACTAACCTTTTTTTAATGAACCATCGGTTAACCTTATCGATAAGAACACGATAGAAATCGGCTTCAAAAAGGCGTGCGTCCAGACGTGCTTGCCGCAGGAATACCAGACCAACTACAAATAGGATTAAGTCAGCCGCCCAAACGCCTACCTGAACGCCAATGATCCCTTGTTTAGCCCATTTCTCACCTGTCATTGTCAACAGATAGTAAATAATAAAAAACATGATGGACACGAGAAATGGCACGCCTAACCCACCTTTTTTAATAATTGCCCCTAACGGTGCGCCAATTAGAAACATAGTGATACACGCAAGTGAACTTGCCAATATCTTGTGCCACTGGATTTGAAAAACCTTACGGTCATTTGCATACTCATTCATTGTACTTGAATTACCTACTAATTGTGTTTTCACCGACCTCGCCTTGTTCGCAGCGTTATCGTAATCGATCCTATCGGCATGGCGCAAAATAAGGCTATCTATTTTAGCTGTAACAGCCGAGTCGGGTAGAATTTTCGCCTTCTTTTTCGATGCCACTTTAATTGGTTTAACACTGGCTAAGCCTTGTCTCTTCGGTCTGCTCTCTTCCGCTAACCCTCTTTTTCTTGCCCGCTGCTTGTTGCTTAACGAATCATTTAAATCGGCAGGATGAAGTTTGCTTGAAAAAGTTTTTGCTATGTCGGATGAATCTTGTTTAGTGGCACTTGCAGTGTCGGATCGTCTGAATTCGTTTAGTGTCCTCTTCAAGCCAAGAGAGTCCGGAAATCTATAGTAGCTGAATAGCAATCTTCCTTCGGTTTCATTCCGCGCATGCTGCAGTAATACTTCATTGTCGATAGAATCTATATCGTTTTCTAATTCAACTAGGTTCCTCATAATTCTGTTACCCTGAAACCATTTTTTGTCGGTACGCTCTAACGCAAAGGATGATAGATCAAACACGACCTGAGTTTTAGTGAACTTTGTACGGCTCAGCACTTCCTTCTTAGCCGACTTCACTCTCCCAGTCATCTGCTGATTTGTATTTGCCCCTTCTGTATAGTTGTATCCATTGTATAACTCCAATTTTAAATATTGCTCATTCAGGATCGTATACATTTTGCCTGAATCAGCTTTCGTTACATCACTATTTCCATCATGCTTTCGATGGTCATAGATTATAATATCCTTAATAGTAACACCGTCAGGAAATTTTCTATTCACTTTAATACTCATATTCGGAATACCATCGTAGAATGCTCCTTCCTGAAGGTCAAGGGCAGGCTTCTTTTGCTTAATATCATACAACAAGCTATAGGCTTCAAGTGCGGCTTTGGGCACCAGGTTATTGTTTACATAGAATGCAATTCCTGTAAGCATAACCACGAAGAAAAATATTGGTAATAAAGTACGGACAAGCGATATCCCCGCGCTTTTTACAGCGGTAAGTTCAAAGTGCTCACCTAAATTTCCAAAAGCGATAAGGGAGGATAATAGCACCGCCAACGGCATGGCTATAGGGGTCATGAAAATGGCAAAATAAAATAACAGCTGCCCAATAACATCGATCCCTAATCCCTTTCCAATGATGTCATCAAAATATTTTAGCATGTGCTGTGTAAGCAGTATAAACACAACAACCAAAAAGGTAAGAATGAACGGACCGATGAAGGAAGAGAGAATGAGTTTGTCGAGTTTCTTCATGGAAATTATTTCCGAAGTAGACAAAAATTAAGCCAAATCAGAAAAATAGTACGCGGGGGGATTCATTTTATACCAATAAAGAATTAACCGCCAACTGTATTACGAAGAGCATCCACAAGACTATCCCACAAATCCTGCAACTCACCTTGGTCTTCAAAACTAGAGTAATCGGTAACTTTCAAAAAAACGGATTGTGTTAGTTCATTAAATTCCAAACGAAGTTCGAAATAGGAAGGATCTTTCTCGTCATCTTCATTTTCGGGTAAAAATTCAAACTTAGCAAAGTGGTTAGTTCGGTGTGCTGCCAAATGCGCGGCATGCTCTTCATTATCCCAAAGAAAGATGAACGTTTTCTTCTGGTTGTTAATGTTAACATCATCTGCAAACCATTCGGAAAGGCCACTAGCAGTTTGAATATATGGATATAGCATCTTTACTGAGGCGTGTATCTCGTAATCCGATGTAAACAACTTCTTTTTTGCCATGACACTAATATCTGCTTATAATTTATAAGAATTATTCCGCACCTCAAAATAAAAAAAATGAGCTAGGTAAAATAATCTCAAACTTTGTAAGTTTGCAGCCCGAATAATTAAAGCATTATTTGGTAATTCTATTTACAAAATAGGGCGCGGTAGCTCAGGTGGTTAGAGCGTTGGATTCATAACCCAAAGGTCGGGGGTTCAACTCCCCCCCGCGCTACATCAAAAAAGGCAGCAAATACGCTGCCTTTTTGCTTTATTAGCATTATTAAAATTATTTCGATGATAAACCCAACGGAAACAATAGCCTGGAAGAAGCTTGAGTATCACTTCCTCACTATGCAGGCAACGCCTATGAGCGAATTATTTAAGGAAGACAAGGATCGATTTCAGAAATTTCACTTAATGTTTGACGACATTCTGATTGATTATTCTAAAAACATTATAACCGAAAATACCCTTCATTTGCTAATTAGTCTTGCCAATGACGTAGCATTAAAAGCGGAAATTGAGAGTATGTTTCGCGGTGCTCGGATCAATACTACAGAAGACCGTGCCGTGCTTCATACCGCCTTGCGAAACAGGGGTAATACACCCGTAGTTGTCAATGGTAATGATGTTATGCCTGAGGTTAATAGGGTGTTGAATCAAATGAATGATTTTTCAGATCGATTGCTTAGTGGGCAATGGAAAGGCTACTCTGGAAAACACATCACGGATATTGTAAATATAGGCATCGGTGGGTCTGACCTTGGGCCATACATGGTAACGGAAGCCTTGCGCCCCTATTGGAAAAATATTACACCTCACTTTGTATCCAATGTAGATGCAACACACATTACTGAAATCTTAAAAAAGCTAAATCCGGAAACAACGCTTTTCATTATTGCCTCTAAAACATTTACAACACAAGAAACCATGACCAACGCAAACACGGCACGTCAATGGTTTTTAGATAAGTCAAAAGATCCTGCCGGAGTTGCTCAACACTTTGTTGCCGTCTCAACCAATCAAAAAGCTGTTACTGCATTTGGTATTGCTCCCGAAAATATGTTTGTGTTTTGGGATTGGGTTGGCGGAAGATATTCCCTTTGGTCATCCGTTGGTTTATCTATTGCTTGTACAATTGGATTTGAAAATTTTATTAAGCTGCTAGAGGGTGCTCATGCGATGGACAACCATTTTAAAAATGAGCCCTTTGAAAAAAATGCCCCCGTACTCCTAGCTCTGTTGGGAGTTTGGTATAACAATTTTTTTGGTGCCGCCTCGGAGGCTATACTTCCTTACGACCAGTACCTGCATCGCTTTGCAGCTTACTTTCAACAAGGAAATATGGAGAGCAACGGCAAGTCGGTCGACCGTAATGGGCAACCTGTAACGTATCAAACGGGGCCTGTGATTTGGGGTGAACCTGGTACAAATGGGCAGCATGCTTTTTATCAACTTATTCATCAGGGTACGAAAATTATTCCGTGCGATTTCATCGCTCCCGCTATTAGTCATAACGCTATTGGAGATCACCATCAAAAATTACTATCAAACTATTTTGCTCAGGCAGAGGCATTGATGAAAGGCAAATCGCTTGAAGCCGTAACAGATGAACTTTCAACGGCCGGAATGACACAGGATATGATCGATCTTCATGCACCCTTTCGAGTATTTGACGGGAATAGGCCAAGTAACAGCATTCTATTTAAGCAACTAACACCATACACGTTAGGGAGTTTACTCGCCCTATACGAACACAAAATTTTTGTACAGGGTATTATCTGGAACGTATTTAGTTTCGATCAATGGGGCGTTGAATTAGGAAAAGCACTTGCCATTAAAATATTGCCTGAATTAAATACTTCCGAGGACATCCTATCACATGACTCTTCTACGAACGGACTTATCAATTATTTCAAGCGATTAAAATCAAACTAATCAAAGCTAATAAGATATTGTAAAGTGCCTTTCAACGCTTATTTTTGGTTCGACCTAACAAATAGATGAAAAACGCTATTCAAAAAATTGGTGTGTTTACCTCGGGTGGCGATGCCCCCGGAATGAATGCCGCGATCCGTGCCGTTGTACGTGCCGGTAGCTATTACAAGAAAGATGTATACGGCATTATGCGCGGTTATGAAGGAATGATTGAGGGTGATATCGTTAAGTTGGGTGCGCGTTCAGTTGGTAATATTCTTCAGCGGGGCGGAACGATTTTGAAATCAGCTCGAAGTGATTCATTTCGTACACCGGAAGGAAGGAAACAAGCTTATCAGAATTTAAAGAAGGAAGGGATTGATGCGTTAATTGCTATTGGTGGTGATGGTACGTTTACAGGTCTACATAAATTTTATGAGGAATATAAGATACCCGCGATTTGCATACCGGGCACAATTGATAATGACATAGCCGGAACCGATTACACAATTGGGTATGATACCGCTACGAATACAGCGGTAGAGGCCATTGACAGAATTCGCGATACGGCTCTCTCTCACAACAGACTTTTTTTTATTGAAGTAATGGGGAGAAACTCCGGATACATTGCAATTAATAGTGGCATAGCGGGTGGCGCAGGGATAATTATAATTCCGGAAGAGAACATAACATTCGATGACTTATATAAGGCGTTGGGTGCCGGTGAAGAGACAAGCAAAAAGTCAAACCTGGTGGTGGTTGCCGAAGGCTCTAAAATTGGTGGTGTAAATGAACTCGCCAAAAAAGTAGCGGAGCGTTCCTCGTATTTCGATATTAAAGTTATTATTCTTGGCCACTTGCAACGAGGGGGATCTCCTACGTACTTCGACCGCGTACTTGCCAGTAAAATGGGTGTGGCTTCTATTGAAGGATTGCTCAATAAACAATTTGATGTTATGGTCGGTATTAAAGATAATAAAATGGTGTTTAATACTTTCAATACTATTATGACACAACACCATGAGATTGATGCAGAGTCATTGAGAATCGCGAAAATTCTAACAGTCTAAATCCTTCAAAAAGAAATGAAAGAAATTACAGCGGGAATTGATATTGGTGGCACAAATACCAAATTCGGAATCGTTGACCACGGAGGTAACGTGCTTTTCCAAGGAAACATTTCAACGCAAGAGTTTGCGGAGTTCAGTGATTATTTAAAAGCCCTTTCAAAAGAATTACGCAATGCGATTGCAGCCCTTGATTCCGATTACAAACTAATCGGTATTGGTGTAGGCGCAGCTAATGGTAATTACTATAAAGGTACCATTGAACATGCCACAAACTTAAAATGGAAGGGCATTATTCCACTTGCCGAAATGTTAAAAAGTGAATTCGGTGTTCCTGCCCTTGTAACGAATGATGCAAACGCTGCTGCTGTTGGGGAGATGGTGTATGGTTCAGCAAAAGATCTAAAAGATTTTATTGTGATTACACTTGGGACCGGCCTGGGGAGTGGAATCGTGTGTAACGGTCAGCTGGTAAATGGAAAACATGGTATCGCAGGCGAACTCGGTCATACAACCGTAAACTATGCTGGTCGGTATTGCAATTGTGGTAAGCGCGGATGTTTGGAGACATACGTTTCTGCAACTGGTATCAAACGTAGTGTTTACAAACTATTAGCAGATCATCTAGAACCAAGCGAACTTCGTGAAATTAGTTTTGATAATCTGAATACAACGATGAT
This sequence comes from Cyclobacteriaceae bacterium, assembly GCA_031395485.1. Lineage (GTDB taxonomy): Bacteria > Bacteroidota > Bacteroidia > Cytophagales > Cyclobacteriaceae > UBA2336. The sequence continues at coordinate 79,392 of JANNUS010000012.1, read as the reverse complement.
TACGGATGCAGCTCTGCGTGGAGATATTGTGGCAAGGGAAGCTTTTGAATATACCGGCCGTATTTTAGGAACGAAGCTGGCAGAAACTGTTATGCACACTGATCCGGAAGCGATCTTTTTGTTTGGAGGGTTATCTCTTGCGGGTGATTTAATTTTTAAACCCACCATAAAATATTTGGAGGTCAACCTGATGCCCGTGTTTCGTGGAAAAGTGAAAATCCTCCCCTCTGGATTGCAGAACCAAGCTGCCTCCATTTTAGGAGCCAGTAGCTTGGCATGGAATTATTTAGAAAGAAAAACTTGAAGTACTATAGTAACCTAATATCCTGCAACTCCGCCATCGGGTGAACGGGAATCGGTAGCCCCCATCAAATATTTAGTGTGCGTTCGCTCCGTGGTTAAAGTGAATTAAAAGACAAAAAAAGAATGGAAGTCAATAAAAAGATTGATTTCATAAGCATACATCAATGATTTCCTAAATCTAACAAGGATGCTGAAATTACATTGAAATTTTCATGGTTAATTTGTACATTCACCGTGCCAAGCAAATTGCAAAAGTTCCGGTTTAATTTAGTGATGCCACGTACGTACAGAAGCTGGTTCTGACAGAAATGTGTAGGCATGCTTGACGAATTTAGAAGTCGTCATCAACCTATAAAAAAATGGAGGATCATGTCCATATCCAACCACCCTAAGCAGATTTATTGATCCGTTCGAAATCTCTCTGTTCAACTAAACAATAACTATTTATGAAAAATTATCAAGGATCTTTAATACCATCCTATACATGTATAGCTATCGTAACTTTATTGTTGGCATTTTTAGGTTGCAAGCAGAATGAGAAGCCACAGCAAGTAAATGTTTTGCCTACCGAATTACCAGTAACCACATCTTCAACTGATGCGTTGACATCTTTTAATAAAGGGATGGAGTTGCTTGATGTTGGTAATGCGCAACAAGCAAGGCTTTATTTTGCTAAAGCTATTGAGCAGGACTCTGGTTTTGCAAGTGCTTACCTGTATCGGTCAAACACAAGCCCTTCTAACGAACATTTTAAAAAAGATCTTGCTACCGCTACCAGCAATCTTGAAGGAAAAAATGAAGGAGAAAAAATTTTAGTGGAGTTGTATAGGACGTTCCTGAATAATAACACGGAAGAGCGTTTGCGATTAGCTGAACAACTCGTAGCCTCATACCCAACTAGCCCAAGAGCGCTTGCATACTTGGGTGAGTGTTACGCGGACATTAGCCAGCATGAAAAAGCTCGGGTGCAATATCAAAAAGCTATTGATCTCGATTCGAGTTGGGTAGGCGGGTACTTTAGTCTTGCTAGTTCTTTCATGAATATCGACCCGCGAGATTTTAGTAAAGCCGAAGCAAATTTTTTAAAAGTCGTTGAACTTAAGCCCGACCTGTCGGGCTCTCACGTTTACCTTGGTGATGCATACCGCGCGCAGAACAACCTGATGAAAGCGAGGGAGGCGTATGAAAGCGCATTGCAAAAAGATCCGAATGATGCATTGACCTATCTTAAGCGGGGGCACGTAAATTCTTATTTGAATTTATTTGACGAGGCTCGTAAAGATTACCGGAAAGCAGCAGAGCTTAACCCCGATAATAAGGTTGCTCCTATAAATTTTGAAGCATTCACCTACTTGTATGATGGTGATTTTAAAACTGCGAAGTCGTGGTTAGAGGAAAAGGCTAAGAGCATAAATACGATTGGGCTACACGAGAGCCAGATAATCGGTGTTAAAAATTCGTTGCTTTCAAATTGTGCCATTATTGCTTTTCATATGGATGACGCAAAAGAAGTGAGCAGATTAGTGGCAATGATGAAACCTATTTCGGAGAAAATTGGAGAAGGAATTGGAACGGAAGAAGCCAAGCTTCAGCAAAAAGCGAATATACTTGTTTGGGAAGTCTATGCATTGGCCATGAAAGGCGACTATAGCGCAGCCACAGCAAAGGCAGAAGCTGCTAAATTGGCATTAGAGCCTGTGAAGAATCCAACTAAACTTTGGAGCTATCATGCGGCCATTAGCTATATAAATTACAAGCAGGAAAAATATGGCGATGCCATTGCTCATCAGGAACAATCTGATCCGAATGCGCCTTATAGCAAATATAGGCTTGCATTGGCGTGTGAAAAAGCAGGGCAAACTGAGCGAGCGACTAAGCTTTACAACGAGTTAATTGATTACAATTTTAACAACATTGGGTACGCATTGATTAGAAAGGAATTGAAGAACAAAGAAAAAACTAAGTAGTCTGCGGTTCATTAACGAGTTGGGATTAAACTTTAACTCCTAAATTCTCGCCCAACAACTTAAATTGCTTTACCCACTCAGGCTTATGACTCAGTGTTTCCACGTCCTCTTCACGTGAAATTTCAAAATACAAATTCTGGCTTTGGTACAAAATCGGCTCAAGCTTGAATTGCATAAGTAGCGGAAATGCTCGGTTCAATCGTTCAATACGCTTTGTATTGCTTCGCTCAGCATTAATACGTTTCAACTCTTTAAAAATGCTCTCCCCTGCCAGGCGCGATACTTTGTCTTTATCTTCAATTTTCAAATCCCATTTTAGCAACTCACCCATCACCCGATCAAGCTCTTTTACGTTGACCTTATCAGCTTTAAAACAGTTTAGTAAGTCGGCATTTAGAATGTATTCAAATGTTGTTGAGTATGCTTTTGGGATGGGTATATCGTTATTGACCAATGCATTTACCAACGGATAATCACGATTATAAACCCTTCTCAACGATGCTTCCAATTCCTGCATACTCTGCAGTGTTATCATGTCCAACACAGTGCGTTTCTCATCTTTAAACAATTGCCACAACGTATAATGAACCGGGCCAAAATAGGTTTGCATGTGCGCAATCACATCCCCCAACTGGCCTTCATCAAAGGCATTCAAGATGCGCATTTGCATGCTGGCAAATTTATCATCCTCCATATCCAGCGATATGTTGCCGATGATGTTATGCTTGCCCATATACACGACCGCAAAGGTGAACCGCTTTTCAGAACGCGTTACATTTGATTTCACTTTTGTAACGCCCACGGCAAGCTTCTGTTCCCCTGCTTCCTTGCGGATAAAAAACTCATTCGTTGCTGTATAATTAAACAGCGGAGCTTTCTCCGGATCATCTTCAAACAAAGAAGAAACAGCATAGTGCATTCCCACACGAGCCAGGTTTGTTTTGGAAGGAATAACATACCGCTTGTACACATTCGAACCATTTTCCAGCGAAGGAACGTTACTCGGTGCTGATTCCAATCGTTTCATGAATTCTTCTTCGAGGTCTGTCCCCACCGTTTGGCTAATCAGCTGTATCGCCCGACAAGCATACTGCATTATCTGCGTGGTTTCAATTCCGGATATCTCATCAAAGAACCATCCGCAACTTGTATACATAAGCATGGCATTACGCTGCATTTCCATCAAACGCAATACGCGCTTTTGTTCCACGTCTATCAGACAATGATCCTTTAAAAACTTTCGAACCGTGTCATCATTCCTCCTTAAGATCACATTAATGTATTCATTGCGAGCTTCCCATGGGTCCTTTAAAACCTGCGAAGCCTCACGCTCGTAAACTTGATTTAACTCATCGCGTAGCCAGTCAAGGGCTTCACGTAATGGCTTTCGCCACTTCTGATTCCAATTAGCTTTTCCACCAGAATTACAACCACAATCGCTGCGCCAACGCTCGATGCCGTGTACGCAACTCCACGAACTGTTTTCATGAATCTGAACTTCATAGGTAGTCTTTACTTTCGTGAGATACTCAGCATAGTTGGTAATCTTCGCATGCTTGTGCTCATCAATAAAGTCCAGACAAAAGGCCAATGCCATGTCGCCATGCTTATGATGGTGACCATACGTCTCACCATCGGTGGCTATATGCACGAGTTGCGGTTCACTTGATTCACTATCAAATGAATCAAGCAGACTTTTGGCAAATTTCTGACCGTTATTGAGTAGTCCATTAAAAGCAACACCTTGAGCAATGTCGCCATGATAGAAAAATAACGAAATGGTTTTCCCGGAAGGCAGTGAACAGTTATACGGTCTTCGTGTATCAATCCCTTCATCACCTACTTCACGCCAATCATTTTCCTCAATTTTTTTAAACGATTTTGCCTGACGAGGAGCCAGTATTGTATACTTAATGCCATACTCAACCAATAACTCGAGCGACTCAATATCCACTGCGCTCTCTGCCAACCACATGCCTTCCGGCTTACGTGCAAATCGATGTTCGAAATCACGAATCCCCCAAACAATTTGCGCTTCCTTATCCTTCCGGTTCGCCAATGGCATGATCATGTGGTTGTATACCTGAGCAATTGCTGATCCATGTCCGGAAAAATTCTTGATACTTTCTTTATCGGCTTCTAAGATTGCTTCATAGGTTTCATGGTCGTAATTCTCCATCCATGAAAGCAACGTTGGTCCGAAATTAAAACTGATCTTCGAATAGTTATTAATAATATCCTTAATGATACCATGCTCGAGAATGCGAGAAGCCGCATTGGGGGCATAGCATTCTGCCGAAATGCGTTCGTTCCAATCGTGATAGGGATGCGCTGAATCCTGAACCTCAATTACCTCTAGCCATGCATTTTCGCGTGGGGGCTGATAGAAATGCCCATGTATACATATGTACTTTTCCAACTCTGTTATTTATTAATAGTTAAGCTAATAGTTTTATCAATCCGATAACTATTAACGGGTAGCTGCTAGCTACCGGCTTCCAATTCAAATTCATTATCTTCCTTTTGTAATTTAAGTACACTCATTGAAAGCGGTGGTAGTGTTATCGATACCGAATAATCCTGCTTGTGATATTTAATGGGTGATGTTGAAAGTTCGCCAGGATTTAAAACACCGGTTCCTCCATACTTCAGATTGTCGGAGTTAAAAATTTCTTTCCACTTTCCACGATAAGGCACACCTACCCTGTAGTGCTGTAAAACTTGCGGGGTGAGGTTACAGACGACAATGAGGAGATCTTCCTTTGTATCGGATTTGCGTTGATAAGCAATTACGCTATTTTCCCGATCAGCGTAATCGATCCATTCGAAACCCCTGTGATCAAACGAATAGTGGTACAACGCAGGCTCAGACTTATAGTGCGTGTTTAATTCTTGCATGTACGTAAGCATACCTTTATGCGGAGCATGTTGCAACAAATCCCAACGAAGGCTATGATCATGATTCCATTCACTTGACTGCCCGAACTCGCCACCCATGAAAACTAATTTTGTTCCCGGATGCGTATACATATACCCAAACAATAAGCGAAGGTTTGCAAACTTCTGCCATTCATCTCCAGGCATTCTACCCAGCAATGAGCCCTTTCCGTGAACAACTTCATCATGCGAGAGGGGCAGCATAAAGTTTTCGGTAAATGCGTACATGGTGCTAAACGTAATTTCATTCTGATGATACTTTCTGTGAACAGTATCTTTCTTAAAATACTGAAGCGTATCGTGCATCCAACCCATCATCCACTTTTGACCAAAGCCTAAGCCACCTAAATATGTTGGACGGGATACGCCTGGCCATGCCGTTGATTCTTCTGCAATTGTAAGTGTGTCGGGGAAGTTTGCATACACCACTTCATTAAATTCCTTGAGGAAGTTAATCGCTTCGATATTTTCATTACCACCATACTGGTTTGGTATCCATTCTCCCGCTTTTCTTGAATAATCCAGATACAGCATGCTCGCCACTGCATCAACACGCAATCCATCGATATGATAACGCTCTAACCAAAATAATGCATTGCTGATAAGAAATGATCGGACTTCATCACGGCCAAAATTAAATATATAGCTCTTCCAGTCTGGATGAAACCCTTTACGGGGATCTTCATGCTCATACAAAAAAGTTCCATCAAATTTGTACAAGCCGTGTGCATCGCCCGGGAAGTGAGAGGGAACCCAATCCAAAATAACACCTATGTCGGCCTGATGAAAAGCATCCACCAGAGCCATAAACTCTTCAGGGTTTCCATGGCGACTGGTAGGTGCGAAGTAGCCGGTGAGTTGATAGCCCCATGAACCAAAAAATGGATGCTCCATAATTGGTAATAACTCAACATGGGTATATCCAGCTTCCTTCACATACTCCACTAACTCTTTTGCTAACTCACCATAACTTAACGAACGATTTCCATCCTCTAGTTTTCTTCGCCACGAGCCGATATGAACTTCGTAAACTGAATATGGTTTTGGTTTACCCGTTGATTTTTTCCTGGCCGCCATCCATTTGCTATCCTTCCATGTGTACGTTGTCGGCCAAACAATGGAGGCCGTCTTAGGAGCTATCTCAGCATACGTTGCAAATGGATCAGCTTTCTCCAGGTAGTCTCCAGTGGTGGAGTTAATAGCATATTTGTAAACCTCACCCTTCTGAATACCCGGGAAGAATCCTTCCCAAATTCCGGAACCATCCCAGCGGGGGCCTAGCAAATTTTTGGTGGCATTCCACAAGTTGAAATCACCAATTACGGAAACTGCTTTTGCGTTAGGTGCCCACACTGCAAAATATGTTCCTTCCTTACCCTGTGACTTAACGGAATGGGCGCCAAGTTTTTCGTATAACTTAAAATGTTTTCCGGTTTTAAATAAATGAATATCGAAATCAGTGAAAAGTGTAAACCCTTCATCATATTTTTTATTTTCAACAATTTTATTTTTTGCCATAAGACTATTTCATTTTCTTTTTGTCTTGCCTTTCATTTTCCTGTGCATAGCGTGTCATGTGATAATAAATTCCACGCAATGGAATTTTAACCCACTCAGGTCGGCCATTTAGCTCATACCCCAATTCGTAGATTGCTTTTTCGATCAAAAAAATGCGAATCAATAAATTATCTTCTTCCGACAACTCACGCCCCATACCCATGCGGTCCATATAAGCACCTAAATAAAATCGACTTATATAATGTTGCCACTGCTCAGCCCATGATTCTAAAAAATCAAGGTCGCGGTCACGATAATTTTCATTTAACAATATTTTTCCAAAGGCAGCATAATGAAAAGAGCGCATCATACCTGCAACATCTTTAAACGGGCTCTTTTTCAATCTGCGCTCACTGAATGAAAATCCGGGCTCTCCTTCGAAATCTATAATCACAAAATCATTTCCTGTAAATAAAACCTGGCCCAGATTGTAGTCGCCATGGATTCTGCTCTTGACGGCATTTATCTTGAGTTTATAAATTTCACTTAGGCTTTCCAGCACTTGATTTTCCATACCAAGTACGGTACTTGCCAAGAATCTTGTAGCATCATCAAGTTTTGGTAGAGCAGCCTCAAGCAAACTAAATCTATCCCGTACCAATTTTCGAAATGATGAATAGAGTGACCGCTGATAGTTAGCGGTGAAGTTTTCTGGCGCAAAGGCAATACTGGATTTATCAGAAGCTAACGCTAGGTGCATCTCGGCTGTGCGCTGCCCGAGACGAACTACGCGTTCATAAAAACCTCTTCCAATAAACTCTTGTATGATTTCAGGCGCTTCTTCAAATTTAATAGATGCCCTGTTAACAAGTTTAGGAAGTTTTTCACTCTTGGCCTTTATAATTACGCGTTCAAAAAAACGACCGACCGAATCCGTGGCCATGCCCCATGCCTCGCCCTGATTCTCAATCTTTTCCTGCAACAGTCCAAAGACAATCGTCTCACCACCATCGCCTTTAAATTCAACACTACCCGCATACCGAGGGGAATGCGCGAAACTCGTATTCTCGGAGAGGAACCTGACGATTTCTAAATCAGGGTTTATTTCTGTTTCGATTTTTCGATAGAATTTAAAGAAATACTGATCGTTATAAATGATTGAAGTATTACTCTGCTCTGCCTTTAGAATTCTGGAATCAATCTGCCCAGCAGAAAGCTTGATTTTATTAAAAACACTTGAGTTAAATTCTAGTATGCCTCCCGCCTGTTTTATACGAACTTTCTTATCCATACTCACCAACAGAAAATCACGAAAGCTTTTATCATAACTGCTATCAATGATAAAACCACTTTTGCCTTGTATGTCTGCCCTTGAAATAATGCTTTGTGTTGTGTACTCTACTTTATCAAGAATTGTATCGGCCAGTATAAACGTCATGGGCAGAAAGTAATACTCCGATAAGCGCTGTACGTAGTGAACCTCCAGTATTGTAATGTAATGTATGGCACCTTCAATTTTAAGTGGTAATACTTTATGTACTCCTATTTTACTAATGACTTTGGCTTTTCCTACAAACCAACGGCATTTCTTTAAAAACACAGGAAGGATTTTTCTCTCAAATAACCGTTGCTCACTGTAATTGCTTAGCAATTTTTCCCATGAAACTTCAGTTTTTAGTAAAGGTAATTCAGCACTCCCTTCTGGCTTATCTTTGCGTTCGGCATTGTCTAGTTGAAACCAGAAATATCCATAAGGGCTTACAGTTATCGCATATTGTCCTTCACCAACATTCATAAAGCGATTTTGGCTGAATACTTCCGTTACATCGCAATTGGTAAATTCCGATAAATTAAGAGTGGTCGCCTGTGAAAACTGAGAGAGGTTTGCTACCACAATAATCCTTTGCTGATCGTCAGAGCGTAAAAAGCATAGCACTTTATTATTGTTGCTATCAACAAACTTCATCGCTCCGCGACCAAATACTTGTAAGCGTTTACGCATGGCAATAACATTGCGCATCCAAAACATCAGTGATGATGGGTTTTCATCTTGCGTTGCAACATTCACGGATTCGAAGCGATAAACTGGGTCGGTGATAACAGGCAGGTATAATTTCTGTGGGTTCGCGCTTGAAAACCCAGCATTCAAATTCATATTCCATTGCATGGGTGTGCGAACACCGTGGCGATCACCTAAGTAAATATTATCGCCCATTCCAATTTCATCGCCATAGTAAATTACAGGAGTACCCGGTAGCGAGAAAAGTATAGTATACAACAATTCAATTTTTCTCCGATCATTATAAAGCATTGGCGCTAACCTTCTTCGTATGCCAATGTTAAATTTCGTATTCGAATCATTTGCGTATGCCTTAAACAGATAATCCTTCTCTTCTTCAGTAACCATTTCTAACCCAAGTTCGTCATGATTGCGCAGAAATAGCGCCCACTGACTATTCGGTAGCGTTTCCGGAGTCTGCTCCATAATGTCAATTATTGGGTAGCTATCTTCGGTGCGCAAGCCAAGAAACAAGCGCGGCATTAACGGATAATTGAAATTCATGTGACACTCTTTTCCATCACCAAAATATTTGGCGGCATCTTCAGGCCATAAATTTGCTTCTGCTATTAGTACTCGGTTTTTGTAGTGCTTATCGATATGACTCCTTATTTTTCGCAAAAAGGCATGCGTTTGTGGAAGGTTCTCACAATTCGTTCCTTCCTCTTCAAACAAGAACGGAACAGATGACAAACGAAACGCATCGACTCCAATCTTTAACCAGAAGTCAATGATCTTGACAATCTCCATCTGAACTTCCGGGTTATCATAGTTCAGCTCAGGCTGGTGACGATAAAACCTATGCCAGTAATATGCCTTGGCGTCCGGATCCCACGTCCAGTTGCCAGACTCCTCTCCTTGAATTATAACCCTGGCTTCTTTATACTTCTCTGCGCTTTCGCTCCAAACATAAAATTCACGAAAACGAGATCCTGATTTTGCTTTTCGGGCACGCTTAAACCACGGGTGCTGATCGGATGTGTGATTCAATACGAGTTCCGTAATCACACGAATGTTACGGCTATGAGCTTCTTTAAGAAATGCTTTAAAGTCACCGAGTGATCCGAAATCGGGATGCACATCGCAATGATCCGTTACATCATAGCCATCGTCTTTCAACGGAGATGGATAAAACGGCAGTATCCAGATAGCATTGATACCTAAATCCTCTAAGTAATCAAGCTTCTGAATCAAGCCAGCGAAATCTCCAATGCCGTCTTTATCACTATCATAAAAAGCACGAACAGAGAGCTCATAGATAATAGCATCCTTAAACCAAAGTGGGTCACTATTTTTTAATTGACTACCCATTACATATTTGATTGACGTACGGAGACGTTAAACAAATGAAATGGAATTTTGTTGGGGTTTAACTCAATAAAATTCCACTCTTGTGTCCAGGTGAAATTCTCGTCTGTCATCTGGTCATGAAGCTTTACATTAATTTTATCATCAAGTTTCAATATAGTTTTTGGCAATTGGATGTATCCGGAGTGTGTACTTGAAGTATCCAGATTAACCACGATAAGAATGATATCAGATAGGTCATCCGTTGCCTTCAGGTACGCTATAAGGTTTGGATTTTCGATCTCACAAAAATGAATGTTCCATGTTGACTGAAGTGCTTTGTGATTTTTGCGTGCCGCATTAATGATTGATATTATATCGGTCATTCGATTCGTTCGCTTCCAGTCGTATCTTTTAACTTCATACTTCTCAGAATCCATAAACTCCTCCTTGCCATCTATTGGCGTGTTGTGTAAGAACTCGTACGCGGGGCCATAAATACCATAGCTTGCTGTAAGGGTAGCAGCCAGTGCAAGTCGTATAATAAAAATATTTTCGGTTTGATTCTGTAGATGATATGGTAAAATATCGGGTGTAGTTGGCCAAAAATTCGGCCTAAAATAATTTCGAGAGGGACCGTGTACTAATTCGTTCATATAAGCGATCAACTCCGACTTGCTTACCCGCCAGGCAAAATACGTATACGATTGTGTAAAGCCGGCCTTCGCCAACGAATCCATAATTTTTGGTCTTGTAAAAGCTTCTGATAAAAAAATTATGTCAGGATGACGTTTGTGCGTTTCCGAAATGATCCACTCCCAAAACGGAATTGGCTTTGTGTGCGGATTATCAACGCGAAAAATAGTAATACCGCGGTCAATCCAGAATAACACTACCGATAACAGCTCATTCCAAAGTGCCTGCCAATCATCACAATCAAAATTGAATGGATAAATATCCTGATACTTTTTTGGAGGGTTTTCAGCGAATTGTATGGTGCCATCCGGGCGCTGCTTAAACCATTCGGGATGCTTTTTTACATAAGGATGATCTGGTGCGCACTGATAGGCAAGATCGAGTGCTATATCGATACTTACCTTCTTTGCTTCCGCAATCAATTTTGCATAATCATCGAATGTCCCCAGCTCAACATGAATATCTTTATGACCTCCGGCATCACTACCAATTGCCCAGGGAGATCCCACTTCTCCGACTTGTGCCCGCACCGCATTATTTCTCCCCTTTCGATTCACATTTCCAATGGGGTGAATTGGCGGAAGGTAAAGTACGTCAAAACCCATAGCAGAAATTCTGGGGAGCAGCTTGATAACATCGCTAAAAGTTCCATGCTTTCCATCGAGCGATGCCGAGCGTGGAAACAACTCGTACCATGTACTAAAGAGTGCTTTCGGAAGCTCAACATTTACTAGCAGTTCAGTAGAATACCGAGTTTCAAATTCGCGCAGCGGATTTTGCTGCACAACTGCCGCGAAAGCTTCGCTTGAAATCAGCTTTACATTTTCAATATAGCTGGCTGTGTTCTCTAATTTCTCCGCAAGCTTTATCAATTCCTTATTCTTTCCTACCGCAAGTTTTCTGAGAAACTGTGCCCCTTCTAACAACTCAAGTTTAACATCAACTTTAGCATTCGTCTTCTTCTTAATGCCATCAAACCACGTATCGAAATGATCGACCCATGCCTGGATGGTAAATGTATAGGGAACTTTTTCAAGTACCATGAAAGACGCTTTCCATGAATCATTTCCAATATTCTTCAGCTCAATAGATTGCCATTCAGTTTCAGTAATTTTTTTATAAAGTACCTGAGCCCGAATATGGTCATGTCCGTCACCAAAAATATCAGCCCGTACTTCTACCCGCTCACCTACTGTTCGCTTGGCAGCATAACGACCGCCATCTACCTGCGGTTGAACGTTTTCAATTATTACTCTGTACTTCCCCCTTACATTTATTTTCATCAGTCAATTTCAAAAAAAAGTATATTGAACAAAATTTATTTGTGCTGAGTCTATCGGATTTTTCTATTCTTGAATTTTAAAAACCGAACTAATCAACATTCGAAAGAGACAAAACATATTGAGCCATTTTCTTTGCAGACTCTTGAGAAAGGTCAGTATGAGCATTCATGGGAATCTCACCCCAATTGCCACTGCCACCTTTTATTATGCGCTCGGCTAACATGGCGACATTTTCATTTGTAGCCTGGTATTTTTTTCCAATGTCGGAATATGTCGGACCCATAATTTTATTGGAAGTGTGATGACAAGTTTTGCAATCGTTGCTATCAACCAGTTCTTTTCCCTCTTCTGCTAATTTTGAGTTCCCCTTCTTATCGGTACCACATGCTGTAAAGAGCATTATAATTAATAATAGAAATACGCGTGAATACATACTAGTTAGTTGTTAATTTCTTTGAATCATAATTTTCTGCTGCGAGTAATAATTTGTCGCCTTCCGAAAAATAGCCCGTGTACTATCAGGCTATTTAGTTGAAGTCACCGCAAAAGTATTAATACTCTTTCATATTGCCTTGCTCAGCACAATGGTGCTCGCGAATCCAAACTTAGAGCAGAACCCAGAGTATTAGTAATAGTTTCTACAATCATTAAGGGTGCCCTCCAGGCATCCTTTTTTTTGTTGCAAAAGCCCATAAGATGTAGAAAGAAAGCTTCATTAAGCTCAATTCAAACGGTTGTGCAACAAGTTGCAGAATATTTTGTTTGATTTATGTTATGAAATACATTCAGGTAACAATAAAAGACATTGCCCGCGAACTCGGCATCTCCCCTTCTACAGTTTCGAGAGCCCTTAAAGACCACCCGGATATTAGCCCGGAAACAAAAAAAGCAGTGAATGAACTTGCTGACAAGCTGAACTACCAGCCGAATATTGTTGCCTTGAATTTACGCCAGAGCAAAACCAACACATTAGGGGTTATTATTCCAGAGATCGTCCATTTCTTTTTCTCAACGGTCATCAGTGGAATTGAAGATGTAGCCTATAGTGCAGGCTATAATGTAATCCTAACACAATCGAATGAATCAATAGAACGTGAGAAAACAGACCTGAAGGCACTTTTTAATAGCCGTGTAGATGGTATGTTAATGTCAATATCCCGTGAAACTACCTCGTTCGATCACATCGAATCAATATTATCGAAAGGCGTACCCATAGTTTTCTTTGATCGTGTTTACGATAATCCGCAATTAAGTAAAGTGCTCGTTGATGATTTTGATGGTGCCCGGGAAGCCACGCTTCATCTAATTGAACAGGGCTGTAAACGAATTGCGCATCTTGAAGGTCCTCCAAACCTTGCAATTAGCACGCAGCGATTAGAAGGATACTATGAAGCTATGAAGAAAAATAATATGGTTGTTAGTAAGGAATTAGTTGTGCCCTGCCCGCTTGGATCTATTGAGGAAGGGAAAATAGCAACCGAGAAATTATTGAGACTTAAAAACCCTCCTGATGCCATATTCGCCAGCAATGATTTGGCCGCAATGGGATCGATGCAAGCAATAAAAGAGAAAGGCCTAAAAATTCCGAAAGATGTTGCTGTGGTTGGGTTTAGTAATTGGTTTTTTAGTGTCATGATGGAACCTCCCTTAACTTCTGTTGACCAACCCGGATTTGAAATGGGCCAAGAAGCTGCCCGGCTTTTAATCCGCCATATTGAAATGAAAGGAAAAGATGACGTTGAGATTGCTCCAGAAACAAAAATTTTAAAAACAAGGCTGATTATTCGAGCGTCTTCTTTAAAGAAGTAGCCAGCGCAATCGTTTGCTGAATCTTATTGTTCAAAACAACGTGATAAGTACGCTTAATTACCATTACTTTATCGTAAAATTAAGTTTACATTTTGCTCATGTCATTCGCTACAACAAAGCTTAGTCAGTCACTTGGGAATCTCACCGTTTGGGAAAAATCACCCACAGGAATTACGGGAAAAACTCACAACAGCAACTTCAAAATCGACCTCTACTCTAATAGCATTGCTCGCATACACATAACGAAGGAAAGTTCTTTCAACGATTTTTCGTATGCCGTGATTACTCCTCCCGGTAAAATCGCATTCGAAATTGAGGACACTACGAACGCCATTACACTAAGAACAAATTCGTTGCAGGTCATAATTACAAAAGAACCATTTCACATTGCTTTCAAAAATTCATCGAGCATGGTTTTGAATGAAGACGATCCCCAATTTGCTACCCGATGGAATGGTGAACAAGTAACCACCTATAAAAAGCTTCAAGACGGTGAGCGTTTTGTTGGTTTAGGTGAAAAAAATGGGCCACTTGATAAAAAGGGCCGCGGTTACATAAATTGGAATACCGATAACTTCGCCTACAGCCCCGATGCCGATCCGCTTTACTCTTCAATTCCCTTTTATATTGGATTGCATCAGCAGCAGGTCTATGGTATTTACTTCGATAACAGCGCTCGAACCCAGTTTAACTTCGGAGCCTCTAACAATAGGTTTGTTAGTTTCGGTGCCGATACCGGTGATATGAATTACTATTTTATTGCTGGTAACACGGTGGCCGAAATAATAAAATCATATACGTACCTAACAGGAAGAATGCCCATGCCACCACTTTGGAGTATCGGCTATCAGCAATGCAGATATAGTTACTACCCCGATAGAGAGGTTATAAACATTGCCGAAAATTTTCGATCACGTGATTTTCCGGGCGATGCCATTGTGCTGGACATTCACTACATGGATGCCTACAAAATTTTTACCTGGGATAAGAAAAATTTTCCGAACCCCAAGGCGATGATTACTACCCTAAAAAAGCTGGGTTTTCACGTTGTTATTATGTGCGACCCGGGGATTAAAATTGAAGAAGGCTACCAGCCTTTTGAATCGGGAAAACGCGAAGATGTTTTTGTTAAATACCCCGATCAAACAAATTATGCTGGGCAGGTATGGCCTGGCTGGTGCCATTTTCCAGACTTTACAAATCCTAAAACAAGAGACTGGTGGGCAAATCATTTCAACGAATATGTTGATTTTGGTGTAGAAGGTTTTTGGAATGACATGAATGAAATTGCCACCTGGGGAAACATGCTTCCTGATTTAATTGAGTTCGATATGGATGGCCAAAAGGCTACCACGCGCGAAGCTCGCAACGTTTACGGCATGCTGATGTCGCGAAGTACATATGAGGGTACCAAAAAATTGCTGAAGAATAAAAGACCGTTCAATTTAACAAGGTCAGGCTATGCTGGCGTTCAGCGGTATGCGGCCGTATGGACAGGCGATAACGTAGCCTATGATGACCACATGTTGGCGGGTGTACGACTGGTAAATAATATGGGGCTCTCCGGTTTGGCCTTTACAGGATATGATGTAGGCGGTTTTGTAGGTAATGCAGATGAAAAACTATTTGCCAGATGGATTTCCATTGGTGCATTTTCTCCCTTCTTTCGTGGCCACTCCATGATTAATAGTCGGGATTCAGAGCCTTGGGCGTATGGCGAAAAGGTAGAGGAGATTTCGCGTAACTACATTAAACTACGGTACAGACTTTTGCCTTATTTGTACTCCTTATTCCATGAAGCATCTACAACCGGAATGCCCATCAATCGAAGCCTGGCAATTGATTTTACATTCGATGATTTAATCTATGATCATCGATACCACAATCAATATCTCTTTGGTCCATCTATATTGGTTGCCCCTGTTGAGAGTAACAAGGATCTAACAAAAGTTTACCTGCCCGAAGGCAATTGGTACGATTTCTTTACCGACCACCAAATCAATGGTAATACAGAAATTATAGCTGAGTGTCCGATAGATCGGCTGCCGTTATATGTTCGGGGGTCGTCCATCATTCCGATGCGTGAAAATTCTGGCGCTACTACAACTGACCATGGTGACAAACTTGAAATTCATCTTTACAAAGGAGATACCAACTCCAGTTTTTTGTTGTATGAAGACGATGGAACAAGTTTTGACTACGAGGCAGGTATTTTTTCAACTCGATTATTAGAATACAACGCTATCGAAAACCAATTTAGTATAAATAAGAAAGAAGGTGATTATAAAACACCCTTTACAAACATTAGCATATTCTTTCACGGGATGTTTAACCTTGAGGGTGCTTCCGTTAATGGCTTGGGCGTTTCCATACAGCAGATAGATTACAGATTGGTACAACAAATTGCAAACTATGATCCGGTAAACTCAATGCCCGAAGGCCCAAAGATTTCATCATTGAATTACATAACCATAGACTATGATCAAAATCAATTGGATATTCGTTGGTAACACGCTGAATTACCTGCGTATATGCGGAAGCCTATCAACGCTGTTTCTTTTGGCTACCAGCCAGAAAGGGAAATTAAATACAATTATCAAGAGTTGATAAAAGGAAATGCTTCACCCGTTTTAATGGTGGAAGGAAGAAACGAAATTAATTTAGAGGACTACGATCCAGGAAACTATCAGTATATTTTTTTGCCAATTTTTCGTTTTTCCCTGTCATTCCTCAGATTATTGCCGGTACAATCCTTGGTTTCAAGCTAACGCATTTGTTTAATGGGCAATCTATTTTCATCTTAGCATCCGGAGGTGTCTCTATGTTCATCGCAGGACTACTTTGTTTACGTGTAGACGACAACGATGAAATTATGATGGAGAAAAACTAATTATGCGAATATTTTCTTGTATAGCGATACTGGTGTTTGCTCAGGCATTGTCAGCTCAAGATTATAATAACTATCATAGCATACTTGCTAAAATATCCCTTCTCTCAACTATTGAGGATGCAGTCGAACGAACAAATCAAACAGACAACCTTTGGCAGTCACTTGTAAAGACCAACTCGATCCCACTAACGCAGGAGGATTCTGTGGCATTCCTATATAAAGGCGATGCTACATCTGTTTCATGGATGGGTGATTTCAATGGATGGGGTTACGATAAGAAATTCAATAATGCTGGAAAAAAAATAGTGAACACAAATGTATGGCTACTCAAAACTTCCTTCCCAAAAGATGCAAGGCTTGACTATAAAATTATTTTGAATGGCACCGATTGGATTATTGACCCCTCAAATCCAACACATCAATGGTCTGGTGTTGGTGGTGGCAGCCCTAATTCTGAATTGCACATGCCAAATTGGATGCCCGATCCAAACTCTATTCTTTTGGATGGAGCAACCGCAGGAAAATTAGAAAAAGATATTCTCTTTAACAGTTCAATCTTGGGGTATCAGGTAATGTACAATGTGTATTTACCTGTTGGATACAACCCAGACCTAAAGTACCCTATTATTTACGTTACCGATGGGTACGAATACCTTCATGAGCGCTTAGGTAATATGCAGACCATTCTTGACAATCTTATATATCTGAAAAAAATTCAACCCGTTGTAGCAGTATTTATAGACCACCGCGAACCCGTTAACAGGTCGAATAATAGAAGGATGCAAGAGTTGGCAATGAATTCAAAATACTTAAAATTCTTTGAGGATGAGTTTCTGAAAACAATCGAAGTAAAATATTCCGTTGCAAATGATCCTAAACAGCGAGCGGTTATAGGTACTTCTATGGGTGGGCTTACAGCCGCATATTTTGCCTTTACGAAACCGGGTGTTTTTGGAATGACCGGAATTCAATCTCCTGCCTTTTGGTTTAAGCCAGAAATCTATAAGGTTTGCGATAATGCCGAAAACCCTCCTGTTAAGGTCTATCTTACAACAGGGGTAATAAATGACGCACAAGATGGTGCCCGAAAAATGAAGGCTATCCTTGAAAAAAATACCTGTACATATCAATACTCCGAAACTAACCAAGGTCATTCCTGGGGAAATTGGCGTGACACTATTGATGAAATCCTTATTTATTTCTTTCCACCGAAGTGATTAAATTCGGGCATTCATTTTGTTTACTGATTTGAAAATATCCAGCTATGAATGTTAACCGATTACTTATTCTTATTGTCATCATTATTTTAGCAAGCTGTTCATCAGGAAAAAAGGCCTATGAGCGGGGTGATTATTTTGAAGCAGTTTTGCAATCTGTTGCCCGATTACGGCAAAAGCCAGACCACTCGAAGTCAAAAGAAGCACTAAAAAACAGTTATCCATTGGCCGTTGAATGGTTGCAAACTGATGCCAATAATCAAATAGCTTCCAATGCGCCATCGAAGTGGAGAAATGCGATTGCATCATATACCAAAATTAATCAGATGTATGAAGCCATTCATCAGTCTCCCGGTGCATTGAAGGTAATTCCTGACCCGAAAAATTTCTACAGCGAAATAGGTCCCTTGAAAGATAAAGCAGCTGAAGAGAGTTACAATGCTGGAATTGAATCGCTGATGAGCGGTACACGCGATGACGCAAAACGTGCATATTATAATTTCGCTGATGCACAATCGTTTGTAGCAGGGTACAAAGATGTTATTGAATACCTGGGAAAATCAAAGTTTGAGGCTACCCTAAAGGTTGTTTTCGAGCAAGTAGCTGTACCCTCCCGATATAGTTTAAGTGGAAATTTTTTCAATGACAAAGTAGAGGAATACCTGCATCAAAGCTATCCCGACCGTGGCTTTATTAAATTTTATACTCCCGAGGAAGCCAAAAATGTAAACCTTACTAAAACAGACCAATTGTTACGTATCCAATTCGATGACTTTTCAGTTGGCAACACAACTATAAATGAAAAGGAGGAAACTGTAAAAAGAGATAGTGTAAAAGTTGGTGAAGCCAAACTTAATGGGAAGATAGTTCCTGTTTACAATACTGTCTCAGCCAAGGTAACGACAATACGGAAGGAGATTGTTTCGCGCGGTATGCTTAGTATGATTATCGTTGATGCTAAAACAGATGGTGTTCTCTCACATAAAAAATTTACAGGAGAATACTCCTGGGTCACTACCTGGGGACGATTTAATGGAGATGAGCGCGCCTTAACAGAGCAACAACTAGCCCTTTGTAAACGTAGAGAGCAGCAGCCTCCTGCGGCTCAGGATCTGTTCTTGGAGTTTACCAAGCCAATCTATAATCAGCTGACTTCAGGCCTTCAGCAGTTTTATAAAAACTACTAATCGGTCGCCTACCCGACCAAAATTATGCACGTATAAAAAACTTTACTGCCATTTTACAGTTAATAGTTGAAATACTAGCGATGAAAACAAGAGTTCTTTCACTTCTCATATTACTAGTTGCCGGTGCATCGTGTGGGCAACAAAAGGATTCGGAGAATATAACAACAATTATGGATAACGAGTTAAGTGATAAAACCGGACTTGCAGTAGCAACGTTTGGAAACGGATGCTTTTGGTGCACCGAAGCAATTTTTCAACAACTAAAGGGGGTTTCGAAGGTAGTGTCTGGGTATGCTGGCGGAAAAGTTAAAAAACCAACCTACAAAGAGGTTTGCTCCGGCCTAACAGGCCATGCGGAAGTAATCCAACTAACCTATGACCCTAATCAAATCTCGTTTGTGGATTTACTAGAGGTATTCTGGCAAACACACGACCCTACTACACTAAATCGACAAGGCGCTGATGTTGGAACACAATACAGATCCGTTGTATTTTATCACAACGATGAGCAGAAAAAATTGGCCAATTCGTACAAGTCAAAACTGAATGAATCAGGTGCTTTTGAAAGCCCTGTTATCACGGAAATTAGTCCAATCTCGGAATACTATCCTGCTGAAGGTTACCATCAAAACTACTACAACTTAAATGGTAATGAGCCCTATTGCTCATATGTTATCCAGCCCAAGCTGGATAAATTTAAGAAGGTATTTAAGGCTAAGCTTAAAGGTTAAAAAAGCCGTTTAAAGAAATTTCTGTTCATTTTTAACCATTATGTAACCTGATTAAATAAATTGGCGTTAAAACGACTGAGTGAGTAAATCTCCTCATAGGTTTAGGTTTAGGTAAAACAAAAAAGCCCTGGGACGCAGGGCTTTTTTGCATATAGAAACTTCGGCTTAAGCCTTCTTTAATGCTGTTATATCACTAGCAACTTTCATTACACGCACAACATTGCCAGACTTATCCTTAATTGGAGAATACGTTGCCTTAAGCCATATTTCTTCACCACGTTTGGTAATTCGCTTGAACTCTCCCCTGTTTGTTCTTCCGCTTCCTAAGTCTCTCCAGAAATTTCTGTAGCCTTCAGAACCACGCTCATCTTTAGTAACAAATATTCTATGATTTTCGCCTACTATTTCTTCTTGCTTATAGCCCATGAGTTGAAGGAAATTCTGATTGGCTTTTATAACATTTCCGTCAGCATCAAACTCCATTACAATCAAAGCGTCATTAATTACGCGCATAGTACCCTCTGACTCCGACTGACCGCGCGTCATCTCTTCCTGCGTGGCTTGTAACTCTTCCATATTCTGTCTCATCTCTTCTTCCTGCGCCCTCATTTGCTCTGTCATCTCCTGTGACTCTTCCAGTAAACGCTGCGTTCTTGCATTAACTTTTACAGAAGAAATAGTTGACGCGATACTCTCGGCTATTCGTTGAACAAATTCCATTTCAAAGTCCATGAATTGGCCAAACGAGGCTATCTCAACTACACCAAAAATTTGTTCATTTAATTTTAACGGTACAATCAAAACACTTGTCGGATTAGCATCACCCAAGCCAGATGTAATCCGAATATAGTTTTGAGGTACTTCAGTGAGATAAATCATATCACCCTCCTGCCAGGCTTGTCCCGCAAGGCCTTCACCTTTATGTATTTTATGATTCAAGAATTTCTTTTTATCCCAGGCATAACACGCCTTCATCGACATGGTTGCCTCTTCACCACTTTGCTCATCATCTACAATATATATTGCACCCTGATTTCCTTTAAGATATTTAACAAGATTAAGTACAATCTCATCTGTTAACCTATTCAAGTCGTTTGTGTTAGTGCGCAATACTTCACCAAACTTGGCAAGCCCTTCGGTTGCCCAATTTCGCTTCTTGTCTTCATCGGCAACCCGTGAAAGATTATCGCGCATATTAATAAGTGCATTGCCCAGCACATCATGCTCACTAAGGGGATTAAAATCAGAGGAATAACTTCCCTTACCAATATTTTCAGCGAAAAGCGTGGTAGCTTTTAACCCATTAACCAGGTTATCCATTGCCTTCGCCATCTCGCCAATCTCATCGTTATTAAACTTAGTGTTTTTGTCTTCAACCAATTCGCCTTTGCCAAGCTTAACGACAATACTTTTTAGATAATTTACCGGCACTGTTATTGAACGAATCATTAAAAATGCGCTAACAAGTCCCAGTACTACTGTTATGGCAGAAAGAATAAGAGTAATGTTTCGTAAATTCTTAGTAGAGGTTGTCAATTGACCGTCAGACTCAGCCGTAACCGCTGCCTGTAGACCAGCAACTTTATCCAAAAGCTTGGTAACAGTAGACGTTTGAGGTATTATTTGGCTATCAATAGCATCTTCAGCCAACAATTTGGTAATGGCATCCTCGTAATTCTCGAAAGTAACAAGTTGTGACATGATCATTCTCTGAGCCTCCATCATGGTCTCAAATTTTAAGAACACTGTATCCATTAACATACGCTGACTGTCACTTTCCCATTGAGGCATTAGCTGAGCAACCCTTTCCTTCAAAGCAGGATAATCAAAATTATGAAGATCGCGCAAAGCCTGCTTATCATCTGTATTACTGGGTAAATAAACCCAGTTTGTGATCAACATTTTTGATCGAGTAACCATTAGAATTAACTCATTAATAGCATCTTTAGAGGGTCTGATGTTTTGAGAGGATTGTTCTACTACCTTATCAATATTATTTCCAGTAAAGAAGATAATGGAGGCATTTACAATAAACAGAATGATGAGTGAAAGAAACCCCGCCAGGATCTTATTACCAATAGTAAACCGGATGCTAAATTTCAATTTTTTCTTTTCCATAAATTAAATCATAATTGCCAATCTCGTTAGTTCGATAGAGGCCTTTAAATTTTGTTTGGCAATCGCTATTTTATTTAACTCAAAAGCCAATTTACCATCTTTGGTTGTAAAATTTATACAACTGCCCTGAGAACCCAGTCCAGCTTGCTCTGTAATAATCAACATGGCCAGTGCATCGGTTTTACGAAGCACATCATTAAGCATCGCAGATTTATCGGTCGGCAAAAACAACATATTGCACTTTTTGATTTGAGAAATCTCACTAATTCTGGTTACTGTGATGGCACGATCGCCAATCTTTTTGTGATTAGCCATGGCCTTCAATTTTTCTATCAAGGGCGAGTCGCCCAAAACTAATATTTCAAAGTCGCCCTGGTTATGACTTTCGGGCCATTGAATATACCGTGTAAAGCTGTAAATATATATTGTATACTGGTCGTAATTTTGGCTGCTGGCCAAGAAGCTGACCAACGAAAAGATAACTAAAAATAGCGCTTTTTTCATCAATTGGTAATTATACATCGTGATAGCCTAACAAGCAAAAATAGGGTTATAAACCACTCATAAATCAGTAGAAATCTACAGTTTTTTAAGGATACATAGCCTTCATTGCTGCTTTTACTTTATCCGCTAAAAACGACAAGCAGCTTTGGCATAAGGTCTCAATTTGCAAAAACATGGTTGTAAAAATTACTATCTTTCTAAAAAACACTTTATCTATATGTGCAGACTGTTAGCTTATAAAGGTACACTTATCGCTATTGATGAGTTGTTGTATAAACCTAAAAATTCACTAATCAATCAAAGTGTAAACGCAAAAGAGATAGAAGAACCCTTGAATGGTGATGGGTTTGGTATTGGTTGGTATGCGCAAGAGCTGAATATTGAACCTGCTACATTCGTTTCGCTAAACCCTGCCTGGAGTAACCGGAATTTGCGAAACCTTGCGCCTAAAATAAAAACTGAGTGCTTAATTGCCCACGTAAGAGCTGCGAGTGTGGGAGAAGTTTCAGAATCAAACTGCCATCCATTTCAATATAAATCACTTTTGATGGCTCACAATGGTGGTGTTGAACAATTTTCAAAAATGAAGCGTGACCTACGCGCTAATCTGACGGACGAGTTATACAATTGGATCAAAGGTCAAACTGACTCTGAACACATTTTTGCGCTTTTAGTTAGTAGAGTTTTAACGGAACACAAAACCATCACAATCGATTCGGTGATTGAAGCGTTTGAATACACCTTCAATACATTAAAGGCACTGATGGTAAAGCACGATATTAAAGAAGAGGCGTACCTAAATATGGTTGTGTCGAATGGAGACTTTCTGGTTGCCACGCGTTACGTTACCAACCCGGCCGAAGATCCACTTACGTTGTATCACTCGGAAGGTGGACGATATGTTGTTGAAGATGGCATATCGAATATGGTAGCTCCTCAAGACGATGACCAGGCTGTACTGGTTGTCTCAGAAAAACTAACAGACGATGCACACTGGACTATGGTGCCTAAAAATCATTTTGTAATTGTTGAACCATCTCTTAATGTAAGAATCAGGCCTATAAAAGCATGATTACCATTTTTTCATTTAGTTTCGCTGAAAATTATTCATTGTGCATCAGGATGTAATCGTTATTGGTGGTGGCATTGTTGGCCTTGCTACAGCCCTTCAGCTTAAAGAGCAAAACAGAAATATTAAAGTAACCCTCCTTGAAAAAGAGTTGGAAATAGCCTGTCATCAAACCGGCAATAACAGTGGCGTAATACATTCAGGAATTTATTATAAGCCGGGTAGCCTTAAAGCTAGTAACTGTATTCATGGCTATGATCTACTAATCGATTTTTGTCGCAAAAATGAGGTGCCTGTTGATCTCTGTGGGAAAATAATTGTTGCTACCGAAGAAAAGGAACTACCCTTACTTCAAAACCTCTTTACCCGTGGAGAGCAAAATGGGCTTACTAATTTAAAGATGCTTACCGGTGAAGAGTTGCACGAATACGAACCTCACGTGGCGGGCATTGCAGGTATTGCAGTTCCACAAACAGGAATAGTGGATTATAAAAAAGTAGCAGAGAAATATGCTGGTCAAATTAAGCGCTTTGGCGGTGAGATAGTTTTAGGCGAAAAGGTTGTGGGTATCCAATTACGTTCTGATTACGCGAGCGTATCGACTCAAAATAAAACGTATACGACCAAACTTGTTATCAATTGCGCTGGATTGTATTCCGACAAAATAGCCAGGCTTACATCAACAAAGGTTGATGTTAAAATTATTCCATTTCGAGGTGAGTACTTTAAACTTAAAAAGGAAAAAGAATATCTCGTAAAAAATCTAATCTACCCAGTGCCTGATCCAAATTTTCCTTTTCTGGGTGTTCACTTTACCCGCATGATGAAGGGTGGTGTAGAGGCTGGTCCAAATGCAGTCTTGGCATTTCAGCGTGAAGGCTACAAAAAAACAGATATTAACCTTGTTGAACTTGCCGAATCACTTGCCTGGCCTGGGTTTCAAAAAGTAGCATTCAAATATTGGAAAACCGGCATAGGTGAAATGTATCGATCATTCTCAAAAACAGCGTTTACAAAAGCACTGCAGAAACTTTTACCGGAAATTCAAGAAAACGATTTAGAAAATGGCGGAGCGGGAGTACGTGCACAAGCATGTGATCGTACGGGCGGACTTGTTGATGATTTTATGATACTGGAAGAAAACCAAGTTATAAATGTTTGCAATGCTCCTTCACCTGCTGCCACCTCATCTTTATCTATTGGAGAAAAGGTTTCTAAACTCGCGCTAACTAGATTTTAAAAAAATCTAAAAACCAGCCCACCCTGAATTCCCCAAACATTAATTGAGTTATAGTATCGTTGATATACCCAACCCAACGAAGCATACCCATGCATCTTACCTGTTACAAATAATTGGTTTTGGTATTGAATACTGAATTCTCTTCTCGGGTTTGCGTCTGTACTCCAATCCTTTGATGTTCTGAATTCGAAGCCTAATACTTTCGTTTGATCTGGCGCATGAACCAGCACCATTGCGGTTGATTCGCTGAAAGCCTTATGGGCATTAAAAGCTTCTTGCATGTAACCAGTTCCTAACCTAAATGTAAAAAACTTACTGGTCACTAAATTTAGCTGAAGCATTTTCCAATCATTGGTGCGGATGTGTCTGTAACCATCAATACCTTCTTCAATCAAATAATTCATTCGAAAATCAGTTCCAAACAATCCCACGTTTCCACAGATGCGAGGCCAAACTAAATAATAGCTGGCAGGCTTTGCAGCCATTTGAATCATAGCATCAATTGAGACCATGGATGGATATCGCGCTCTATCGGAACGTAATTTAAAAGATTGCCACCACGATATACCTCCAAACAGGAACTCAAACATAAACCCTCCTATACCATCACCATGTTCGGTATAATCAGAGTCATAATCAATATCTCCCAAATTATTACTAGCAGATTTGGATGAATTGTTTGAAGAAGCGCTTTTAATCTCACTGACTTGTGCAGAAAGTCCATTAGTAAAGCAAGCTGCTAGCAGAACTAGAATCATGGATTTCATTGATTTGGGGTTTGCAATCCAAATACAATTTTTAAGCCATTAATTATCGTCACCGCAATTAGCAATATCCATTCAATCAGCTTTTGTTGCACTGGTCTCAATCTTCAATAGATAATCAGGCGCTATCAGTGCCCTACTTCAACCCTTTACCATTGGTTTATCTCGAAAAAATTTTAACGCATACAATGTTTATGGTTAAAATTATTATTAGAGTAATTTTAATAATAATTAACCGATGTGAGCAACCTTAACCCGGAAGAATTAACCCGATACAACCGACACTTGATTCTAAAAGAATTTGGTTATGAAGGGCAATTAAAGTTGAAGAACTCTTGCGTGCTGGTGGTAGGTGCCGGAGGGCTTGGATGCCCGGTTCTGTTGTACTTAGTGGCAGCAGGTGTGGGCACTATAGGCATTATTGATTTTGACGTTGTGCAGGAATCCAATCTGCAAAGACAAGTTTTATTCACAATACATGATATTGGTAAAAATAAGGCTGAGGCCGCCAGACAGCGACTATTGCTGTTAAACCCACACATTGCCATCAGCGCTTTTACAAACCGGATTACTTCCGAAAACGCCCTCGAACTATTGAGAAATTATGATTTAGTTATTGATGGGTCTGATAATTTTCCTACACGGTATTTATTAAACGATGCAAGTGTTCTGTTAAATAAACCACTGGTTTATGGTTCCGTTTTGGAACATGAAGGTCAAGTCGCGGCATTTAATGTTTTTAAGAACAATCAATTTAGTACTAATTACCGAGACATATTTCCATCTCCCCCAGTACCCGGTGCTGTACCTGATTGTGAGAGCGCAGGTGTGTTGGGCGTTCTTCCAGGCATAATTGGATGTATGCAGGCGAATGAAGCTATAAAAATCTTGACCGGAAAAGGTGAACACCTATCGAACAGTCTTTTAATCATTGATAGCATGACGCTTGACTTTACAAAAGTCCAAATTCGCAATACCCATTCCCGCGATAGCATAAAAAAACTTATCGATTATGAAGATTTCTGTGGTAATAACGAAAAGAAAAGCAAATCTTTGAGAATGAAAGAAATTACTGTTCAGGAGTTACACCAACTTAAACAATCACAGGTCGATTTTCAATTGATAGACGTGCGGGAGTTACACGAGTTCGATATTTGTAATCTTCAAGGTGAACTGATACCGCTAGCAGAAATTCCACACAATGTGGATAAAATTAGTAAAGCCAAAAAAGTAATCATGCACTGCCGCAGTGGTGGCAGAAGCAGTCAGGCGGTTCAGTGGCTTGAGAAAAATCACAAACTTGAAAATCTTTACAATTTAAAGGGTGGAATTCTCGCGTGGGCAAACGAAATTGATAAGTCAATGCCAACTTACTAGTACGGGTAGCCTAATTCAAGTATTCAACTGTACATTCTTTATTTTTTTCTAAAAATCAGGCTTCCAATAATCATACCTGCAAAACTTATTACCACAGCAGGAACAAGACTGGGTATTTGTAACGGATACTTTTCGAAGTAAAGCCAACTGCTGATTCCAGCCATCATTGAAATCAACGCACCTGTGCTGTTAGCTCTTCTCCAGTAAATACCAAATGTAAGCGGTATAAATAGCGACACCAGGCTAAGGATTGAAGACTCCCCTACTAATTCATAGATATTAGAACGCATACAAGCCATGGTGGTACCAATTGCGCTAAATAATAAAACTGAAATTTTAGTAAGTAGAAGAAACTGCTTATCCGATAATCTATTTCCAGAAAGTGGCTTCACAAAATTTTCGGAAAAAATAGCAGCCGGTGCCAGGATAGCTGAACTTGTGGTGCTCATAATAGCCGACAGTAACGAACCAAAGAACAATATTTGTATGGGCATAGTTGTGTGTGCTAACACCATATTTGGCAGTGTTAGTTGTGTATCGCCCGATACTTGCTCTGGATACAAATGCTTTGTGCATAAGCTAATGAACAATGGTAGCATTGCTATTGTCAAGTAAAGAAAAGCAGCAATGTAACAAGACCATACAGCGGTTTTAGCCGAACCCGATGACATCGTACGTTGGAAAACATCCTGTGAAGGTATAGAGCCAAAACCTAGAACAGACCAGGCAGCCACATACGCGGTAACTTCTTTTGCATCAGCAGACGGGAAGAAACGGAAGGTCTCTTTTGGCACTTCCGACATTACCGTAAAAAATCCGCCTGCCTTGCCCGCTAGTATGATCGCTAATACCAACAGGCCAACAATAATGATAATACTTTGAATAAAATCTGTAATTGAAATTGCCCACATGCCACCCGTATAGGTGTACAGTGTAACTACTACAGAGCTAATTACAACGCCCATCCACAATTCCATTCCCGTTACAACATTCAAGATAAGACCCATCGCAACAAGTTGGGCAGCAATGTACCCGATGTACGGGGGCGCTAAGCAAACACTGGCGACCAACTCCGTGCGCTTTCCATAGCGGATTTTAAAAAAATCGCCCAGTGTTAACAAATTCATGTTATACAACTTGCGTGCGAAAAATGCACCAAATAAAATTAAACAAAGTGCAGCACCAAAGGGATCTTCAATTACACCGTAAAGCCCGCCTTTTAAAAACTCAGAGGATGCACCAAATACAGTTTCGGAACCAAACCAAGTTGCGAAAAGTGCTGCCGAGCTAAGTACAATGGGCAGGCTTCTCCCCGCAAGCATATAATCACCAGAAGTTTTCACTCTCCTGGAAGCCCAAAAGCCTACCAGGATAGTTAGTGCGAGGTATATGATTATCGATGTGAGTAACAATTCTAACGCTTCGGAAAATAAAGATAAAGATTACTTTTTTCCAGATAGTTGAAAAGTTCGCGTGATGTTAAACCCAAAATGGATGTCGCCTTCAAAATAATCTCCAAACGACTCAGCCATAAAGCTGCGTTCCGCCATGCCTAGTGAGTTGGTAAAGACAAGTTGAAAAACATGACCCCCTGTTTCAAACTCAATACCAAGTCCTATAGAATCATTGAAAGGTGTCGCGTCATGCTCGTTCAGTCTCAAATAGTATTCAGCTACAATAGCCATGCTTCGGGTAACTTTAACTCGGCCGCCCATTCCCAACGACAATAAATTATTTACGGCCGTATCCTGATTAACAGTGCTTCGGTATAAGTATGCTGGGGCTAACTGAAATGACACTTTTGAAGAGAATTTTCGAGCAATCAATACCTGTGTTACATACGACATCTTTTCACTTGTTGTCAGCGTTGGGAATTTCTCACGCAAGGAAGCCTGAAAAGAAGCTGTACCCAGCGCGGTAATCGTAAAGGGTATCGACTTAGACTGCCGAAGGAGTTTGTATTTTAAATAATAATCGAATGTTTTATCGAACGAACTTCTTCCCATTCCAACTCCAAGCCTGTCGGTAATGCCATACTCAAGCCCAAGTCGAATAGAGGAGTTATCAAGACCCCATAAATTATAACCCCCAGAATTTAATGTGCCAAAGCGATGCGTTATAATAAACTCAAGCGATTTTCGGTGCTTTGTTTCAACCGTATGGCCATTGATCATTCGAGTTCCGTGGAAAGTTCCAAGAATAAAATCATTTGTAACTTTTTCCTGTTGCTCCATTTCAGCAAGTAAATCGTCTTGCGCTAACGTAAGATGACTGATCCCGAAAAGGGTAACGAACAATAAAATAAATTTCATTGGCTATTGAGGTTGATAGGTGAAATTAAGTGTTACCTCTACTTGTTCAGCTATATTCTGCCACATGAGTTGAGGTATCTTAATGTTATAGTCTGCTAGTTTAACAATAAACCTCGACTTTAAAACCAGTTTGGTAGTTTGAACTTCTATAGCACCCGGAATATCAACATTTGCTGTTACTCCATGTATGGTTAATCTGCCGGTTGCCCTAACTTGTTGAATACCTTTTGAAGCTTGATCAAAGCCAATCATCTTTCCTGAAAAGGTTGCCTTTGGGAATTTCTCAGACTCCAAATATTTTTCGTTAAAATGCTCTTGCATGAGTTTCTTTTCAAACTGAAATTCACGCATGGCTATAGAAAAAGCTATGTCCCCAGCTTGCGTATTTATTATGCTGTTTGCCTTTGTATTCTCAGCAGAAATATCTTCTATTGTAGCATCTGAAAAAAAGTTAACGGTACTTTTTTCTACAATATATCGTTGACCTAGTCCGTCAAACACAATTAGACTCCAGACTAATATTAATAAGAACCCTTTCATGCTTTCCTATTTTGAAACGAATATACTTCTATTCCTAATTATCTAGCGCGCCATCATCAACCCAACAAGAAATAAGGTTCTTATCACCGAGTGGCAAACCGCCTGGGTTATTTGCAGGCATTGTATTGTTAATAACCGCTGCTGATTTAATTTGGGCAGCATTAGCTCTAATTTGTGCTTTTGTTTGTAAACTAAAAGGGGCGTTCCCTCCGCTTACATGACAGCTACTAGTGGCACAGTTTGCATCAATGATGGGTTTAATATCGGATGTTAACGAAACCCCCGTAGTAATTTTTACCGAACTCTGTGAATCAACACATTGAACGGCATCCTTTACAAATACAGAATACGTTCCCGCAGCCAAGGTATTGAATACGCCTGTTGTATTTACAAAACTAATGTTATCAATAGAGTATGAAAGTGCCCCAGATCCTTCAGCTGTGATTGTAATTGACCCTCCGCTTGTTTTACAACCACTTGTTTGAAGTGCTACATTCGTAATATTAGCAGTAGATGAGGGTGCGGTAAGGTCAACGTTCTGTTGAACAATGCAGCCTTTTCCATCCTTTACTTTTGCAATGTGGCTGCCGGATACAACCGTTGGAAACGAGCCACTTTCTTGAAACGCACCATTATCTAAAGCAAATAAGTAGGTATCTGTACCGCCAAAGCCCGAAATTTCTATTGAGCCGGTAGATGCACATGTCTCCGGATCAACGTCAATAACGTTGATTTCGAGATCGGAAGTATTACAATCAAATGTAGGCTCGTCTCCACCAGAGCACCCAGCAAAAAGAAAACTACCAAAACACATTACGGTGGCTAAAAATTTCGAATAAATCTTCATAAAGCTTATTAGTTTTTGTTAATAATAGGTATTTCAAATCGTATATTAAAAAAAGCCCAAAGACTGACCATTCTAATAAAAAAAGGAACTCAGTAAGAAAGAGTTGCCAGGCTGTTATATTCCCTTTTAAACAAATATCCTTGTAAAAAGTTAAAAAAATAAGGATGCAATTGCCGGACCTGTTCCGACACCCATATATTGAGCACAGAAATGGAGATTGCGGCACTGGGCCGCGAAGAGTATTTAGGATGCAGCCATAGAATATCCCTAAAACAGAAAATCCCCCGAAGTCCTTGACCACGGGGGATAATCATTGTCTATAGTTGGCTTTAATCTGAGATAAAAGTAATGTGTGGCTTTATAACGACCATATCCGAATCGCTATTCTGTGATTTTAGCGGATAAACTGCAGATACCGAAGACTAAAAGGTCTATAAATAGAAAATCCCCTGCAAGTACACGACAAGCTGGGGATTTTCAAGTCTACAGTTGGCTTTAATCAAAACCAAATTACAAAACTCCCTAATCTTCGCAAACCGTATTTATACGTCATTTTGGATTTGCAACAGTTAGGGTGTCCGTCAAAAGAGTATCTCGATTCAGATACGTTTCTTCAATACGCTCTTTTAGTTGAGGCTTAGAGCCGGGAAAGGTAGTGCGGGTAGCAATATCATAGCTGGCATAAAACAGCAAGGCAAAGAATACAACTGCCATTCCTAAAAATATCTTTTTTGATTTGGTCATTGCAGGAGCAAGTTAAAAAACTTGGAATTACTCCAAGGCTTAATTTTTGGTAGGATTGCAAATCGAATTCAATCGCTGTCAACCTTAGATATCGTATTTCTTAAAACAAAAAAGGGGCCTAAGCCCCTTTCTATTTTCTTACTTCACCTTGTTCACCACTTCGGTAAATGCTTCCGGGTGGTTCATGGCTAAATCGGCCAGCACTTTGCGGTTCAGGTCAATGCCTGATTTCTTAAGCTTGCCAATAAAGGATGAGTAGCTTAAGCCGTGTGGGCGAACACCTGCGTTAATACGCTGAATCCAGATCGCTCTGAATTCTCTTTTCTTTTGCTTTCTGTCCCGGTATGCATATACGAGACCTTTCTCTACTGCGTTTTTCGCAACTGTCCAAACATTTTTCTTACGACCAAAGAAGCCTTTGGCTAGCTTCAGGATTCGTTTTCTTCTTTCGCGTGACGCGACACTGTTTACTGAACGTGGCATAATTTTTCATTTTTTGGTCGGTGGCGTTCCCGATTACTCGAGATTCTTAAGGCCAAAAACCGGGTTAAACATAAAACCTAACTACACAATGCCCCACAAGGGCAATGATACTTTTATAAAGCGTGAGGAATCATGAATCGGACGTTCTTCATGTCAGAACTTTTCACGATTGCTTTTTTCCCCAATCTTCTTTTTTGCTTGGTTTCTTTTTTGGTTAAGATGTGATTCTTGAAGGCACGCTTATGCTTCACTTTACCGCTACCGGTAACTTTGAATCGCTTCTTTGCTCCTGATTTGGTTTTTACTTTAGGCATTTTATAAACTATTAAAACAATTATTTCTTCGGTTTTGGGATGACGAACATCGACATCCGCTTTCCTTCCAGTTTAGGCATTAATTCAACTTTTCCGTGCTCCTCTAACCCCTGCGCAAACTTCAACAATAATATCTCACCACGTTCCTTATACACAATCGTTCTTCCGGCAAAAAAAACGGTAGCCTTCACTTTGGCACCTTCCTGCAAGAAGTTGATGGCATGCTTCAACTTAAAATTGAAATCGTGCTCATCGGTGTTCGGGCCGAAGCGGATTTCTTTAATCACCACTTTCAGCGCCTTCGACTTAATTTCCTTCTGCTTCTTCTTTTGCTCGTACTTAAACTTCGAGTAGTCTGTAACCTTACATACCGGAGGGTCAGCATTGGGCGATATCTCGACCAGGTCTAACCCTTGATCCTGAGCGATTTTAATTGCCTGCTGAACAGTATAAACATCTACTGTTACATTCTCTCCAACTAACCTCACCCGCTGGGCGGTTATCCGTTCGTTAATCTTATAAGGCTCTTCAGGCCGCTGAGGTCCCCTACGAAAGGGTCTGTTGTATGTTGTACTGATGCTATTCTACCGTTTAAATTCTACAAAAAGAGGTGCAAATATCGCTTTATTATCCAAAAATTCAAATCCAGACTAGTTTTTTAGGTAATGCTAAGATGGTGTTGCGGCTTCTACCCTGAATTGCTCTACAAATTCCTGAAGTAAGAGAGTACCCAAATCACCTTTTCCATGCCCTCGAACAGATACCTTGCCTTCAGCTGCCTCACGCTCTCCTACAATCAACATATATGGAACCTTCTTAACCTCTGCATCGCGAATTTTTCTACCAATTTTTTCATCACGGTCATCTAAAAAACCTCTGATGTCCAGCTCTTTAAGCTTTTCAAGTACAAGCTTTCCATAATCATTGAACCGCTCAGAAATTGGAAGTATGGCAATTTGATCTGGTGACAACCACAGCGGGAAATTACCCGCACAATGTTCAATCAATACAGCCACAAAACGCTCAAGCGAACCAAACGGAGCCCGGTGAATCATCACAGGGCGATGCTTCTGATTATCAGACCCTACATATTCTAATTCAAAGCGCTGGGGCAGTTGATAATCAACCTGAATTGTACCCAACTGCCAACTTCTTCCAAGGGCATCACGCACCATAAAGTCCAGTTTGGGACCATAAAAAGCAGCTTCTCCTTTTACGGATACTGTTGTTAAGCCTCGCTCATCCGCGGCTTCCTGTATTTCACGCTCTGCCTTATCCCATAAACTATCCTCGCCAATATACTTGGCCTTATTGTTTGGATCACGCAGCGAAACCTGAGCTGTATAATTTTCAAACCCAAGTGATTTGAAGACGTGCAGCACCAGGTCAATAACTTTCACAAACTCTTCTTTTACTTGGTCGGGGCGGCAGAAGATATGGGCATCATCTTGCGTAAAACCACGCACCCGTGTTAAGCCGTGAAGCTCTCCACTTTGTTCGTAGCGATAAACTGTACCAAACTCAGCCAAACGAACTGGTAAATCACGGTAAGAGCGCGGCTTTGTTTTATAAATCTCACAGTGATGTGGACAGTTCATTGGCTTCAATAAGAACTCCTCTCCTTCATCAGGCGTTTTGATCGGCTGGAATGAATCCTTACCATATTTTTCATAATGACCCGATGTAACATAAAGTGCTTTACTACCGATGTGTGGAGTAATTACAGGATCATAGCCAGCCTTTACCTGAGCTCTTCGCATAAACTGCTCAAGCCGCTCACGTAACAGCGTTCCTTTTGGAAGCCACAAGGGTAATCCCATACCTACTTTCTCAGAGAAAGCAAACAATTCTAATTCCTTACCAAGCTTTCGGTGATCGCGTTTCTTAGCTTCTTCCTGAAGAACTAAATATTCTTCCAACTCTTTTTGCTTTGGAAATGTGATACCATAAATGCGCGTTAGCATTTTATTCTTCTCATCGCCACGCCAGTATGCTCCGGCTACGTTCAAAAGTTTAACGGCTTTAATAAATCCAGTATGTGGAATGTGAGGACCTTTACACAAGTCAACAAAATTTCCTTGCTGATAAAACGTAATGCTTCCGTCTTCCAATCCGTTGATCAGCTCAAGTTTATACGGATCACCCTTCTTCGTGAAGTATGCCCGTGCTTCCGCTTTGCTAACATCACTTCTGGAAAATGTACTCTCTCTTTTCGAAAGCTCTTTTATTTTATTTTCTACTGCTGCGAGTTCATCTTCACCGAAAGGTTTATCCCCTAAATCAACATCGTAGTAAAATCCATTTTCAATGGGCGGACCAATACCAAACTTAACACCAGGGTAAAGTTCTTCCAACGCTTCCGCCAACAAATGGGCAGATGAATGCCAAAAGGCGTACTTGCCACCCGCATCATTCCACGTCAATATTTTTATGGATGAATCTTTGTCGATTGATCGTGATAGATCGCGTAGTTCGCCATCGACTTCAATGGCCAGCGACACCCGCGCCAATCCTTCACTAATGCTTTTTGCTATTTCAATACCCTTCACCCCGGTTGGGTACTCACGCACACTGCCATCGGGTAAGCTGATCTTAATATTCATAACAGACTAAAAATAAAGATACAAATATGCGATATTTTATCGGTTCGGAAGATTAGGATTTGCTACAGGGTGATTTGAACCCCCACGAGAATTCCGAATCTCCGGGTGTCAACACTGGGGTTATAATCGAGATAGGTAAGCCTATGAATAAAGTCAATCCTGAAAAATTTCAAAATATTTTCAACACCATAGCCCAATTCTACATATGGCTTGTTGCGATCGAATGAGCCCGTAAAGAGAGGAATAGAACCATCGGGAAGTTCGCCTAATATTATATCCTTGTTCTTCTGCGTCAATCCTCCGTATAGCACATTAGCCGTACCCACAAGGCGCCACTTAAGTCTCCGTAAAAGCGGAACACGATTTAATAATAATCCTTCAAAATTATGACGGTACTGAAATGAAATATAATTATCGCTAACAAACTCACCAAAATTCATAAGGTTATACGTAACCGGAGAATAAATTGGCGTTTGATTTCCTAGGTGATTCGCCAATAACGTGTACGGCAACGCTTCAAAGATATATTCTGCCGAAACTAAAAAATCTCCGGCACCTAACAAGCCCCAACGTATATGCTGGTTGAATGATAACTTGACTTTGTTGTATTTGAAATCACTGCCCGATAGTCCTTTTAACCCACGCGTATATTTTAGAGTAATGATGGGCCATTTAGTAGTCCCGAGACTAAGTCGTTCTGTTTCATTTTGAAGAAAAATTTCATCACGGGCAAAACGCGCTTCAAAAATTACTTCAGAAGTTTGGTAACTTGTGCTGACAGAATCTATTCCAGAAGGGTCATAGTAGCCAAAATTATAGGCCGGTACGAATGTATTGTAACGAAACGCCATGCGTTGGGTGAATCCCTTAAAAAACTCACGCTGGATGTTAACGCGTGACTCATTAAAATAAAAACCTCTGCGATAATTACCGAAACGCTGTGCCGCCAGGAATACATAATTGTCAGCAAGTGCTTCATCGTCAACTCCAATACGTGCAACATCACTTCGAACCCCCACACTGGCTGTCGTCCACCGTTCTTTCGATAAAATCCTTTGTAGATTAACAGAATATTTTACACGTTCATCCTTAAAACCATAACCCACTTGAGAGCCCACCACCCACTTTTTGCTAAAGCCAGAATTGGTTTGAAATCCAGCCTGCAAGCGAAGCCCTTCAATATTATTTACAGCAAGCATTGATATATAAGGGCCAATATCAAATTTACCAACTTCATAGTAACCATCAATAATAATTAAGATGATGTCTGTATACGTTTTAACCACGGGTATATTGCGCAACGTGTCAATCATTCGATTCACACTCTTCTCAGTTTCCGAAAGCGGCTCATGACGAAGTGAGTCCCAATAATCCTCTTCTTTATTGAAGTAGGCTTGCTCATCCGTTACAATAGCACGCACGTAAAAGGAAGGATCGCGAGGCTTGTTTGTTACAATATTTTTGTTGGAAACATAAAACTTTGCCAACAAGCCTGCTGTGTTTTTGCTCAGTTCGCTTACATCAAGAAGAACTCGTGTTTTCATTGGAAACCACGCACCCTCTCCTGTAGGTTCTAACTCTTGCTGTAGTTTTATTTTTTCAATAAAATTAAGGTTAGCCTGCTTACCGATACTTGCGTCAATCTGCTTTAGGGCATACTCATTTTTCGTAATCCACATTGCGCCCGCAAAAGCTAGATCCTGTGGGCTCTTTGCCGAGAAGTCGATTCGGTAACAATAATGATTATCAATGTAAACGCTATCTGTTAAATCATAATTGTAATAGAGCCGGCCTCCATCGGCAATAGGCGAGATAAAATCCTTCCCAACAATATGGAGCCAGTTCTGATAAAAATTATATTCTTGAAACGATGCTCCTATTAATTGTGTAGACATGTATCCATCTTCAACACCCAAACCATTAATTTTTGAATGAAGGATATTTTCAGTTTTCAATTGCGGGTTATCCCGATAATAGAGTTTAGAAACATTTTCCGAAATAAACATTGGTAGAATTGGCTTACCATCTTCGCCAGCAATACGCTCAACACTATCCATTACCTGAGATATCTTTTTCATGATCTTTCTATCCCGAAATTTTTCAGACATATTATCGATATCGATCTCTATTTTTGTATAGGCCTCTGTTTCATACGCTAAGAGTCTTCGCTTATCGTGAGCACTTTTAGCATCACCAACTCTTCGTAAAATGGCAAAGGCAGGGTTTTCGCCAGCAAATACAACAGCTTCATTTAATCGCGTAACATCTTCAATGAGCTGAAAATTAATAACTTGTTTTACACCTTTTTTTAAGCTCTTACTTTTTGACTTATAGCCAACATAGCTGGTAGCGAGAGAATCCGTTGGAGTGGATGATTTTAGAATATAATTACCTTCAAAATCTGTGGTCGTTCCAATGGCTGAACCTTTGTATACAACATTTGCAAATGGAATTGGATCACCTGACGTTGCATCGGTAACCTTACCGGTAATTATAGTTTCTTGTGCTTGGGACAGCGAAGCCAGCAGTGAAATAAACAAAGTTAGCAGTAAGGAGGTTACTTTACGGAAAGAGAAATTGCGCACAGCCAAAATTAAACCATAAAATTAGAATCAACGGTAATCCTTTGCATTCGTTACGGGTTGATGATTATATCTTCCTTTTTTCCTAAGAACCGTGGATTTGTTTTAAGAATATACAAATCCAAAACAGCCTTGGTACGCGCAAAATACTCACGGATTTTTACTTTAAATGAAATCTCCAACTCTGGTTCAGAAGCAACTACTGCAACAGCCTCTATCTTATAATATTGACTGATAAATAAAGCCCGGTAACTATGAAAGGGCTGGGTTATGATTATAATTTTGTCTTGCCCAAAAACTTCTTTGCTTCTAACCACCGAATCGAGTGTTCGAAGTCCGGCAAAATCTAAGGTAATAGCAGAAGTAGGTATACCACGGCTCATTAAAGCTTTCCGCATGGCTACTGGTTCATTATAAAATTTTGAACGGTTATCTCCACTCAAAATGAAATGATCAATCTTTCCAATTTTATAGAGCTCTGCTGCCGTATCCATCCGTTTCTCAAAGAATTGATTGGGTAACCCTGCGCTAGTCTTATTACTGGTACCTAAAACTAATGCTACGCGATGATTTGGAAGCTTATCGTAGGTAGACAATACATTATCACGCGTACTTATAACAACCCAAATATTCGATAGGAGAAAAAAAGTAATACCCAGAACAAGCACATAAAGAACAACCCTTTTCAACCACTTCATGGAAGACATAAATAAAGCCAAGCCCAATGACTATGATGGCAAAATTACGAAATTGCGCGGAGAAACTCTCGCTCGATCACGTCAGACTTCCTGATAACTTTGCGATACCATTGCAAGGTGATATCTTCTCTTTCTTCAGTAGTCAATCCAAACTTCAATGTGTGCGTATGCAATTTCGTAACGAGGGCATTTAAACAGATGGCAACGCTCACCGAAATATTTAAGCTTTCGGTAAATCCATACATTGGAATCCGAACTCGTTTATCGCAATTTTTCAATGCATATTCCGAAACACCATGAAGTTCGTTCCCAAAAATGATTGCAACTTTATCTGGATCAACATCGTGAATGGAGACTCCTTCTTCAGAAGGATCAGCAGCATAAATTGTATACCCATGCTTGCGCAGGTGTTGAAAACATAATTCCGTATTGTTGTTAGCTTTAGAACGGTGGCGTACCAGGTTCATCCAACGATTCGAGCCCTTAACAACGCGGGCGTTTACCTGATATACATTTGTGTTCTCAATGATATGTATGTCTTGAAGCCCCATACATTCGCAGGTTCGTACTACTGCACTTATGTTTTGTGATTGATAGATGTCTTCCAGCACAACTGTTACATGACGTGTTCGCTGTTCTAATACTTTTTGAATAAATTCCCTTTTATGGTCACTAACATATTTCGCAAAGTGCTGAGCGAGAAGGCGTTCGTTTGTAGTAAGACTCATACGGTAGTTATAACGTCATTTCGAAAGAGGAACGACTGAGATATCCCACTTGATTGCACAGAAAAGGGAGAGTCTCTCTGCCAACTGGCCGAGAGACATGACGATTAATTACAATTAATTCCGTTTGCTCAGCTCGTCCCGAATTTTAGCGGCACGCTCGTAATCTTCCTTATCAATTGCTTCTTTAAGCAACTCATTGAGTCGCTCAACCGAATAGTTTTTAAAATCTTCAGTTTTCTTTGTTGTAGCAACTTCTTTTTTCATTTTAGACTTAGGCTCCGATTTTTTTTCTAACGTCTCTTCCTCTGCTTCGTCTGTAAGTACAATACCTGCTTCTGCCAGAATATTCTCGTATGTAAAGATTGGGGAATCAAACCTCAACCCAATGGCGATAGCATCCGAGGGGCGAGCATCAACCTCCATCTTCTTCAACCCGTCTGAACAAACAATTTTTGCAAAAAAAACGCCTTCTTTTAAGTCAGAAATAATAATTTCCTCCACCGTAAAATGAAAATTATTCGCGAATGATTTAAAAAGATCGTGTGTCATTGGGCGGCTAGGGGCAATCTTCTCAATCTCGATGGCAATAGCTTGCGCTTCAAACATTCCAATAATAATTGGAAGCCTGCGATTTCCCTCT
This sequence comes from Cyclobacteriaceae bacterium, assembly GCA_031395485.1. Lineage (GTDB taxonomy): Bacteria > Bacteroidota > Bacteroidia > Cytophagales > Cyclobacteriaceae > UBA2336. The sequence continues at coordinate 39,966 of JANNUS010000012.1, read as the reverse complement.
GTTTCGCCCAACACCAATGCAAAAGAACTCGTCTGTGATTGGCTGGAAGAAAGACCTAATATTTCAAGTTTTATTTTCTTCACAACTACTTCGCTGCTTTTATCGCCTCATTCAATTTAGGTAATACGTCAAAAGCATCGCCTACAATTCCATAATCGGCTGCTTTAAAAAAAGGAGCGTCAGGATCTTTATTAATGACAACAATGCATTTAGATGAGTTCACTCCTGCTAAATGTTGAATAGCACCGGAAATACCAATGGCTATATATAATTGGGGACTAACTTTTACACCGGTTTGACCAACATGCTCATGGTGGGGTCTCCAACCCATATCAGATACTGGCTTACTACATCCTGTAGCAGCGCCCAACGATTTCGCTAATGTTTCCAAAGCACCCCAATGTTCAGGACCCTTCATGCCTCTTCCACCCGAAACAACAATGTTTGCTTCAGGTAATAGGATTTCACCTGTTGCTTTTTCGGTTGATGTAATTTTTGTAGCAAAGTCGGCATCGGTTAACGATACAACATATTCTGTTACCGGTATGCTGCCGCCAACCTCTTTTGCTTCAGCGGCATTTTTGCGAATGGCAATCACTTTCTTCGCATTCTTCAACTCTACATGCGCGAAAGCTTTGCCTGTATAAATACTTTTCTTTACCACAAACCCCGAAGATGTATTCGGGAGTTCCACAACATTTGTTGCAAGGCTTGCTCCTATTTTAGCGGCCACACGAGCCGCTACCGGAGTACCTAAAGAAGAATTAGCGAGTACTAATACATCGGCTTTCTCATTCTCCATCACATTAGATAACACCGCAGTATAGGCTTGTATAATACCATGACTCAGGCGATCATCCTTTACATGCAATACTTTTTGAGCACCAAACTTTCCTAAGTTTTCCAACTCATTTTTATCCACAGAACCAAGTGCAATCGCTGTCACCTGCCCTCCCATCGCTTTGCCATACGCTACAGCTTCGAGTGATGTCTTCCGTATTTTTCCTTCCGCACTTTCCGCAAAAACTAATATATTCATAGTAAATCGTTATTCGTTGTTGGTTCTACAAAACTTTTGCTTCGGTTTTCAATAATGTCACCAATTCAGAAACATTATCGGCTGAAATCATTTTCACGGAGCCTTTGGCTGCCGGCAACTCAAACTTCTGATTTTTTACTCCACTGTCGACAGCTTTTGGTTCTACAACTTTAAGAGGTTTTGTTTTAGCTGACATGATCCCACGCATATTTGGAATCTTCCACTCGGCTATTGGTTCCTGGCAACCTGCTACCAAGGGTAAGTTAGCCTCAACATACTCTTTACCTCCTTCAATTTCACGAGCCATTTTTACCTTGGTTCCGTCAATATCCAGTTTCATAACCGGAGAAATTGAAGGAATTCCTAACATCTCCCCCACAATTCCATGAACAACTCCGCTGTTGTAGTCAATTGACTCACGGCCCATTAATATCAAATCATACCCACCGGCCTTTGCCTGTTCTGCAATTTGCGATGCTACAAAAAAGGAATCTGTAGGGTCAGCGTTAACGCGGATAGCATCATCGGCACCAATGGCTAATGCTTTACGGAGTGTTGGATCGGTTTCGGCTGTACCAACATTTAAAACGGTAACAGTTGATCCGGTAGTCTCCTTCAACTCAATGGCACGTGCCAATGCATAATCATCATACGGGCCAATAATGAACTGAACTCCGGTGGTGTCAAACTTCGTATTGTTGTCGATAAAGTTGATTTTGGAAGTAGTATCCGGAACGTGTGATATACAGACTAAGATTTTCATCGGCTAAATTTCAAACAGGTTATCAATTTGCGTGGCAAAATAGTAAAATCCAACCTTTACCGGATAAAATGCGACTAAAATATCATTTTTGTTCATGAGCCTGTAAATTCGCACCCATGGCTGAAACAAGACTCGAACAACTGCTCCGATTCTACCAAGAAGACCCGAATGATGCATTCTCTCTTTACGGTCTGGCGCTTGAGTATCAAAAGTCCGATGTAAATGAAAGCGCGCGGTATTTTGATCAGCTTTTAACCATTTTCCCTGACTACCTGCCTACGTATTACCACGCGGCTAAATTGAAAGCCTCTCTTGGATTAAGTGAAAGCGCCTTCCATATTTATAAACGCGGCATTGATCTGGCTAAGAAACTGAAAGAGCAGAAAACACTTCAGGAGTTGCAATCGGCTTACAGGGAGTTGATGTTTGAGATGGAGTGAGTCACGGGTTAGACGTACCATCATCACGTTGCAATACTTCACCTATTTTTCCAATAAGATTAATCGAATGATTGATGTAGCGTTCCAGGCTTAAGGTCTCATACCGAACAATGTCACCCAAGCGAAATTCTTTGTATTGCTTTTCGTTCACTACTAGTCTTTGTTCTTCACTGAGAATCAAAAAGTGCTCGGTACCATACTTAGCATTGTATTTTTTTTTGTCGGTGATGATGCCCGTGAACACTGTCTTCTCCTTTTGTTCCAATAACTCACGGTAATAGGAAACCAAATAGATCGACAAAGAAACAAACCCAATAGCACAGAGAAACATGCCTATGGCTATAGGCCAATCCCCTGAGATAATTAAGTAAACACTACCAATAAAAGCACCAGCGGCAAAGAAATAAAATACAGGAGCCGTGATATTCCGTGTAAACCAATCATTCTTTTTAACAGCCTTCAAATCCTCCTCGCTCATCGGCACCATTTCTTTTTGAAACAGCTCCCCTTTCAGCTTTACAAAACGGTCGTATACGACTTTAGCCTCCGCACGTTGTTGCTTTTCTGATTTTAACTGAAGTTGCTTCATGAGCCTTCAAATTAACCTATAACGAATTTAGCAATTATGTTTAACGGAGTTTGTACGATATCTGGATAGAGAATTATTCCCCGGCCTTGTTGGTGTTCTTCCCCAACAAGAATATTCACTACTATCCATCTATGTGTACCAAAAAATCCCGGTTCTTTTCATTCTTCAAATAAAAACGAGCACTGAAATACTTATACTCTTCCGGATACTTGCATATATTCTAAAACGGCATATCATCCCCTTCCGGTGCAGGCGCATCGTCAGGACGGTTCAGTCGGCTTTCGCGTGTGATCATTCCGGAGAATGGATTGTCGCTCACAACAGGCGCATCGAAGTCGGCAAACTTGGTGTACTTACCAATGAATTTCAGTTTCACCGTGCCCGTTGAACCGTTTCTGTGCTTGGCAATAATTACTTCGGCCATACCCTGCGTTGGCATGCCTTCTTCATCAACCGTAATCTTGTAGTACTCAGGTCGGTACAAGAACATTACGATATCGGCATCTTGTTCGATGGAACCCGATTCACGTAAGTCGGAAAGCTGCGGGCGCTTATCACCACCGCGTGTTTCAACACCACGACTTAACTGTGATAATGCTAAAACAGGTACTGCTAATTCTTTTGCAATACCTTTTAAAGCACGTGATATGGAAGCAATTTCCTGTTCACGATTACCAGCACTGTCACCACGCATCAACTGGAGGTAGTCGACAATGATCAGTTCAATATTATGTTCAGCCTTTAATCGTCTGCACTTCGCACGAAGTTCAAGAATGGTAAGTGCGGGAGTGTCATCAATAAAAATTGGTGCCGATGAAAGTCTGTTTGTTTTATGGACGAGTTGTTGCCACTCGAAATCCGCAAGCTGGCCTCTGCGTATCTTCTCCCCTTCCAATTCGGCTTCGGCCGAGATCATCCTGTTCACCAACTGAACGGAGGCCATCTCTAACGAGAAAATAGCAACGGGGCGTTTAAAATCAATTGCGGCATTGCGCATAGCCGACACTACGAAAGCAGTTTTACCCATACCGGGGCGGGCTGCAATAATAACAAGGTCCGAGTTTTGCCAGCCAGAGGTCATTCGATCGAGCGAAGTAAATCCGGAAGGAACACCCGTGAGTCCGTCTTTATGTTCTTTTAGTTTCTGAAGTTCCTGAATTGCACGATACATGAGGTTTCGCATGCTATCGTAGTTCTTGCGCAAGTTTGAATCGGAAATCGCAAAAATCAATTGCTCCGTTTTATCCAGCAGTTCAAACACATCGGTGGTATCCTCGTAAGCATCCTGATGAACTTGGGAGGCGATTTGAATCAAGTCACGCTTGATCGCCATTTCAATGATCACACGCGCATGATACTCCATATTAGCAGCCGAGCTAACCTTAGAAGTAAGTTCAGCGATGTAATACGCCCCGCCTACTAAGTCAAGTTTAGCGTCCTTGCGTAACTGGTTTACGACCGTTCGCATATCCACCGGCTCGGAGCCCTTGAACAATTGAATGATGGACTGATAAATTTCGCGGTGAGCCTCGGAATAGAAATGATCGGGCTTCAAAAATTCAACAACAGCATTAAGGGCGCCCTTTTCTAACATAAGCGCACCTAACACTGCTTCTTCCAGATCAAGCGCCTGAGGAGGCAACTTTCCCAAACTCTCGGAGATGTCTCTCGGCAAGAGCCTGTTAGGTTTGTTGCTTACCCGTAATGACGTTGACCGGCCTTGCTCCATATGTGGTTGTTGGAATTGTTGCTTTTATTGGGTGACAAACCTAAAAAAGTGCAACGCTTTTTTTCAACAATGAATGAATTAGTTGTTCACAAACGAAACACAATAAATTGTGAATAAATTCTCTTCCTAATTTTTTGATACCAGATAAATTATACTGATTGACAACAACTCATCGAGAAACGAAATGCATTTCATGCCATCAACCCTAAAACTAACTTTCAATATATACCCTACTAAATTGCAGACCACGAACATTTTAATTTACTTTAGCAGAGAATAACGTTTAATGGAATCTAAGCCACAGAAAATACATTTCATAGCCATCGGTGGCAGCGTAATGCACAATCTGGCGATTGCATTAAAGCAGGTTGGCCACACCATTACCGGATCAGACGATGAAATATTTGAGCCTTCACGCTCAGTTTTAACCAAGCACGGCCTTTTGCCAACACACGATGGTTGGAATCCAGATAACATTAACAGTTCGCTCGATTTAGTTATTCTTGGAATGCACGCCCGAAAGGATAACCCTGAAGTACTGAAGGCTCAGCAACTTGGGTTAAAGATTTATTCCTTCCCAGAATACATTTACAAGCATTCTATTGACAAACAGCGTATTGTAGTGGCAGGCAGCCATGGCAAAACAACTATTACGGCCATTGTAGTACACGTACTCAACTACTTTAACCGCCCATTCGATTACGTAATTGGTGCGAAAATTAAAGGAATAGAAAATCAGGTAAAACTCACCAATGCTCCTTTTATTATCATAGAAGGCGATGAGTATCTCTGTTCAGCGTTGGATCCAACACCTAAATTTTTGCGATATCAACATCACATTGGGGTTATCAGTGGAGTTGCCTGGGATCACGCCAACGTATTTACCACCGAAGAGGAATACTTAAAGCAATTCGACAGATTTGCCGACCAAACACCAAAAAGTGGTATTCTAATTTTTTGTGAAACGGACACCATGGTTGGAATTGTGGGGAACAAGCAACGCCCTGATGTTATTAATATTGGCTATAAGGCACATACGCATGCTCTTGAAAATGGCATGGAATTCCTGACCAACGGTAAAGAGCGAATTCCAATAAAAATTTTCGGAGTTCATAATCTTCAAAATATTAGCGCAGCAAAAGAATTGCTAAAGAAAATTGGCATTACCAACGACCAGTTCTATCAGGCAATCCCTAGTTTTGAAGGCGCGTCAGGTCGCTTAGAGAAATTAAAAGAAAATGAATCTACTATCATTTTTAAAGACTTTGCACATGCGCCATCAAAAGTAAAGGCAAGTGTAAAGGCAGTGAAAGATTTGTATCCTAACCGGGATACCATTGCGTGTCTTGAACTTCACACGTATAGCAGCTTAAATAAAACATACCTGCCTCAGTATAAAGATTCGCTAAAGGGATTAAGCACTGCGGTTGTTTATTTTAATCCTGAGAAACTAAAAGCAAAGAATCTAGAAACACTAACGGAGGATGATATCAAAAGTGCTTTTGGAAGCACGGCTCTTCACGTATTTAGTGATTCAGCCAAACTTGAAAATTTCCTCACGTCACAATCCTGGAAAGATAAAAATCTAGTGATGATGAGCTCCGGCGATTTTGGAGGAATCAGTATTAATACACTTGCCGATAAAATTCTGGCTTAATTTAATTTTTCTTTCATGAAACTAAATTTACGCAACCCGCTTTGCTTTTTCGACCTTGAAACTACAGGCATCAATATCACCAACGATCGCATTATTGAAATAGCGGTGATCAAACTAATGCCTGGCGGAGAAGTCCAAAAGAAATCGAACTTGTTGAATCCGGGCGTAACGATACTACCCGAGTCAACTGCGATTCACGGAATCAGCAATGAAGATATTCAAGGCAAACCCACGTTTAAAGAAGTTGCGAAAGAGTATGCCAAGTTTATGGAGGGTGCGGACTTATCTGGCTTCAATATTTTAAAATTTGATATACCGATGCTGGTAGAAGAATTTTTACGAGCTGAAGTTGAGTTTGATTATAGTCGCAAGAAAATAATTGATTCGCAAAAAATTTTCCACCTAATGGAGAAGCGAACCTTAACCGCTGCTTATAAATTCTACGTAGACAAAGATCTGACCAATTCGCACAGCGCAGAAGCTGATACCCTAGCGTCAATGGAGGTATTGTTGGCGCAAGTTGAGCGGTATGATAGTCAAGATGTAACGGATGGATTGGGTAAAAAAATTGGGGAAATTAAAAATGACATGGATGCGCTTTCAAAATTAGTATCCGAATCATTAGTTGACCTGGCAGGAAGAATGGTATTGAATAACAAAGGAGTAGAAGTGATCAATTTCGGAAAACACAAAGGAAAATCAGTTACTGCCGTATTAAAAGATGAGCCCTCCTACTATGACTGGATGATGAATGGAGATTTCCCCATGGACACAAAACGTAAACTCACCGAAATCAAGCTTCGAGACTTTAACATGAAGAAATAACAAAACCTCATTTAGAGGAAGGAACGACTAAGAAATTTCCGGGTTGTATGAATGAGCAGATGCTCAAAATGTCGTTCGTCTTTTTATTTGCTTTTATTTAAATACTGATCCAATTCAGCTTTAGAAAAACCAAGTCGCTCAGCAACTACGGTTATTAAATCAAGTTCGGCTTTGGCAAATTCTCCATCAACTGTAGCAAACGCTATCATATCTTCTAACTGCTTTTCCCGATCCTTCATATTCTGCGGAATGAGATAAACGTATTCGTTTGCTTTTGTCAGCATCACATTCATCCGGTCGAGTGGAATTCCACGATCAAAGGCAATTTTTGAAAGTGCGATTCTTTCAGTCTCTTCAATCTTACCATCAGCAGCAGAAAGTGAGATAAGGTTACGAAAATGTTCAATGTCTGTCATCATCTTTAATTCGTTGTTGATTGTTGGTTTGGTTCTTAGCTCACAAACAACCAAGAACGAACTGCGAAAAACTAATTTTTATAATATTTAAGTGCTTCCGGCATTGTCTTATTAAGATCGTTGATACGTGTTTCATCTGAAGGATGAGTAGAAAGCCATTCAGGAGGCTTTTGACCAGAACTACCGGCAGACATGCGCTCCCAAAATTTTGGGGCTTCTTGTGGGTCATATCCGGCAATTGCCATGAAGATTAATCCGATTTTATCAGCTTCTGACTCATGCGTGCGAGAAAACTTTAGCATACCAATTTGAGAACCGTAGCCGACAGCCTGCATAAAAATTTGATTGGTCAGTGTGGGATTTTGACCCATAGCAGCACCCAATGTACTTATACCCAACTGTTGTGCAAGCCCCTGACTCATGCGCTCGCGCCCATGATTAGCTATAGCATGCGCAACCTCATGACCCATAACAACGGCTACTCCTGTTTCATCTTTACAAATTGGCAAGATGGCAGTATAAAAAGCTACCTTACCGCCAGGCATACACCATGCGTTTACAGTTTTCGGGTCATCAATCAAATTAAATTCCCATGAAAACCCTGCAAGTTCAGCCGCCCAACCCTTCTCGGTCATATATTTTTCAACGGCCTTTTGGATTTTCAATCCAACATTTTTTACCATTGCCGTCTGCTCCTTATTAGTGGAGATTGGGCCCTTCTTCATTACCTCTTGATATTGGCTGGCAGCCATCGGGATTATTTCACCATTTGAAATCAGACTTAGTTGCTTTCGCCCTGTAACCGGCACTGTTGCACACGCAAAAAACAGACAAATACTGAGGCAAAGAATAACAGATTTTTTAAACATAGATTATAATTTTAAACTAAAATACAAATCTATCTTTACGTTTGCGATTATTACCACAAAATTAAAAGCCATGTCTACCTGCGAAGGATTGGATTCCTCGGTTCGCTGAATTCACAAACTCAAATTATCGTTTGTCAACAAGCATCGACCGATACGGATCAAAAGCAGATGTTGATAAAATGCAACAAGGTTGGTTTGATCGGCACATGCCGGACTTAAATCAACACAAACCTCTACTCGCTACATACCTTATTCAAAATAGTATTTGGCGGGTTGAGTACGCACAACTCGATAGTATCCGGGATTTAGTAGCTGGAAGAATATTGTTACCAACGAATCAGTTACTACCTTGCAGACTCTTTCGTTACCGACAAAATCGGAAACGATCCTTGAACTACAGAAATAACTTGTCAGCCTGTGTTTGTCGAAGGCGATTTAGTAGAAAGTCAGGTTTCGGCAAGTTCAACCTGACAGTTAAATTTATAATGAGTATAGTATGAGAATTTTTTGTATTGGCCGAAACTATGTTGAGCACATTCAGGAGTTAAATAATGAACGTCCGGAGGAACCTGTCATCTTTACCAAACCCGATACAGCGCTCATCCGAAATAACGGACCGTTCTACTACCCTGATTTTTCTAAAGATATTCACCATGAGGTTGAGTTGGTGCTGCGCATCTGCAAAGAAGGAAAGAATATTGAGGAGAAGTATGCCAGCAAGTATTACGATTCCATTGGCATAGGTATTGACTTCACCGCGCGTGACCTTCAGCAGAAAGCAAAAGAGAAAGGGTTGCCGTGGGATATTGCCAAAGGCTTTAACGGCTCAGGGCCTCTATCCGATAAGTTTATTCCGGTGAGTGAGTTCAAGAACTTAAAAAATATAGATTTTAGTCTGCAGATTGACGGCCAACTGAAACAACAAGGCAATACGAGTTTTATGCTTTTCAATTTTGAGTACATCATTAGTTACTTGTCGAAATTTTTTACACTGCGTACTGGTGATTATATTTTTACCGGCACTCCAAAAGGAGTAAGTGCCGTAACCGTTGGGAATGTTTTATCCGCTTATATAGAGAATGAAAAGTTGTTGGAGTTTGAGGTTAAATAGTTTTAGTATTATTTTTCTGTTAGTGACATTCGCTACAGATGCACAGTTTAGTCAGGTCGACTCGAAAACATTTCGTGAAGAGAAATTTATCTTTCCATTAAAACCTGGGGAGCCAGGCTCGTTGGCCGGAACTATGGGTGAACTTCGGAACACGCACTTCCATACCGGTATTGATATTCGCACGAACAATGAAATTGGGTGGCCGGTGCTTGCATCGAAAAGTGGTTACATTTCGCGCGCAGCCGTAAGCCCAAGTGGCTATGGAAATGTTCTTTACATCAACCATCCGGATGGCACGACAACACTCTACGGGCATTTAGATAAATTCAATGGCGCTATCGGAAGGCATATACTAAACGCCCGATACACCCATAAAACTTCCGATATTGATCTGCAATTTCGCGATGGACAATTCAATGTAAAGCAAGGTGACACGATTGCCTTTGCTGGTAACACCGGCTCCTCCGGAGGGCCTCATTTGCATTTTGATATTCGCAGAGGTAATCAAGCGCTTGATCCCTTGAAATTTGAGTTTGAAGAAGTGCACGATGTTGCGCCACCCATTATTCAAAAGATAGCCTTGAAAACACTCGACATAAACTCACGAATCAACGATCGCTTCGGTCGCTATGAATTTTATGCAGCACGCGTTGGTAAAAATTATACATTGCCCGTCCCCATCCTTGCGTCTGGAAATATTGGTATTGAATTACTTGGATACGATCGTGTGGATAATGCCCGGTACAAATGCGGCATTAACTACATCGAAGTTTTTGTGGACAGTCAGAAAGTTTTTAGTCAGAAAATAGAGGAATTAGATCTATCCGAGTCGCGTAGCATCTTCACATTGGTAGATTACAAAGTCATGCGAAATCAGGGAAACCGGTTTTACAAACTGTATGTTGATGATGGGAATAAACTGGATTTCTATTCGGCCTCTCCGGGAAGTGGACAAATTAACGTTAACCCAAACAAAATATCGAACATTTTAATAGTACTCAAAGATATTTATGGTAATACTAATAACGCCACACTCCGGCTGATGCCAAGCATTCCAATAAAAGAAGTTAATACCCTGGACGCTGCTAAAATTCCGTTAGCCTACGACATACAGGAAAATACACTGGCTATTACAGCACAACCGTGTGCAGGAAAGTTGACAACTGCTTGGTTCAAAGGAGTTTCGAAAGAGGTACTACCAAGCTATTACAGCAAGAGTAAATCTGTTTACCTTTTTGATTTGCGGAAGGAAATACCTGATTCAATAAATATTTGCGGGCAGTCGCTTATACCAAATATTAAAGTAACCATTCCACCGCAAACAGAATATAAATACTATAGCGATCGAATGGATGTGACGTTTTCAAAAAGTGACCTGTTTGATACCCTGTATTTTAATGCAGCGCATCAGCTTACAAAAGATAGTACGGAGATTTTTACCATCGGCAATGGCTTAGTTCCGCTTAACAAAAGCATTTCCATATCGCTTCGGCCAGTTGTACGATACTCAATGGAGAAAAATATTGGCATTTATAGGACGGTAGGCAAATCATACAGTTACGAAGGGGGTAAATGGGTAAATGGGAGTTTCAATTTTACTACGCGTGAGTTCGGGCACTTTACAATTTTAGCAGACACTGTTCCTCCATCCATCCGTTTTATTTACGCGAACAATCAAGCCGTTCGTTTTAAGATTAATGATAATTTATCAGGGATCGCAAGCTTTGAAGTAACCATTAACGGCAAATGGCTGTTAATGAACTACGATGCTAAGAATGATGTCATCATGTCGGAGCGCAGGTCAAAAGATGAACTACTGAAGGGTGACGTTGAATTAATTGTTACTGACAACGCGGGAAATAAACGGGTTTACAAGCAAAAAATCTAAAATCGTAAATTTATATTCTAAAATTATTTCTATGGCACTAACAGCAGGAAACAAAGCCCCAGACTTTACAGTAAAAGATCAGGATGGCAACGATGTAAAACTCACAGATTTTAAAGGAAAGAAATTAGTACTCTATTTTTATCCGAAAGATATGACACCCGGTTGTACTGCCGAGTCGTGCAACCTCCGCGATAATTATAAGGTGCTATTGAAACAAGGGTACGAAGTACTCGGTGTAAGTACTGACGATGAGAAATCGCACCGTAAGTTTATTGAAAAGGAAAAACTCCCTTTCCGATTATTGGCTGATACCGATAAGGTCCTCCACACAAAATATGGAACATGGATCGAGAAATCGATGTATGGAAGAAAGTATATGGGCACCGCACGTGTTACGTTTATTATAAACGAAAATGGAGTACTCGATGAGATTATTGGAAAGGTGGATACCAAAAACCATATCGATCAAATCTTAAAAGGCAGTGGAGCCGCTCCAGCAAAACCTGTTACCAAGAAGATTTTGAAAAAAGTAACGAAGAAAAAGCCTGTAAAGAAAGTTGCTAAAAAAGCCGCTAAGCCTGCCCGACCAAAGGGCGGGAAAAGAAGTAATTAACCCAACGTCATTTCGAAGGAGGCACGACTGAGAAATCCCCAAGTTAGGAGTACAGAATTGGGGACTTCTCGCTCTGCTCGAAGGGACGGGTTTATTTAGCTCACTTTACCTTCCTCGGTTTCAACTCATAAAACCAAATATCATCGTTGGGTACATCAAAATCCAGACCTGTAGCTTTCAGATTGTTGTCTAACTCAAACCGAACAGTTCCAAACTGAAACCATGAGAGGTTGTCGGCATTATCCCATTTTAATTTCCATACATCATAATGCCAATGCTCAAGCGTGGCATTAAACCGCGTAGAGTATTCGAACGAAAGCCGGAGTCTATCTCCTTCTTTCTTCACTTCAATATTACCGTAGATATCGGCCAAATACGTTCCTATATATTTATCGATTGGCACAGACGGTTTTGTATTCAGCACACGAGCTTTCTCACGATCACTGATCCGTGTATCTGCTTGTTGTCGCTTTTTTGAATTCGCTAAGTTTTCGGCCGACCAGTCACGTTCCTTAACTTTTAAAAATGCATCGATAGTATAGTTAGCAACAGCCGTCATCAATCCGCCTTTCATTCCATTGGTAAGTACGACTACACCCAGCTTCTCATCGGGTATAAGTGCAACTATAGAAAGCATTCCTGAATAACCACCCGTATGCCCCACCCGCATCTTTCCTTTGTAATCCAAAAGATCCCATCCTAATCCATATCCACGAAAGTGTGTATCAAAATTATCATCCGTATGATTTACGGTGAATACGTTGTGGGGTGTCCAGAGTGTATTCCTTAACGCAGGTGTGAGTAGTGTATCCTTACCATGTATTCCATTATTGAGATTAAAAATCATCCACTTCGACATATCATTTACACTCGAAATAATTCCTCCCGTAGCTGCAATAGCCTCCCAATCTTCCCATGCAATCGGACTGTGCTTGCCGTCAACAATACCGTGAGGGGCTGCGAAATTTCCCTTCTTACCAATATCCTTGCTGGAGGTGACCGATCGATCCATACCTAGTGGCGTAAAAATCTTTTCCTGGATAATTGGTCCCCACGGTTTATATGCAATGGTACGCATAACCTCGCCTGCTGTGATGTACATAATATTTGAATAGCCATAGCCTGCCCGAAAGTTGTATGTCTGCGGTAAGTACTTCGAACGCCTGATAATATCCTCTGCGCTTAAATTATCCGACAAATACCAAATAGCATCTCCGCTAAATGTAGCAAAGCCAACCCGATGGCATAATAAGTCTCGCACGGTAATGTCTTGTGAAACGTACGGGCTGTATAGTTCAAAATATGGAAGAAACTTTCGCACCTTATCATCCAATGATAACTTTCCTTCCTTCACCATCATGGCAATGGCTGCTGTAGTAAAGGCTTTGGAATTAGATGCAATAGCATACAAGGTATTTTCGTCAGCCTTTTCCGACTTACCTAACTCTTTTACCCCATACCCTTTGCTGAAAAGAACTTTACCGTCTTTAACAATAGCAACACTCATGCCCGGTACATCCCAGTCTTTCAAGGCTTTAGCATAGTAAGCATCAAGCTTCTTTAAGTCAGGTTGTGCCGCAAGTACAAGTGCCGAGAGGGTGACAATTAAAATGAGTGAAAGCTTTTTCATGGTCTGGAATTTATGAATGGAAATTAGCTGTTTTTCTTTCATAAGAAAACTAAGATATTCGCCCCAAATTTATCGTATGTCCAAGCCCGACCTAATCCACCTTCAAAAGCTAACATCTCAAATCCGCAGAGACATTGTACGTATGGTACATGCCTGCCAAAGCGGCCACCCGGGTGGTTCGTTGGGCTGTACGGAGTTCTTTGTTGCATTGTACTTCAACATTATGAAGCACAATCCTAAGTTTAACATGAATGGAAACGGTGAGGATCTATTCTTCCTTTCTAATGGCCATATTTCACCGGTGTGGTATTCTACGTTGGCTCATGCAGGATATTTTGATAAAAAAGAACTTGCGACATTCCGTTTCTTAAATTCCAGATTACAAGGACATCCGGCAACGCATGAGGGACTCCCCGGCATTCGTGTAGCATCCGGATCATTGGGTCAGGGCTTATCCGTAGCGGCTGGTGCAGCACAGGCAAAAAAATTAAACAACGATACTAGTTTCGTATATGTACTGATGGGTGATGGCGAGCAGCAAGAAGGCCAAGTTTGGGAAGCTGCGATGTACGCTGCCCACAATAAAATTGACACGCTGATTGCAACGATTGATTACAACGGTCAACAAATTGATGGAGCCGTGAAAGATATTCTGGATTTGAAAGACTTGAAAGCCAAGTGGGAAGCCTTTGGATGGATTGTGCAGGAATTCAACGGAAATAAATTAGAAGATGTAATTAAAGGTCTTGAACATGCTCAAACGTTAGCCAAAAAAGGTAAACCAGTTATGAACCTCATGAAAACTGAAATGGGCTTCGGTGTTGACTTTATGATGGGCTCACACAAATGGCACGGTGTAGCACCCAATGATGAGGAGTTTGCGAAAGCAATGGCACAATTGGAAGAGACCGTTGGGGATTACTAACGCCAAAAAAGAGGACACACCTGAATCCCGATGGTTCACTATACATTATTTATAAAATCTGCATCAATTTGATAATCATTTGTATTCATGATTAATCTTTCTAAAATACTTTCTATAGGCACATTAGTTTTCATCCTTTCAGGATGTGATCAGGATGATTCGCAGGCAACTAATTATGCAATTGAATTTCTGGTGTTGGATGGAACCACAGGACTTCCTGTTAAGGATGCCACGATAAAGCTGCTTGAAAATGGTGGCTCAGTCACCACGAATAAAAAGGGTACTGTCGGGTTCATAGAAAGCGATCTGACGAATGCAGCAATAACGTCCATAATCGATTCTATTACATATGCTTTTTCAATAAAACATCCTGACTTCCGTCCGCGTGAAATTAATGCCAGCATGGGTAAAACGGTGATTACACTTTTGCCCGATTCAACGGGAACATATAGTTATCAGAAACCAATACAAGTTGATGATGAATTAGAAGTGGCTCATCTTTTGGAGGTTGGATTTGATACCGCAAAGATTCAGAAACTAATGAATAAAATTGCAAAGCCTGGCTATCGTGATCTGCATAGCATACTGATCTACAAAGATGGAAAACTTGTGCTGGAAGAATATTACTTTGGAAATAATGACACGATAAATTTTGAAGGCGGTGTAATTCGTGATCGGTCTCCAGCACCAATTTGGTGGACGAGAAACGAGAAGCATTATATAGCATCTGTCAATAAATCTTTAACTTCAACCTTAACAGGGATTGCTCTTGAGCAACATGGACTGACAACCAATGAGCTATTAAAGGATTATCTTCCTGAGTATGCAACCTATTTTGAAGGTAATGCAAATAAATCAGCGGTTACATTTCATCATGCACTGAACATGCAGCTTGGGTTTCAATGGGATGAATGGGGATCGAATGACTTTACACAACTGTGGCAATCAACCGACTTCGCTGACTTCTTGCTGAATCGAACGAATAATGGACCAGGGTTGGTATGGTACTATAACAGCGCGAGTCCGAATGTGATTTTAAAATGTCTTGAAAACATGGTTGATGAACCGATCAGAACTTGGGCACATACTAATTTTTACGCAAAGCTGGGTATAACAGATTATAAATGGCAACGTCAACCCGATGGGTATCCGGAAGGTGCTGCAAGAATGTATCTGAGGCCAAGGGATATGTTAAAAATAGGAATCACCTACCTTAATAATGGTATGTGGGATGGAGAGCAGGTAATACCCGAATCGTGGGTAGATAAGTGCATGACCATGCAAGTGAATACCACAGCCGGCAAATACAGTCACTTTTTTTGGCTGCGGGAATTAAACGGTATTTCATATCTCTCTGCGGATGGGGATGGAGGAAATTTCATAAATGTTTTTCCGGATAAAAATATGGTGATTGTATTTACACAAGGAAACTATCTCCAGTGGCCCATGTATGTAACACAGGCAAACGATATCATGGAAAACTATATTCTGAAAGCTATTCCGTAAGGTACTTTTTTAAGAATAGCTGCCGTGACAACAATCATTTTGTAAGAGGGATCACTCAAGTAGCATGGTGTTGTGCTAAATTATTAAGAGTTTGCTAAAGCGAGGCGAGTTAGAGGAGACAGTTGGAGATTACTAGCCATCAATCCCATAAAAAAACACCCATCTGATTCCGAACTTTCGGAACTGGATGAGTGCTTTTAAAATCTAGCTAGTTTTTACTTAGAACTTAATTCAGGTCTTAGTTCCAACATCTCCCCCCATGAACGCTCAACACTACTGGTAGTGTTTAACCATTCGTCATAGGCGCCTTCTCCATATATGGCATCCCAACGTTCTTTAATTGGCTTAAGGTATCCATCTTCTTTTTCTTTCCATCCGTTTTTATGCCTGAAAACAACTGAGAATTGTGCTTCACCAGAATAATGAGCTTGATATACTGCTACCGTCTGACCAGATGCTTCCCACACTTTTTTAAATTTCTTCAAACGAGCCTCCACTTTATGCCCCTCACCTTGCTTTGGATAAAGATGGTTGATAGATATCTTATCTGTAAAAGCGGCAACTTCAGTTGTACTTAAGTCTGCACGATAAACAGAATAACTTGCTCCACCCTCCCCATTCGTTAACGGTTGAACATTTTTCGCCCAATCTGCTGTGTGCTCAGCTCCCAAGTTTCCACGTGTATCATTGGCGGTCCAACTTGTAGGTCCTTCGGTCACGTGAAAGCCCCCTGCATCCGGGCCGGATTGAATTTCAAACACGCGCCACTTCCAATCACCGGTATGATACTTTTGGGCATGCGCTGCAAGTGCTTTTTCTAATTCCAAAGATTTCTCCGGCTTAGCAAAGATTCGAAATGTGCTAATCACATTTTTTGTTTGGCTGAATCCGATCATCGGAATCAACAGCAGAACGAATAGACATTTTTTCATAGAAGTATTAATTTAGGGTTTAAGTGACAACCAACTAATTCTATGTCCTGATTTCTCAGCTCAATAAATCACACATTGTCAACTTCATATTCCGGAAAGTGGGGAAGGAAATGATCCAGAATTCGGTTCCTCGTCTAGAGGGCATAGTCTGACTAAGGTAAAGCTTAATTGAACAAAGTCAAATAGTCCTTTTAAAGGGCTCAAAGTTTATTCCCGATTAACGCAATCTAACTCGCTAGCTCAATTTTCACTTTTAGATTTTTTAGCTTTTCGCCCTTTATATTGGCCAAAGCCTTCTCCACACGCGAACGCTTTACTGAAACATAAGCAGAATAGTCTAGTGTAGTAATCAATCCGATTTCATCACTTAGCAGACCACCCTTTTTCGTGAGTAACCCAACAATATCTCCCTTGCTTACTTTATCCTTTTTACCGGCACTTATATACAAGCAGGCAAACTGAGGGGGAGGCGGCAGCAGTAATTTGTTACTAACCTTAACTTCTTGAACTGATTTATCAATGTATTCCGGAAGCGTTTCATCATCTGCTAAAATAAGATATGCTTGCCCGGATGCATGCATGCGCGCGGTGCGTCCATTGCGATGCAGAAAAGCCTCTTCTTTGGGTGGCAACTGATAATGAACTACGTGTTTAATTTCGGGAATGTCCAATCCGCGTGAGGCAAGATCTGTAGCTATGAGAACATTGTGAGCTCCTCCTCTAAATTTGATCAGGTTTTTTTCGCGATCGATTTGGTCCATGGCTCCGTGTAAAATACCATGCTCAAATTTATGCTGAAAAAAGAGCGAGCTAATTCGCTCTACCGCTTCGCGGTGATTACAAAACACAAGACACACTTCCTGATTAAATCCGGCAACAAGTCGCATTAAGGTCTCTACTTTATCGGTACTGTTGGTGTGTACCAGTTTCAACGATAATTTTGAATCACCATCCTCTTTCAGATAGTTTACAATCGTATCGGGTTTTTTGAAGGGTAGAAAGTCAGGCCATACATCCAACGGTGTTGCAGAGGTGAGGATGTGTTGTTGCCTTCCACTGAGCGCTTTAAAGATGACAATCAATTGATCGTGGAAACCCATCTGCAAAGATTTATCAAACTCATCCAGCACAACCATTTTTATAGCGCGCGTATCGATTGATTTTCGTTCAATATGATCGGCTAATCTTCCGGGCGTTCCGATAATTACAGCAGGCGCTTCACTCAAACTATTTTGTTCAATTTTAACAGAATGTCCTCCGTAGACACAGCTTACTTTGTAGGAGGTTTTCATTGCTCTAAAAACCTGCTCGATTTGCAGTGATAGTTCGCGCGAGGGTGCAACAATCAAAGCCTGAACTCCGGTAACATCATTCCGAAGCATATTAACCAGAGGTATTAAAAATGCTAGTGTTTTACCCGATCCGGTAGGTGCCAGTAACATTAAATTCGTTGAAGAAGCAGATTTTTCAATGACAGCATGCTGCATTTCATTGAGCTCATCAATGGCTAAATTCTTCAGAAACTCCGCATAGGTTGCGCGTAGGTTGTTTTGCATTGCACAAAGGTAGTGTTATATGCGACTTAGATGAATGTTATAATTAAGCTGGTACTTTGATAAAAGCGCCTTATCGTTTTTATAAAAAATTAGGCCTGCATGCAGGCCTAATTTTAATGATCCATGTAGATTAAGAAATTCTTTATGGCGTATTACTTTTTTCCTAACACCATACCAATAACACCACCGGTTAAACCCATCATGACTGCCACTACCAATGGATCAACTAGTGTTGAAGTAAGATTACTAATGTTGGATGTACCATACATAGTAAGGTCATATCCATATCCAAGAATAAGACCAATCACAGCTCCCGCTTGAAGTCCAGCGCCAAAAGTTGTGATATTGGCCCATTTGCCAAAGATGTAAACGAGCAAATAAGCCTGTAGTAAATTACCTAAAGCCAACGCCCACCATACCATTTCAGTATCGGAGCGCATTACTCCGGTTGCTGATCCGGAATTAGACATGAAAAAATCCATGAGCAGCATACCATACAGGAGCCAGCCCAACAAAAAGAATACGACAAACCCTGCAAGGGTTGCCATGATGCGTTTTTTTGCGTCCATAGTTTTAAGGTTTAGTTTATGGAAGATAAGAAATTACTAGAGCTTCGAAAACCTCTCAATGTCACATTTGCTATCTAATTTCCTGCAAGGCATTCATAAACACATCAAGTTCAGCGGGGGTAGTATAAATATCTGGTGTGTTTGAGTTCTTAACAATATCTTAATGCTATAATTGAACAATTTATTGCTATTTTGTAGTCCAATAAGGGTTATACAATACTCCAAACCCCACGATTTGGCCATGTATCTTTGACCATTGAATTATTAAACTATGAGAAACTCTTCGCATTTTTTTTCAGGGTTACTAATCCTTGTAGCGACATTTTGCTCTTTTGAGGGATTTAGCCAACAGTTACAAATGACAGATTTTGTGCTGTTTTCAGGTGCAGGCGGAAGTGGAACAACTGCACCCATTAGTCCAGGCTATGCCGTGCAAATTGGAAGTTCCTCAAGCATAAACGGAGGCTCCATAGGAAGTCTTAAACTTGTGAAATCCACCGGAACATCAAGCATTATGGCTAATGTATTCAGTAAGGGCACTGTTACATTGGCTAATAGCAATACTGTAATTGGTAGAATATCTGTTTCTAATTCACCAGCCATAACAGGAACAATTCTTTCTATAGGATCAAGTGCTAATGTTAGTGGCAATATCGATGTGAATGGAAACATCGTTGTAGGCGGAGGAACGGTTTCAGGACGGGTTACACACCCAACTGGCACAACCTACGCTGGCCCTACTCCTGCTGGTGGAAACATTACGGGAGCTCCCAACCTTGCTATATTTCCTTCACTACCAACCATAACAGCTTTCGCTCCATACAACACATCCACACCAGACATTACTACTACTCGATCTATTACGCCCGGTGCTCATAATAGTGTCAAGTTATCGGGCAATCAAACTCTAACATTTAAGGGTACGGGAGTTTACGTTCTTCGTTTGATCGATAATAAGAATAACAACAGCTTTATTTTTGACTTTGAGAATAACCCCACGGGTACTTTTCTGATTTACGTTCACGAAAATGTGAAACTAAGTAAGTTAAGTGTTAACATGATTAATGGAGGTAGTGCCTCGCGCATTTTTACAGAAGTTCATGGAACAGGATTGACAACCGGTAATTATGCTTTTGATATTACCAACGGATCTACCAGTTCAAAATCAAAATGGCTCGGAACTGTTTGGGCTCCGTATGCAGCTATAAACGTTGGTTCTGGTACTGGAAACACAGATATAACCGGTGCCCTTTGGAGTGGAACTCAGGTAAACATACAGAGCGGTGTTTCAGTTATTCATGCTCCTTTTCAAAATTGTTCACCTCCTAACGCTAATGCTGGTTCAGATAAAGTATTAACATGTTCTACCACCAACATTCAACTAAATGGTTCTTCAACAACTTCCGGTGTAACCTATAACTGGGTAGCCACCAATGGTGGAAATATTTCAGCGGGAGCAACCACAGCAACGCCTACCGTAACAGCAGCTGGAACCTATACCCTAACTGTGACTACTTCTAATGGCGGATGTTCATCATCTGACATTGCTTTAGTAACGCTCAATAAAACACCACCTGCAGTTAATGCTGGCTCCGATGTTTATGTATGTGTAAATGAAAACACGGTTACCCTAACTGCCTCGGCAAGTGGTGGCGCTGGTTCTTACGCATATGTGTGGAGTAACGGAATGATTGGATCAACCATCACAGTAACTCCTCAAACAACTACTACTTACACCGTAACAGCCACCAGTCTGGCTGCTGACCAGTGTTCAAACAGTGATGCAATAATTGTTCACGTAAATCCTACACTAAGTGTTAGTGCAGGAGTCGATGCTACAGTTTGTTTTCAAAACAATGAGGCCACGCTCACAGCAATAGCCAGCGGAGGAACAGCTCCCTATACATATGAATGGTTTGCGAATGGTATTGCTGTAGGCTCAAATGAAAGTCTCACAGTTAATCCTTCATCTTCCACTATCTACTCGGTAATATCGAAAGACAGTTATGGAGTAACATCTTCCATTGCCTGCGATGCTATAGACGAAGTGCTGGTTACGTACTCAGAAATTTGTCCGTATTATACACCTCCAACTTCAGGAAAAGTAAACGAACTAATAGGTTCCGAATTAAGCTCCCTTAACGAAAGCTTTAGAAAGAATGGCTTAGCCAGCAGTAATTTTATTTATACCGTATCTACCGATAAGGTATTGATTGAAGTGATATCAATTGTTGATCAGTACGATGCTTTATTAACATTATTAAGAAGTGCAGCCTATGGATTAACCGATGAAGTTGATAACGGTGAAAACTCATTAATCATTACCGGATTCTTTCCGATTGCCAATCTTCCCCTGTTAAATGAATTACCGAATCTGATTAACTATGTTCGCCCTGCTTATCCTCCAGTAGGAAATGTTGGTGTCACCAATACAAAAGGAGATGCAGCTATGCGCTCGGATTTGGTACGCCTTGGATACGACATCAGCGGAAAAGGAATTAAGGTTGGAGTTTTATCCGACAGCTATAATAAACAACCGGGTAATCCTGCCTTAGCCAATGTTCTTAATAATGACCTTCCACCAAACGTTCGTGTATTAAAAGATTCCCCTTTCGGTGGCATTGATGAAGGACGGGCCATGATGCAAATTGTGCATGACATTGCACCCGATGCCACGTTGGCATTCCGTACTGGATTCATTAGTGCAGGTGATTTCGCAAAAGGTATTAAAGAACTTCAGCAAGACACGTGCACTATTATTGTTGATGACATCACGTACATAACCGAACCTTATTTTCAAGATGGTAAAGTTGCACAAGCCGTAGACTACGTAACAGCACAAGGTGTTTCCTATTTTACCGCTGCTGGAAACTTCGGAAGCAAATCCTATGAAAATACGTTTGTTGCTGCTCCGGCTCCACAGGGAATTATCGGTAACGCCCATAATTATAACGGAGGCGACATTTATCAAAATATTACTGTTGGCCCTGGTACATATACTATCGTATTGCAATGGGAAGATCCAATCTATTCATTAGGCCAAACCCAAACCGGTACGGTGAATGACTTGGATATTTATTTAACCAATGATGCCGGTGCTACTCTCTTTGGTTTTAACCGAAACAACCTAGGAGGAGATCCAATAGAAGTATTGCCCTTCACGGTGAATGCGGAATCAACCACGAATATCATGGTGATTCGTGCCGCAGGTTCCGATAATGTAAAATTCAAATACATTGTCTTCCGCGGAGATAAAATTGTTTTCAACGAATACAACACAGGCACATCAACTATTGTAGGTCAGGCGAATGCACGCGGTGCAATAACTGTAGGTGCCGTACTTTACAGTAATACTGCTGAATTTGACTACAAGCGGCCAGCGGGTGCAGAGGAATTTACCGTGGCTTCTTTTTCCAGCACAGGAGGAACGAGTATTAATGGTGAGAATCGCAATAAGCCAGACTTCATCGCACCAAACGGAGTTAATACAACTGTACAATTAGGTGGCCTTGATGTGGATTTAGATCTTGCAACAGGAAGCGATGGGTTTTATAATTTCTTTGGCACATCAGCAGCCGCGCCACATGCTGCAGCTGTTGCTGCACTTTTACAAGAAGCAAGAGCTAAGTATTATCTAGGAGACGTCTATAATCCTCAAGAAATTCGTCAGGTATTAAAAGGATCGGCACTTGACATGCATGAAACTGGCATTGATACAAAATCTGGTTCAGGCTTCATCCAGGCAGATGCGTCACTGTTGACGATTGCCACGCCAATGCCTACCATTACTTCATTGAGTTACGATACAGCAAACATCAACCCAGGTGATTCTCCGTTTGTCTTGACAGTGCAAGGTCAAAATTTTTCTTCCGGGTCGGATGTTCTTTTCCGTGGTGATTCGCTGGAAACTACTTTTGTAAATTCAACAGAACTGCAGGCAACTATTCCGGAATTTAATGGGAACCCTCCTATTCAGGTTTCAACATCTGCTATTTCACCCAGCGGATTGGATGGCGGAACTTCTGATTCCTTATTCTTCTATGGCATTGTTAAGAGAAACATCACGGTGCTTGCGGATAACAAGAATAAGAAGTACGGAGAGAACATGCCTGAATTCACGGCAACAGTTTTAGTCAATGGCGATACACTTACAGAAAATTCAGGAGTAACACTTGCTGAGTTAGGACTTTCCAGTCTTCAATTTACAACACCCGCTAACACGCTTAGTAATGTTGACAAGTATACGATTGCTGTAAGTACCCCATTAGATATTTCCTTCTTGGAACTCAATAACTACACATTTACAAATGGCTTACTGACCATCGAGAAGATGCCACTGAAGATTACACCGAATAATCTTGAAGCAGTATTTGGTGAAAAGTTTGATAATCAGATTACCTATAACTACGCATTCGATAATTCAAAGGTTGAGTCAAGAGAGGCTCTATTGAATACGCTGATGGCTGATCATGACGCTATTATTGCTGACAACGCCATTGCGTTGGTTGACTCACGAGCGCTTGTGAATTACTCTCGTGCCTTGGTTAATTCCGATCTGCAAAATCTAAGCTTCTTAGTGAGTTCAAGAGCTTTGGTCAATAGTCGCGCGCTTGTAAACTATTCCCGTGCACTTGTCAATGGTGTTCCGGTGGTAGATTCAACCTTCGTGGTAGATTTCGATAAGCAATCTATTTTCGAATATCAGGAAAGCCCTGATACGGCAAACCTGATTACCTCCTACTCGCGAGCGTTGGTGAACTCAAGAGCCTTAGTAAATTATTCAAGGGCCTTAGTAAACTCGAGAGCACTAGTAAATTCCCGTGCATTAGTAAATTACTCAAGGGCGTTGGTTAACTACTCACGGGCATTAGTTAACTCACGGGCACTTGTAAATTACTCCAGAGCACTCGTCAATAGCGAAACAGTTGGAAGTGATAGTATATCCAGCAATAGAGATGCTGTTGTTATCATTGATTCATTGGATGTATTCAATACTGAACCTCCAATAATTGAAGATGGCGTAGAATATTATGAGTTACCTGAACTATTTTCCATCACGATGGTAACAGGCACAACCGCGGGTACGCACTCCATTGTACCGGGCGCTTTCCTCACCGAGCTATCAAGCAATTTTGATGTGTCTTACGGAATAGGAACGTTGACCATCTTAAAAGATACACTGACAGTAACCAGTAACGATGCAGAAATCGTGTATGGTGAACCTCAGCCAGAATACACGATTGAGGTGACTGGATTTAAGTATGTGGATGATGTCAAGTCAACCATTGCATCAACTACTTTTAAGTTAAAAGATACTGCGGGTAATCTAAAAGAAAGTACGGGTATTATACCCGTTGGCGCATATCAAATTATTCCTAATGTTGAATTGGTTGCCACTGAATTGCACCCGGGAGAAGCGACTAACTATGTAGTTAACTATTCATATGGAAACTTAACAGTTGAAAAAGCAAACTCAACCGTGAGCATAATGGGAGGCGAATTTGAATATGATAGAACAGCAAAGGTAGCAACCGGCTTCGCCTATGGCGTAGGTGGCTTGGAAGATTCACTAAGTCCGGCATTAACATTTGGTTACGTTGGTACTGGAGAAACAGTATATGGCCCAACCTCATCCGCACCGACCAATGCTGGTACGTATCAAGTGATAGCGGCTTTTGCAGGAAATAATAATTACAATAGTTCTGAAAGCACAGTATCGATCACGATTAATAAAGCAAATTCAACGGTCAGTGTTACCGGTGGTACTTTTTACTACGATGGCACTGCAAAGGTTGCGACTAGTTTTGCGTATGGAGTTGGAGGCCCTGCGGATGTGTTAAGCCCAGCTGTAACGATCAACTATACCCCAGGCGGAACATCCGCTCCGGTTGAACTTGGAACCTATGAAGTTGTCGCCAATTTTATTGGAAACAATAATTACAATTCTTCCTCCAATACTGCTTCGTTGGCAATAGTTTGTAAATCTGCAGCAGTTGTTCAATTAGATTTTGAAACAGCTCAGGGCGGAGGTTCTAATACTCCTATAGTAACTAAGCCTTCAAGCACAACGTCTGGTGACTTGCTGATTGTTGGGTTAATGTATGAGAGGGGTAACACGGCATCAGCTACTCCTCCGGTTGGTTGGACCCTGATACGAAAAACGAATCAGGCTAATAATATTGCTATGAGTACCTACTTTAAAGTAGCGACTACAAATGAACCAGCTAACTATGCCTTTTTACTTTCCAGTAGTCCAAAATGGTCTATTGGCATTACACGCGTAGTGGGTGCAGATCCTGTCAATCCTATCGATGCTCATACTGGAGCCTCCGGTGGTCAGGGCTTTGCTGCAATTGCCCCGTCCATTACTACCAGTGCATGCAACACGTTGGTGATGGCATTCTATACCAGTAAAAAAGATGCGACTTGGACTGAACCAAGTGGAACAACTGAGGTGTATGATTACCCGAATACTCAACAAGGCCTCACATCCAATATGATGGCCTATTACATCCAGTCTGACAAAGGTGCAACCGGAACAAAGACGGCTAATGCCTCTTTAAGTGACTACTGGTCAGCACAGCAAATAGCCATAAGGTCTGGACAAGGTCAATCAGGAATACTTTCGGGAAGAATAACCTCCTCTTCATACGCTACAGCTTCAATGAATGATGCTCCGCATATTATTAAGCAGCAGAAAAGTGAGAATGCTAGTTCAACTACGTTAGTGTCATATCCGAACCCAGGAATAAATGAGGTCTTCATTCTCTTACCAGAAGATTCATACCAGCCTAACGAAATTATTATGATGGATTTTTCTGGAAAGACCTATTCTGTTCCAATAGCATGGGACAATAGCACACATCGATTGGCACTAGATATTTCAGGATTAATTAAAGGTCACTATATTCTTCGATTGAATACTGAGAATGGAATTAAGTTCTCAAAAATTCTAAAAAATTAGAATACGGTATTCAGTCACAATTATGAGAAAGAAAATAAATGAGGGCATTATGTCCTCATTTGTTTTTATAACCTATTTTAGCCAATGGTATTATTTAAATGATTTGTAACTTTTAACAGCTATTTATAAATGAACCGTTTTAAAAAATTAATTTCCTGCATTTTTTTAGTTCTGTTATCCCAAAATACTTTTGGGCAAGATGAAAGGCTTGATAGTATTAAGTATATTATTGAAACAACTAAAAACGATACACTTAAGGTTAACGCGCTTATTTCATTAAGTTCTTCTCATCTCAATATAGACATACAGGAAGCAATCGAATACGGTAACCAAGCTCAGAACCTTGCTAAAAAAATTAGCTTTCCTAAAGGAGAAGCCTATGCCTACAAAGCAATTGCACTGGGGCATTTTTATCAAGCGAACTATCCGGAGGCGGTAATTCAGTTTCAATTCTCGTTGGCCATTTTTGATTCAATTCAATTTAAGGCTGGTATTGCCAATATTCTTAGTAATCTGGGTGCCTCCTATTTTAATGCAGGCGAGGACACAAAAGCGATTGATTTCTACCTTCGTTCCCTTCAGATTTCTGAAGAGATTAATGACAAACTGCGCATCGGAACGGCACTTAATAACATTGGCGGAGTTTATAATAATAAACCTGCAACCGAAGATAAAGCGCTTGAATATTTCCTGAAGGCACTTCCTATATTCAAAGAAATAGACTATCCCGATGGAGTCGCTACTGTCTCAATGAATGTGGGTGAGATTTACATGAAGGAAAAACTCTTTAATTCTGCCATTGAGTATTTTGAAACTTCCCTTAACATTTACGAGGAATCGATTGACGCAACCTTTCCGTTAACTTTTTTAGGACATATATACGCCCAGCAAGATGAGTATGAACGCGCCTACGACTTTCACAAGCGGGCGATTAAAATTGCTGAAAGTGCTGATGCAAAATTTGAACTTGCACAAAGTATCATTGGATTAGCTGAAACTCAAAGCAAAAACGGAAAACTTATTCCGGCTGTAGCCAGCTACCAGCGTGCCCAGAAACTCGCTGAAGAAGTAACGGCACGTAAAGAATTAAAAGAGGTTTATGAAGCCTTGAGCGGTCTGTATGCCCGACTTGGCGAATTTAAAAAAGCGTATGAGTACGAAACGCTCTTTACCAGTATAAAAGACACACTGTACAATAATGATAATGACAAAAAAATACAACTGCTCCAATTCAATTTCGACATTGGAAAGAAAGAAGCTGAGATTGATTTATTAACGAAAGATCAAGCACTGAAGGCTGCAACCATTCAACAACAGAAAATTGTAAACTATGCTGCCGCAGTTACTGGATTTCTTTTGATCCTGATGGTGATTGGAATTTACAAACGTTACAAGTACACGCAACGAACAAATAAAATAATTCAGAGTGAACGCGATCGATCAAAAGAATTACTACTGAACATTTTACCGGAAGAGACTGCACGGGAATTAGAAACCAGTGGCTTTGCCAAAACCCGTTATTATGAAAATGTGACAGTTTTATTTACCGACTTTAAAGGCTTTTCAACCATTGCGGGTAAACTTACCCCACAGGCGTTGGTAGCTGAACTCAATGACTACTTCGGCATGTTCGATGACATTGTTGGCCAGTATGGTCTGGAGAAAATAAAAACGATTGGCGATGCCTATATGTGTGCGGGAGGAATACCCTTGGCAAATGATACACATCCATTAAATGCGGTAAAAGCCGCGTTGGCAATGCAAGCGTATATGAAAAAACAAAACATTGATCGCATTGCAAACGGAGAACCAGATTGGGGTTTACGAATTGGAATTCACACAGGCCCTATTGTTGCAGGAGTCGTAGGAAAAAGGAAATATGCCTATGACATATGGGGTGATACTGTAAATGTTGCCAGCAGGATGGAATCAAGCGGAGAAGCTGGTAAGGTTAATATTTCTTCAACAACTTACGCTTTCATAAAAGATCAGTACGCGTGCACGCATCGCGGCAAAATATCAGCAAAAAACATTGGTGAAGTAGATATGTATTTTGTGAATGAAGTAACTTCGGTTACTGCATAATACTATCTCAATCCAACACATTATAAATCGTTACTTGATTTGCCTTATTCTTCAAGGTTACTTCACTCAATTTACTGCAGTTAAATGATTGCTTTATTTTTTCGTAGGAAGTTTCATTAATAATAATTTGCCCCGGACTCGCCACGGACTGAAGCCGTTGGGCTGTATTGACAATATCACCAATTACGGTATAGTCTAGCCTGCGCAAGGTTGCCGAACCAATATTGCCAGAAACCATCTCACCACTATTAACACCGATTGAAACTTTAGGCGCATAATTGCTATGTGCTGTTAGCGCTGGCAACTCATTGAGCTTTGTTCGCACTGTGAGGCATGCATCAACGGCTCTATCCAAATGATACTCACCACGGAAAACGGCCATGATGGCGTCTCCAATAAATTTATCGACATAACCGCCTTGTTCTATTATTTCCTTAACGATGATATCAAAGTAGTCATTTAATATTTTTACAACTGTATCCGCCTTTTCCGTTTCACTGATGGCAGTAAATCCACAGATATCAATAAAGGCTACAGTGGCCTCTACCGTTTCATTGGCCATGATGGATGCCTCAAACTCGCGACCACCCATAAAGCTTAACACGTTTTGATCCACATACATCTTCATGATGTTGTTCTCTTTAATGGCCCTTAATGTCTCACGAATTTGCTCAACGTGCTTGATCGTTTTTTCTATCGTTACAGTCAAATCATCAAAATTGATTGGCTTGGTGATAAAATCAAACGCACCACGGTTCATGGCCGTGCGAATGTTATCCATATCGCCATAGGCAGAAACCATAATTGTTTTAAGAAGTGGATTAGACTCGTTTAACCGGCTCAGCAACGTTAATCCATCCATTTCTGGCATATTAATATCGCTCAGCACAAAATCGATATCGGGAAATTTGGCAAGCTTATCCAGGGCGTCATTTCCATTGGATGCGAAAATAAATTCATAGTGTTGTTCACGAATCTTTTGCCTGAATTTCTGTTTGATGAGCATTTCCAAATCAGCCTCATCATCGGCTACCAATATTTTTGTCATCCGTTGTTCAGGTTTAATTTTTCTTTCAGTTTATTAAAGTCAAGAGGCTTGGTTAAGAAATCATCAGCACCCAGTTCATTGGCGATACGAAGATTTTCAGCATCACCATAAGCGGTAATCATCATCACCACGGGAGGTGGCTTACTATATTTCTTTTTAACCTCTTCCAATAGTTGCAACCCACTCATGCCGGGCATGTTAATGTCTGATAAGATCAGCATCGCTTCATGTTCCCATTTATTAAGTTTCACCAGGGCATCTTCACCAGAAAAGGCGAATACAAATTCCACTTCTCCACTCTTAATTTCCTTTCTAAACCGCTGCTCAAACAAAGTCTTAATATCCTGTTCGTCATCTACAATTAATATTTTCATAGCATCTAATTATATTGGCAATAATACAATAAACTCCGTGCCTTCTCCTTCTTTGGTTTCAACTTTTATTTCTCCGTGATGTGCCTTGGTTACAATTTCATAACTCATGCTTAATCCCAAGCCCGTGCCCTGCCCAGTGGGTTTGGTAGTGAAGAAGGGTAGGAAGATTTTATCCAGTACTTTTTTTGGAATACCGTTTCCGTTATCTTTCACCCTGATTTCTACTTTATCACTTAACTTTTTTGTGCTTACCGTTACTGTTGGTTCGTAGTGGCTGTCAGGCTGAGATTGTCGAAGCCTTTCATTCACCGCATAAAAAGCATTCGTAATCAAATTCAATATCACTCTGCCAATATCCTGCGGAATGATGTTGATGTTACCAATGCTTTCATTAAAATCTGTTTTCATGGTAGCGTTGAATGATTTGTCTTTCGCGCGCAAGCCATGATAAGCCAAGCGTAAATATTCATCAGCCAAGGCATTGATGTTAGTTAGCTCTTTTACACCACTACTGCTACGACTGTGTTGCAACATCCCTTTTACAATATCGGAAGCTCGCTTACCGTGGTGATTTATTTTTTCCTGATTGAGCGATATGTCTTTTAGTAAATCTTTCTCAAGTTCTTCATCACGATTATCTTTTGTCTTACGTCTTTCGTCTTGTATCTCTTTGATCAGTTCTGTATTCACCTCTGAAAAGTTATTGACAAAGTTTAGCGGGTTTTGAATTTCATGCGCAATGCCTGCAGTCAGTTCTCCCAACGAAGCCATCTTTTCGGATTGGATGAGTTGAGCCTGGGTGGATTTTAATTCGGACAATGTTTTTTCGAGAACCAGATATGCCTTCTTCTTAAAACGAAACCTTTGGTAAATGCCTCCGGCAACCAGTAACAACAATGCGGCTATTCCTATTAAAAAATTTCGGGAAAGTGATGCAATTCGGCTTTGACTTTCCAGGCTGGCAATTGAACGTTCTTTTTCATTCATCTGTTGTTCGGCTTCAAAATTTATGGAACGATACTTTTCCTGATCGGTCAGCAGGCTGTCTTGTTTAGCTAAAAAAATAGCATAGGCTTCAGCAGCTTTATTTCCATTGCCCATTTTTGTATACAACTCCGCTATCAGTCTGTAATCTCTGAGGATTTCTACCCGGTTATTCAACAGCCTTGAAATATCCTGTGTAAGTAGATCAATGGCTTCTTGTAATCTGCCTTGCTTAATACGGAGTTGGGCAAAATAATAATCCGGAGCGATGGTTCCTGATGAAGCATTTACACGAATATTATTTTTTCTGATTAGTTCCCAGCATTGCTGCAATAGACTTTCCGCTTCTGTAAAAGACCCTGACTGAATTTTTAATTGGGCTTCTGTTTGAAGAACAGCAACTTTATATCCCGGTACACTAGTCGATGAGTCTGAATTACCAAGTGTTATAAAATAAGCGGCACTGTCCAACTCATTCATCATCAGCATGGCTTGGACAATTCTATGTGATGGAATGCTATAGCCGTTCTTTAGCTTATGAAAAAATACGTTTGCGATTCGATTGTATCTTATGCATTCTTCTGGGCTCCCTTTCAAATAGTAATAATATCCAAGTACACCCACATTGTTGGCCCATCCTTCTAAATTTTTTGATGAGTCAGTATAGCTGATCGACTTTTTCATGTTATAAATAGCCAAATCAAGCAGCCCGGAGATTCTATGAAAACCACCTAGTACAAAATAGCACTGCGCTATACACATAGAGTCATTTTCAATTTTGTAATCGTTTAACTTTTTCGTGTAATACTGAAAACCATCTTCCAGTCTGTTGGAATTCCTGAATGGAAATCGAAGAAAATTAAGATATTTGGATTTTATACGTGATGCCTCTGGAGTGTTTATTTTCTCTAACTGCTCGATCTGCTGCTTACCGTAGCTGATGGCCTTGTCGGCATTTGAATTAATCAGGCCTGGCAGAATGTTGAACCTTACATTATGAAGTTCCTCTTTGCTTTCCCAGTTTTTGAAACTGTTTAAAGCACTTTCTAGCTGGACAATTTGACTATCAATAAATGATAATCCATTTAGCAATGTACCAGCTTCTCTGAAACTGGCAGAGTCAAGCTTGCTTGTGGCAAAACTCTTATTGAGATACATAATAGCAGAATCCACCTTACTCTGTTGGGCTGCTGCGGTGTTAGCATAAATAGTAAGCAAACAGATTACTATAAGTTTAAAAGTCTTTTGCTTCATCATATAGTTAATCTCAAATGGGTAATTGAATGGTGAACTCAGTTCCCTCATTTTCTTTTGTATCTACTCTTATTTCTCCTCCATGCGCCTTCAAAATATCATAAGAGAGTGAAAGTCCTAAACCAGTACCCTGCCCGGTTGGTTTGGTGGTGAAGAAAGGCTGAAAGATTTTATCGAGTATTTTTTGAGGGATGCCGTTGCCGTTGTCTTTAACACGGATTTCAATTTTATCACTCAGTTTTTTTGTGGTTACAGTTACTGTTGGCTCGTAGGACTCATTGTTGGTTGTTCGTTTTTCGTTGACCGCATAAAATGCATTCGTGATCAGATTCAAAATCACTCTTCCAATATCTTGCGGAATGATGTTGATGTTGCCAACGCTTTCATCAAACTCAGTCTTCATCGTAGCATTGAAGGATTTGTCTTTTGCTCTTAATCCATGATAAGCCAGTCGCAAATATTCATCACACAAAGCATTGATGTCTGTTGGTTCTTTTTTCCCACTGCGGCTGCGGCTGTGTTGCAGCATTCCTTTTACAATAGAATCGGCTCTTTTGCCATGGTGAAGAATCTTTTCCAAATTTTGCTGAACATCTTTTGCAATGATTTTTACTTCTTCAGTATTCCCCTTGTCAACTTCGTCAACCATTTCACTTATCAACTCATTACTTACTTCCGAAAAATTATTCACGAAGTTCAACGGGTTTTGAATTTCATGGGCAATGCCTGCAGTGAGTTCTCCGAGCGAGGCCATTTTTTCGGACTGAATGAGCTGGGATTGGGTTGCTTTTAAATCATCCAAAGAATGTTCAAGTTGTTCAGATTTTTTCTTTAACTCAACCGTTCTTTCTTCTACCTTATGTTGTAGTTGTTCTTTTTCATGGCGCAATCTTCTCTCCCTCCACTTGCTGAAAGTTCTTAATGCAGCTAGAAATATTAAAGCGTATATCGTATAAGCCCACCAGGTTCTATACCATGGTGGAAGCACGTTAAATGAATAACTCAACTCACTCCACTTGCCATACGGATTTAAGGCCTTAATCTTAAATGTATAACTGCCTTCACGCAGGTTGCCAAAATTGGCGTTGGTATTTTTGCTTAAGGGGCTCCAGGTATTCTTAAATCCCTCCAGCATATACTGGTAGCGAGTACTTTTTGAAAAATGCGGATCGATGGCCGCAAAATCAAAACTGATGGAATTAGCTTTGAAGGGAAGCGAAAGATTGTACGGAATAAAATCAAAAGGTATGATGCTATCATAACGAACACCGCTGAATTGCTCTGCCATATGCTCCAATCCATCACGACTCAGCAGCTTACCAAAACGCAAATGCATCTCTATTTGCAACGCCAGGCTGTCATTACCATTATCATTTAAATTACTCCAGCAGACAGGTTCGTTGTTTAATCGTATTTGACTGATGTGCAGGTTAAACGGTTTGCTGTTCTCCTTTACTTTTTTATAATCAAATCTTTTAATGGAATTATTACCCTCGCTTGTCAAAAGAGCGCCAGTGTTGTCAACCATAAAACTACCAAAGGTGCTTTTTATGGGGAAACCTTCAGCTTCTGTGAAATTTTCAAACAGCACACTATCCGGATGGTTACTCTTAATTGACATAGCAGTAAACCCAAAATCGGAGCGTAACCAAATTACATTGTTTGCTGAATCTTTTTGAATGAGTTCGATTTTACCTTCAACCAATCCATCTTCTCTTGTATAATTAATAAACTGCTCACCATCAAACCGGCTTACCCCACCATCAGTACCTAGCCAAAGGTTACCGTATCCATCAGCTGCTATTGCATTAATGGCATTTTTTGTCAGGCCATCGTCTTCATTGAATGTTGTAAACCGGCCATCTTTAAAACGACTCAGTCCCCTATTTGTACCAAACCAAATTGTTCCGGTTCTGTCCTCAAAGATGCAGCGAACATCATTGCTACAAAGGCCTTGAGCAGTAGTAAAACTAACAGTTTCTTTTCCGTTAAAATAGGCTACACCATTAACACCCAATACTCCTCTCCAATTCCTGAGCCACCAGATATTCCCTTTACTGTCAGCAAACATTTCATAAAGCATTCTTTCTGAAAAACCATTAGTCTTATTGTTGATGAAGAATGACTTCCCGTCAAATTTTATGAGGCTTCCTTTAAATGTGCTGATCCAAATATTTCCGACTCTGTCCTGTGTAAAACTTGAGATATGATTATCTGTTCTGTAAATGGCCTGAGATTCATAATTCTGGAAAGAATAATTGGTTAACGTTTTACCATCGTAACAACTTGCACCATAAAAATAAGAACCAAACCAATACCTGCCATTTCGGTCATTATAAAAGGCTCGAATGCCTCGCTGAAGGCGAGAACCAGGAAGTACATCGCCATGGGCAGTTACTGGCTTGTACAACCGGTTGACTGAATTTTGAGACATTACCCAAACATTATCTTCCTTGTCTATTGCTAAATCCACATTCTCAGATACGCTAAATCCATCCTCTCTTTTGAAGGCAGTTGATCCTGCTGCTGAAATTTTATCAGCAATTTCTCCGGCAATACTGCTAGCTGACCACAGGGTGCCTTGTTTATCCAACAATAACTCAGAAACATTGTCATTAATTTTTGTGGATTCGTGGCCATTAAAAAGGTAGAGGCCATTTCGAGTTGACAGATAAATGCTATCGGCAGAAAAAGGAAATATGTTAAATGAAAGGTCCTTTGGCAAGCCGTCTGCACGCGTTAATGTTTTAAATATTTTACCATCGTATCGGGTTAACGATGAATCTTCCCGATCTAAAAACCAAGTATCTCCAAGTCTGTCTGTCTTTATGTCTCCTATCGATTTGAATGGAAAATCATTTTGTGTAATTGTTTGCTTCAACTGCCGGCCTTCAAATTTCAGTATTTGTTGAAGATCATCCCTTTTCAATACCCATATAGTTTTGTCCGATTGTGGATACATCCATATTATTTCATTATTTTCCTTCGTTATGGACTGCATAACCGGAAGCGGATCGAATGAGAGTCCATTAAATACGAATAGCCTGTCTAACCTATTGCCTGCTGAATCAAGCATTTCAATGTTCGCCCAAAGTTCATTGTTAGCGTCAATTACAATTTGATAACATAAAACATTATCTCCGGGCACCAGAGGATAGCTGGTAAAATTAAGCCCATCATATTTAATTATGTTGGTCGTGGAATTAAACCAAAGATTGCCGGTATTATCTTGCACAATATTACGGTAATTTCCTAATGGTAAGCCGTTGGCAGGTGTAAGGCTAGTGATAACTTCTTTGCCTAAACGAGGATCAAACGAGTAGGGCTTTGAAGTAATAGTAACTGCTACTGGTTTGGCTGGTTTAACAGCAATAACTATTGGCGGAGCAACACTATCGGTAACAATTTTACCTATTGCTTTTTTTACAGGTCTGGTTTCAATTGCATTCTGTTTATTTTCTGTGCATGAAAACAAAACAGTGGAGAGACAAATCAAGAGGATAGAATATTTTTTCATCAGCTGCAGTTTAGCTTATCGGTATTTGAATAGTAAACTCCGTTCCTGCCTGCGCTGAAGCTTCGGCAGACAAGCCCTCATTTTCTTTGGTCTGTACTTTTATTTCTCCGCCATGTGCTTTCACAATATCATAAGCGAGTGAAAGTCCTAAACCTGTACCCTGCCCTGTTGGTTTGGTGGTAAAGAAGGGTTGAAATATTTTATCGAGTATTTTTTGAGGAATGCCGTTGCCGTTGTCTTTGACACGGATTTCAATTTTATCACTCAGTTTTTTTGTGGTTACAGTTACTGTTGGCTCGTAGGACTCGTTGTTGGTTGTTCGTTTTTCGTTGACCGCATAAAATGCATTCGTGATCAGATTCAAAATCACCCTTCCAATATCCTGCGGAATGATGTTGATGTTGCCAATGCTTTCATCAAAATCTGTTTTCATGGTAGCGTTGAATGATTTGTCTTTTGCTCTTAAACCATGATACGTCAGTCGTAAATATTCATCAGCCAGTGCATTGATGTCTGTTGGCTCTTTCACACACCTGAACTACTTCGTGAATGCTGGAGCATTCCTTTCACAATATCAGCAGCGCGCTTGCCGTGGTGATTAATTTTTTCGAGATTTTGTTTCAAGTCCGTAGCAATCTCCTTTGCGTCTTTCGTATTGCCCTTATCAATTTCTGTATTCAACTCCGAAACCAACTCTGTACTGACTTCGCTAAAGTTGTTAACAAAATTTAACGGGTTTTGTATTTCGTGGGCAATGCCGGCAGTGAGTTCTCCGAGCGAAGCCATCTTTTCGGACTGAATGAGTTGGGATTGGGTGGCTTTTAATTCCCATAAGGCTTGCTCAATCTCAACCTTCTGCTCACCGAGCAATGCATTAGCCTTTCGCTTATTATGCAGGTTCCACCACAACAAAAAAGCGATAATCAGGAATACAGCGATGGCAGCAGCCAGTGTGTAAAATTGGATCCTGATTCTGTATTCTTGTTCGGCCTCCTTTTTTGCCTGCTCCATCTTTTGCTGTTCTATGGTTTCAGTAAAAGCATAGCCCTGAGCCTGGACTATTTTTTTATTGCTGAACAGACTATCCTTCAGACTAACATACAATTGAAGGTATTTGTAGGCGCTGTCAAATTGATGGACACTGCGGTGCAGTTCGGCCAAAAAACTATAAGTATCCATTATGTCACTCTGCTCATCTAACTTCTTCATCTCATACAACGCTTGCCAGGCATAAAAGAAGGCGGAATCCGTTGCGCCTTTAATATGAAAATATTTAGATACCCCCAATTTGGCAACTGATATAATATCGTGCCTGCTGGTTTTCCCTGCAAGCGACAGGCATTTGCTATAGAAATAATAAGCGGAATCATACTTGCCCATTTTTTCATAAACATGGGCAAGATTGACCGCACCCAGTGCAACATCAGTCAGGTTTGAATTCTTATACATGCCATAGTTAAGGTGGGCATAATAAAAAGCGGAATCAAAATTCCCCAGACCTTCATGCGCAACGGACTTGTTATTATTATAGACGAAATAATAGAAACTAGAATCAGCCCCATGGGCAGCAGGATAATTGGCTATTACTTCCATGAGCTTTTCTGAGTACACCAACACCTGCTTATAATCTTCCATTTTGCGATATATCTTTAGCAGTTCTTTATACGTATAAAAGAGCAAATTTAAATCCTTAGTGGAATTGGCATAATTTAAGTTCTGGAAGGCCAACTCCAGAGCCTCTTTATAATTACCATATGTATAGAAGTACCGGCACATAATTCCTTTTGCTCGGCTGACTCTGAATAAATCGTTTTTCCGGGTTGCTATTTCCAGGGCTTCCTGTAAATAATAAAAAACAGAATCATTCTTTTTGGCTCCGTAACCAAAACTGTTGCCAGCTTCAAACAGAAGCTTGATTCTTACGGTATCAGTCTTTTCTGTACGCAGCAATCGTTTAAGCGTATCGATATCTCGTTGCTGTGCATACAAAGAAACAATGCACAAAAGACCAAGCAGAAATGTCATTATCTTTTTCATACCATTAGGTTGGTAATTCGAATGTAAACACTGTTCCTTCCCCTTCCTTCGTTTCCACCTTCAACTCTCCTCCATGCGCCTTCACAATATCATAAGAGAGTGAAAGACCTAAACCTGTACCCTGCCCTGTTGGTTTGGTGGTGAAGAAAGGTTGAAATATTTTATCTAATATTTTTTGAGGAATACCATTGCCGTTGTCTTTAACCCGGATTTCAATTTTATCACTCAGTTTTTTTGTGGTTACGGTTACTGTTGGCTCGTAGGGCTCGTTGTTGGTTGTTCGTTTTTCGTTAACAACATAAAAAGCATTTGTGATTAAATTCAAAATCACTCTTCCAATATCTTGTGGAATGATGTTGATATTGCCAATGCTCTCATCAAAATCTGTTTTCATAGTGGCATTGAACGATTTGTCTTTCGCACGTAAGCCATGATAAGCCAAGCGTAAGTATTCATCGGCCAAAGCATTGATATC
The DNA here is from genome assembly GCA_031395485.1 of Cyclobacteriaceae bacterium. Classification (GTDB taxonomy): domain Bacteria; phylum Bacteroidota; class Bacteroidia; order Cytophagales; family Cyclobacteriaceae; genus UBA2336. The sequence continues at coordinate 2,171 of JANNUS010000012.1, read as the reverse complement.
TGTTGGCTCTTTTACACCATTGCTGCTGCGGCTATGTTGCAGCATTCCTTTTACAATATCTGATGCGCGCTTACCGTGGTGATTTATTTTTTCAAGATTGCCCACTAAATCATCAGCAATCACTTTCACTTCTTCTGTATTTCCCTTATCAACTTCGTCAACCAATTCCTTTATCAACTCACCACTCACTTCACTAAAGTTGTTTACAAAGTTCAACGGGTTTTGAATTTCATGGGCAATGCCGGCAGTGAGTTCACCAAGGCTTGCCATTTTTTCGGATTGGATGAGTTGGGATTGGGTGGATTTAAGTTCAGTGAGCGTTTTCTCTGCCATTTCCTTCTGAAATTGAATTTCTTCTTTCTGAAGTGAAAGAATTTTGTTGGCTTTCTTCTTTTGCCTGTTATTTCGGAATTGAACAATAACCACAATAACTATTATGCCTAGGCTGCCTAATAGGCCGTATAACTTTATTTGATTTCGATATGCGGCTTGTTTACGTTCTTCATCCTGCGTGCGTAACTGATCACTTATTGCTAAGGTTTGAATTTTGTTTTTGATATTTTGATTTTTAATCAAAGTATTTAACTCTGATTCCATTTTTGAATAATAGTACGCACTATCTAATCGATTTTGAGTTTCAAAAACCTGTCGCAAATACCCGGCAGCAACTTGCATCATTGTCTTGTTTTTGTCTTGTATTCCCATTTTAAGCAGAGCCTTTGCTTGCTTACCTGATTCCGAAATTCGATCGTGGTTAAGAAGATATGGAATATAAAAAATGTAAAATTGAAATTTGGAAGCCGGGCTTTCTACATCATTTAAAAGAACTAATGCTTTTGCGAAATAGGAATCAGCCATTTTTAAATCTCTTCGACCAGCATAAACATAACCATTGAAGGTTAATTCTGATAAGTGGAAAAGGATTGCGCCTGTTTTATTTTTTTGATTAGTTTCTATAAGTGATTGCGCGTAATAGAATGCTGAATCGAGTTGGTTTGTCAGCAAGAAATATTGGGCCATGTTTATCTGATATTGAGCCAGCATATAATCGAACATGGGATGAGTCTTTGGCGGTAAATATTGGCCACCCTTGCGGGTGCTGGCAGCAGCCTCTTCATTGTCTTGAATATCAAAATAGACAAGGGCAATATCAAAGTAAAGAGAGCTTATTCTTCGATTGTCATGCGCTCTCAGAGCAAATGGAATTCCCTTATAATAATATTCAAGTCCCAATGCATAATCGCCCTTGTTTATGTAAAAGTATGTACCAAGCCAGTTATGGCTAATCGCGAGCAAGGAATCATCATTTACTTGTTTTGCAATTTGAAGCATTTTAAAGCAGTTCGTGGAATCGACATAGCTGCCTATGTTATTCGCCATTTCTAGCAAGAGTCTGTTTAATATATCGAATTGTATATTGGGACTGGCAGCTGTCTCGTATTGGGCTTTCAGGTTGTCGATCTCTGCGTTTTGGCCTATACTGTTAAATGCGACAAAAAGGAAATAAAGAAAGGCAATGGCTTTTTTCATTTTATAAATTTGATGGTAAATAAATTATAAACTCACTCTCTGCCCCCAACTCACCACCATGCGCTTTCACAATATCATAAATCGTCTGAATCACGGATTTACACAGATAGATGGATTGCCTGATTTTATGGTCATGATAATGGTATTAGGATTGTAAATGTTGAACCTTCATACTCTTTCGTCTCCACCTTCAACTCTCCACCATGTGCTTTCACAATATCATAACTTAAACTCAAGCCTAAGCCCGTCCCCTGCCCTGTGGGTTTTGTGGTGAAGAAAGGTTGAAATATTTTATCGAGTATTTTTTGAGGAATACCGTTACCATTGTCTTTTACAATCACCAATACTTTGCTGCCTTCTTTCTTTGTGCTGACTGAAACAGTTGGCTCGTAGCCGGCAATGCTTTGTTTGTTCTTTTCATTGACCACATAGAATGCGTTCGTGATTAAATTCAGTATCACTCTTCCTATATCCTGCGGAATGATGTTGATGTTGCCGATACTTTTATCAAATTCCGTTTTCATGGTGGCGTTGAATGATTTGTCTTTTGCCCTTAAGCCATGATACGCCAACCGTAAATACTCATCAGCCAACGCATTAATGTCTGTTGGTTCTTTTTTCCCACTGCTGCTGCGACTATG
>JANNUS010000011.1:0-107761 GCA_031395485.1 Cyclobacteriaceae bacterium | reverse complement strand
TAATTGTCTGCCCTGGCTACGATTCATTTCTAATTATCCTCTCTAAAACTCACGTCTCTGAGATTCCTTTACTTCCGGAACTCCACATCACTGTGGATCCGGGGTCCGCTATCAATTCTTCCCATATATTCAAAGAACGTTCTATCTGCCAAAAGGGCTGATAAATGTGGTTTTTAAACCTTGTAATCCAAGCAATCCTTCCGATTACTGACCCTTTTTTCCATTTTGGGAGTGCAAAGGTAACTGAAGGTATCTTTCTTTGCAACCCTGATAGAAAAGTTTTCGATCTTAATTCAACAACTGATCCTATCTAAAGGGGGGCCAAAACTAACCGTAGGAAGTAGCAAAGCCCAGAAGGACATTTTTATTCACATTTTAGCTTTCTAAGGAAATGTGCATGATTATAGCTTCTTCTTGTAAAGCGGAACAGTGCTGCATGCCTCGCCAAACATCAGACTTGAAACGATTGGCTGCAGTTCGGCAACGGTAAGCACATACGCTGAGGCGGGAACATTGACTTTACTACAACCTTTCACTACAACCTTGGCATTTTGGAATTGACTCCAGTTTACCTTTGACAGTGCGTTTTGAAAGAGTTTTGCTTCGAGATTTTCAAGCGCTCCGAACTCAATCGCTTTCGCATGGGGCTTGAGTGCTATGGCTACTAGCATATAGGCCCATATGGGAATAATGGCATCGGCTGTACAGGTAATGGCAACAAACTTGTTTTGATAAAGAGACCAATCGTGACTCTTAATGAATTCTCGAAAATCTTTTTCCTTCAGAATCAGCCCTTCATATAGTTGATCCTTAATATCAATAAGGGCTCTCTCTCCAGGCTGATAATAGTCTTCCAAATCAAATGTAATGAGTAAGCTATTTGATACTTTATTTATGATTTCTTGTTCCATTTACACTTAACTACAAAAATATTCCCGAATAAATTCAATTAACCGTTTTGGGTTTTTTGATCATAAATTCCTTTAAGTAATGCGGCTCAAAGTTTACAATATCCTCTACTTCATTTCGCTTAAACTTTTCGAGGGCCATAAATCCTAAATGAGATGCCTTTGGATACACGCCACTAATAAAATGAGCATTTTCGTGTACAATCTTATCACTGCATTTATCTGATCCATCGCCAAAGAAGAGAATCTTATTCTTATCGAGATATTCCCTAAAGCTTAATTCATCAATCACTTTTGCTTCCACGGGGTGAATAATTTTTAATGATGAATCCGTTATCAAGCAATACACTTCCATTCTTCGCGCATCAATCATTGGGCACAAATAAGCTTGCTGAAGATTATACACTTTCATTTGAAAGGCTAATAGTTCAAGGGAGCCAATCGAAATCAATGGGATCCCTAATGAAAAGCATAATCCCTTTGCTGTGGATGTTCCAATTCGCAACCCCGTATACGAACCTGGGCCTGAAGATATTGCTACTGCTGCCAGTTGTTTCATCTCTATTCCAGCCAGGTTTTTTACTTCATCAATGAGTGAAGCAAGTTTAGTGGCATGTGATTGTTCAATATGTACTTCAGTTGTTGCAACCAATCTCGCACTATCATGAATCGCCACGGAACATACTTTGGTTGATGTCTCTAAATTTAAAATCAAACTCATCAGTTCGGGGAGAGCAGGCTTTTATATTGTTTACTGTCATTCATAATTTTTGTCGCCTGTGATACGGTTTGATCTCTCAGGAGTGAAACAGCAGCCTGACCTTCAGCCAACAAATAATGAAATGCAATTTGCTGCTCAATTATTTCAATGATCTCCTTTTTAAACCTGAGCAGATCGGACGCCTTATTTACTTCTATTTTTAATTTCAAATCATTAAGCTGACTGTTGAGATCATTATAATAACGCTCTTGTTTTGCCACCTCCATTAATTGGATTGCGTTTGCTTCCAGCTCTGTTTTGTATGAGAATTTTTGTGCCTTTGTCCACTCGATAAACTTACTGTATTGCAGGTCTGAGAATTTAAATGAGGCCAAATCAGGGGGAATAGGATTTTCACTACAATATTTTGATGCATAATCAAATATTAATCCGCTTTGAATTAACGCTATTGTTACCGCTCCTAAGTATTCATCCTCTACTGTGATGTCAGGGTCAATACCGTTGCCATCATACACTTTGCGGCCATTTTTTGTTTTAAATTCTAAGCGCAAGGAATCGGGAAATTTTTCAACCGAACCATCTTCATTTCTGTGAGCATAGTCAAGCGCCTGAATACACCGACCGCTTGGTATATAATATTTCGCTGTTGTCACTTTCAATTGCGCATTAAATGTCAAAGGTCTGGTGGTTTGGACCAGGCCCTTCCCAAATGTTTTTTTTCCGATTAATACCGCACGATCATAATCTTGTAACGCCCCTGCTACAATTTCAGAAGCTGACGCACTTCCTTCGCTAGTTAAAACTGCAATAGGTATTTCAATATCCTGAGGATTGTTTAAGGTATAATAGGTCTTGTTCCATTCCTGAACCTTGCCTTTTGTTGAAACGACTTCTTTTTCGCGCGGAATAAACAGGTTTACAATATTAATAGCCTCATTCATTAGACCCCCTGGATTATCGCGAAGATCAAGTATAAGTTTTTTTGCTCCTTTTTCTTTCAATCTTGTAAGCGCATCGGCAACTTCTTTCGCGGCACCGGGGGTAAAATCGTCCAACTTAATATAGGCTATATCTGTACCAACTAACCCCGCATAAGCCAAATTGCTTATTGTAATTTTTTCGCGATTTATTTTAACAAAAATTTCGAATGCCGCCCCTCTCTTTCTAATTTTTAATTCTACCTCTGTTCGTGCTGGCCCTTTTAATAGCGCACTGACCTCATTTGTTGGTTTCCCCTTTACTTCAATTCCATCTATGGCAATAATTTCGTCACCAACTTTTAATCCTGCCCTATAAGCAGGAAAATCCTTGTACGGATGGGTAACGATTGTTTTATTATTAATTACTCCAATCATGGCACCTATTCCAGCATACTGCCCTGTAGTTACAATTTGAAAACTCTCTACTTCTTCCTCTGGAATATAATCGGTGTATGGATCTAATGATCCCACCATACTGTCAATACTCTTCCGAATAAGTTTCTTGGGATCAACATCGTCAACATAATACGTGTTTACCTCCTTAAAAAGTGTGGCAAAAATATCGAGGCTTTTAGCAATTTCGAAATACCGATCGGTCGGTGCAAAGGCCGCTGTGGCCATAACAATTACTCCTATTGATACAATCCATTTAACTCTTTTCATTCTCTTGAAATCTCTTAAAGGATACTACTAATCTGCTTTTAACCTCTTTGAAATTCAGTATTTCCTTTGCCGTATAAATATACACCATTTGGAGGGTTGCGATTCCTGAAATTATGGCTTTGTTAAGTCTAAATGCTTCGCGCATTCTTCTTTTTATCAGGTTTCTATCGGAAGCATTTTTAAAATTTCGTTTAGATACAGAAAACATAATCTGATGATTAGTTTTCTCATCTGCGGAAGGTTTATAATACACCCTGAACGGGTGTACATAAAAAGAGGAACCCTTATCAAAGAGCTCCTGTATTGCTTTTTTCTTGTAAAGTCTTTCTGATTTCCGAAAGCTGAACGATGCCATAACCGAAATTAAGAAAATTTCTTCCGGGCAGCTTTTCCCGGCCTTTTACTTCTTCTTGAAAGTTGTTTCGTCAGAAACGGTTAGCTTCTTTCTGCCCTTTCTTCTGCGTGAAGCAAGCACCCTGCGACCATTGGCAGAAGCCATTCTTTCACGGAAACCGTGTTTATTCTTTCTTTTTGTTCTGGAAGGTTGATACGTGCGTTTCATTGTATTAAGCTTTTTTCCTTACTAAATAAGGGCTACAAATATAGGAAGATTGACTGATTTAGCAATACTCAGAGAAAAAGTTGTTGTGGTAAAAGGACTGAATACACATTAATTAGGTGGGTTTGATTTCAAACCCTTCATAAAACATTTCGAACTATTTCGCAGAACTAAGCTCAGCAAGCACTTTTTTAAGTTGGTCAGCCTTTAACCTGGGGCCAAATTGCGCGACTACTTTTGACGAGGCCAACGATGCCAGTTTGCCGGCATCGGCATATGAATGCCCGTTTGTGATTGCATACATAAAGGACCCAGCAAACATATCACCAGCACCGTTTGTGTCAATTGCCTTCACATTATACGGTTCAATTTGAATGAATGTGTCGCCATCAAAAATGAGCGCTCCATTAGCACCCAATGTGATAGCAAACCGCTTTGCCACCTGTTTAAGTTTTTCGCGAGCTTCCATTATGGAATTGGTTCCCGTGTAAATCATGGCCTCTTCTTCGTTGCAAAAAAGTAGGTCGACACTGGCACCTACAATTTCTTCCATCTGTTTAGGGAAATATTTAACCATGCTGGCATCGGAAAATGTAAGGGCGGTGGACACTTTATTTCGCTCGGCAATTTTCTTTGCCTCTTTCATCGCCTCCAATCCTTTGGGGCTTGCTACCAGATACCCTTCAAGGTATACATACGATGAATTTTTTATTGCTTCTTCATCCAAATGCTCAGGCGAAAGGAAAGAACTTACACCCAAAAATGTATTCATGGTACGTTCCGCATCCGGACTTGTCATTACTAAACACTTGCCTGTTATACCTTCCGGGCAGTTTTCGTACTTTAGGTTTGTATCGATTCCGTTAAGCTTCAGGTCATCTAAAAAGAATTTGCCCATTTCATCTTTTGCAACCAGGCATGAGTAAAAACTTTTCCCACCCAACTGATTTACAGCCGTTACCGTATTTCCTGCCGAACCACCCCCTGACATTCGGCTGCGGTTCATATCAATGGCTTTCATTAAATGGTGTTGACGTTTTTCATCAACCAACGTCATCACGCCTTTCTCGATTTCATTTTTTTGGAAAAAATCATGTTCCACTTCTGTAACGATATCTACGATAGCATTACCAATTCCGTATACATTATACTTATTCATAAAGGGCCTATCAAATTTGCTGCAATGATAAAGATTATTTTTTATTTACCCCGTTCTGCTTTCCATTTCCGTTCAGCTTCAGGCCTAATCCTAGTTCCGCAGCGCGATTTGGGTAATCGGTAATAATGCCATCGACACCCCAGCCTTTTAAACGTTTCATATCTTCTGGTTCATTAACCGTCCAGGGGATTACTCGGATTTTCTTTTGTCGTAATGAATTGATGACTTCTGGATTCAAAAGTTTAAAATCTGGGCTATAAATAGAAGGCAAAAACCCGAGGGTTTTTAGATTAGCTTCAACGGGGTTCGAATTTTCGATTAGTGCAGCTAACCTCACTTGAGGGTACTTCTTTTTCCAATATTTCAACACCCTAAAGTCAAACGACTGTATGACTATACGTTCCCATGGGAGATATTGATCAATCAACTGAAACACGATGTCGGAGTATTCATCCGGTGCCGGATGAAATTTTTTATCGCCTGTCTTCGTAGATTTTATTTCAATATTATAATCTACTTCATAATGCGAATAATTTTTAATATGATTTTCTACCGCCACAATAACATCGAGCAATAGTGGCTTATGGGCGATCATTTTTTCTTGCTCAGGAAACTTTGTATGTGTCTTTAATCCGCAATCATAGACTATAACATCTTTGTAATCCATGTGATAAATAGCAAGGGACTTTTCTTCTGCTTTTGAAATAAGATTACTATCGGGGGTTAAACAAATTTCAGCTGACATCCAGGGTTCATGCGAAAGAAGAACTTGCTTGTCTTTTGTAATAACAACATCAAGTTCGATGGTAGTCACTCCGTAGTTTAATGCCGCAATAAAAGCAGGTATTGTATTTTCAGGTTTCAACCCGCGGGCACCCCGATGACCTTGCAAGTCAAATTTTGGTATGTACTGTGCCGATGCCGCATTTGTCATCATTACTAAAATGAAAAGTCTCATCCCTAATCTCATCAGTCAAAGATAAAACTTTTGAATGGTTAACATCCCATAACTCCTTCAAAGGAGATTAACATTAATGTGTGATCATCATTCGCATTCCTCCACTTCTGCGGCCACCCATTGGGTTTAGGTGCTTGTTAATCGCATAGGTAAAACTCACCATATAATACCGACCAAGGTTGTTGGTTATTTCCTGTTGCAAGTAGTTATCGGATGCTGTTTGGTTAACACTTAAACTTTTGTCGAGCACGTTGCTTATGCCAACCTTCAATTCTCCGCTATTATTTTTAAGAATGAATCTCGAAACCGACATGCCTAACAATGGAATTGCCTGGTTAAAATTTGTTGTTTGGCTGTTATACAACAAATATTCAAATACTGCATTGAACTGATACTTCTTCAAAAAATTGAGGTTCGTTTCCGCAGAATATGTTTTATTAAAATATACCTGATCGGGTGAATTAAAATCGTAAAGCGTTTGCTGATGACTTAAACTTGCACTTAGGTCAACCGTGAGGACTTCCTTGAAGGAATAATTGTAACGTGCTGTGCCACCAACGGTTTTATTACGAATATTATTTTCTCTTCCCTGAAGTATACTAACCGCCTCTGAGTATGAAACAGTTGGTCCAACATTAAAACGGCTATTCAGTTTTTTCACAGGGAATCCAAAATGGAGATTCCCATTTATGCTTTTGCTATTATCAACATTTACCGGGCGTGTGATACGAACAAATGTTTCCTGATTAATAGATTGTGCGTTGGCTATGGCATTATGTGTATAGGTTGCCGTAACAAAAGCAAATAAATTTACGAATGTGGCCGGATCAAAAGTGGTGTAGTTAAGACTAAGCCGGTGATTATAAGAAGGCTCAAGTTCCGGGTTACCAATAGACAGGTTAAATTGATCTGTATTGTTCACTACTGGTTGCAATTGTTGAACGCTGGGTTCTTGCATGGACGTTTCGTAATCCATGCGGAGGTGTTTGTAGGCTGAAAAATTATAATTAAAGTGCGCTACCGGTAAAACATTTTCGAAACTACGATCAATTTTTGCTTCCTGTGAGATCAAATCTCCTTTCAGAGAGGTCATCTGGTAACTTGCACCAACGGTAACAGAAAATTTCTGACGATTAATACGGAAATTCATTCCGGGCCGATTGAAAATGTAGTTACTGGAATATTTATTGGTTAGGGAATCAATAACAATCCCATTTGGATCAAACACTTCGCGGTCCACCTGATTGCGATTCGTACGGAAATTGTAATTCGCTTCGAGGTACTTACGCCCACCAAGCGGTTCTGTATAGGAAAAGGAAGTCCCATACGATTGATTATCCGTGCTTTGTGTATTCGTTTGAACGATTGGTTGTTCCGGTATTCCGTCAAACTCATTCTGTGAGTCTAGCCTTCCTACACCATCGGATTGGCTTAGACCAAGTGCAACGTTCGTTGAAAGCGTTCTTCCCTTCTTAGCAAATCGATGTCTCCATAATAGTGATGAGTTTATCGTTGCATTTGTTTGTGTCGAGTAGTTATCACGATCACTTTCATTTTGTATCGCACCATCCTCTGTTGTTGTCAGGCTGCTCGTTGCTGCGTTTTGTTCTGAATCGGAATAGGTAACATTACTCGTGAGCTTCAATGAATTTGCTGAGTCAATTTTATGATCAAGTGTGAGGTTAACCCGATGATTATCGCTGGTGCTTAACTGGCGGCTGCGCTGATCAAAAAAGTAACTACTATCGGGCGGTAAATAATTTACACGATTCGTAATTTTTGAAATGTTCTGATCTAACCGGTTGTAAAAATAACTTGACGTAAGCTGAGTATTTTTGTTCAGGTCTTTATTAAAATTCACACCCCCAGCATAGTTTGTCATGATCCCGCTTTGACGGCCTCCAAAATTTAATGGAATACCATTGCTGTTATCCGAATCAATAGTAAGGCGCATCCCACCGCCTCCACCTCCACTCATCATTTGCTGCGACCCTCCAGTAAAGTTCATAAAATCACTTATTGAAAAACCTTGTTCATTTGTGTTATTACTCATGCCCAAAAACGAAAGTTGCTGATCTTTTCTGAATCGATTAATATTTGCTTTTAACTGATACCGATTTTCGGTACCCGCACCCGCAGTTGCATTTCCAAACATGCCATTTCGTTTTTCTTCTTTCAACTCAAGATTAACCGTTTTCTCGCGTTGCCCATCCTCAATACCCGTAAACTCTGCCTGATCCGATTTCTTATCGAACACCTGAACTTTATCAACGGCATCGGCAGGAAGATTACGTGTAGCTAGTTTAGGGTCCCTTCCAAAAAACTCCTTACCATCTACCAGTACTCTTTTAACTTCTTCACCCTGGGCGCGAACCGTACCATCCGTCTCTACCTCCACGCCCGGTAACTTCTTTAACAGGTCTTCTACGTTGGCATTTGCTTTTGTTTTGAACGAGCCTGCATTAAATTCTATGGTATCACCTCTAATTGTTACGGGCGCTTTTTCTCCTTTAATAACCACCTCGCCTAATTGCTTAATCTCTGGCTGCAATTTAATTGCCCCCACTTCAACAAGAGGTGTTGATTCACTTCCTTCTACTCTTTGTAAATACGGTGCATATCCCAAAAAATTAATCTTCAGATCATACGCTCCAGTAGCTACATTTTTGATTTCAAAAAAACCCTGGGCATTACTAGTAGCAAAATTGACCAGCGAAGAATCTTTTGGATTCATTAACATAATTGTGGCCAATGACAATGAATTTGAAAGGGAATCCATTACCTGACCCTTGATGGAGAATTTTTGCGCTATTGAAAGATGAGTGATAAGTATAAAGAAGAAAATAAAGTATTTTTTCATAACTAAATCTGTTGGACATCATTAGGTGGATTGGCCATAAAGCCATAGGCCTGAGATATTATAGAGACGCAAAATTCTGCAGCGGCCCGAATCAATTTCGAATAATCATACCTCCGCCAGCACGCATTTTTTGCATATGCTCTTCCGTCATCTTTCTAAATTCTGCTTGCGTAGTCTTTTCACCTTTTTCAGGCACCTTCAGCTCATTTTTCTTTAAGGGTCTCAAGTCAATTTTAGATGCAACAATAACACGCTCGCCATTATTGATATCGATTGCCAATACCGCTCCCGGAAGTGAGTTAAATTTTTCAGGTCCTAAAAACGGTCGAATTTTATCCGTGTACCATGCCGTGATCTCTTGAGTTACAATCTTTTTTTCAGGGGTTGGGGGGCCTGAGCCTGTAATGCGCATAGATTGCTGCTCTTCTGTGCGTGTAAAGTATGCTTGCTTACATGCATACCCCATAATCTCTTTTGTTTCTATACCGAATTTCCAGGGAGACATTTTCAAGGTATCTAGTATGAGATAATCCTTACCTATAAATTCTTGCTTAGAAATAATTTTTTGTTCGGCAGGCTGGGCATACAACTCTGTATTTTGCTGACGAATTACCATTCGAACACCTCCTCCACCCCCCGAAGTGCCAAATTCCTGTCCCTCTTCATCTTCAATCACAGTCTTATATAATGATTCATCGGCATTGAAAACAAGTTGTTCCTTGCTCGTGCGATACTCAGGCATCATCGCTTTCATTTCGGCACGTTCAGGCGGAAGCCTGCGATGCATATTTACTTTTACCTCATACAAAATAACACCTTCGGTAGCTTGGGCAAACACAACTTGTGCTGCTAAAATGGAGGCCAGCAGGCCTACGATCAATATTACTTTTCTCATAGTTTAGTTAGTTTCATCTACTTGTAAACGTACGGCTAAAGATGACCACGGTGGGTTAACAGTTCTGAAAGGAATGTTAATTAAAGTTAAAGGCACCTCGTAAAACAGTATTACCCCGTACCTTTGCCAGATGCAATCCAGAAATACGCTTACCCTTACTTTAATGCTCACCAGCATCGTACTGTTGCTGGCATTGCAAGTACTTTGGTTGCGAAGTGAATATCAGAACTCGGTGGAGGGATTTCGGAAAGAAGCGAATGCAATTTTTCGAAGCACCGTGATGGCGATGCAAGATACGCTTCTCGAAAAAAGTATTAAGCCAATAGCGGGTGATTCCGCTATAGCGAAAAAATTTTTCAGCTCTAAAATGAAACCTGATTCGGTGTTTGTTTTTACAACACCCGACACCGCCATGAAACGTGACAGTTTACGCAAGCGATCGTCTAATATTCAGATTTATGTTAATTCGTTTGTAGAACGAGATTCTATTAATCACTTAGTCCGTCCGCTGCTCTCGAAGATTGATTCCGATATGCAAGGTCAACGATTTGTTATTCAGCTAACCGATGATACGCTTCGGCTAACGGATATTAAAAAGAATTACGCTCAAGCTTTATTGGAGGCAGGGCTGGCGGTTACACCTTTGGTTTTCCGATTAACACGAGAGGAAAGATTTCAAACAAATGATTCGGTGATCAGCACCTTTCCTGTGCGTGTACATCCTGGCCAGGGGTACATCGCCCGGTTTCCTTCTATTGCTATACTGGTTTGGAGCAAGCTCACCCCTCAAATGCTTTTCTCCATTTTTCTCACACTGCTTACCATCGGATCTTTTGTTGTGATGTATAGCAGTTTAAAAAATCAACAACGCTTGATGACAATAAAGAATGATTTCATTAGCAACGTTACGCACGAATTAAAAACCCCGGTATCTACTGTGAGTGTGGCACTTGAAGCCTTGAAAAATTTTCATGGACTCGATAATCCAGAACGGACGAAGGAGTACTTAGAGATTGCGCAAAATGAATTGAGCAGGCTTACATTAATCACCGATAAAATTTTGAAAGCCGCTGTATTTGAAAATAATGGCGTAGCTATTCGAAAAGAGTCTGTTGATTTAAAAAAAATAATGCAGCAAGTATTAGACTCTATGAAATTACTACTTGATAAGAGCAATGCGCGGGTTTCTCTTCAAGCTGAAGGAAATAATTTTATGATTGCCGGGGAGGCAACACATTTAACCAATGTAATTTACAACCTACTCGATAATGCTTTAAAATACAGCCCAGGACAACCTCAAATAAATATTCAACTTAACGAAACTCCAAATCAATTAATATTATCCATTCAGGATAATGGGCTTGGGATTTCTACAGAGTACAAGAAAAAAATATTTGAAAAATTCTTCCGCGTTCCTACCGGTGACATTCACAATATAAAAGGATATGGACTTGGGTTGAGTTATGTGGCCAGTGTTATGAAGGCTCATGGTGGAACAGTAGCGGTAGTGAGTGAACCGGGGAGTGGAAGTAATTTTATCGCAACATTTCCAAAAGGATTTGCATGAGTAAAATCAAAATTCTTTACGTAGAAGACGAGCCCTTTCTTGGCAGAATTGTGAAAGAAAGTCTGGAGAGCCGAGATTTTGAAGTGTTGATGGTGAGCGATGGGAAACTTGCACAAGGTATTTTTGAAAAAAACAAACCCGATATCTGCGTATTAGATATTATGCTGCCTTCAAAAGATGGATACTCCATCGCCAAAGACATTCGACAGGTAAGTTCAGGCACACCCATAATTTTTGTTACCGCAAAAAATCAAACCGAAGATGTTCTTAAAGGATTTGAAGCAGGCGGTAATGACTACCTGAGAAAACCCTTTAGCTTGGAAGAACTTATTGTTAGAGTTACAAATCTCTTGCAGCTTACGCAAAAATCCACCAAGGTTGCGCCTGAGAACATTATACTAGGGAAATACGAATTCAATTCGATGCGCTATGAATTAAAATTCGGAGGCGTTGTGAGGAAACTTTCACATCGCGAAGCAACCTTGCTTCAATTATTCACCGATAGCAAAAACTCGACCGTTCAACGAAAAGATGTTTTACTGAAACTTTGGGGCGATGATTCTTTTTTTAACTCACGCAACCTGGATGTATACGTGACGAAGCTTCGCGATTATTTAAAAGATGATCCTTCGATTGAGATTATGACGATTAAGGGAATAGGTTATCGATTTACTGTTGGCAGCTAACGAGCTCGCTGATATGTAGATGCTCAGCGTGGCGCTAATCGGTAAAGAATACAAGCCCAATCTGAAACCCTATTCCAGAAAACTCATCAACGTCAAGGTACTCACTCTTACTTGCTGAGTAGTCATAACTCACGGATGATTTTAACCCCCAACTTGAATATTCGCGTATTCTGAAAAGCGTTCCCACCTCAGGTCGCGCCACAAAACCCTGTTGGCTATCAGTATCCTCATAAACATTGTAAAAAATTCTGTACTCATTAAAGGCTACCCCCATACCCAATGCTACATATGGAATAAACTTGCCACCCTGAATAAAATAATATTGTGCGTTAGCGGTAACTGTAAAGTAGTATAAATAATTGTACACATCTGCAGTGATGGCTCCTCCCGGAAATGGGTATGTCTGCAGCGGTACATAGTCATTAAGGGTGTTGTAACTTCCTTCCAGCCCGAAACCGAAATGATCACTCACAAATTTTGTGAACCCCAACCGCATACCGGCACTGCTTGTTTTATTCGTAAATTCTTTATCTGATAATGGCACCAACGAATTCCATCCAACATGGAAGGCGGACTGATACGATTGAGCTGTCGTTGTTACACTTGCAACCAAGAATATAAAAAATGCCAGGGTGCTGTTACGAATGTTCCTATCGCGCATACTAATTTTTGCTTATGTAAGGCGATTGCTCAAAGGCCATCGCAACAGCCTCGAGTGTTCTTCCGGTTAAATCATCTGTGAAAAGTAAATCACCAATGTATGCCCTCCAGACAACAACATATTTATCATTATTGGTGTCAAAATTTTTGATGTCGATGATTTCAATTAACAGCGTAGCAGAATTTGAGTAATAGGTACTCACGACAGGATAGTAGTAACCGTTATATCCATAATAACCTGAATACGATGGGTAGGATACTGTTTGAAAAAAGCTAAAGTTTTGCAACACAACAGCTTTTACGGCAAAGTCAGGCGAATTATTTTCTGCTGTGTAATTAAACCCGGCTAACTCAACTCTACTTTTAATTGAATCAACAACAGGAGTAACAAAAATTGTTGTTCCATCTCTGATTGGGTCTATCAGGAGGGTATCGGCCGTGGGGCTATTGAATACATACCCAATTGTATCAAGTCTGATAAAAAAAGTGCTGTACGAATTAAAAATATTACCAGCATCGGATATCCGGGTGGTATCATACTTGGTTTGTACAACCATGTGTTTTGCGAGATCGGCATCTTCCGGTCCTTGCATACAAGAAGTGAATGCCAACGCAACTACTGAATTAAGTATTAACCATCGTATCATTTTCGGAATTCTAAAGTAAAACATATCCACCAACCTTTGACACCCTTAGTGGATAAAAAGTTTGAATACCATTATTGATTGGCCTGCAGATACCTGATTAGCGGCTATCCTTCAAATCCAATTTTTCTGTGCGTACCGTCACAGAAGGGTTTGTTCTGAGATGCCCCACAGCGGCAAAATGCGGTAGCATTATTTTTTTTAGTAAGGGTTCCGTTCGCGCCTTTAACTGTTACGTTTCCATAAACCATTAAGGGGCCATTGGGAGTTGGTTCAACAATTGTTTCAGCCTCTACTTTTACTTCACCCACATTTGCATCGCTATTCAAATAATAACTCAAAGCTCCGGAAGGACATTTTTTCACTTGTGCAACAATTCTTTCAGTGGTTGACCCCTCGGGTGTAATCCATGGGCGCTTTTGCGGATCAAATACTTCTCCCAATCCTTTGAAGCAAATAGCGGAGTGAATGCATTCAGTGGGTTTCCAAACGATGGATACTTCTCCGTTCGTATACTTCTTCGTGATGTCTTTCATGGCGTTAGAAGTTATCTATTAATCGTTATCTGTTAAGAAGGCATTTTCAATTAACTAGTAACTGAGTATCAATCTCAATCGGGTTTGTTAATACTTTGTGCACCGGACAAAGCCTGGCTATTTGCAGCATGCGTTCACGCTGTTGCTGATCTAAGGTACCACTAATTTCAATTTCCGTATTAAAGATTGTTCTCCCTTCAGCTTCTTTAGATGATACCGTTACCTCAATTTCTGTAATATCAAATTTCTTTCGGTTTGCGTACATCCGCAACGTAATAGCAGTACACGAAGCGAGTGACATTCGAAGAAAATCGCCCGGCCTTGGCCCCACATCGTTGCCACCTACATCTTCAGGTTCATCAGCAAGTACAAGGTGTTTGCGTGCTCTTAATTCAGTTCGATATATTTCCGTTCCGATGGTGGCGACAGCAACTTTCTCTTCTTCCATATTAAAACGATTTATTCATCACAAATTCCTCCTGGAGTAATCGCACGCGCGGAGCAAGTTCACGTTGTTTTAAATTTTCCGGCAATGTTTCCGGATCGCCCAGGTATCCAATCGCCATAATCACCCCCAACTCGTAAGTTTCCGGAATATTAAGATTTTCGCAAATAACCTGTGCACTATAGCCTCCCATTTGATGAACGTTCAATCCTAACGCTGCTGCTTGTAATCCCAGAAAAGCATTTGCTCCTCCCAAATCATACTTAGCTGAAGCATTGGAATAATCGTTTCTCGCAAAATTTTTTCTAGCCAGACTTACAACCAATACAGGGGCTTCCTTCACCCAAATTTTGTTGCTTTCATTAAGCGATTCAAAAATTCTAGTCCACAATACTGTTTGGTCTTTGGTGGCGTAGATGTAGGTCCATGGCTGTTCATTCATACTGGATGGTGCCCAGCGAGCAGCTTCAAACAAAGACTGAATTTTCTCAGCCTCCACAGGCCTATCGGCATAAGCACGTTTGCTTCTCCTTTTTTGTATTACATCTAATATAGGCGATTCAAATTCGGTAGACGTTTTCATTTTTTCTTCAACCATTTCCATATTTATAGCGGCTTCTCCTTGAAGCTTTATCTATTAACATTAAAATCGAGGGACTGTTTTACTTTGACCACTTCGGAATTCCCCAAATAGCCAGAACTCCTGAGATCAGGTGCATTGGAGCAACCAATAACGGAAAACCATTTCCTACCGGAACTCCATCACCAAGCTCTGTTGCCGTAAATGCAGGATAAAAACTAAAGAGTAGAAACCCTATTCCTACTGATAGCCATATAATTTTTCCTGAAGGAATAAACTTTACCAAAATGAAAAATAAAATAGCTCCGATCAGAACGGGTAAAAATGATGAGATTGTAATAAAAATTGGAAAACCGGCAGGCACATCACTTCCCAACGCCTGGGCTACAAAACTCCAAACATTATTGAGTCCCGCACCAATTAATCCAGCAATAAAACCCGCCTTTAGTGCTTTTGAAAAAGTAATTGTTTGTTGCGTTGACATAGATTTATTTGTTAAGTTTTTGATTTAATTATTCTTCAATCAGCAGCCCCATTTTCCCCATTTGATAGTCACGCATAGCCTCCATAATTTCAGTTTGTGTGTTCATCACAAAGGGGCCGTACGATACAACTTTCTCATTCAAGGGTTCGCCACTCAGCAAAAGCATTCGGGTATCATCTTGTGCTTCAAATGAAATTCCATCTCCGTCATTCTTTAACACTACTGCATTAAATCCTTCTACAAGTCCGTAGCCCTCCAAGTTGATATTGCCATCCAACAAATAAAGTAATGCATTATGCGATGTTGGCAGATCAATGGAGATTTTCCCTTTCTTTTTTGCTATTACTGTTGCCGCTATTACCGCACTAAGGGTTGGCGTTTTTACTTTCAGACCTAACAATTCGCCTGCAAATAGATTTACAGTTACCAAGCCATCTGCGGAAGTAGCGGATGGAGTCTCACTTGCCTGCAGCGGAAAATACGTTGGCTCATCCATTTTATTTTTTGCGGGGTTGTTAATCCACAACTGAATAATTTCCTGTCTGCCTCCAATTTCATGAATATCATTCGGTGGGCGCTCACTGTGAATCATACCCATTCCAGCATTCATCCACTGCATACCTCCTGCATAGACCACGCTATCATTACCACGGCTATCACGATGGTGTACACCACCTTGGAAAATAAATGTTACAGGCGAAAATCCTCTGTGCGGATGCGGCCCCACTCCGGCATCATCCGCCTCAATATTCGCGGGGACTTTGATGTTAGCATGGTGCAGCAATAAAAATGGATCTACCTGCTGCACATTTTGTGTTGGCAACGGCTGGCGAATGGGCATACCGCCCATATCCATTTGATGGGCGTAAAGTACGTGCGAGACTGTTCTTGTTTTCATAGACCTCACCCTAAATCCCTCTCCAGAGGAGAGGGACTTTCGGGACTTTTTAAAAGTTTCTTAATTCATTGGTACTTCCATTAATAATACTTCAGCATCACTCTCGGCTGTAATGGAGAGTTTATCAACATCCCATACGCCCAGGCCATCTCGCTTATTTAACTTTTCACCGTTAATGACTACATCACCTTCAAGTACAAATGCATACACTCCATTCTTATTTTTATTGATGGTGTATTCAAGTGACGAGTCCTTCCGCAGATTACCAAGCGAGAACCAGGCATCTTGGTTAATCCAGAGGCTTCCATTATTCTTTTCAGGAGAGATCACTGTTTGAAATTTATTGATGCGTTCTTCAGCAGAAAATAATTTTTGATCATATCGCGGATCAATGTTTTTTTCTTTTGGGAAAACCCATACCTGCAAAAAATTTACTTCGTCAGTTTTAGAAGCATTTTTTTCACTGTGCGCAATGCCCGAACCAGCACTCATAATTTGCACTTCACCTGATTTAATAATGCCACGCCCACCCGTATTGTCGCCATGTTCGAGAGCGCCCCGTAACGGAATGGAAACAATTTCCATATTATCGTGTGGATGCTGACCAAAACCCATCCCACCTTTTACGATATCATCGTTGAGTACCCGCAGGGCTCCAAAATTAACCCTGGAGGGATCATGGTATCCGGCAAAACTAAACGTGTGATACGAGTTGAGCCAGCCGTGGTTGGCGTGTCCGCGGGTATTGGCTTTGTGCACTACAGTTTTCATATTCTTAAATGTTTTATTCAATTCGGTTGATTGAGCACTCCCTTCTAAACCCATTGCAAGCAACAAGGTTCCAATGAAAATGTTGTTTTTTAAGGTTCTGTTCATATTCTAGTATCAGAAACGAGTTTCAATTAATTAAAGTTACAACAATTATTGTATATACAAGTATTTATTGAAAAACTCACTTCTTTTCCTTTTCTCATTTTCAATCAATTACTGTCTGGGAAACAAACTCCGGTCAATCCCGGGAATGACACCTAATGCGTTCTGGTAATACACTTTTTTGAGCACAGAGTCAGGCAGTGCCAACCCATACATTTTCCAGTATGCGTGCCGTTTGCGGTAGTAGTCAAAATATTCATCATCGGTTTCGAGCACACGGAAATATGTATAGTACTCTTCCTTCTTATAGGTGTCTTTGCCCATCATTACTCTATCTTGATAACGAATCATCCAGGCTCGTGCAAACCGAGGTTGACGGCCGAGTTCAGCCAGCACTGCTCCTAACTCAGTATAAACATTTGGTAACTCATCAAATAATTTGCCGAGCCCTTCCAAATCATTACCAAACCATCCTAGATGCGCATCAATAAATTTTGTATTAGGATGCTTACGAAAAATGCGGTGCTGTTCACCCATGATTTGTTCGAAGGTCGGATAATCTTCAGGGGAACGATAGCGACTTGGTTCTTGCTTAAGTTCCAGCCATCGTTCATTGTGTTTATCTTTTGGATTCCAGAATGAATTTGGTTCACCAGAATGTATAAGAACAGGAATTCCAAGTTCACCACACTTTGCCCAGATGGGGTCAAGCCTCGGATCATCAATAGCAATTCTATTTCCGTTGTTGTCTTTATCGGTAAGGCCTAATCCCTTATACACTTTTAATCCTTTCACCCCTTGCTTCACAGCCTCTTCCATCATCAACAATGTTTCATTGGGCCATCCGGAATCGTCTAACTTTTCGAAGTTGATATTCAGGAAGAGTACAAATCGATTCGGATAATTATTATTGACATTGTCGAGCGACCACTCCAAATATTTTCCACGAAAGCCACTGAGGTTTACCATCACATTCATGTTGAGTGAATCCATTTCAACGACCAACTTATCGAGATCCTGAACGGGCATCGTCCACTGGTGATTATGGACATCGATGAACGGGAATTTAGAATGTGTGAGTAAATGCTGCGGAACTTTCAACGTAGAGACAGGCGCATACTCCTCTACATCCATTACGTTATTGCGGTATTGAATTTTACCAATAAGCCAGTAGGCTGTTCCTAAAAAAAATAAAACAGCAATGGGTATAAGAACCCATTGCTTTTTTGAGAATGCCATGAAATGAAATTGCTATTGAACGGTGATCGGAACGCTTACTAATGTTTTGTCCCACACCAAATCCATTTTAACTCCGGTAGAATCGCTGCCGAAGTTAATGGTAAACTGTTCCGTTTCAGAAGGTGCTGCACTAACAGGAACATCAACTTTTAATACATCCAATGCATAGTCAGGCTCGCCAATTGCAAAGTATACGTCTAGCCCACTGTTTAAAGAAATTTGAAAAGACTCAGCGCCCGGCACAGCATACATCCGGTATGTTCCGGCATTTAATGGTTGACCAGCAAAACTAATATTTTTACTAAATGTAATTTCTGTTGCTGCATTAGCACCCAATCTCCAATATTTACCATACGGCAGTAATGCTTTATCTTTTTCTTCACCAAAAATGAGTCTACCCTTCTTATATGGCTGGCAATACACAACCTTTATATCCAGACCTTCATTACTAAACGTAGTGGTTTTTACAGGGCTTTTCTTAGCAACAACCAACGAAGCATAGAGCACAAAAGCAATCAGCAAGACAAAAACAACGCCAAGGCCAATAAAAATTTTCTTTTTCATAAGAGGTAGAGTTAGTTGAGTTTGAAAATGGAAAGTCGAATATACAAATTTATGGTACGCTAAACTTTATTTTCTAAATCCTAATCCAATGTTAGTTTCTATTTACATTCGTTAACAAAATTAAAACAAGCACAATAATGCACGCTGGAAAAAATTATTCATTAAAAGAAGTAATCCTCTGGACTCGCAGAGATATTTTCAATCTACTGATCATAACTGCTGTTCCCAGTATTTGCTATAAAATATTGGGCTGGACCTGGCTTTCTATACCCTGGTTGCCCATTGCGCTGCTGGGTACCGCAGTGGCATTCATTGTTGGCTTCAAAAATAATGCTTCCTATGACCGAATGTGGGAGGCACGAAAAATCTGGGGTTCGATACTGAACGCGAGCAGGGGCTGGGGCATTATGATTAAAGATTATGTGACGAATAAACATGCCAGTGCCCCGCTAGCTGAAAATGAGTTGCACCTCATCAAAACAAAATTTATTAACCGGCATATTGCCTGGCTAACGGCTTTGAGGTTTAGCCTTCGCGAGCCCCGCCCTTGGGAGGCCATCTATAAAAAACATAATGCTGAATACAAAGAAAAATGGTTCTCGGTAGCCGAACATACTGGAGACGTAAAAATAGAATTGGCAAAATATTTAGAGGTTGAAGAGCTTGAATTGGTAATGTCAAGATCGAATAAAGCTGCCCAGATTATCGTTCTTCAGTCTGACTACCTCAGAAAACTACTCGAAAAAGGATACATCGAAGATTTCCGGCATATTGAATTAGAAAAAACATTGCTGGAGTTTTATAATCAACAAGGGGCTTCTGAGAGAATAAAAAACTTTCCGTATCCGCGACAGTTCGCAACACTGAATTTATACTTCACTAAAATTTTTACCTTTTTGCTGCCGCTGGGAATGTTGCAAGAGTTTGACAAGCTGGATGGGAATTTTTTCTGGCTTGCCATCCCCTTTGGTGCACTTTCATCGTGGATCTTTACGACCATGGAAAAAATTGGGGAGTCGACCGAAAATCCGTTTGAAGGAAGTGCCAACGATGTTCCGATAAGCGCCATCTCCCGAACTATAGAAATTGATTTGAAAGAAATGTTTGGAATGGGCAATATTCCGGCTCCATTAAAACCCGAGAACAATATCTTGGTTTAGTTTAACGTGGCCTAAATAAGCATCGTGACATGCCTGTTGCAAAGGATCAATTGTCTTACCCATGACAAATGAACTTATTTCGATCATCTAATAGATCAATTTTAACGTATCCGTGTTACTGTAGCTAATTCTTAAATAAATGGTTATGAAAATAAAATTGGTGTTCATCATTTTACTAATTGCTCCACGCGTTTTCGCTCAGGTAGATCCGATTGATAAAAAGGGAATTGCAATTGGTGGATATGATTTAGTGGCATATTTCGAATCAGGCAAGGCCATTAAAGGGAATCAGCAGATCAAAGCCCAGTTAAACAATGTTGCATATTATTTTTCAAGCGAGGCAACTAAAAAATTGTTTGAAGCCAGCCCTGAAAAGTACCTACCGCAGTACGAAGGTTATTGCGCATTAGCGGTTAGTTATGGCAAAAAAATATCGATCGACCCAAATACTTTTAAAGTCGCCAACGGAAAACTTTATCTCTTTTTTAATGGTAGCACCAGCAGAGGTAAAATCAATTCTCTCGAAACATGGAATAACAACGAGGACAGATTAATTAAAAAAGCAGAGCAGCTTTGGCCAGACGTAAAGAAAAAGAAATATAAACCCGAAGACACGCTTTAAATTTTATTAGATGTTGGAATGGTCGTTGGCTAATGCAGTTATGGTTGATTAGTATTGGTCACCATTACTTGATCTGATCTTCCTTTTCTAATTCGCGGCTTACTTCCTGGATAATCTCATCCATCTTAGAGGCTGTGGTTTTCAGGTGGTCTAAAATTTCTCGGCTTTGGTCTGGAGACTTTCCATCATGCAGTAAATTCAATAGGCCCATGAGGGTGGCAAGCGGTCCACGGATTTTATGCGAGTTCATAAAAGCAAATTGCAGTAGCCGATTATTTTGCAATTGAATTACTTCTGTTCTGTTTTTAACAAGCCCTTCCAGGTTTTCATTCGTAACACTAATCTCTTCATTGGCCTGTTTCAACTCCTCGGCCTGTGCCTGTATCTCATGATTCAGATTCACCAACATTTTTTCATTGGTTCGTTTAATGCGGATCGACCTCCATAAAAAGAAGATGATCAATATAGTTACTACTAAAGCTCCAATGATAATGCTTAAGAATAATCGCTGCTCAACTGCCTTCCTTTGGGCTTCCTGAAGATCCCGATCCTTCTGCAGACTAGTATACTTAGCCTCAATTTCAAGTACCTTTTCCTCACTTTCTTTTCTATAAAGACTATCAATCAGCGTATAGTACTTGCTTTGATAACGGAATGCCTCAACATAATTTCCGCTACGTTCCGCCACCTTTGTTAGTGTGTCGTAAATTCCTTTTTGTTGATCTAATGAATTACTTTTTATAGCTAATGCCAGCGCTTTACTTAATTGATTTTTTGCTTCCTGAAGAAAACCTTCTTCGAAATTTATTCCTCCCAGATTCATCAGATTATTTACAATCTCTACCGTATCATGCTCTTCTATATTTAGAATTAGGGCTTCATTCAAATAAACTCGTGCCCCCTTAAATTGCTTTAACTCAAAAAGTACTACACTTATATTATTTAAATTAAATCGGACCAGTCGTTGATTGTCAAACTTCTTGTTAATGGATAATGATTTCTGATAGAAGTAAAGGGCACTATCAAGCTTTCCTAAATTTTTATATGTTACGCCTATATTATTTAGTACAAGACCTTGTAGTTGAGGGTTGTCAACCGATTTAGCAAAGGACTCTGCCAAATTGAAATACTTTAAAGCTGCTACATGTTTGTCAAGCAATTTAAAATTCCAACCAATGGCATTGTAAAGCTTAGCTTTTATCTCATCAAATTCAGATGGCTCCTTAGTGAACTCCAGCCCTTTGAAATACAAGTCTGTTGATCGCTTGATATCGTAATGCTGATGTCGACAAACACCCATTTTATAGTATGCGTACGACATTAACAATGGGTCTTTTGAGGACGGTTCTAGCGCTATCAGCTCTTCAAAATATTTAATTGAAGCAGTATCACGCTGGCTTAAGTATCCTTCGCCCAATTGCTTCAACAACGAAATTCGCTCGGTTGGTTGACTGGCCGAAATCAATAGTTGTTTAAGGCTATCAAGCGATTGCGCCTGTAAGCTTCCGCAAAGGACAATACAATAGATTGTTAGACTTATTATATTTTTAGCGTATGTCAAGATTTCCTAATGCTTTACAGGATTTTGAATAAGCCAAAGTTGATATTTTTCTCTTGTATGCCAAACTCTTCTAAAAAGGAATCAGAAAAATGGCATCTGACAAGATCGCCCCTAGTTGAAATTCAACGAACTATGCATTCGCACGATAGAATTGGCAAACCCTATTCATCACACACGCTGTACAGTTCGGATTTGTGGGCCTGCAAATTTCTCTTCCTAAAAAGGATATAGCCATTCCTACTTCACCCCATACTTTTGAATCCAACACGTCCATCATTTGCTTTTCAATTTTCTTCGGGTCTGTGCCCGTAGCAATGCCAAGGCGGGGTGCAACCCGCACGACATGAAGATCAACAATAATTCCTTCTGCTTTTTGGCCCGTTTCGCGCATGATAACATTGGCCGATTTCCGACCGATACCGGGTAGTTCAATCAACCCTTCTAATGTTAAAGGAATGTCTGAATCCCTTTTGACTTGGTTTGCAATTGCTAACAACCACTTCGTTTTGTTTCCGAAATTTCGAACTTTACTAATCAACGCAAAAAGCATTTCTGTATTTGCATTCGATAGCGCATTCATATCGGGAAACACCTTGAAAAATTCGGGTGCAATCTTATTAATATTCCGATCCGAATCCTGAGCCGAAAGAACAACCATTACCATCAGTTCATAAATAGAATTATACGCTAACGGATGCTTTTTGCCTTTGTATTTTTTAATCAGCGGCAGCATTTCTTTTTGCCAATCGGTAGAAGCCATAGATTAAGGGTTTGTTTTGATACGAATCAAAATTGAGGAAAATCTTAGAGAAAATAGTATTTTGGCTTTCGTTGCTTTATGGATAAATCGCTTCTTACATTTTTACTTCTATTATTTATTTCCTGTAGTGCAGAAGACACAAATCCTGCAAAAACGGTTTTGTACTTTCCTCCTGCAGGTTCTTCAACTTGGGAAACTACCTCCCCTGCCAGTCTGGGATGGAAGGAAGAAAAAATTGAAGAATTAAAAGCCTTTCTGGAGACCTCAAACTCCCGGGCCTTTATTGTGCTTGTTGATGGAAAAATTATAATCGAAGAATATTGGGGTAAACAATTTGATGGAGTTACTGACTTCACTGTCAATAGCAATTGGTATTGGGCTTCAGCCGGAAAAACATTGACTTCTGCCTTGGTCGGCATTGCGGAATCGCAGGGAAAAATAAATCTAGATGCCAAAACTTCTGATTACCTCGGTTCAGGATGGACCTCACTTACACTCTCGCAGGAAAATTCTATTACCGTGCGCCATCAACTAACGATGACAACAGGATTGGATGATGGAGTAACTAATCCTGATTGTACCGATGCCGCTTGCCTGGTCTTCGAAGCAGTTCCTGGCACACGGTGGGCGTACCACAACGCACCCTATACTTTATTAGATGGAGTGATTGCAGATGCCACAGGCAAAACATTAAACACTTATTTAACAGAAGAATTAAAATCAACGATTGGTATGGATGGCCAATACATTATCACAGGTGATAATAATGTTTGTTACAGTACACCAAGAAGTATGGCACGCTTTGGATTGCTGCTGTTGAATAAAGGCAAGTGGGAACAAACTCAAATCATACCGGAAGACTATCACACGCTAATGACAACGACCTCACAAAACATCAATCTTTCCTATGGATACCTGACCTGGTTGAATGGCAAATCTTCTGCGATAGCCCCAGGATCGCAAGTAGTATTTCCTATTGAAATTACCCCCAATGCCCCCGATGATTTGTACGCAGCCATGGGGAAGAACGGTCAGCTTATCAATATTGTACCAAGTCTCAATCTGGTGATGATCCGGGTAGGTGATGTGCCAGACAATCTATTAGTACCTTTTACTTTTCAGGATGATGTGTGGGGAAAACTCAACTTGGTCTTCCCAAATTGATGCGTGAAATGATTTTTACCCGCGGAGCTTATCTAAAATCAAGTTTAACGCTTGGGCCTCAGGTTTACTAATAGACTTTAAACTAGTAACCCATTCCTCTGAACTCTTATCAATTTTAGAAAGAAGCATAAGGCCTTTCTCTGTGATCATGATATCTACCTGTCTGCGATTGTTTTCACAGATTTCTCTCTTGACAAACCCTTTTGTGCGAAGCTTCTCTACTAACCGTGTAGCATTACTACTCTTGTCAATCATTCGGCAGGTTATCTCTGCCAACATCATAGCGTTAGGATGAGAGCCCCTTAAAATGCGAAGTACATTAAATTGCTCGGGGGTAATATCATATTGCTTAAGTCGGGTTGCGTTAGCCTTATGAAGCCACCCGGCCGTGAACAAAATATTCACAGCGGCTTTATGATACTCGCTTTCAAATTTTTCCTGCTTAATTGCACTTTCGAGAGACATTGACGAATACCAGATTTAATTGTTGGTACGTAAAAGTAACGACAATTGTTGTAGGTACAATTTTTGTACAATTTCCCTTTTCCAGAACACAAAAGGGGATTGCGGAACAGTCCGCGAAGGAGCGATAATTTTTTGGTCAGTCTGATTTTTCACATCAGTCTCACGATTTCTATATTTGAGTACCATGATTAGTTTTACAACAACTATTTTAAAATTTGACAAGAAAGGTGAAAAAACCGGCTGGACGTTTATTGAAATTTCTGCCACTCAGGCAAAAAAATTAAAACCCGATACAAAAGTCTCTTTTAGGGTACGTGGCACACTCGATTCACATGCCATTAAACAGGTTGCACTGGTACCCATGGGCGATGGTAATTTCATTTTAGCAATTAATGGCATCATGCGCAAAGCCATTGGTAAAAAGCACGGGGATAAAATCAAAGTGATGTTGGAAGCGGATGAGAGCAAAATAATTTTATCTCCCGATTTGATGGCGTGTTTGAAGGACGAGCCCACAGCACTGGCCGCATTCAAAAAACTTCCTGGTTCACATCAGAAATATTTTAGCCGATGGGTGGAAAGCGCTAAAACATCAGCAACAAAAACCAAACGCATTGTCATGACAATTGAAGCGCTGTCCAAAAAAATGGATTTTGGTGCGATGCTTCGCGCCAGCAGAAACAAGACCTTTTAATTTTTCTTTGGCCTCTCGATACATCCGTCATAAAATACATTGAGCCTTTGTACATCGACATTGAAAAGTTTGTTGACCACTGCCTGATCTGCTAAAATAATTTCTTTGGCAGCTTGCAAAGAAGGGGCTTTGATGAAGATGATTCCTTTTTCTCCATACCTCGCGCCTACAGTAATTACTCCTTCTTTTCGAAGTTTGCCCAGGTTGGCAGAGTGATCCATAAAGTATGGCTGTTCATTCGGGGCTTTGGTGTTATCCCATGCCGAACCTGTAGTGTAAGTAACAATGTACAGGCTGTCTGGTGTGGTTTGTGCAAAGGTACATGTGCTGATCAACACCACTACTCCGAGAAGAATGATTACTTTTTTCATGTTCTTAAGTCTATATCACGGCAACGAAAGGGAATTCAGTAAATTTCGCTCATGGAGCTGCGTGAATTTAAAGATGTTTTCGATCGGTTCTATCGTCCGGTAAAAAACTTCTTATACTACAAACTGGGGGATGTTGCGCTGGCAGAAGACCTTGTTCAGGAAGTATTTTTAAAAACGTGGGAGAAAAGAGATTCGATACGACTGGAAACGGTGAAGAGTCTTTTATATACAATTGCTTCAAACCTCGCCAACAATCATTACACCAGTTCTCGAGCACGGTTTGAATTTGAACTGAAGGAAAATCTGGATCATTCTACACAGGAAAACCCGCAGTACGTGTTGGAAACTACCGAGTTCAAAACACAGCTTGAAAAAGCCTTGGCCGAATTGCCCGAAAAACAACGAACGGTTTTTTTGATGAGTCGCATGGATGACCTGACGTACACAGAAATTGCTGAACGGCTGGAGATTAGTGCAAAAGCTGTTGAGAAAAGAATGCACGAAGCACTTGTGTTTTTACGAAAGGTGCTGGATCAAAAACTCTAGGATTATGGAAGAGAAAGACAACATCGACAAAATCATTGAATCTGCCTCCCGCTTAAAAGTGCCGGAAGGCCGTTCGAAAGAAGAGGCATGGAATCTTTTGCAAAAGAAATTTGAATTGGAAAAGCCTCATGCAAAAATCTTTAAGTTGTATCCTTATCTGTCTATTGGTATAGCAGCTGCCTTGACTTTACTTGTTGTTGCTTATTTTTTTCTCCTGTCAGGAGAAACCATTTCTACCACGCGAGGCGAACATCTTTCCTTTACATTACCCGATGCCTCCGCAATCACGTTGAATGCAGAATCACAAATCCAATACAATCCAAGAAATTGGAAGGAAAACCGCACGTTGAAGTTGAAAGGTGAAGCTTTCTTTGAAGTACAACCTGGTTCATCTTTCATCGTTGAAACAGGACTTGGCCGTGTTGAAGTTATCGGCACGAGCTTTAATATAAATAATCGTGAGTCGTCTTTTGAGGTAAGTTGTTTTTCAGGGTCCGTTCATGTGAGGGACAATGAGGAGAATGTGGTAGTACTAAAAGCCGGTGAGTTCACTCAACTCAGTAAGAACAACCTCTCTCTTCCCGCTCAGGCGGATAAAAAAAAGGCATCGTGGAGAACCGGTGAGTTTTATTTTGAAAATACTCCGCTCAAGAATGTCGTAGAGGAATTGGAACGTCAGTTCGATATTGAAATTGAAATAAAAACCACTTCCGACAGAATGTATACCGGGTATTTTAACACGAAAAATCTTGAGGAGGCGTTACAGCTGGTGTTTACTCCCATGGGACTCCACTATACAGCAGACAGCAAGAAAATAACAGTTCAGTGAATCGGTTTATTGCTTTACTTTATTTTCTACTCCTCACAGGAATTCTCAGTGCACAAAAACCTTCCGTGATCATCACCGAAAATTTCAACCAGGCTCCGTTAGCGGATGTGCTGAAAAAACTTCGCACTACCTACAATCTTAAAATTGCTTACGATAATGAAATACTTCGGGGTATCACTATCACCCAGGAATTAAAAAATGTTCCGCTGGAAGAAGGGCTCACGAGAATTCTGGATGGCACACCGTTGACATATCAGCTTATTAATACCAAAGTGGTCATTATTCCGAAAATGCAACATGAAGCTGAAATTCAAAAATCAAATCAACTTGTATCGGTATCCGGATTAGTTTCCGATGAGGAAACAGGCGAGACGTTGCCGAACGCTACTATCCAAGTGGCTGGATTTGATTATGCCACCGTCAGCAACACGGATGGTTTTTTCTCGTTGATTAACATTCCTTCCGATACCTGTACGTTACTCATTAACTATCTCGGTTATTCTGTCAAACGAATTAAACTTGATCCTCAGCTGGTTGATGCAAAAATCACCGTTGCCCTTCAAAGCAATTTTTCGCAACTCCAGGAAGTGACGATTACCGATCAGTACGAAACTCCGCTCAAAATTAATGAACAGATTAGCAAAGTTGCCTTCAATCCCAAATCGTTATCGTCACTGCCTTCGTTAGGCGAGCAGGATTTATTCCGAACACTACAACTTCTTCCGGGAGTAAGCGGCACCAATGAGTCTTCCGCAGGTTTGGTGGTGCGCGGATCAAATCCCAGTCAAAATCTGGTGCTGCTGGATGGCTTTACGATTTACCACCTCGATCATTTTTTTGGCGTGTTCAGTGCCCTTAATTCTAAATTTCTGAAGGATGTACAGATTTACAAAGGAGGATATGAAGCCAAGTATGGCGGCCGTGTTTCGGGGGTGGTAGACATTACGGGAAAGACAGGTAACTCGACCAAACCCACATTCAATTTTGGTGCTAACCTCGTAAGCGTTCATGGATCGGCAGAAATTCCACTCGGTAAGAAAGCAAACTTTCTGTTCGCAGGCAGGCGCGCCTTCACCGATATTATTCAAAGCGATTTATACCAAAAGCTATTTGATATCTCACTAAAAAATGATGAACAACTCAAACGCCCGCTCGATGATCCCCTTTTTGATGATATCCAGCCTGACTTCTACTTCTACGATGTAAATGCGAAACTCACATTTAAACCTTCTAAAAAAGATATTCTATCGTTGAGTCTCTACAGCGGAAAAGATAATCTCTCGGGCGAAAACAGCAATGCACAAGTTAATTTCAATCCTCCACAATCCTTTAGTGATAAACTCACAGAAAATACCCGCTGGGGAAATAATGGATTGAGCCTCCGCTGGGGCAGGCAATGGACTAAACGTTATTACACAAACATAATTTTCTCGGGCTCCGATTTTTTCCGCAACTATAACTTTCAATATAGCTACGAACTCGATACTGCCGGAACGGACATCAGCCAGGCATTTGCGCTTGATCAGGATAACACCATCAGTGATACAAACTTTACTATTGAAAATGAGTGGCAGGTCAGTAAAAACATCCATCTCGATTTCGGATTATCAGCGATTGAGCACAACATCCTCTACAACACTACCGCCAATCAACAGGTTGTGGAAGAGCGTGAGGATGTTGGGAACATTACCAGCCTGTACGCAACCACAAAATTCCTAATTACCAGCAAATTGAATTTATCAGTCGGGGGGCGACTCAATTATCATGAAATCAATGATGAAACTTATTTCGAACCTCGCGCCAATCTTTCCTATAAAATCAATGAACGATTCAGTCTGAAGGCGGCTTATGGAAAATATTACCAATTCGTAAATCAGGTTCAGTACGATGATCCGTACAACGGCATTCAAAATTTTTGGGCCTTCTCGAATAAGGATGGCATACCAATAGTATCATCTCATCATTATATTCTTGGTGGGTCGTATAAGATTGGAACTTTTCTTTTCGACCTGGAGGGTTATTACAAAGACCTGGAGGGTATAACCGAGTTTAACCCGATTCCATTCTTTGTCAAAGATCAGCTTCTCAACCTTGAATTATTTTTAAATGGAAAAGGGCGCATGCGGGGAATCGACTTCCTGGTGGAGAAGGAAATCGGAAAACACAAAGGCTGGATCGGATATTCATTCATCCAGTCACTTAGTTCATTTCCTTCCGTGGACCAGGGAACGTATTACCCATCACCTTATGATCAAACCCATGAGTTTAAAGCTGTTTACATGCTAACCTTGGGAAAATGGAACCTGTCAGCCAACTGGATTTACGGAACAGGACGGCCGTATCCTGAATACGATGTCATCTACTTTCGTGACTCCAACGGAGCCGTGGAAGATTTTGTAGTAATAAAAGACAGAACAAATTTTAAACGCTTGCCCGACTATCACCGGTTGGATATTGCCGGAGCATACAAATTCCGGTTCGGAAAATTCTCTGGCGAGGCCGGCCTTTCTATATTCAATGTATATGCACATGAAAACGTAAAAACTCGCAAACTTAATATCGGCACTCTTCAACGTGCGCTCGGTTCAACTAGTCTGGTATTACCAACACCAACTTATCGCGACCTGGTACTCATTGGGTTTACACCCAGTGTGTTTGTGTCAATTTCGTTTTAGGGAAATTGTTTGAAAACAATCTAAAAAACCAATAATCAAAACCTTTCTCAATCTTTTGGTAGGGTAAAGTCCTGGTCGCCTGTATTACTCATTGAAACCAGACAATGGGTAAAAAATCAACGATAGGGCAAGATCAACCGCACGATGCGATCGAAAGGAAAATCCTGGAAACTACCTCGGCATTCCTGGTTCCTGAAAATTTATCACGGCAGGAAATCTGGTCACGCATCGAAAACAGAATCACAAAACAGCCGGCCGCTAAGATTGTCTCTTTCCAACTCAACACTTTCCTACGGATAGCCGCTTCTGTTTTAGTATTCGTTCTGGCTGGGTTCGCAGTTTATCAATCACAGGAAATATCTATTCAAACTTCTTTCGCAGAGTACAAAACAATCACCTTGCCCGATCATTCAATCGTTGAACTTAACGCAGGCTCTTCTCTTGCCTACAATAAACTCACCTGGTCACTAACACGAAAAGTATATTTCACGGGAGAAGGATTATTCAGCGTAGCGAAGGGAGACAAATTTGAAGTGATTAGTCCGAATGGAATTACACAAGTACTGGGTACTGAGTTCAATCTTATTTCAAGAGGTACCATTTATCGCGTAGCGTGCCTGGAAGGGAAAGTTCGCGTAAGTAATACGGAAGCTTCTTCACAAATTGTTTTAACTCCCGGATTGCAAACGGAATTGCAACAAAATATTTTTTCTGCTGCACGGTCATACAACGAAAATATTACCTCCTGGAAAACGGGAGAGTTTTATTTTGAAAACGCACCACTCACTGAAGTGTTGACCACACTCGAACTTCAATACAACATCAACATTGTAGCAGAAAAGAAAAACCGCACATACACCGGCTACTTCACGAATGAAAATCTTGAGGAGGCGCTGAAACTGGTGTGCCTGCCGCTACAACTGAAGTATGATTTTACAGATTCAACGACCATAAAAATTTCAACTAAAAAGTAAATGTTTAACTAAATTCACATGATTATGAAAACCAATTTCTTAAAAATTTCCTTCGCCCTGGTGTTCCTCACTGCGCTGTACGCGTGTAACGATGAACAATTAAAACCAGCAGGCGACCAAGAAGTAGTTGACCAAACCAAACAATTGGCGGTCAGCAAAAATGTACTCGACAAAATGGCTTTTGGAATGTTCGGAAACGATTTCCGTTCGAATGCCGGAGGAAGAACCAGTGAAGGCAAGCATCGCTTCAGCGGAATGTTTAAAAGCAAAGACGAAGCTGCTCGTGTAGCCGACATCTGGGACACTTGCGCACTGGTAACAATAACTGAAAATCAGAACGGAACATTTACCGTGATCCTGAACTTTGGAGAAGGTTGTGAAGACAATGGAAAATTCATTCAGGGTGTGGTAGCATTCACCGGAAGTGAAACTGATACTTCGGGATATTTCCAGATTGCTTTTCAGAATTTTGCCGAACGCGATATCAATACGGAAGAAGAAGATTTGTTTACGGTAAATGGAGTATACCAGGGCGGATGGGTACTTAACCCTAACCCTGAATTTGATTATGCGGAAGGGTTTGAAGGTGCTTTTGAAGTAAACTATGAAAATGGTGCTCAAGTTAAACTTGCTGGCGAAGGTGAGTTAGCCGGTAACGAAAACGGAATTGTTGTAACAAAACATAATGTTCATGGTTCAGATTCAGAAGGCAATACGTTTGGCAGTACTGTTGTAAGCCCTCTTGTCTTTGATTTCAACTGTGAACTGGCATACATCTATGTTGCAGGTACAGAGGTATATCAATACAATGGCGAAGCTGCCGCAGTGGATTATGGTAACGGTGCTTGTGATAATGTTCTGACCATTCAGCAAGAAGGCCTGATCATCATTATTAATTTAGATGAAGTAAATGGGTAGTATTTAAAGTTGGTACTTAAAGTAAGCCTCCCCGACAAGTTGGGGTGGCTTTTTTGTGATTTTTCAAAAAAATGGGTCAATAGCAATTTTTTTTTGCTCAATTCAATTTCTCATTTACCTTTGCAGTCCCAAAAACAAGGGAGTTTAGCTCTCCCGATAGCTATCGGGAGGTTCAGAGCATCTGCCTTAAAAAGCAGAGGGTCAGGGCTAAAAAGCTTAATAATTTTAATTTGGGAGTTTAGCTCAGCTGGTTCAGAGCATCTGCCTTACAAGCAGAGGGTCGGGGGTTCGAATCCCTCAACTCCCACAGAAAAGGCCATCTTCGGATGGCCTTTTTCATTCTTACAGGGCTCGAAGGCACGGTTTGACTTTTGTCTGGTATCTTTACAAAACCATTTTTTAAACTTGCGAATTCTTAAAAAAATAGTCCTTTACTTCCTGCTGGCAATTACTGTTCTCACCATATCACTAGTGGTATCGGCATTCCTTTTTAAGGATAGTATCATTAAGAACTTTATAGAGGCCGCCAATCAAAACCTGAATACCCCCGTTAAAATCGGGAAGATGGATGTTTCGGTTTTTGAAAACTTCCCGCAACTATCCATTGTGCTTACCGATGTACGTGTTGAAGACAGTCACGAAGGGCAGTATCCTCTCCTTACCGCTGCGCGGATATCGTTTCAACTAAATCCCGTTGAAGTTTACCGTGGAGTCTATTCAATTCGTGGACTTACTATTGCCGACAGCGAAACCAATTTAAAGATCAATGCACAGGGTGTAAACAATTATACTGTATTGAAGGAAAGTTCGGGAGAGCATAAAAATGATTCGATCGTGTTTGAACTTAAAAATGTACACCTGACAAATACTCTGGTTCGGTATGTAGATTATAAAAGAGATGAAGATTTGATCTTTAGCAGCCAGCACCTGTCAGCGTCTATTCAATCTTCCAACGATGTTTATACTGTTCAGGCCGAGGGCGAACTCGTCACTGAAAAATTAAAAATCGAGAAAACTTCGCTGCTGGAGGGGAAATCGTTTACGATTAAAACTGACTTGGTCTACGATGACTCCGAACGATCGCTGGTCATTGAGCCTTCATCGTTAGGGTTAAAAAATTCAGCCTTTACAGTTAAAGGATCCTACCAATGGAAAAATACTTCTGTCATTGACTTAACAATTGATGGCAAAGACAGCAACATACAAACATTGCTTTCGCTGTTGCCCGAATCCGCTTCAAAAAAAATTTCAATCTATGAGAGCAAAGGTGATACTTACTTTTCAGCATCACTCAGGGGTCCAATCACCGCTACAAAAAACCCATCGCTTTCGGTGGAGTTTGGATTAACAAACGCTACCATTACGCATCCTGATACAAAATCAAAAATTAGTGATGCCAGTGTTGAGGGCTCATTCGCTACCAGCAACATTACAGATCTCCGCAAGGCTGTACTCTCGCTGAAGAATATTAACGGCACCTTAAACAGTGATACATTCAACGCAAATCTTGTAATCCAAAATTTTATTGATCCTGAAGTAATCTTTGATTTTAATGGCGCACTAGATGCAGCATCGCTTGCAGGACTTTATCCAATAAAGGAAATTCAAGAAATAAGCGGAAAGCTATTGACCGATATTTCGTTTGAAGGACAGCTTGCCTGGTTAAAAAGTAGAGCTACCGCACAACGCGCCTCAACCACTGGGGTAATTGAAATGCAGAATTTGAAGTTTTTGTATGGGCCAACTAAGCTGCCAATAAAGAATCTTAATGGCTTATTGCAATTCAACAATAATGACCTGGCCTTAAGTAATGTTTCCGTGCAAGCAGGCAACAGCGATTTTCTTTTCAACGGTTTCTTTAAAAATGTAATCACGTTTCTGCTTTTCGAAAACCAACCTATCGGTATTGAAGCTGACTTAAAATCAAATTTCCTGGATATTGATGAGTTATTTACAATAGGATTTAGTACGGACGACAGTAAACCGAACGAATACGAATTCAGTATTTCACCGAATGTAAATCTTAATTTCAATTGCGATATTCAATCGTTGCGATACAAACAATTTACAGCCAGAAAACTACAAGGCGATTTGCTTGTGAAGAATGAAGTGGCGGTATCTCGAAATATTAATTTAAAGACGATGGGGGGCGATCTTAGCCTTTCGGGAATTGTAGATGCTAAAAATCACAAAGCGATTGATGTCCTCACCACGGCAAAACTTAATGGCATTCACCTCGATAGTGTGTTTTATGTTTTTAAAAACTTTAATCAGGATTTTATAGAAGACAAGCATCTGAAAGGATTAGCTACGGCAGATGTCACATTCGAACTTGCCCTGAATGAAAAACTTAAGCTCTTCCCCGAAACACTAATTGCCGATATCAGTACCGTAATTAAAAATGGCGAGCTCAATAATTTTGAACCGATGAAAAGCCTCAACAAATACCTAGATGACCAAGGTTTGAGTAAGCTTCGATTTGCCGATTTGAAGAATGACATCCATATAGAAAATAAAACGATTTACATTCCACAAATGGAAGTTCGGAGTAATGTTACTACCCTACAGATTAGCGGAATGCATACGTTCGATCAACAAATTGATTATCGCATTATCACTCCACTGCGCACTAAAAGCAAAATAAATGTGACAGACGCAACCGGTGCTTTGGAAGAGCAAGGTGGTCAAATGAAGATCTTCCTGAAAATTACTGGGACAACCGATGACTACCGCGTGCAGTACGATACCGAGGCCGTCAAGAAAAAAATTACGAGCGACTTTAAAAAAGAAGTACAGGAATTAAAAGATGCCTTTAAGAACAAGGGCAAAAAGAAGAAGAAAGAACTTGAATTAGAAAAGGATGATTACTTTGATTGGGAAGATAACAAAGACCAATAATCAAGCAATCGCTTCCTTCAAAAAATCATTCAGTGGTTTTGCCGTTTTATAGGTATCCATTACCGTTTTCATGAATTTTTTGTTCTTCACTTCTTCATCAATAAAGGCGTGTGAAACAACAAAACTCTTTAGTTTGAGCCATTCCCTGTACACGTGATCTTTTTCATATCCTTTCGGAACATTCTTTAACGCACCTTCTGGCTCGAACACACCATACATTTTTTTGAATTTCTTGTTAGACATGATCTTCATCAGCGTGTCGCCATTGTAATCAATCTCCTGACGAATCTTAACAAGCGGCTCAGGTTCCGGCATCCACAAGCCAGCCGCTACAAAACTTTTATTGTTTGGTTGAATATGAAGATAAACCCCAGGCTCTGCCACCATCTTACCACGTGGAGAAATGCCCGCGCTCATGTTGCTTTTATACGGAAGTTTATTTTTGCTGAAGCGAACATCACGGTAAATACGGAAAGTAATTTTCTTAGGGCTAAGTCCGGCTAACGACTGGTCAAACTCAGTAAGCTCACCGACAAGCGATGTTGCAAACTGGTCAAAGTGATCCTTGGCCTCCAAATACTTGACCTTGTTCTTTTCAAACCAAACACGGTTGTTGTTTTTAGCTAAAGTCTTCAAAAAGCGAAGGATGATGTCAAAATTCATGTGCTCTCATTTAGCCTTGAATGTATTGTCTTTACTCAACCCGTGCAAAAAATAAATTTGAAAGGTTGTTAAATAATAAAATTAAAACATCTGATTATCAATGATTTATAAATTGAACGTACAAAAAATACAACTATTATAAACACTGTTCATTAAAATTACGTTGTTTTGTTTACGTATGGGAACAGCCGAGAGAAAAGAACGACATAAAGAGGATTTGAAAAAAGATATCCTCACTGCCGCCAAGGAGCTATTTACTGAAAAAGGATTTGAGGCAACCTCAATCCGCGCTATTGCAGAGAAAATAGAATACTCGCCCGCCACCATTTATCTCTACTATAAAGATAAAAACGAAATTGTTCACGCCCTTCACCAAGATGGGTTCGCTTTGTTGATACAACACTTTAGTGTCATTAACACTATAGCAAGTCCATTCGAAAGATTAAAAGCGCTGGGTAAGGCCTACATGCAATTTGCGTTCGAACATCCAGATGTCTATCAATTAATTTTTATCATGAAAGAACCGATGGAACATGTAGCCAAACATGAAGATGAATGGCACGAAGGAGATCAGGCTTTCACCTTATTATTAAAAACAGTAGAAGCCTGTCAGCAGGATGGGTACTTCAAAGGATTTGAACCCATTGGTTTGTCGTTTGTAATATGGAGTACCATGCATGGCCTTTGCACGTTGCGCACCAGTGGGCATCTCGAACACATGACGGTAGCATGCAAAGATGTTGCAAACCTCAACAAAAATGTAGACGAACTGCTGCCTTATAGTTACGACAGCTTCGTGTCTATACTGGAAAGAATGAAAGCTTAAAAATATTTTTTTATCACGTAATACCGTTCAGTATGAGAACACACCTTATTAAAATCCGCTCCCTACTTTTTCTCTCGATGATCATATTCAGCAGAAGTGTTGAAGCCCAAAATATTTTAGACGAATACATTGCTCTTGGGTTAAAAAATAACCTCATTCTCGAACAACGCAACATTACGTTAGAGAAGGCGCTCCTCTCCTTAAAAATTGCCCGAGGTCGGTTTTTACCTACGGTAGCCCTGCAAGGAAATTATACAACAGGCGATGGCGGTCGTAGTATTTCAATACCCGTTGGCACTTTGCTAAATCCTATATACGATGCTCTAAACATTCCGGCTGAAATAGAAAACGTTAACCAGAATTTTTTCCCACGAGATTTTTACGATGCTAAAGTGCGAACATCCATGCCACTTTTCAACACCGATTTAGTCTACAATAAAAAGATACAGCAACAGCAAATTCTATTAAAGGAATTTGAAGTGGACATTTACAAACGTGAACTGATTCGCGACATCAAAACGGCCTACTTCAATTACCTCAGCGCACAAGAAGGGATTGGAATTTATCAAAGCGCATTAACACGGGCGCTTGAAGGCAAACGGGTAAACGAATCATTGCTGGCAAATGGAAAAGGACTGCCTGCTTACGTGCTGCGCTCCCAAGCCGAAATTGAAAGCATCAACGCGCACCTTACCGAAGCAGAAAGGCAAGCAGAGAACGGTAAACTCTACCTAAATTTTCTACTCAATCGTGAGAGCAACGCAGAAATTAATAAGGATCTTAACCCTAATCTTTTATTAGTTCACATTCCCGAATCGTTAACGCAAGAGCGCAATACAAAAAAACGTGAAGAACTAAGCCAGGTGCAAACTGCCAAATCACTAAACAGTAATGTATTAAAGATGAATCAATTGTTTTGGTCTCCGCGCCTTAGCGGGTTTGTTGATGTTGGTGCACAAGGAGAAAACATGAATTACACCAGTCAATCTAATTACTATTTGTTTGGCCTTCAAGTAGACGTCCCAATCTTTGCGGGATTCACCAATCGGTATAAAATAGAGCAATCAAAACTTGATGTAAAAAATACAGAAGTAAGCTACACAGTAGCGAATCAGCAATTGGATTTGGCTACGGAAATGGCGCGCAACAAACTTTTTACTTCGTATCAAAATTATTTGTCGACACAAAAACAACTCGAAGCGGTACAGAGCTATCAGAAACTAATTGAAAAAGGATACAAAGAAGGTGTGAACACGTTCATTGAATCTATTGACGCGCGGAATCAATTAACAAATGCACAATTTTTAGTTAACATCAATCTTTACACTGTACTAATCGCAGAAGCAAGTCTTGAAAGAGAAACTTCGGGTTACGAATTGAAGTAAGCACCAATCGTAAATTTTAAAAAAAATGAAACCATCAATCTTAATTCTCATTCTTTCAGCAGCATGGATCGCACAATCTTGCAACAACAGCGAAGGGAAAACTGAAACCACCACTACCCCTGTAGAGGAAATTCCGGTAAACGTATTGCCGCTCGAAAAGCAGGACATAAAACCAATTGTAAATACTTCGGGTCTTTTTACAACTGATGACGAAACGAACCTGGCGTTTAAAGTAGGGGGAATAATTTCCAACGTTTATGTGAAAGAGGGGGATGCTATCCGCAAAGGTCAATTGCTCGCGGCCCTAAATCTTACCGAAATTGAAGCACAAGTTTCGCAGGCTAAGCTTGCATCCGAAAAATCGAAACGTGATTTCGCGCGTGTAGAAAATTTATATAGGGATAGTGTGGCAACACTTGAACAATTTCAAAATGCAAAAACCGGTATGGAGGTAGCGCAAAACCAATTTGATGCGGTAAGCTTCAATAGATCGTACGCTGAAATACGAGCCCTGAGCAATGGGTATGTTCTTAAAAAATTGGCGAGCGAAGGGCAGGTAATACAACCAGGCACAACGGTGCTGCAAACAAATGGTGCCTCACAAAACTTGTGGAAACTTCGTGTGGGTGTAAGTGATCGTGAATGGTCGCTCATTTCGATTGGCGATAAAGCAACCGTAACAACTGACGCCTTTCCCGGATTGCTGATCAACGCCAATGTTTCAAGCAAAGCAGAGGGCACCGATGGTGTGAGCGGGGCGTTTACCGTTGAACTTACGTTGGAAAAAACAAAAGCTTCCTTAGCCAGTGGCTTATTCGGAAAGGCTACCATTCATACAAGTAGTACGCAAACCGTTTGGAATATTCCGTACGAAGCCCTTCTTGATGGTAATGCGCAATCGGGATATGTGTTTACCACGAACGATTCCAAGACAGCGATTAAAACATCGGTTATTGTTGGAATGATCAATCGCGATCGAATCCTTATCAATAGCGGATTAGAGGGCGCCAAATTTATCATCGTATCGGGCAGCGCTTATCTGCGCGATAGTTCTGCTATTACGGTTATTAAATAAAATCATTGTCAGCCTGAGCTTGTCAAAGGCTCAGGTTTCGATAAACTCAACCTGACAAAAAATGAAAATTTCAGACTACGCAGTAAAGAATTATCAATTCACGCTGGTGATCTTCCTTATGATCGTTGCACTGGGTGCGACTACCATCCTGAACATGTCGCGTTCAGAAGATCCAGAACTTCACGCACCTCAATTTCCCATTGTCGCCATTTATCCCGGAACAAGCCCGAAGGATATGGAAGAATTAATTGTAGAACCCCTGGAACGTGAGATCAGCGAGCTTGAAGGCATAAAGCGAATTAAAACAACGATCTCCGATGGTGTGGCAGTGCTGTTCGTAGAATACAAATATGAAAACGATGTTAATGAGAAATATTCTGAGCTGGTACGTGAAGTAAATGCGCTTCGCAATGAACTCCCGCAAAACCTTGCCAGTCTGGAAGTGCGCAGGGTATTGCCATCGGATGTAAATATAATTCAGATCGCCCTCGTATCGGAAAATGCTTCGCGCGATAACCTGAAAAAATATGCCGAAGAGCTACAGGATAAGTTGGAACAAATCAAGCAATTGAAAGCTATAAAAATTCATGGCCTGCCTGATCGCATCGTGCGCATCGATTTAAAATTAGAAAAGATGGCGCAGCTTCGCATTCCGTTAGAGGCTGTTGTTGGAAGCCTTCAGAGTGAAATTGCCAATATCCCGGGAGGAAGTGTTGATGCTGGCACAAAATCATTCAACATAAAAACCAGTGGTAACTACACCGATGAAGAAGAAATTAAAAATACAATCATATTTTCTTCGAACAACAAAAATATACTGCTACGGGATGTGGCCGCTGTGTATTATACATACGAAGAAGAAACTCACATTACGCGATTGAACGGTTACCGCAGTGTGTTTATTACAGCAGCGCAAAAACCCGATGAAAATATTTCTAATACACAGAAATTATATCAGCCAGTCATTGATAGATTCAAAGCAACCCTTCCAGCTAACATTGACCTTGTGCACCATTTCGATCAGGCCAATAATGTAAACAAGCGTTTAAGTGGCTTGGGTATGGATTTTCTATTTGCCATTCTTTTAGTGGCCATAACCCTGCTACCGCTTGGCTTTCGAGCTGCAATTATTGTTATGATTTCAATTCCACTTTCACTTGCCATTGGAATCGTGCTGCTGAATGTGTTGGGCTACAACATTAATCAGTTGAGTATTGTGGGGCTGGTGGTTGCACTCGGCTTGCTGGTAGATGATAGCATTGTAGTTGTTGAGAACATTGAGCGCTGGATGAGTAACGGGTACTCTCGATTGGAAGCCACCCTAAAAGCCACGCAGCAAATAGGCTTGGCCGTAATTGGTTGCACGGCAACATTAATCATTGCTTTTCTTCCACTTGTATTTCTACCCGAAGCTGCCGGTGAATTTATCCGAAGTATGCCAATGGGTGTAATACTATGCGTGTTGGCCTCCATGCTTGTGTCTTTAACAATCATTCCATTTTTGTCAAGTCGGATATTAAAAGAAAAACATGGTCACCCGGATGGCAATATTTTCATGCGTGCATTGAAAAAAGTAATTCATGGAAGCTATTCATTATTACTCGATAAAGCATTAGCAAAACCGTGGTGGACAATCGGAATTGCTGTTATAATCTTTTTCGCTTCACTACAATTATTCCCGGTAATTGGATTCAGCCTGTTTCCGGCATCGGAAAAACCTCAGTTTCTTATTGAAATCACAACGCCACTACAATCGAATCTGTCATACACGAATACCATTACTAAGCAAATAGAAGAGGAGTTGGGCAAACATTCACAGATTAAATATTTTGCTACCAATGTGGGCAAAGGCAATCCGCGGATTTATTATAACATTATCCCTGAAAATGAACGTACTGATTACACACAAATTTTTGTGCAATTGGATGAGGAGACTTCAGCAACCGATAAACTTGCAATGATTGAAACGTTACGCGCCAAGTGGACTCCCTACCCCGGAGCGAAAGTAGAAGTGAAAAACTTTGAACAAGGGCCACCGATTAATGCACCCGTTGAAATTCGTTTGTTTGGTGAAAATCTTGATACCCTTCGCACACTTGCCAACAACGTTGAAAAAATGTTGGAGCAAACAAAGGGAACAATCTATGTTCAAAACCCTGTGATGCACCTCAAATCTGACATCCGGGTTGATATTAATAAAGAGAAGGCGCAAATGCTTGGCATACCTGTTATTACTATTGACCGAACGGTTCGGTTAGCCGTGGCGGGATTAACGATTGGGAAATTCTCGGACGTGAATGGCGATGATGTAGGAATACTTCTTACAAAAGGCAATCAGGGAAAAGCAACCATGGAGTCGCTCGAAAACCTATATGTAAATACACAACAAGGGCGTGCCATTCCGCTTAAACAAGTAGCCGATTTTAAACTGGAATCATCACCGCTGAATATTAATCACTACGACAAAATCAGAATGATATCGGTAACAGCCTATGTTGAAAAGGGATTTTTAACCGACAACGTGATTAATGATGTCATTGGGAAAATGGATAACATCTCCTTGCCGGCAGGCTATAGCTACGGAATGGGTGGTGAATTAGAAAGCAGGCAAGAATCGTTTGGCGGGTTTCTCAGTATAATCATCGTAACCATCTTTCTTTTCATTG
Organism: Cyclobacteriaceae bacterium; assembly: GCA_031395485.1. Taxonomy (GTDB): domain Bacteria; phylum Bacteroidota; class Bacteroidia; order Cytophagales; family Cyclobacteriaceae; genus UBA2336. Next base: position 66,630 of record JANNUS010000011.1, on the reverse strand, counting down.
CTGTACTGATTTTAGAATTCAGAACGTTCAAGAGTACACTCATTGTTTTGTCCGTTATTCCATTGGGTGTTGTAGGCGCAGTAATAGCCCTACTCGTTACAGGCAATTCACTTTCATTTATTGCAATTGTGGGGTTGATTGCGTTGGCCGGAATTGAAGTGAAGAACACCATCTTATTAGTGGACTTCACGAATCAACTACGAGAGCAAGGCAAATCGTTGGAAGAAGCAATCCGCGAAGCTGGCGAAGTACGATTCCTTCCTATTATTTTAACATCCATGACTGCCATCGGAGGTCTTATGCCAATTGCTATTTCAACGAACCCGTTAATCTCTCCACTTGCTATTGTATTGATTGGTGGGTTAATTAGCTCGACACTATTATCGCGGGTGGTTACACCGGTTGTTTATAAATTGATTCCGCCAAGGGTAGAAGTGAAGAGTTTATAAAACCTCCACCACCGTTTCCAGCCCAATACCACGCGAGGCTTTTATCAGAATGGTGGAATTTAAAAGAGGATTTTGCTGAAGCGCTTTTAGCAGGTCCTCTTTTTTTTCAAAATAGTGTGCTAATGGAATTTCTGTCATGGCAGCCTTCATCAGCATACCGCACAAGTACACAGCACTGAATTTCTTATCTGCCAAAAGTTTCCCAATAGCTTTATGTTCTGCTTGCGCCTCCTCTTCTAGCTCAAACATATCGCCCACAATGGCCACTTTATTATCCGCCTTTATAACCGAAAGATTTTCAATGGCTGCAGCCATCGAACTTGGATTGGCATTGTACGCATCTAAAATAATTGTGTTACTGCCCTTCTTAACAATCTGTGAACGCATATTACCCGGAGTGTACGCTGCGATGGCATCCTTTGCCTGCTGCATGCTCACTCCAAAATATTTTCCGATGCAAAGTGCTGCTGCTACATTTTCAAAATTGTAATCACCAATAAGCTGTGTAGTAATTTTTTCTCCCGATTCTGATCTGATTTTTAAAAACGGATCTGCCCCCAACAACTCGCAATGATAATAATCAACAGCTGCCGGATAAAACAACGGGGATTTAAACCGCTTGGCCATGTTGGAGAGTATCGGGTTTTGAGAATTAATAAATACTTGCCCTCTCGTTTTAATGAGGTGCTGATACAATTCGGATTTTGCACGAATAATATTTTCAAAACCTCCAAACATACCGATGTGGGCTTTCCCAATATTTGTAATGAAGCCATGGGTGGGGTTTGCAATCGAACAGAGCAATGCAATCTCACCGAGGTGATTCGCCCCCATTTCAATCACGGCAACTTCAACCGAATCATCAATCGAGAGAATTGTTAAGGGTACTCCGATGTGATTATTCAGGTTTCCCTTCGTGGCTAAGGTCTTATACTTTTTGCTCAGCACAGCCAGCAACAATTCTTTGGAAGTAGTCTTTCCATTCGAGCCTGTTAATCCAACGAAGGGAATTTTCAACTGTTCACGGTGGTGGCGCGCTAATTTTTGTAATGCCTCTAAAACATTTTCAACTACGATGTAGCGAACGTTTTTTGCATGCGAAGGCTCATCAATTACCGCATAGCTCGCACCTTTCTCCAATGCCTCGTTTGCAAATTCATTCGCATTAAACTTGTCACCTTTCAATGCGAAAAACACCGAACCAGGGGCAATTTGGCGTGTATCGGTCGAAACCTTGCCCGAATCTCTGTATTTTTGATATAAACTCTGAATATCCACCATTATCTTATCCGCCAAGATAACAGCTTAGGGCTTAGTGCTAAAAAGATTTTTCCGCTTAAATGCATTTAGAGTAATGAAGCGTTGAGGAGATTCAGGTGTATAGTGTTATACTACCCGAATACCCCATGTTTATTTAGAATGGTATTTGGATTATTGGGGGCATTTTTCCGATATTTGCACTCCCTTTTTTGAGGGGTAAACCGATTGATCATGGCCAGAGTTTGTGAAATTACAGGAAAAAGACCTCAGGTGGGAAACAATGTTTCGCACGCGAACAATAAGACTAAGCGCAGATTCTACCCGAATCTTCAGAAAAAGCGCTTTTTTATTCCAGAGGAAGACCGTTGGATAACGTTGAAAGTGTCTACCAAGGCTATAAAAACCATTAATAAGCATGGTATTTTAGCCGTATTAAAAGAAGCGAAGGCAAAAGGATTATTTGCTTAACCTATAAATTACAGTAATCATGGCACGAAGCAAAAACAGAATTCAGGTGATTTTAGAGTGTACCGAGCACAAGGCTACAGGCCTGCCCGGTATGAGCCGCTACATTACCAAGAAAAACCGCAAAAATACTACCGAGCGTTTAGAGCTTAAGAAGTTCAATCCGGTCTTGAAAAAAGTTACTGTTCACAAAGAAATTAAATAATCATGGCAAAGAAAGTTGTTGCATCCTTAAAGAAGACTGACTTAAAAAGTTACGCAAAAGTGATCCGTGCCGTGAAATCTGCAAAGACAGGCGCGTATACATTTAAAGAAGAAATAGTAGCGGCTGACCTGGTGAAAGAGGTTTTGGCTAAGAAATAATTCGTAAGCAAGAGAATAGTAAAAAGTCCCTTCATGGGACTTTTTTTATTTATCTCCTTCAATCATTTCATTTGGTAAGCGGGGCATATTTTGACTAAGTTGTACACATGGCATTTTTAGGCGGATTGTTTTCGAAGGAGAAAAAAGAAACTCTTGATAAGGGGTTGCAAAAAACCAACGAGAATTTTTTTGGGAAGCTTGGAAAAGCGCTCATCGGAAAATCTACGGTAGATGAAGAGGTGCTGGATAATCTTGAAGAGATATTAGTTTCTTCAGATGTGGGTGTAAACACAACGCTAAAAATTATTGAACGTATTCAGCAGCGCGTAGCGCGTGATAAATACCTGGGAGCTTCAGAACTTGATCGAATTCTCAAAGAAGAAATCGCTTACCTTCTTTCTGAAAATCATACAGATGACCTAATAGACTTTCAGGTTCCTCAAAATAAAAAGCCTTACGTAATCATGGTTGTAGGCGTAAACGGTGTAGGCAAAACAACAACCATTGGTAAGCTTTCGGCTCAATTTAAAAAAAGTGGTAAAAATGTACTGTTAGGTGCTGCCGATACTTTTCGGGCAGCCGCGGTTGATCAGCTGATACTTTGGGGCGAACGTGTTGGAGTACCCGTAATTAGTAAAGGAATGAACACAGATCCTTCGGCTGTTGCTTACGATACTGTAAAAGAAGGTCTTGCTCGGGGTGCCGATGTTATCATCATCGACACAGCAGGAAGGCTTCACACCAAACTGAATTTGATGGGTGAACTTTCAAAAATTCATAGAGTGATTCAAAAGGTAATTCCCGATGCACCCCATGAAGTGCTGCTTGTACTCGATGGAAGCACAGGGCAAAATGCGGTGATCCAGGCACGCGAGTTTACGAAAGCTACCACTGTAACAGCGCTGGCCATTACGAAGCTCGATGGCACCGCTAAGGGTGGTGTGGTCATTGGGATTTCAGACGAGTTTAAAATACCCGTAAAATACATTGGTGTTGGCGAAAAGGTTGGTGACCTACAAGTGTTTAATAAGGTTGAGTTTGTGGATTCCCTTTTTAAAAAGAACTGATACATTTGAGCTCACACCAAAATCCCATGCAAGAAATTCTTCGTTTTACTATTTAATCCTACCCTTAGGTTTTAAAGTACTACTTTAATTAGAATGAAAATTTAGTCTCCCTGCCAGATAATCTTGCCTTTCTATAATAGAAATGGCCTTTACAAACCCAAATCGGTGAATCCATACCGTTAACCGCATCCTATAGGCGAAGCGCACAAATGTAGGATTAGCCTCATTTTCGGTCGAGAATGAGATAAGAACAGTGCGACATTTACAGCAGATAAAACGGACTCAATATGAATACTAAAATCGCCCACGTTGTAAATCTTAACGCAACTGTAAACCGCGTATTATTTATGTGTCTTGCCATTGTCGTTGGCATTCTGCTATCATACTCCTCGGCTGAAGCTGGTATAAAAGTTGAAAAAAACCCATTCACAAAAAGCATCCAGAAAAAGAAGAACCATACGTATTCATGCGAGGTTCTTATGAAAAAATACAGGAACTCCACTAACATGGGTGTTAAATCAAACTCCAGAAAACCGAAGTGGCGTTAAGTCAATTAGAACACAGTTGGTTTTTACTTCTGTTTTCGAATCGGAATCCTGAATAAAAGCTGATAATTAAATCCCCAGGTTGCCTGATTATCGGCTTTGCCATAACCCGGCACATCGTGTGACTCAAATCCGCTCGGCTCATTTATATTCAGCCCAAATTTATAGCGTGCAGTATATCCCATCCAGAAAAATTTTAACATTCTCACGCGCAGCCCGGTAGTAAGTTCTCCCCAACCAGCATGTACATCCGCATTAGTGGACGTAGTTCCAACAGGGCCCCACACGGGGTCGTTAATAATCGTTAAGTTTTCAGTGTACGTACTGCTTCCGTATCGCATCCCAAAGAAAAACATACTATTATCGGGATCCTTTTTTAAAAAATTAACATCCACACCTATTCTAAAGTAATTGCCTTCATTACTATATTTTTCGTCATCTGTTAAAAAGCTTCGCTCCCAACGCCCAACCTCCACGGCTAAAAAGTAACGATAAAAATCAACGTCCGCATTTACTTCGTACCCCAAAAAACTATCATCAGTTTGTGATCGGATCAAACCGATCAAATCTGTACCCACCCGAATTCCGGTAGGAAGATAACTTGGTTTCTTTATCACTGTACTGTCATTCTTAGACTGCCCCAAAGCAGTTGTGGCAACAAGCATGAAGATCAATATGCTATTTAAAAATCGCGACATTCGTCAGTGGTGGATCTTGAATAGAGTCTTTTCGTACTATTGCGCTACTAAAATCATGTGCGACTGTACTTAAATCTGAAAATCTGGTAAGGGTTCCGCACCATGTATTAAAATCATTCCAGGATGTACGGGTATAACTAAAAGTAATGGATTGAGATGATCCATCTTTAAAATCAAAATTAAAAGTAGTGGTTGGTGCATTCTCATTAAGTGGAAGATTGAGCGTGCTCAGTGTATCGGCCGGGATAAAAAATTGTGCTGAATAATCAGCAGAGATATTATTCAGGTAAACGGTATCTGCTTTTTCCGTTAAGCCAATTAATTGTCTGAAAGCTACTTTTGTGAGGTTAGTCCGTGGACACCGGTATACTTCCAAATTCGTTTGACTTGCAGTAAATAAATTGTCTGTGATAACCTTTACCGAATCAAAATCATGATCTGAAAACTCGAGATTGGAAAAAATATACCGGGCACCGCAATCTTCCGAAACATATTGAGTCGTAATTAACGTATAATCCATTTCAAGAAAATAAGTATCATACACCCCTTCCAAGTCATATCGGGTTTGCATAGCAAACGGATTTAATGGCAGTGTGATTGCTGTTGCGCGCGTATACGAAAAGAAAATACTATCCGATTCGGGTGACTGAACACCAATAAAAACCAGGGTGTCAGCTTTGCCATCAAACATTTTTTTAAAGGAGATGCCAATGAACCCATTACTCATGTCCAAACAATCCGGTTCATCCAGGCATGACCCCATGGCCAGAAAAAAAAATGCGATCCACAAACCTTTCTTCATCTTTTGCTTGGCTACTCTATATTCGAAGTCGTAAAGATACTTTTTGAACACCAAGGCGAAACCTGTAGGCCGTTTATTTTTAGTAATTTTGCAAGCCTAAAACGGGGATGAAGTGAAAACTAAGGGAAACACCAAAACAAAAGTAAATATCGTTACACTAGGATGCTCAAAAAATCTGGTGGACTCTGAAGTGCTACTCACGCAATTGCGAGGTAACGGGATTGATGTCGTTCACGAATCTGCGAAAGATGATGCCAATGTAGTGGTAATCAATACCTGTGGTTTTATTGATAATGCTAAACAAGAATCCATCGATACCATTTTACGATATGTGGATGCCAAAGAAGAGGGCATTGTAGACAAAGTCTATGTTACCGGATGCCTCTCACAGCGCTACAAAGATGATCTTGAAAAAGAGATACCGGAAGTGGATGCTTGGTTTGGAACGCGTGATCTTTCCCGATTATTAAAGGTTTTCAAAGCTGACTACAAACATGAACTTGTTGGAGAACGGATTTTAACTAATCCCAGTCATTTCGCATACTTGAAAATCTCGGAAGGATGCGACAGACCGTGCTCGTTTTGTGCCATACCCCTAATGCGCGGCAACCACCTATCACGCCCAATGGAAGAATTAGTGCTAGAAGCAAAGAACCTCGCTAAAGGCGGAACTAAAGAATTACTGCTCATTGCGCAAGACTCTACATATTATGGTTTGGACCTCTATAAAAAAAGAAACTTATCGGAGTTATTAAAAAAACTTTCGGATGTAGAAGGTATCGAATGGATTCGATTACACTATGCTTTTCCAACCGGATTTCCGATGGATGCACTGGACGTAATGGCCGAGCGCTCTAACATTTGCAAGTATCTCGACATTCCGTTGCAACATGGTTCCTCGAACATGTTAAAAATTATGCGCAGAGGCACAACGCGTGAAAAAACTGAGCAACTTTTACAAACCATTCGTGAAAAAGTACCGGGCATTGCCATTCGCACCACGATGATCGCGGGACATCCCGGAGAAACCGAAAAGGATTTCGAAGAAATGATGACTTTCATTGAAAGATCCCGTTTCGACAGGCTCGGAGTCTTTGCGTACTCTCACGAAGAAAACACACATGCCTATTCGATGGCCGATGATGTACCAAGCGAGGTAAAGCAACAACGAACAGATGCCGTGATGGAGTTGCAGCAAGGTATTTCACTGGAGCTAAATCAGCAGAAAATTGGCTGTACTCAAAAAGTACTAATAGACCGTAAAGAAGGTGGGGATTTTATTGGCCGCACCGAATTTGACTCGCCCGAAGTCGACAATGAGGTGATTATCGATGGGAAAGAAAATTACATTCGAATAGGGGATTTCGTTAACGTAAAAATTACCCAGGCTACCGAATTTGACCTGACGGGTGAGGTTGTGTAACTTCCTGAACTTTATCTCATAATTGTCGTTATTCGGGTATGTCTATTCAAACAAGTATTTGTTGTTGATATGGAGCTGCAAAAAATCTCGCTGACTGAAACAAATGCGTTTACTCCCTTCTTCCTTGATTACATTCAACCCAATCAGCAGCTAACAAATTTCTACAATCGCTCTCCGAAACTTGAAAGTTTCAAGGATCAGATAAAAGATAAATCGAACTCTTTCTCACAACACAACCGTGAAGTACTCGTAAAAACACTTCAGGAACAGTATAAAAATTATTCCCTTTCTGAATCGGTAAAAAATAACATTGAAGTACTCGGTGATACAAAAACATTCACCGTCACAACCGGCCATCAACTAAACATTTTCACCGGGCCCTTATATTTCATTTATAAAATTGTCACCGTCATTAATCTTTGCAAGAAATTAAAAGAGGCCTATCCAGAATACAATTTCGTGCCTGTGTATTGGATGGCTTCCGAAGATCATGACTTTGAGGAGATCAAGTATTTTAAGTTGCAGGGTAAAAAATATACTTGGGACACAAATCAGAAAGGCGCTGTTGGCCGATTTAACCCCAAAGAACTTGAAACTCTTTTAAAAGAAGTTCCAGGTGATATCTCCATTTTTAAAGAAGCATATCTTAAAAATACTTCGCTAAGCAATGCCGTGCGGCATTATGTAAATCAAATTTTTGGAACAACCGGATTGGTTGTTGTCGATGCCGATTCCCGCGCATTGAAAACCCTCTTCACAACAGTAATTAAAGATGATCTCGAAAATCACACATCAAAAAAACTTGTTGACAACACCAACATTGAGTTAAAAAAAATTGGTTACAAGCCTCAGATTTTCTGCCGTGATGTAAATTTTTTTTATTTGGAAAATGAGTTGCGCGGAAGGCTTGAAAAAGAAGGAGATACCTATACCGTTGTAGACTCTTCGCTTAGGTTTTCGAAACAACAAATCAGTTCGCTTATCGAATCTGAACCGGAAAAATTTAGTCCGAATGTTATTTTGCGTCCGCTTTATCAGGAAACAATACTTCCTAACCTGGCTTACGTTGGCGGCCCGGCTGAAGTCGTTTATTGGTTGCAATTGAAAGATGTATTCAAGCATTATAATACTCCGTTCCCAATACTCATGCCGCGCAACTTTGCCATGGTTATGGATGCACCTACTCAGCGAAAACTAAAAAAAACGGAGTTGTCGTTAAAAGATTTCTTTCAGGAAAAAAGCGCTTTGATCAATCACTTCACGTTAAAATTCGCTCAGCACAAGCTTAAACTTAATGGTGAAAAGGAGGGAATTGAAAATTATTTTAAGACTATTCGCGAACAAGCCGAAACTCTCGACAAAACACTTGGCCCGTTCGTGGGAGCCGAAACACAACGTGCAATGAAAAGTCTGGAGAAAATTGAAAGTAAATTATTAAAAGCCGAAAAGCGATTTCAGACTGATAAACTGAAACAAGTTGAGGCTGTGAAAGATTCCCTGTTCCCCGGTGGCGGACTTCAGGAGCGCACCGATAATTTTTTGAATTTCTATTTACAGGATCCGCAGTTCATCCAAAAATTGATTCAGAACTTCGATCCGTTCAACTTTAGTTTCAACGTACTCGTGTACAATGACTAAACAGGAGCTTAGAAAAATCTACTTAAAAAAACGTCAGGCGTTATCAGAGGCTGAGTACTCACAACTCAGTTTTCAACTTTATCAAAACTTCTTTGCGAACATTGAACTTTCGTTCATCAAGGTACTTCACACGTTTCTGCCCATTACTTCCAAGAAAGAACCAGATACGTGGCTTATTATCGATCGCATACGCAGAGAATATCCACACATCCGGATTTCCATTCCGAAAGTAAATAACCGAACAGAAGAACTTGAAAATTTCTATTTTGAAGGGCTTCATCAACTCGCAACAAATGAATGGGGTATTCAGGAACCTAAGCAGGGCATTCCAACAGAACCAGAGAAAATTGATATGGTGCTTGTTCCGCTACTAGTTTTCGATGAACACGGTCATCGTATCGGTTATGGTAAAGGGTACTACGATCGATTTTTAAAATTGTGCTCTGCTAAAATTCAAAAAATAGGGCTTTCATTTTTCCCTTCAATTGAAAAAATACCAACTGATGAAAACGACATAAAACTCGATGGTATAATCACACCAGCACAATACCGGGTATTTCAATCCTGATCAATCACCAGCGGAAAGTCATGTCCTCTTGAAAACGTATACGGGTATTGTGGTTTGCCCTTTAGCTTTCGTGTTACCTCGGGCATCTGATCATCCAGGTAAGATTTGAGTTCGTAGATCGTCACTTTACCATCTTTGGGTGCGCCATCGGCCGCACCTTGCAAGGCCTGAATCAATACATACGTAAAAAGTCCGTGACCTAATTGGTCAAATTCGGTGGCAAACTGCTCGCTTCCGGCAGAGGCCATAACATGGATGCCGGCACTACGTGAAAGCTGAGCAATCGCTTTCTCTTCGGCAGCGCCACGGGTAGCGAGCAACTCTACGGATCCACCTGATTGACAAGCATCCATAATAATGAGTTGTTTCAACGCTTGAATGTCTTTGAATTTATCCTGCAAAACAGAAGCTTCGATAGCATCTTTTTGTAACGACTTCGCATCATACAGTCTGCTGCCTTCGGTCGGCACAAAATAGAATTGATTGTCAACCATTGTACCATGGCCGGCATAATAGAAAATAAAAACATCATTAGAATGAACTTTGGCCGCGAGCTCTTCAAGTTTACCAACTATCCTTTCGCGTGTAGCCTCTTCATTATAGAGCACATGTATATCCATCTTTTTATAAAGAGTGCTACCCTTGCCGCCCATTATTTCTCCAAACGATTCCGCATCAGGCTTGGCATAGTTCAGACTAAGCTTGGGGTTTTTGTATGTGTTAATACCTACGGCCAAAACATAACAGGTAGCACTTTTGGTACTGTGATCGGCATACACTTCTATTGTGTGTGGATCCGATTCAATGTTGTCAGCATTGGAAGCCGAAGCACTAAACGTATTCGTGCCGCCAATCAGGTTAATGGTTTGTTTGTATACGGTAGAGCCACCCGTATTGGTGGGCAAATTCAACGTGGCAACGTTAATCGGAATATTTTTCCCGTTGTGAAAGAGTTTGAGTTTAGAAACCCCTGCTCCATTGTTCGTAATCTTAACATACAAATCAATTAATAGCGGATCGACATTTAGAATGGCGGCCACTTTAATAGTAGGAGGCTGAGAAGATTTCAATTTTCCTTGCAAACCGGGAGCTGTTTTAACTTCACCGCGACTTTTAAAAAATTTCGGGAGTAAATCCGGGCGATAAAATTCATTAAAGAACTGGTCTACCGAATACGTTTTCATTCCGCTTACATAGTGAATAGATTTTCGTGCACCCTCTGTCCCCGTGAAGTATCCATCCGGAGTTTTGGCCATCCAGTCGCGCGCTCCTATTTGAATATGCTCAAAAAATTCTTTTCCGGTTTCTAAATCCCAAAATTTAGTAACGCCATCGGTAGCATGCGTGATCAGCATCTTTCCATCTTTACTTAACAAAATGGAGGTGACTTCCGCCTGATGACCTTCAAATGTTTTGACCACCTTCGAAGTATTCACATTCCACATGCGTATTGTTCGGTCTATTCCTCCACTAAAAATATGTTGATTAACATGATCGAAGATGGCAATGTGCACAGCCCCGAGATGGCCCGAGAATTTTTTATCCATAAGCCCGGTGGCTACATTCCACAAACGGATGGAGCCATCCCAGCTTGCACTGAGTAATTTTGTTCCGTCATTATTAAGTCTGATGGAAGAAACTATATCGCTGTGGCCTACAAAGTTGCGCACGACTTCTTTAGTGTCGATTTCACGCATAGATAATGACTTACCCAAATGGGCTGTGAAAATATATAGATCGTTGGCGCTGAATTGTAAGCTGAAGGCGGACGAATTTTCTAAATCAATATTGGTTATCATTTTACCGGATTTGAAATCATGAACTTTCATGTTGCCATCCCAACTTCCGGTTAGTATGCTGGTTTCATCGTGCGTGAGTTGAATATCAAAAATCGGTTCACGATGTGCTTTAATCGACCGCAGCGAGTCACCGGTTGCTACATCCCAAAAAATAATATAGCCATCACCACCACCGGAGATCATCGTTTTTCCATCGGCCGTGAGCACATAACAAAGCACTGCTTTTTTGTGGCCTACATATTCCATTTCGGTTTGTCCTGAGGCAATGTTCCAGCGTTTTAACTTTGTTCCAAATTTTCCTTTGATCAACGACTGGCCATCGTTGGTGATTAGCACTGTATTTTTCAGCCGTATGTATTTAGCAATGTGCGACTCCCAGTAGGAGTTTGGATCATAGTTGATGTTTCCTTTGTCACGCTCATTCAAAATTCCCGTTAAGATGCCCGTAGTTTTTTGTGTGTTGATGTCCCAAATTACCGTAGTATTATTTTCACAGGCCAACAGAATTTTAGAACCTGTATTAGAAAGGCTGGCGTCATTGATTTCCGCTTCTAACCTGGGTTTAATTCTTTCGATTTCTTTTCCTGTCGCGTTATCCCAAAAAATAATTTCTTCTTTTGTGATGGCCACGATCTGCTGCTCGTTCTTGCTAAATTGAAGCCCTGCTAGATCTTCAATTTTTTCGGTGTATTGAACGATTAACTTTCCCGACTGAAGATCATATTTTTTAACAGGCCCTTTGTTGGAAGCCATCAACAATGATTTGCTATCGGCACTAAATGCAACCCACGTAGCGCAACCTCCACACCAGCCTTCTTCTTTTTTAAAGGTGTTGCTGTTTTCCCACGTGGTGGTGTTATAAATAGTTGAAGTGTAATTGTCTTCCCCAACGCCAAGCCATTTGCTGTCGGGCGAGAAGATGAGGTGAACACCATAACCAGCTCCCTGATCTGCGTTTACTTTTAGTTTAGTAATTATTTTTTTTGTTGCCCATGAATATACAGTGGCTTCATCATCGTATCCGGCTACGACAAAAAATTTCATATCGGGGCTAATCGCAACCTCGGTTAAGAGTTTGGTTGTATGCTCGGTAGTGAAAATATTCTTTCCGGTTTCCACTTCCCAAATTTTTGCTGTCTGATCGCTACAACTGGTGAGAATAAATTTTCCATCGGTGGAGAACACAATTCCATTGATGCTTCCATCATGCCCTAAAAAATTTCTAACTTCCCTTCCGGTACTAAGCTCCCAAAGCTTTACCGTGCGGTCGCGGCTTCCGGTAGCAACATAATTGCTATCAGGACTAACGGCCACTGCCAACACACGCTGATCATGACCTTTCTGTATGACGGTCTCTAGCTCCTGACTAAACAGGAGGATTGGAAATAATAGAAATAGCGCTGAGAGAATTGATTTCATACGATGATCGATGGATATTCGTTGCCTAAAAGTACAATCCTTTTTCGTCTTGCTTATCGCGGAATATGGATTCCAGATCAGTTGCAAAAAGAAGCCTCTAAAGCCCTCGATACCAGTAACGGCTTTAATTCTTTATCGCCCTTACCATTTCTCTTTTTCCGGGTGGACCTGGCAATGTTTCTACAGTTAGTCCAATACTTCTTAAATCGCGCTTGAGTTGGCCTTTCGCGCAATAGGTAACAAACACTCCACCCGGCTTCATCGTTTCTGTAATTTTTTGAAGCATGGGTAACTCCCACATTTCTGGTTGTTTATTCGGAGCAAAGGCATCAAAATAAATCAAATCGTAATAATTTATTTCCAACACAATCTGTTGAAGGGTTGTGTGAAGCTTTCTTAATTTAAAATTGGGAAAAATATTTTCGAGCTGACTCCACTTAGCCCGATGAATTTTTTCGAATTGTTCTTTTGAATCGGCAGACGCAACATAGTTCAGCATAGACCAGATGTTTTCTTCTATCGGAAATGCCTCCAGCGTTGTATACTGAATTGTGACGTTCTTGATATTTGCTTGATGAAGAGTTAATAAGGCATTTAATCCTGTTCCAAATCCAACTTCCAGAATATGAATTGGTGATTTCTTGCTAACGACATCTAGCCCATGCTTAATGAATACATGTTCTGACTCTTGGAGTGCTCCATGCATCGAGTGATATGTTTCATTCAGAGATGTATTTAAGAGCGTGTGCGAACCATCTGAAGTGGTGATGAGCAACACATCAGGCATTAGGAGTTTACCTGACATTCGTTTAGTTGTTTTGAGTGCCTCAAAATGATGAGTAAGGTTCCGTTTTATGAATCAACACCACTGCATACGCACAAACGCCTTCTTCCCTACCAACATAACCCAGCTTCTCATTTGTTGTAGCTTTTATAGAGATAGCGTCTTCCATAATATTCAAAAGAGGAGCCAATACCCTTTTCATCTCCTGCACATGCGGGTTTATTTTTGGGTTCTCTAAACAAACAGTACAATCTACATTTCCAATTTTCCAATTAGTCTCCGCTAACATCCTCGTAACTTCTTTCAAAAAATACTTACTGTCCTTTCCCTTCCACCTTGCATCTGTGTTAGAAAAATGGAAACCAATATCGCGTAAGTTAGCAGCACCGAGTAAGGCATCGCAAATTGCGTGAATCAGCACATCGGCATCCGAATGGCCAACCGCTCCTTTTGCCGCTTCTTTTAATTCGATGCCTCCAAGGTAAAACAGTTTCCCCTCTTCAAGTTCATGTACATCGAAACCCATGCCTACGCGTATGTTCATCTTTGATCAGTTATTGGTTAATAGTTATCAGTTAACGAATGCCGTTAACTGATAACTGCTTTATAATACAGTACACTTGAATTCTCTTCTCGTAAAATAGTCTTCGCCACTCGTTTAATGTCTGTGCTGGTTACAGACTCGATCATGCTTCGCTCCTTATTCACTAAATCAACATCGCCCGACAAGGCGGCAAAGGCAAGGTTCATTGCTCGGTTCATTACTTCAACCTCGCCAAACTCAAGTGTTGATGCCGCTTGATTTTTTACCTTCTCAAGTTCGTTTTCTGTAACGCCATGTTCGATCACCGCCTGAATGATTGAAGTCATTGCTTGTTCTGCCTCCTCCAGTTTAATGCCATCCTTTGTCCTTCCGCTAATAATAAGTTGACCCGGATCAATTGTGCCCATTACAAACGATGAAATGGAAGTAAAAATTTCTCTCTCCTTCACAAGTTGATTATAAAGTCTGCTTGATTGACCACGACTTAAAATGTCGCTTAATAAATCAGCAGCATAATAATCGTCATGAAAACGCCCGGGCATGTGATACGATTTGTACAACGCATTGGCCGGCACCTTTGCCTCTACTGTCAGCACGCGCTTTTCTTTTTGAACAGGTTCAATTGGCAACTTACGAATGTTTTTTTTACCCGATGGAATCGGCCCAAACCACTTTTGCGAAAGTTCTTTAACCTGATCAACCGTAACATTTCCGGCCACGACAAGGATTGCATTATTGGGTCGGTAATGCTGAAAGAAAAAATCCTTCACGTCCTCCAACGTTGCATTCTCAATATGACTAATCTCTTTACCAATAGTGGCCCACTTATACGGATGAACATGATAGGCCAACGGGCGAAGCTTTAACCAAACATCGCCATAAGGCTGATTAAAATACCGTTGCTTAAATTCTTCAATTACAACTTTGCGTTGCACCTCTAAAACTTTCGGATCGAAGGATAAACTCAACATGCGATCACTCTCCAACCAAAAACCTGTTTCAATATTGGATGCTGGAACGGTTAAGTAATAATTTGTGATATCGGTGCTGGTGAAGGCATTGTTTTCACCCCCCACACGTTGAAGTGGTTCATCGTAGCTGGGAATATTCACCGAGCCGCCAAACATCAGATGCTCGAAAAGGTGGGCAAAACCGGTCTTCTCTTCACGCTCATCGCACGAGCCCACATCATATAAAATATTCATTACAGCTATTTGCACAGTGGGGTCTTCGTGTACAATTACCCGTAAGCCGTTTTCAAGCCTGAATTCGCTAAATGAAATCATAGAGTCCAAAAATAGCAATAAAGTGATCCTCTTTATTGAAGTGATAGGACTACTCCAACAAAGATTTTAACTTGCTACCCAATTTTGAACTCTATGAACTTCAACCGCAAAACATACTCCGATAAAGTACTGAAAGACTTATATCAGCGTCTTCTCTTCCCTCGGATGATCGAAGAAAAGATGTTGATTTTGCTTCGTCAGGGTAAAATTAGCAAGTGGTTTAGCGGCATTGGCCAAGAAGCTATTTCGGTTGGGCTTACAATGGCCTTGGAAGAAGACGAATATATTTTACCTATGCACCGTAACCTGGGCGTTTTCACTTCCCGTAATATGCCGTTCGATCGGCTGTTTGCACAGTGGCAGGGAACCATGATGGGTTACACCAAAGGCCGCGACCGTTCCTTTCATTTTGGTACGAATGAACATCATATTGTTGGGATGATTTCACACTTAGGTCCACAAAACGGAGTGGCTGATGGAATTGCGCTTGCCAGCTTACTAAAAAAAGAGAAAAAAGTAACGGCCGTTTTCAATGGCGATGGAGGAACAAGTGAAGGTGATTTTCATGAAGCTATAAACGTTGCAGCCGTATGGGATTTGCCAGTAATTTTTGTGATCGAAAATAATGGCTATGGACTTTCAACCCCTAGTGCTGAACAATTTCGTTGTAAAAATTTTGTTGATAAGGCCATTGGTTACGGCATTGAAGGTGTGCAAGTAGATGGCAATAATATTTTAGAGGTATACGATACGGTAAATTCGCTGGCTACCTCCATGCGAAAAAATCCACGCCCTGTTTTATTAGAGTGTATCACCTTTCGAATGCGCGGCCATGAAGAAGCCTCGGGTACCAAGTACGTTCCAAAAAAATTAATGGAAACATGGGCCAAGAAAGATCCTGTCGAAAATTATGAGAAGTACTTGATTGAAGCAGCCGTTATCGATCAAAAGCAAATTGAAACAATTCGTAAAAAAATTAAAAAACAGATTGAAGATGGATTAACCGTTGCATTTGAAGAAACACATCCAACGGCCAGCACCGAGTTAGAGTTAAACGACATGCATGCTCCTTTCGAACAAAAAGTAATGGAGCCTGCATCTGATAAAAAATCAGAAAAACGTTTCATTGATGCTATCAGTGATGGGTTACGTCAAAGCATGGAGCGTTATGACAACCTCGTGCTCATGGGCCAGGACATTGCCGAATATGGTGGAGCCTTTAAAATCACCGATGGTTTCGTAGAAAAATTTGGTCGTGGCCGTGTTCGTAATACACCTATTTGCGAAGCCGCAATTGTTGGTGCGGGATTAGGCTTGTCGGTGAAGGGAATGAAATCCATGGTTGAAATGCAGTTTGCTGATTTCGTTACAGAAGGGTTCAATCAAATTATAAATAATCTGGCTAAGGCACATTGGCGTTGGGGGCAGCAAGCCGATGTGGTTGTGCGAATGCCAACGGGTGCCGGCACAGCCGCAGGGCCGTTTCACTCACAAAGTAATGAAGCATGGTTCTTCCATACTCCCGGATTGAAAATTGTGTATCCTTCCAATCCATACGATGCAAAAGGATTGCTGTGTGCTTCCCTTGAAGATCCAAATCCTTATTTATTTTTTGAACACAAAGTTCTCTACCGTTCGGTCAAAGATGTTATCCCAGATGATTACTATACGGTAGAAGTTGGGAAAGCAAAATTGGTTTTGGAAGGAAGCGATATTTCTATCATCACATATGGAATGGGCGTGCATTGGGCAAAAGAAATTTTAGAGACAATGCCTGATGTGAAGGCCGATCTACTTGACTTGCGAACATTATTACCGTGGGATAAAGAAGCCGTTGAGCAAACCGTTAAGAAGACCAACCGTGTTTTGATACTTCATGAAGACACCCTGACAGGAGGAATCGGGGGCGAAATTGCTGCGTGGATAAGTGAACATTGCTTTAAAAACCTCGATGCCCCTGTAATGCGGGTTGCCAGTTTAGATACCGCCATACCCTTTGCACCAACCTTGGAGCAGAATTTTTTGCCAAAGGGAAGGTTGAAAAATAAGATTGAGGAGTTACTGACGTTTTGATACAATCGGACAAAAGCTAGCCCTGCTGCCCGATTCGTATATGAATGTCCATTTTTTAGTATCTTAGCCTGTTTCACAACCTATTTTTTGAATACAAAGCACCGATATACCACGGCACATCTAAGAAACGCATTGGGGCGACTTGGCTTCATGGCTATCCTATTGGTTTTTCTTGTTCCTGCTGCGTATTCGCAAAACACAAAAGGCGACCGCCCCATCATTAAGGGAGGAGCAAAACGCGAAAGTAGATTTCGGTTGTTACCGAGTAAAAAATCGAAACCTAAAAAATCATATAATCGAATCCAGGGCAGGCGGTTTTCGTTGGCTAATCGAGCGGGCTCGTCTAAGCCAGCAAAAATTTATTCTCAAAAAGGACCTTTCGTAAATAACACATCCCGAACCGCTAAAGTCTCACGACAAAACTTACGATCTTCCCCATCACGTGTAAATGCGCGATCTATCACAACCCAAACAAGAAATGTTTACCCGCAACGAGGGCAATACATTAATAATCGATCTCGCACCGAAAAAGACTCCAAACAACAGGCCCGGAAGAATTCTGCTGCGCCACGCGTAAGTGTTCGCTCGGCTACAGGTCGCGTGTCTAATGTGTACAAGCAACGAGGCATGTTTGTTAATAACCCATCACGAAAACCTCAGTCTGTCGAACGGGCAGTATCAAACCGCCCACAATTAGCAAGGCTAAAGCGATTGACCTCCCAACCGGAATCGCCAAAAAGGAAAAAAAGAGTTACCCCCGCTTCCGTTTCACGATCGTATATCGCAAGAAGAAGCATTAATGCTTTCGCTGGTTTTTGGAATCGTAAACCACGAGGAGAAAAAGCCTTTATAGGCGATATAGCAGGAAGAAAATTGCGAACAAAAAATTTCGAAACGAAACGCCCGTTTATTATAAATCCAACAGCAAACCCCTATCGCCCTAAGAAAAACATTGGAGCAAAGCTGTTTAGAAATAATGGCGGATATTTTTCTGCTACGCAACCTCCTAAAGCTTGGCTAGGCGATATTGCCGGAAGAAAGCTACGAGGTAAAAATTATACCAGTAAAAAATCAATTGAAGGTAAACCTGTATTTCCGCGAAAGAAATTAAAACCTCGCGTTGGCGACACGCCTTACAAAGGGTCCATACCCGGTGGTGGAAATAAATCCGTGTCAGGTAAAATTAAAAAGGGCAACTACCCACTTCCGGTTAAAACTCCCGGAATAGGTGCTGATAAAATTGGCAGCTATCAGGGAAATATCAAAGGCGGGAAAATTTTCTCTCCACAAGGCGGCAACTACTCCGGAAACATCAAGTCCAGAAAGCCGCTGAAAGGTGGTGGAAGTGTTAGTGGAAAACAGTGGAATAATAATGGTTACCCTAATCCTGTGCGTACGCCCGGAGCAGGAGCCGACCGAGTAGGAACTTTTCAAGGAAACATGAAAGCGCAACGACCCGTGAAAGGTGGCGGTAGCGTTAGCGGAAAACGGTGGAATAATAAAGGCTTCCCTATTGCGGTGCGCATTCCTGGAGCAGGAGCTGACCGAGCGGGAACATTTCAGGGTAACATTAAAACACAACGACCATTAAAAGGAGGCGGAAGTATAAGTGGCCGACTATGGAACAATAAACAATTACCGATTGCAAAGCGAATCCCTCCTGCTGGCGCAGAAAAAGTTAGTGGATATCCGGGGGGATATAAATTGTTTGATCTCAAGCCCAGCATGCGTAATCAGGGTGAGGAGTTTACAGGATATAAAAAAGCACGCAAACCTATAAAAGGTGGAGGAAGTATTAGTGGAAAACTTTGGAACAATAGCGAGCAACCCATCCCCGGAAAAGCACCTAAAGGAGTTGGATTTGATACATTTCAAGGAAACATTAAAGTGAACAAAAAAGAACCAAGCAAAGAAGTTGGTGGGTTTCCAGGTAAACATCATGCGTTTGATTTCCATCCATCGATGCGTAATCAGGGTGAAGAGTTTACAGGAGCCATTCGATTACCCCGATTCAAAAAGCAATACATAAAAAATCCTAACGCGGCTGATGAAGCCATGAAAAAATCAAGGCCGGAAAAACCAACGTACCTAACTAATGGATTGCCGATAAAGGTGAAACAACAAGAATATAAAAAGAGACCGAATGCGGCCGAAGGATCTATGTCTGGAATTGCTCCGGGTAAAAATTCAATTTTGGCGAGTGAATATAAAAAAGCAATGCGCCTAACGTGGGCTTACAAACATAACCCAAGTAGTGCCGATGCTGCGCTGAATGTACGAGAACCTGGTAAAGCATTCGCCCGCGCGGGTGATTATCAGGGCAATATTAAAATGAAAAAATTTGACCTGTTCGGAAACAAGAATCTTCACCCCGATTCAAAGTTTGTGAAAACAAATAAAAATAATACCGATGAAGAAAGAACCGCAGTAACGAACTTTAAACTATGGTGGGCGCGTTTATTCAAGAAAAACGATACCCAACCCGATCACCTAAAAGAAAAATACCGGAAACCCCGCTACGATAAAAGAGAGGATGGTCTATGGGCCGATTGAGTACACTATGGAATGGAATTCTTTAAACAACCCCGATCAACTGGAAGACCTGTTACGTGAGTCTGCCGAGAAAAAAATTCTCATTTTCAAACACAGTACAAGCTGTTCGATTAGCCGGACAACGCTGGATCGGCTGGAGAGAAACTGGAAGGAAGATTTTCCAAATACAAAATCCTATTTTTTAGATCTCCTATCCTACCGGGCGCTTTCAACTTCAATCGCTGAGCGATTTGGCGTAGTTCATGAATCGCCTCAAGTTTTGGTCATCCACAAGGGCAAGTCAATCTATGACCGCTCTCATTTTGACATTGAATTCTCCCAGCTAAAAAATGTTCTTAAAAATTAAATTTTACAGTTTGCTTAACGGAATCATGTAAGCTCAATGCAACGGGGCAGGTAAGCGCTGCATTTCTAAGCTTTTGTTTTTGGGCTTCCGTTGCCACCAACGTTGCATGCGATAATGTTACTTGTATCTCTTGAATTTTACGCGGTGCCGCGCTCATGATTTTTACCACGTCCGCTTGCAGGCCCCTAAGCTCAATATGCTCGCGTTCGGCCAAAATACCCATCGTAGTAATCATGCAACTGCTAAGCGAAGTACAAACCAGATCGGTGGGGCTAAAAGCTTCACCCTTTCCCTGATTGTCAACTGGGGCATCGGTAATTACCCGGCTTCCAGAGCGAGTATGGGTATTTTCGGTACGTAATGAGCCTAAATAGTGTGTACTAAGTGTTTTCATAAATAAAACTTATGGTAAATTTCTTCGTTATGTCTGTAGCTTATAAATTTATCGTAAAGTTTGGTGAAGGAATGCGTTTTCAAAATGTTTTTGCGGTTTTACTTTTTACAACAGCCATAGTAACGGATGGCCGGGCACAAACTCAGGATAGTTACGAATACCAGTCAGAGTTTACCTGGGGTATAAATAAGAATACCTCGGGGGGATTGATTGGTGGTTTTGTTTTTAAAAAATCATTCAAAATAAACGATCGTGTTCTCGAGACCTTCGGTCTTGAAGTGATGAATGTTAAGCATCCGCAAGAGGTAAGGCGCAATTCACCATATAGTGGAAATTTCTATTCATTCGGTAAAAGTAATTATCTATACACATTTCGGTTGCAGTATGGGCGCGATCTTATACTGTTCAAAAAGGCACCTCAGCAAGGAGTTGAAATAAAAGCCGTTTTTGCTATTGGCCCAAGTATCGGGCTTATTGCACCCTACTATGTTGAGTGGGGCTCTATTGATCTTCCTTACACTATATTTGAACAGTATAATCCATCAATTCTGGAGCAGAATATTCTCGGTCCTGGCCGTTTGCTTCAAGGATTAAACGATGCTAATGCTTCGCTAGGTATAAATTTAAAAGCTGCGCTCAATTTTGAACTTGGCACTTTTAAAAGTCAGGTAACTGGTTTTGAGGCAGGTTTTCTATTTGATGCTTACAATCAAAAAATAGAAATGGTGCCAGCCGCTAGAAATTATTCGACTTATCCGACCCTGTTTATAAGTTTTTTTTACGGAACACGTAAATAATATTCTCGTGATTTTCTTAAATCACAAGTCCCAATAACAGCCCTGCCAATATTATAAATGGAGATGGTATTCTTCCAAACGCTAAGAGGCAGAATGTGCCAATGGTAAAAGCAAAATTTAGCACTGTATTATCTAATGGTTGAAATAAAATAATTGCAGCAGCAGCCACCAAGCCTGCGCTGGCCGCGGTTATGCCTTCAAGAGAAGCCCTCACAGCGCGGTATTTTTTTACGCTATCCCAAATGCGAATCACAAAAAATATTAGGAACGTTCCAGGTAAAAAAATTCCTGCTGCCGACATAAATGCTCCTATAATTTCTCCAAGAGTTCCGTACTCGCGCATAGAGAGCGACCCAATAAAAGCACTGAATGCAAATACCGGCCCCGGTAATGTTTGCACGATTGCATACCCTGTAAGAAATTCATCATGACTTAGGTATTCCTTTTTTGTAAACTCAACAGGTCTTCTTCCGCCTTCGGTTGTATCCTTTTTTACAAATTCTGTGTAGAGCATGGGCGTTAGCACCTGACCTCCACCAAAAACAAGGCTTCCACTCCGGTAAAAATTTTCAAATAGCCGAATCGGTCTGGTGACTTGTGGAATACTTTTAGTTGCCCACCCTAACATGGCCGCAAAAACAAGTACTCCTATCCATAATAAAAAATTAGACCACGGTACTATAATTTTCTTCTTTTCCTCTACCGGATGTGCTTTGTATTTCAATGCTGAAAGTACACCTGCCAGGATAAGAATTACAGGAAAAATAACCGGGGTTTGAATAAAATAAGAGGTGAGTGCCGCGCTAACCATTAAAAAAATTCCGGTTTTCGTATTCACTGTTTTTAAGCTGATAGTGTAGGCTGCATAACTTACAAAGCCAACGGCCATTGGTTGAATAAACCGCGTGAACTCAAGAGACCAATTCAATTGTTGAATATCGAAAAGGGAAATTGCTAAGATTGTCATGAAAATTACAGAGGGCAATGTCCATACAAGCAAGGTTAGGTAAGCCAAATTAGGGCCCCCAATCTTATACCCTATGCTAACCAATGTTTGTGTAGAGCTTGGTCCCGGTAAAATCTGACAAAGCGAATTGAGCTCCATTAAATCAGCTTCTGAAAGATACTTGCGTTTACCAACCAGCACCTTTTGAAAGTGTGCAAGGTGCGCCTGCGGCCCACCAAAGGTTGTCAGTGCCAGCATGAGCACATCCTTTAAAAAAACATAATATCGGACTCGTTGAAACACGTGTGGTTGCCCGGTATAGTATTACTTTTTCTTAAGTCCAATTTCAGCTAATCGCTGGTCGAGAAAAGCACCGGCTGTTATGTTTTCAAATAATTTTGGGTGCTGCTCATCAATACAATTTTCCAAGCAGGTAAGATTCATTTCCGACCGTGGATGCATGAAAAATGGTATCGAATACCGCGGAGTATTCATTCGCTCGCGTGGCGGGTTTACAACGCGGTGTATGGTTGATTTTAGTTTTTTATTCGTATGCCGTTCAAGCATATCGCCCACATTAACTACCAATTGATCTGGTAGAGCCGTGATGGGAATCCATTTGCCGTCTCTTCGCAATACTTGTAATCCATCGGCACTGGCACCCATTAACAAGGTGATCAGGTTAATGTCGCCATGCTCAGCAGCACGCACGGCATCTGCTGGTACTGAATCCGGATCTTCGATAGGGAAATAGTGAATCGGGCGAAGTATGCTGTTACCGTTCTTTACCCGTGAATCAAAATAATTTTCTGGCAGATTCAGGTAAAGCGCGATGGCTCGTAATATTTCTACACCTGTTTTTTCCAATCGCTGATAAACTTCTAATGCTGTTTCTTTAAACTCTGCTATCTCATCGGGCCACACATTGTCGGGATATTCACTTTTTATCGGGTCACCATCGCGAACTTCCTGACCTACGTGATAAAACTCTTTTAAATCTCCCGTGTTGCGGCCTTTTGCGTGTTCCTTTCCTTTGCCAATGTATCCTCGTTGGCCGGCCAAACCGGGTATTTCATACTTCTGCTTCAATGGGTCGGCCAACGCAAAAAATTTCTTTATCGCGATATAAAGTTTTGCTGATAATTCATCTGTTAAATAATGATTGCGAATAGCAACAAACCCAATGTTATTGTATGCTTCGCCTAATGTGGCAACAAACTTACTTTTTTTTGCTGCGTCCCCGCTGTTAAAATCTGCCAAATCAAGCGAGGGAATTTCATTGTATAAAATATCACTCATAACACGGATAGTTGGTTACTGCAAGCTACTTATTTTTGGGTAAATTGGCCTCACCCATACCTCACTTTGCGTGCGGGTTTAAAATTCAATGCCCATGAAAACAACAAGAAGAAAATTTATTGGCGATTCCTTGAAGATAACACTCGCTACTGTGGCTGGGTCATCTTTGATTGCGGAAGGAGCGTGCTCACCGGCAACGCAAGCTCAGCCATTCAATTCTGCTTTTCAATTCGCCCAACTTCCCTTGCCCTATGCTAAGGAGGCATTGGAGCCAAGCATCGATGCCATGACCATGGACATACACTATTCAAAACACCATGCCGCATATATTAAAAATGTGAACGATGCTATTGTAGCAGAAAATATTTTGCACCAAACTGAATCGGATTTTTTTACGAATGCTTCTAAACTTTCGGCCAAAGCGCGTAATAATAGCGGTGGTGCCTGGAACCATAATTTCTTTTGGATGGTCATGAAGCCTTCTGATGGCGGCATTCCTGCCGGAAAAATTGCAGAGGCTATTAACGGATCGTTTGAATCGCTCGAAAAATTTAAAGAACAATTTACACAAGCTGCCAAAGCACGCTTTGGATCTGGCTGGGTGTGGCTTGTTTCGGATAACGGAAAATTAAAAATAGGTTCTACACCCAATCAAGACAATCCAATGATGGACGACTCTAGTCTAAAAGGAATCCCGTTGCTTGGGTTAGATGTGTGGGAGCATGCTTATTATTTAAAATATCAAAACAAACGCAACGAATATATAGCCAACTGGTGGAATGTAGTGAACTGGGATGCTGTTGCGAAGAGACTTTCGTAGGACTCTTAAATATAATAGTGAATATAATTTTTTTGAAATGACAAGAGCTTTCTTTATTATATCTCTTATAGCAATACTTATTGTTGGCAGGCTTTTGCAAGTATACCATGTTACCTTATATGGATTAATAGTGCTACTTCTTGGCTCCTTAGCAGTTATTGCAAGAAGAAGGTTTTTAAAGATTGAGCCTTGGTGGGATAGTACGATACGGGATATTGCAAAATATTTTCAGCGTCCTTAATCAAAAACTCAATAGCAGTGATAGCTTTGTATAAACTGCTACCATGGATCTTACCATTCTGTTTTCCCCGATTGACGATTCTGTTTACTCTGACATATCTTCTCCTTCATCCTTCTATAAAAACATTCGCATTTTCGGTGATAAAATGCCGGCCTATAAAGATGCTCACCTTGCAATCTTTGGAATAAAAGAAGCCCGCGGGACTGTACTTAACCAAGGGTCATCCGAAGGCCCCGATGAGATTCGTAAGAAATTATACAACCTGAAAAAGGGAAATGGTAGTTACCGCATTATTGATCTGGGAAATTTAAATCCGGGGAATGATCTAGAAGAAACATACGTGCGCATTAGTGAGGTGTGCCGCATGCTGTTAGAAAGCAATGTGTTGCCCGTTTTGCTTGGAGGCACGCACGATCTTGATTATGGCCAGTATTGCGGTTATGAAACGATGAACAAACTTGTAAGTCTGCTGAATGTTGATGCCTTCCTGGATCTGGAAGACAAAAATGAATCCGCTAACAATCAACAGCACATTCATAAAATACTATTACACGAACCTAATTTTCTTTTCAGCTATACGCACCTTGCCTACCAGAGTTACCTGATCGATCCACTGTCGGTATCCATTTTAGAAAAACTATACTTTGAAGCTTTTCGTGTTGGGCAAATGCGAACGGGATTACAAGAGATGGAACCCACGATTCGAAATGCCGATATGCTTTCGTTTGATATTACCGCCATTCGTTCATCCGATGCCCCGGGCAATGCAAACACTCAGCCCTTCGGCTTAACCGGTGAAGAAGCTTGCCAGATTTGCTGGTATGCCGGCTTAAATGAAAAACTTAGCTCGATTGGTTTTTATGAATACAATCCGCAAAAAGATGACGAAAGTAAAAAAACTGCCACCGTAATCTCTACCATGATTTGGTATTTTATAGAAGGCTACTACCATCGTAAAAACGAACAAAATTTTCGAAGCAATGATTTTATGAAATACCTGGTAGCACTAAATGGCGAACCAAAGACTATTGCATTTTATAAAAGTAAAATCAGCGAAAAGTGGTGGATGGAAGTGCCCTACCCCACGGGCCGTGAAAAGTATTCACGCAACAGCATTGTACCGTGCAGCTACAGCGATTATCAACTGGCAACCAAAGGTGATGTTCCCGAACGGTATATTAGTACATTGGCCAAATTAATGTAGCTTGAAAAAAAACCGTATCCTAAAATTAGATAATGAAAGAGAACATCAATAGCTCCACTTTTCTATTACGCTTTGCCGTTGCTATCATCTTAGGTATGCACAGCATCCCAACTATTTTAGAAGGTTCTGTAAACGACTTTGGAAACTTGTACCTGAACAGTGTTGGCTTTGCCCCCTTTGGGTTGTACATAGCATGGGCAATAAAACTAACCCACCTTTTCTCTGTACCGTTGTTACTGCTCAATAAATATTTGAAACCTGTCGCACTTGCAAATATTTTCATACTCGTGATGGGCATTATCATGGTGCACTATCAAGAAGGGTGGTTTGTTGTGGGCGGAGGAAGAAATGGTGTTGAGTTTAATTTTTTACTAATTTTTTCATTATTAACCATGCTGTTCCCGAATGGGCTGACAAAAAAAACTTGATATAGCTGGCAAATTAAATGACAAGGAGTTTACCGTTGTTTAAACGGAAATAAAAAAATATTTCCAATCAATCTAAAAACCAGATCCAGCGTGAATCCGACAACGCGGAAGGGAAGTAGGATTAACCACACAAACGGAAAAACAATCAGCATAGCGAAGGCAATTGGCCAACAAAATACCAGCAATAAAAACCAAAGGCTAAGGGCGATAAATATTCTCATCGTAATAAGTTTACACACCCACCTGCAAATGGCTGGCCAACGCATAAGCCTTGTGCCTATTAAGAATTAAGGGAATTGCTAAAAAAAGTGTTGCAAATGTGTACACTTAACTGATCATAAGTGTACAGTTCTTATTACTCTGACCGAAGGCAGTCAACAGGATTTACATTCGCTGCACGCATAGCTTGCGAAGCTACCGTGAGCCACGCAATAAGCAATGCGATTAACCCTGCTATTACAAAATACCAAACGGTTAACTCTATATGAAAAGCAAATCGCTCCAACCATTGATTCAGCAACCAATAGCTTGTCGGTAACCCCAAGGCAATAGAGAGCAACACCATGCGGGTAAAATCGCCCGATAGTAATACAACAATATTGGCAGATGAAGATCCTAATGCTTTACGTATTCCAATTTCTTTAAGTCTCCGTTCGGCTGTAAACGCAGCCAACCCAAAAAGGCCAAGGCAAGAAATGAGTATAGCAAACATGGCAAAATAGCCCGACAGCGAAGCTACGCGTTGTTCGGCTGAATACTGACGGGCATATTCTACATCTTGAAATGTATATTCAAATGTAAATCCGGGGTTAAACGTGGTATAAAGTTCGCCCAGTGATTTTATTGTTTCCATCTCCTTTCCTCCTTCCAACCGGATCATCACGTTCCAAGTATTTTCTTGATTTAGCACAAAGAATAACGGGTTCACCACATCGTGCAGAGATTGAAAATGAAAATCCTTCACGACTCCTATAATCTCCAGATTATACTCATCCCAAAGTCTAATCACTTTTCCAATAGGATCTTTCAACCCCATCACCCGAATACCGGCTTCATTTAAAATAATTGCAGAGGTATCTGTACGATGATCTCGCGAGAATGACCGACCTTCTACAAACTCCACCCCCAGCGTTTCAATCATATCATAATTCACCCGAATATTCTCGAATAAAATTTCGTCTTTCGGATTTTTCCCCTCCCACTCCAATCCACTTGTGTTATTATTGCGCCCAAGCAGGCTATGCCCCATGCTGGATGCATTAATAACGCCCGGGACTCTCTTTACCTCAGTCAGAAATGTTTCCAGTGATGTTTCCAGTTTACCTTCCATTGCAATTCGGATGAGATTGTCTTTTTTGTATCCTAAATTTTTGGTTTGAACAAACTCTATCTGCTTATAAATTACCAACACCGATACAATGAGAATCACGGAAAGGAAAAATTGAAACACAACAAGCCCTTTGCGCGCCCACAGCTCGCCCCAGGAACCTCTGAGTTCACCCTTCAGTACAGTAGCTGGCTTAAATCCCGAAAGGAAAATCGCTGGGTAGCTTCCAGCCAGTAGTCCGGTAAAGATTGTAATACCTGAAAGCCACAAAAGCATTTGAGGATTCGCCAATGAAAATATGATATGCTTATCCGTTAGCAGATTGAAAGCTGGGAGCAGGATGTATACTGCTGCGACCGCAACAATCAATGAAAACACAGAGGTGATCATTGATTCGCTGATGTACTGAATTATAAGTGAACCCCGCTGAGCCCCAATAGATTTTTTAATCCCCACTTCCTTTGCTTTGCGCGATGCTCTTGCCGTAGAAAGGTTCATGAAATTAATACAGGCTATTAACAAAATAAACACCGCAATGATGGAGAACAATTGTACATATTCAATTCGCCCACCGGCAGGTTTTCCGTTTTCATATCGACCATGTAAGTATCGCCCGGAATACGCGCTTAAAAACAAAGACACATTTGATTCTTCATTTCTCACTTTCACAAAGTCCTTTATTTTGGCATTCACATCGGCAGCGTTGCTTTCCGCTCGTAAGATTATATAGGTTGGTGGGCCGTTGTTTCCCCATTCCTTTACCCACTCATTTTCTGATTTAAATTCTTCGAACGATAAAACAAAATCAAATTGTTGAGACGATGCTGCTACTTTATCAAAAACACCCGTAACCTGAAATGATTTTTCATGTTGCAACTCAACCGTCTTTCCTATTACATTGTCTTCTGTTGAAAATAATTTTTTTGCTAGCGCACGTGAGATAACAATGGCAGTTTTATCGGTCAATACCTTGTCCGGATTTCCCTGAATCAGCGGATACGAGAAGACATTAAAAAAATCTGCCCCTACATAGTATCCGTCAGCTTTTACATTATTTTCTTTGATAGAAAGCGTGAAAGGACTTATCCACGTAGTGGTAGCAGCATACTCTACTTCGGGTATTTCTTCTTTTAGCGCTTCCGCTAAAATTCCTGGTGTTGAACTGGTCGTCATAATGTGATCGGCATATTGCTGGTGCTCCATAACCTGAAACAATTGGCTGTCACGCTCATTAAATTTGTCCATACTGATTTCATCCGTTACCCATAAATAAATGAGCAGTGTACAGGCTAATCCAGTGGAAAGGCCAAAAAGATTGATCAGAAAAAAACCCTTAGCGCGTAAAAAATTGCGATAAATCAGAATGATGTTGTGCTTAAACATGAGTCGATAAGGTTAGTCGGGCAAAAGACTCTCTTGTACGCAATACGTTGCATAACATCTATCTATACTGATATTTGGTAGAATAGTTACAGAATAACGGTTGAAAACTTATTCTGCATAAAACTCCTGCAACGACCCAAAGTAAATCGTATTCCAACCTTCCGTAATTTCATCATAATCAGCATCGGGAATATTGCTATGGCGTAATTCTACCGATGTGCCCTGGGTGTGGGGGTGAAGTTTAATAGTAACGATCGATTCTTCTGCCTGCTCGCCAAAATACCATTGCTGTACAATTTTTGTACTCGTTTCAAATTCAAGGTTTTTGCCAACGATGCTTCCATCCCACAGCGAAAATTCAGACCCAACTTCGGCACTCATTTCTGCTTTTTCACCCGACCAAAGTTGAATGGTAGCTTCAAGGGTAAGAGCCAGATACACCTCTTCGGGGGGTGCTGGAATTATATAATATTTTTTAAAGTCCTTCATATCTATGTTGCTAAGATACTTGATTACTTTTGCGCTGCCTATTTTACACGCAGATGGAATTAATCAAATCACTGTTCGACTTCGTATTACACATCGACCAGCATCTGGTAGAAATTGTAAACGATTACCAAACATGGACCTACCTTATTCTTTTTTTGATAATTTTTGCCGAAACCGGTCTGGTTGTAACACCCATATTACCGGGCGATTCATTGTTGTTTGCAGCCGGTGCCGTTATCGCTAAACCCGAAACCTCCCTCAGTATTGTGCTGCTGTGGATACTGCTCATTGCCGCTGCTATTTTGGGTGATTTGGTTAACTACCATGTTGGTAAATATGTTGGCGCCAAAGCTTTTAGTGGCCACTATAAATTTCTAAAAGCAGAATACCTGAATAAAACACAAGATTTCTATATTAAACATGGTGGTAAAACCATCATCTATGCGCGATTCATTCCCATCATTCGAACATTCGCTCCGTTTGTGGCTGGTATTGGTACGATGAGCTACAAAAAATTTGCGACCTACAATGTTGTGGGTGGGTTTGCATGGGTTACAAGTTTTCTTTTTCTGGGGTTCTTCTTTGGAAGCATTCCCCTTATTAAAAATAATTTTACATACGTGATACTCACGATCATTTTAGTCTCCATGCTTCCTCCCTTTATTGAAATGTATCGCTCGAAAAGGAAATCGAAGAATATATAACTTGTCATGGTTCAACCCAAAGCGTTGATGCATCATTCTCCCTCACCGTCATTTCGCAGCACAACGGAAAAATTTCCCTGTTGAGTCGGGTAAGTATTCTTGCTTATTTACTAAAGGAGACTTCTCCGGTCGTGCCTCCCTGCGAAGTGACGGGAAAATTAAAGAACGTTATTCAGCTGTTCCTTAATTTTCTCCAACTCCTCCTTCATTGAAACTACATGCTTTTGAATTTCGGCATCGTTTGCTTTCGAGCCGATGGTGTTAATCTCCCGGCCGATCTCTTGCGAAATGAAACCGAGCTTCTTTCCGCCTGATTGAGGTTCGGCCAAAATCTGCAAAAAATAATCGAGATGAGTTTTAAGCCTTACACGCTCTTCATGGATGTCGAGCTTTTCGATATAAAAGATGATTTCCTGCTCTAATCGGTTGGTATCGTATCCTTCTTCACCCAAAAAAGAAACGACACCGCCTTTCAATTTTTCTCTGATTCGTTCAACACGCTTTGGGTCAAGTTCCTCTACCTTTTTTAGCGCTCCCCGAATTGCCTGAATGTATTCGATCAGTTTTAATTCCAAAACCTTCCCTTCTGCTTTTCTAAACTCATCGCAGCGCGCCAATGCTTGAAGTAAGAAATCTCTTATGGTTGCCCAGCTATCACCTGCGCTTTCATCATTCTGCTTATTTTGAATAACATCCGGAGAGCTCAATGCGGTGGCAAACAAATTGTCTTGAGAAGCCTCCACCTTATCGGCCAGTTTTTTCAGCTGACTATAGTACGCGACAAAAAGCGCCTCATTATACGTTTGTTTAACTTCGGCTTGGCCGTGCCGCTGGTATTCGATGGCTACCGATATTTTGCCGCGCTCGAGTTTTTCGTTTATCAGATTACGAAGTTCCAATTCCTTTTCCGAAAGGATTCTAGGAAACCGTAATCCTAAATCTAAAAATTTAGAATTTAAGCTTTTTACCTCAACGCTTATTTGCACTTGGCCGTCATCGTGTTGCACCTGGCCAAAACCGGTCATCGATTTTATCATAAGAAATCAATTCAAAATTGAAAGTATAAAATTCAAGGTTTAAAGATGGTCAATCAATGTTGAATGTTGTGTTTGTAATTTTTTAGAAATCGAAGCCAAGGGTAAAAAACCAAGCGGGGTTTTCTGCTACCTGATAATTTTCAACCGGCCATGCCACATCAATTTTCAAATAATACCCTAACATAACAGAGCGCATACCTACACCATAACTATACAACCAGGGATTTAAGTAATTCTTAATATCAATTTGAAAGGGTGGCGTTTTAATACGATCAATATTTACACTGGTTTCGCCAGAGAATGGCGGTTTACCAGACCAACTTGTACCGATATCATAAAATGCAATAAACTGAAGGTGGCGGAAAAAATTTGATGAGATCCGACCGTTAGTAAGCGCTTGTACAATGGGTACACGAAACTCAGCATTCAGCAGCAATACATTGTTTCCAAATAATGTAGCATAATTAAATCCACGAAGGTTGGTCACATATTCTGTAAACAAAACATCCTGATTATCGGTGCGTACACCAAGCGGATTATTTTCACCCGACCCGGTTGTGCCATCGTATTTCGTTTTGTTCAAAATCCAATTGTCCATACCGCCTAATAGATACTGCTTGGGTGAACGCCCGTAGAACGTACCGGCAAACCCGCGAACTGCGAATACTATCTCCTTATAAATTTTCTGATAATGTCGTACGTCAGCTGAAATCTGGCTGAAACTATTGGCGGGGTTGTTTAGCCCTGCATAGTGCGTAAATGTAATCTTACCGCGCGTACCCTCAATAATATTCATTCCTACATTTATAGAGTTGTCGTATACCAGTTCAGATTTTACGCCAGCATAAAAATTATTTACGGGCACTGTTGTCGGTGGAACTATTGGATATACATTTGCCTCTCCAAGGTTTACCGATCGCGTGAATGCGCCAAAGGGCTTAAATGTTACGCGTGCGCGATCACTCAATGGCAACGATGCCCCTATTTCCAATTTGTTTAATGAGTACTTAAATGTTGTGCTTGTAAAAAATGGCTCCCAGCGAATTCCCTTTCTGTCAAAACGAACCGAAAAATCCAACCAATGTGGAAGGTATTGTGCTTCGGCCCAAAAATCACCATTACGAAAATCAACGGTGGTCATAAGGCCTGCTATGAGTCGATAATTTTCGAGCATATCGTTCATCTGTCGCTCTACCGAAATTCCAAACCCGCGCATCGGATCAATCACGGCTTGTGTAATCAGGTTATCGGCACTAAATCTGGATTCGTAAGGAAAAGGTCCCTGAATGCGAGACTTATCTCTTGTTTTTAAGTAGCGAGTAAGAAAAGTTTCGCCTGGTTGTGTCTTCCGAATGGCTTCATCTTCAAACACATAATTATCGGTGTTAATAACTTCAGGAAGTTTTGGCTTTACAGTTTCAATTTTTACAGTATCAACCTTTACGGTATCTATCTTCAAGGTATCCAACATTAACGGATTCATCGCCAGTGAGTCAATCGTGAGTGAGTCAATCATTAACGAATCGGTAGCCAGCAAAACTTCGGTAGAGTCGTACTCGTAAGCTTCCGGATCGTCTTGTTGTATAATGGCGGTGTCAAGTTGGGCGCTTTGAAGCCGGGCATTAATCAAATCTCGGATGCTCCTAAATTTATTCTCGTGGTCTTGTTTTCGTGTATCCTTCAACCCTCTGAATTGTTGTAATTCCTTTCTTCTTGTAGGTGGGGTAAATACCTGCCTGTTTAAATCAAAATTGTGGTTTACATAAATTTCATCCCGCAGTTTTTTATTCGCGATCATGGCAAAGGTGTTATTCTGAGCATTGAAGTCAAACTCCTTAATGCTGGTGGCAAAATTCGTAACCTGTGTATAGATACTGGTTAAGCGATCGTATTTGAATAAATTTATAACACCCCGTTGGTCACTCAAATAATAAAATATGTTATCGTTTAGGGCAATGGGCGAATAGTCCTTACTAATTGTATTCGTAATTCGTTTCACAGTGGTTTTGGTCGAATCAAGATCAAATACAAAAAGATTATGCTTATCGGTGAGTTCTTTTAAGGATGGTTTCCCTTTTACTCTAAGGGTATCGGTTGTTCGATTTGAACTAAACACAATTTTATTTGTGCCGGGAATAAATGTTGGATCAAGATCGTCATAAATATCATTCGTAAGTCTTCGAATTCGATCTCTTCGCGAAGCTATCAGATACAAATCATTCTTTCCCTCATAGTCTGCGCTAACAATGGCCAGTCTTCCGTTGGCTGAAAAACTTATGCTTCTTACATTATTAAACCTGTCTAACTCTCGGGGAAGTTTTGTCTTCGTACTTAAATCGTAAAGCCAAAAAGTATAGCTTCCATGACTCACTGCTATTACTCCCAATGTGTTGGCATCCGACCAGCCCATAATGGGTAGCCGGTAATCAACCTCCTGATTAATTACTTTGCTTCCTTGTGTTAAAATAGTTGTTTCCTTTCCTGTTTCAATTGATCTGACCTTTACTACATATTGGCCACGGTCATTCTCGGCATAGGCCAGGTAGCGCCCATCGGGGCTAACTTTTAGGGTTGTGAATTGTGTTGTGGCATTGTGGCGAATTCGCACTCTGGTTGAATCGGCCGGGCTAACATACGACTCGCTTACCTGCTGTTGCATCTGCAAATAATATTGCTGCCACTCTTTTATAACTTGCTTGTAGCTTACACCCAGGGTAATTAGTATGCTCTTTTCTTCGTTGCGTGTTATTCTGGTATAGTTGAGAATATTTGAAATGCTACTCTTCCCGTATCGCTCGGCAAGGAAATTCCAGAACGATTGCCCTACTAGCGCTGCTTCATGGCCAGTAAGTTTTGAAATTTTCCTAATTCGCTTGGTGCGTACAATCTCGCGAATGTAGTCGTCCATTTCAGCAGTCCAACCACGGGCAACATATTCGGACGCTCCACTGACAAACCAGTCTGTTAAGTTTAAGAGCAATGCACTTTGAAACATTTCCTTCAAATTGCCACCGAACATCATCTCATTGACCATGAGATTAGAGACTTTAAACAATAGCTCTTGCTTAAACTCCTGACCTGTTCCTAAATGTGCAACTTCTACATACGGTTTAATGTATTCAATTTCACCACTGATGTTAAACTCATTTCTGTTTAAGCCTACATTGCTTTGCATTTGGTCGGCCAGGGAGTTGTACAGAAAAACTCGTGTTTTAAAATAGGGCGCATACCCAATAAGGTCAGTTACGCGATCAAACTCCGACTCCAGATATTCGAGCGCCTCGGTAGCTATCCCTCTGCGGCCATCGTAGTAGTATACATCGAAATTTTCGCCACTCAGGTATAGCCATTCGAAATTGCGGTATTGAATTCGGTTTTTGCCAAAGACTTCACTGGCTCGCTGGGCGTGAGCTGTAAATTGAACAAATAGTAAAACAAAAAATCCAAGTACAAAAAATCTCGCAGTAACTCTCATCTCGGCAAATTTCCAATATAATTATAGTGTTTATAACGTTGAATATCCACCTCTTTGTTTATTGGTGTGCTCTTTTCTAGCCACTCAGCTAAAACATTCGAAAAATACGGTGCTAAACTTACGCCTTTTGTGCCGAGCCCGTTAAAAATTACCAATAACGGATTATTTGGGTGCGCTCCTAAAATTGGCCTGCGGTCGGTAGTTGTGGGGCGCATACCCCAAGATTGGTGAATTACCTCGTACGGAAAAGCTATCAATTCACGCAACTTTTCTTTGAGTTCAAGAAGTGCCTCATTCGTAATTGTTCGGGTTGTATCACCCAGTTGATAGGTAGCCCCTACTTTCCAGATGGTAGGCACAACGTAAACGCCACGGTTATAGATTTTTGAAATCTGTACGCTGGTTTTAATGGTAAGCGTCTCTCCTTTTAGCGGGCGTATGGGTACCCACGAAAACGCCTTTCCCATGCGAGCTAATTCTCCCTGGCAAAAAATTATCTTTTGAGCGTTATAATCACCATACCGGACAGAATCACCAGCCATTACAAGGTCATCTTCCCTAAAATCATCTTCTAGCAAGCTTCCATTTTGTTTAACATACTGACGAACAGCTTCGCTGAAAGTGATGGTATTAAGATAGCCACACTGTTTTAACAATAGCCCTCCAAATTCATTTCGTACATATTTTTCCGCTATGGCGGATGTGTGCACAGCCTCTACATATTCCGATAATGAAGGATCAATGCTTTTTCCCATCCACTCGTTTTGTTCATGAACAGAAACAAACGGACTATACAATGTCATGGGATGAAAGAATGTGTTTCTGGTAAGGCTTTCGGCTTGTCTATAAAATTCATGCAGATACGGAAAGAGTGTGTCCGCCATCCATGTCTTTACTACTTTTTGGCCTGTGATCGGATTAAATAATCCTGCGGCAACCTGCGTTGCTGCGTTTTCGTGTTGGCGGTCAATGACAAGAATTTTCTTGCCGCGATTCAACAATTGTAAGGCAAGGCAAGAACCGGCCAAGCCCTGGCCAACAATAATGTAATCGAAAGTTGTTCGTGAATTCAAATGGTAAATGGGCTAAATGACAAAAATCCAACTTATTTTTGGATTCTAAACCGCGCGTGATGCTGGAAGTAAAAAAATTTGTGTTTAATCCATTCATGGAGAATACGTACGTGCTGTTCGATGAAACTGGTGAATGTATAATTATTGACCCGGGGTGCATTGAAAAGGAGGAAGAAAATCAATTGAGCGAATTCATACAAAGCAAAGGCTTAACCGTTACGAAACTCATCAACACGCATTGCCATATTGATCACGTACTAGGAAATGCTTTTGTGAAAAAAACGTATTCTGTTGACTTGTTCATACATACTATTGAAGAGGCTATGTTAAAGGCCGTAAAAACATATGCTTCTAACTATGGCTTTTTTCAATATCAGGATTCTACACCTAATCATTTTTTAGATGAAGGAGACTCCGTTGCATTGGGGAATCAACAATTTAACGTTCTCTTTGTTCCGGGTCATAGTCCGGGTCACATTGCGCTCTACCATTCCTCCACCAAAACATTGATTAGTGGAGATGTGCTTTTCGAGAATAGTATCGGCCGTACAGATTTACCCGGGGGAGATTTTGATACGTTGATTAAGAGTATTCACCAAAAATTATTCACCTTGCCTGACGATGTAACTGTTTATTCTGGACATGGATCTGAAACTACTATTGGTTTTGAAAAACGATCAAACCCCTTTTGTGCGATCCCTCAACGCTAACGTGAAATGACACGACATATTCCTAATTTTTTAACATGCGGCAACTTACTCTGTGGTTGTTTGGGTATTGTGTTTGTATTAGAAGGACGACCGGTACCTGCTACTTATTTTGTATGGGCCTCTGCCGTATTTGATTTTTTTGATGGGTTTGCCGCAAGAATTTTAAAAGTAAGTTCGCCCATTGGTAAAGAATTAGATTCGCTGGCAGACATGGTGAGCTTTGGGTTGCTTCCATCCGTTGTTATCTACAAAATGCTGGTGGCAGCAAATGCGCCTGAATACGTACCCTATTTTGCATTCTCCGTTGCAGTTTTCTCAGCATTACGCCTTGCCATTTTCAATTTAGATGTACGCCAGACAGAAGTTTTTAGAGGATTGCCCACTCCCGCCAATGCATTATTGATTACTGCGCTTCCGCTGCTGACCGGAACGATCGCCACACTATTTCAAGAATACTGGGTGGTTTGCTTAATTACAGTCTTGTCATCGTTTCTACTGGTCTCGAACATTGAATTATTCGCACTCAAATTCAAAAATTTCTCGTGGCAGGATAACAAGATCAGGTTTACTTTTCTAGCACTGGCGGTATTACTCTTGGCGATATTACAGCTCACGGCCATTCCGGTGATTATACTATTATATATCGCGTTATCGTTAGGGGTTCGGGTCGTATCAAAATAGCGCTACTTTTGTTTTGGAATTAAGTCAATCGGGTTGAAAAAAGCCTCAAATAAGCTCATTTATTCATTTTTTGCTATACTCTTAATTGGGTACTGTGATGGTATTTCCCCTATTTATGGGCAGTCATCGGTACTTCAGTCGGGCAGGTGGTATAAAGTTGCGATCGAAAAAAACGGAGTGTACAAAATTGATCAAAGCCTGTTTAAAAAAATGGGCTTCCCCGCTAACACTGATCCACGAAAAATAAAAATCTATGGAAATGAGGGGGGAATGCTCCCGCAAGCTAATAGCATGAGTCGCCCCATGGACTTAGTAGAAAATTCAATTCAGGTTCAAGGTGAAGGCGATGGTACTTTTAACACCAGCGACTATATTCTTTTCTATGCTCAGGGAGCCGATAAAAATTATCTGGATGTCCAAAAAGAAATTTTCTTTTACCAGAGAAATCTTTATGCTGACAAAAACTACTATTTCATAACCGTTGGCGAAACAAATGGAAAAAGAATTACAATGGCATCTGATCCGGGGGGTGGCGCAATCGTTAATGAATTTGAAAATTTTGTTTATTACGAACTCGACCAGTACTCCGAATTAAAATCGGGTAGAGATTGGTATGGTGAACGCTTCGACCTCAATACCGAATTTACAAAAAGTTTCAATCTTGAGAAAATTGTTTCGGGATCTGAAATTAAACTTGTGTCGGATGTTATGGCAAAATCCTTTACAGGCTCATCGTTTAAAATATTTCTTAATGATGTAGAGGTTGGTCAGCAAGCAATTGCAACAATACCCAACACACAGTATGGAATAAAAGGTCGGGACAAACGAGACACACTCGTATTCAATGCGAACACCGTGTTAGCCCCTTCCACATCAAATCAGGAAATAAAATATCAATACATTAAAAATCCAACCGGCATTGGTTTCTTAGATTACTTCCTGCTTCAGGTAAAACAGAAGCTTGCGCTTTACGGTCAGCAAACTATTTTTAGATCGTTGGCAAGCGTAGAGAATCCTGTATCGAAATATGAGCTTGAACAAACAACGGCACAAGCAATTATTTGGGACATCTCCAATCCATATGAGCCCGTGTTACAAGGCACGGTCTTTTCCTCGGGCACAACATCGTTCTCGGCAGTTTCCGGTAGCGTAAAGGAATTTATCGCGTTCTCTTCAGCTTCCGCCCCCGAGTTAGCCGGACCCGTCACCAATCAAAATATTCACGGGCTATCAGTACCGAGTTTTGTTATTGTTACCCACCCCGATTTTAAAACAGAAGCGTTTCGCTTGGCGGTGCACAGAAACGAAGTTGATGGCATACCTACGGCAGTGGTTACTACTAGCGAAGTGTATAACGAATTTTCAAGTGGCCGGCACGATTTAACCGCCATTCGCGATTTTGCCAAGTTCTTAAATGATAAAAGTCCGGGAACGTTAAAATCCTTACTGCTCTTTGGAAAAGCATCATATGATTATAAAAAAAGAGTAGTCGATAATATCAATTTAGTACCAACGTACGAATCGCGAAATTCTCTTCACCCGCTGCTAACGTATGCCTCCGATGACTATTTTACTTTTTTAGAAAATAATGAGGGCGAATGGGGAGAAGAACCTGCTATAAGCCACACCATGGATATTTCAGTAGGCCGAATTCCTGTAAAAAATAATACCGAGGCAAAAAACGTGGTGGACAAAATTATCCGGTATGATACAGACGCTTCTCTTTTAGGGAAATGGCGTAAGGAGATTGTTTTTGTAGCGGACGATGGAAGCAATTCAGATGGCTTTACAAGTCTGCATCAATCCCAGGCCAATTCATTAGCACAATACGTTGAAAGTTCCAGCTCCTCTTTTGATACTAAAAAAATATTTATTGGTACGTATCAAAAAAAAGTTAGCCCTGCCGGAGAAACTATACCAGAAGCAAATGCTGACATTAAAGATTTTTTTAATAAGGGCGCATTGATTATTAATTACACGGGACATGGAGGTGAACGGCAATGGGCCGATGAAAAAATATTTGATGACCTCGCCATCGTTAACTTGAACAATAAAATTCTTCCTTTTCTTGTTACGGCAACCTGTGAATTTGGCAGGCAAGACGACCCCATATTTATTTCCGGTGCAGAATTATGTGTCTTGAACAAGGAAGGTGGGGCAATCGGAATGGTTACTACTTCGCGACCGGTTTATTCTACAACAAATTTTGAATTGAATCAGGCATTCTATGAAGCACTGCTTCAGCAGGAGAACAACCACTATTTATCCATCGGTGAAATTTCACGCAGAACCAAAAATTCCAGTATCAGCGGGGTGAGCAACCGAAATTTTTCACTCATTGGCGATCCTTCCATGACCTTAAAAATGCCAACACGTAAAATAAAAATTACTGAAATAAAAACGGCTGACGGATCAACTGTGCTTAAGGGGCTCTCCACCGTTACCGTAAAAGGAGAAGTGCCTATACTT
This sequence comes from Cyclobacteriaceae bacterium, assembly GCA_031395485.1. Classification (GTDB taxonomy): domain Bacteria; phylum Bacteroidota; class Bacteroidia; order Cytophagales; family Cyclobacteriaceae; genus UBA2336. The sequence goes on along the minus strand of JANNUS010000011.1, from coordinate 27,071 downwards.
GGAGAAACCACGATTGACACAAACTTCAACGGTGTTTTAACAGCTACCCTTTACGACAAGGAAACTAGTTTTGTAACCATTGGGCAAAATAATCCTGCCTATAATTTTAAACAATGGTTCAATGCACTGTTCCGCGGAAAAGCAAGTGTCCGTGAGGGCATATTTGAATTTCAGTTTATTGTTCCCAAAAACATCGCGTATCAAATCGATGAAGGCAAATTAAGTCTGTATGCTTACGATTCGCTAAACAATACCGAGGCTTCAGGATACTCCCAAGATTTTGAAATAGGTTCAAGCGAGCCTGAGCCAGAGCCCGATTCCACTCCACCCACACTTACACTATTTATGGGCGATACAACATTTGTAAACGGAGGCATTACAAATCCGAATACAACACTCGTGGCCCGATTGTATGATTTGAGTGGAATCAATATTTCCGGATACGGCATCGGTAACAGTATACTGGGGGTGTTGGATGAATCTCAAACTTTTGTACTGAATGACTTTTACGAGGCAGACATTGATGATTTTACCAATGGCACAATATCTTTTCCGCTTAAAGATGTTACACCGGGCAAGCACACCATTTCTGTAAAGGCATGGGATACGCACAATAATCCCATTCAGGCAACGATAGCTTTTGTGGTTACCGATGGAACCAACCTCGCAATTGAATCTTTTGGAAATTATCCTAATCCATTTGAAACCTCTACCACACTTTTTTTTACGCACAATCGATCAGGAGACGACCTACAGGTAAGTTTAGTACTGTATGATTATACCGGTCATATTGTTGAGTCTTATGCTGTAAATATTCTGGCGAGTTCATACCACGTTGATTTATTGAAATTGAATCGGGATTCGGGTAAAAATCGCCCAAGCGGGTTATACTTTGCGCGTATAGTGGTTCGTTCTATCACGAATGGCTCTAAAAACGAGCAGGTCACAAAACTTATTATTTCGAATTGATTACCTTTATACCCTTGAAAAAAACGCAAATGAGGTCAGCTTTAATTTTATTCTGCGCGCTTTTGGTGACACAGTATGCAAAAGCACAGACAGTTACTGGTGCCGATACTACCTTCAGGCCAATAACAACTGCCGTACCTTTTCTTACCATTAGCCCCGATGCACGCCACGCAGCCATGGGTGATGCCGGTGTTGCCTCCGCCCCAGATGCAAATGCTGCGTACTGGAATCCTGCAAAGTTGGTGTTTATTGATAAAGCCTATGGCGGTTCAGTTTCATGGACCCCTTGGTTAGGGAAAATCACAAACGACATGTGGGTATCGTACCTCAGTGGTTTCTATAAAATAAAGCGTGAAGAGGTCGTTGGCATTGGGTTTAAGTATTTCGATTTAGGCGACTTCTATGCGCGGAGTATTCTTAATGAACCCGAAGGTACGTTTCGTCCAAAAGAATTTAGTTTAGACTTAACATATTCGCGCCTACTTACCGAAAACTTTAGTGTTGGATTAACGGGTAGGTACATCCACTCTAATTTGTTAGGTAGCTATAACGGCACTTCGATTACCGATACTAAACCAGGAAACAGTGTAGCAGCTGATATCGGTGTGTTCTACAAAAAAGAGCTTAAAGGAGCAATGTCAAATTCACTTTCCCTGGCAGCTGTCATTTCAAATATTGGCGCAAAAATTACTTACTCCGATAGCGACAACAAAGATTTTTTACCCACTAACCTTAGAATAGGCGCTGCATACACTACAGAAATAGATCCTTATAACGCTTTTACTTTTGTTTTAGATCTCAATAAATTAATGGTTCCTTCTCCTAACGAAGACAATACTATTCCCGATAAATCATTGTTGGGTGGTATGTTTGGATCCTTCTCTGATGCACCGGATGGTTTTTCGGAAGAAATTAAAGAGTTCATCCTGAATGCCGGAGTCGAGTATTGGTACAACCAAACTTTTGCTGGAAGAGTTGGCTACTTTTCAGAATCAAAAGAAAAAGGCAATCGCAAATACATGACGCTTGGTGTTGGCTTTAGAGGAAAAGATCGATTTGGTGTAGACATCGCGTACTTGGTACCAACCAACAAACGAGAACACCCGCTGGCGGAGACTGTTCGGTTCACACTCCTTTTCCAGGTTAATCAAATCGAAAAAGAAGAAACTGTTACAGATTAACGATTGATGCTGGACAGAAAATTACCTCCCGCTTTTCAAAAAAGTAATTCCTTTACATTAATCAATCCTCAAAAAATTACGCTGCACAATGGCCTCATGGTTACTGTTGTACCGGGCGGGAAACAGGAAGTAGTAAAAATTGAATTTATTTTTAAGGCCGGAAAGTGGCAAGAAAAGCAACCCGGTGTCTCCTATTTTACAAGCCATCTCCTTCAAAAAGGTACAGCATCCAAAAGTAGTTTTCAGATTTCTAGCGAACTCGATCAGCAAGGGGTTCACCTAGAGGTTAGCCCGGGTTTCGATTTCACAAGCATATCGTTGTATGGATTAACGAAAAATATTGATCGGTTCTTAGAATTGATCCTGGAGATAATTACCAAACCGCTCTTTCTTGAAGCAGAGCTGCAACAAGCAAAGGATATTTATATTCAGGGGTTGAAAATTAATCTTGAAAAAACGAGCTTCCTTGCATCTCGACAACTTCGGCAAACGCTCTTTGGAAAAAATCACCCCTATGGTGGTGAGGCTGATGTAAAGGATATAGAAAAAATTCAACGCGAACAACTCATTGGGTTTCACCAGGTAAATTTCAGTGATTTTGAAATCGTATGTTCCGGTGATGTTACAGATCAACTGACTAACTCACTGGCTCACGTTTTCGGTAATCTTGTTCTTTCACGAAATATCTCTCAAACAATTGATACTGCGGAAGAAAAAACCAACTCACTTTACCTTGAAAAAGAAAACTCCGTGCAGTCTTCCATACGGCTCGGGAAAAAATTTATAGGCAAAAAACATCCAGACTATCCAGTATTACTTTTATTAAATCATGTATTAGGGGGCTTTTTCGGGTCACGACTAATGAAAAACATTCGGGAGGAAAAGGGACTTACCTATGGTATTTATTCCTCCATTACTGCCCTTAAGCATGGTAGTTATTTTTCTATTGGAGCCGATGTGGACAAAGAGAACCGCGAACTTACCATCAATGAGATAAAGAATGAACTGAAAGCCCTTCAAACGAAAGGCGTCAGTCAAACTGAACTAGAGACAGCTAAAAATCATTTCATTGGAAGTTTACAAGCAGAAATAACGACTCCGTTTGCACATGCTGATAAAATAAAAAGTATGATGCTTTACGATTTGCCCATCGATTTTTACCAAACTCTATTAAGTAAAATTGAGGAGATTACTGAAAGCCATCTGCGAGAAACTGCCCAGCAGTATTTTGATGAGGATAGTTTTAGTATAGTTACCGCAGGGTAAAATATTTAACTGTACTGGTGAGAGATTTTTCTCTACACGAATATCATAACTACCGATAAATCAACTTAGCGCTAAGCGCGTAACAACTCTCTGGAAATCACCATTTTTTGGATTTCGGTAGTGCCCTCATAAATCTGTGTGATCTTGGCATCACGCATCAGGCGCTCTACATGGTATTCTTTTACGTAACCATATCCTCCATGGATTTGGACAGCCTCCGTAGTTACTTCTTGTGCAATTTGTGAAGCAAATAATTTTGCTTGTGCGGCCGCTTTCACAAAATCCTTCTTTTGATCTTTAAGGCAAGCTGCTTGCCAGATTAGCAATCTGGCCGCATCAATTTTAGTGGCCATGTCTGCGAGTTTAAATTGTATTGCCTGATGCTGAGAAAGCTCTTTGCCAAATGCTTTTCTTTCTTTCGAATATTTCAATGCTAATTCGTACGCACCCGATGCTATACCGAGAGCCTGTGATGCAATACCAATACGGCCACCGTTCAGGGTTGTCATAGCGAAACTAAAACCAAAACCTTCTTCACCAATGCGATTAGCCTTCGGTACTTTTACATCGGTAAACATTAACGAGTGGGTATCCGAACCCCGAATTCCCATTTTGTCTTCCTTCTTTCCTACAACAAAACCTGGCATTCCCTTTTCTACAATGAGCGCGTTAATGCCTTTATGTTTCTTTTCAACATGCGTTTGTGCTATCACCAAATACACACTAGCACTGTTGCCGTTCGTAATCCAGTTTTTTGTTCCGTTAAGTAAATAGTGATCGCCTTTATCTTCGGCTGTCGTTCGCTGACTCGTTGCATCTGAGCCTGCTTCGGGTTCGGAAAGACAAAAGGCACCAATGATCTCACCGGCAGCCAGTCGCTTTAAATATTTTTGCTTTTGATCTTCGGTTCCGAAAGTTTCAAGACCCCAGCACACCAATGAATTATTCACAGACATACACACAGAAGCAGAAGCATCAATCTTGGAAATTTCTTCCATGGCCAACACATACGAAATGGAATCCATGCCTCCACCATTATACTTCGGATCAACCATCATGCCCATAAAACCAAGCTCTCCCATTTTTTTTATTTGATCCGTAGGAAATTTCTGGTGCGTATCCCGCTCAATCACCCCTGGCAATAATTCGTTTTGCGCAAAATCACGGGCGGCTTGTTGAACGGCTAACTGCTCTTCGGTGAGTTGAAAATTCATATATCTAGGTTTATCTCTTTCAATTGTACTACATAGCAAAGTGTAGTGCAATCATTTCAAGGTTGGAAATTAGGAAACTTCGTTGTCAGTTCAATAAAAAACCCCGACAAGTCGGGGTTCTTAATTTCGTATAGTACCATTAGTCCCTTCTTCCCATAAACATCATAACGTAATACAATAGCATCGTTATGGCACCAATAGCAGCAACTACATAGGTCATAGCTGCCCATTTTAATGCATCTTTTGCCATATCATGCTCTTGGCTGGTTACAATGCCACGTGACTCGATCCATGCTAATGCCCGTTTGCTAGCATCAAATTCTACTGGCAATGTAATCAACGCAAACAAAGCAAACACACCATAACATGCAATGATAATTAACAAGGCTGTATCATAAGAGAAAATACCACCCAATGCAAAAGACCCGAACATCATTGCCAAAAAGACAAAATTTATAACCTTTCCGCTAATGTTTTGGATTGGCACCAGAGCCGAGCGCAACTCAAGCATACTATAAGCTTTTGCATGTTGAACAGCATGGCCACATTCGTGAGATGCTACAGCGGTTGCAGCTGCGTTCCGTCCATTATACACATCGACACTTAGGTTAACAGTTTTATTGGCTGGATTGTAATGATCTGATAATTGACCTTCAACCGAAATTACTTTAACATCGCTTAGCCCATTATCTGCAAGCATCAACCGGGCTACATCTGCTCCTGTTAAATTTTGCTTGAGGTGTATTTCCGCATACTTCTTGAACTTGCTTTTAAGTCTGGAGCTAACCAACCAGCCCACCAACATAAAAAAACCCGTAATAATTATTCCGCCAAAGCCCATAGTTAAAATTTTTAAGATTAATAAATTCAAAGATGCAAGCTTTGCACCAAAAACAAAAGTCTGACAAAACGTCAAATCACTTCCTTTTGAAACGAATTTTAGCCTCTAAAGTTGTTAAAGAGCTTTCGGGTCTGCCGTTGAAGGGAGTGATTTTTTATTCCTCACCAAAAATGAAGTAATCAGTAAAGAAATTGCACCACCGGCCATCATGATGAACGTTTGCCACCCATGAAAAACAAATGTAAAAGCAACTGCCTCCGCTTGCGGAACCTGGTATAAAAAAACAAGACCCGCTGGTACTAAGGCGTGGTATGAACCCATGCCCCCCGGTAATGGTGCTGCCATTGCAATTGAGCCAATGGCAAAAAGGGAAAGCACCGCGCCTAGCCCAAGGTGACTTGTTTCGTGAAACGCCAGAATCACGCAGTAGCTCATAATAAAATACAAAAACCAAATAGAAAATGAATAAAAAATGAAGAGCGCTTTTCTCTCTAACTTAAATACCGCTGCTAAACCCTGCTTAAATCCAATGAGCATTTTTGTTAGAAATGCATTCACTTTTTTATTTTTTGTTGCTACCCAATAAAAAATTCCAGCCACAACCACACCAACAAGTCCTACAATCAGTAGGCCTGTAAACTTTCCAATAAACCCCGAAGACTGGATGGGTAGCGTTTCAATGAACGCAAAAAGCTTTTCCGATTCAACCGTAAAAGCAATAATGATTAACATGACAAGGCAAAGCAAATCGATTAACCGCTCAACCACTACTGTGCCAAACGAAACTTCGACTGGACTATTATCAAGTTTATAAAGATTATAACACCTGGACACTTCACCTCCGCGCGGAATAACAAGATTAACCAGATAGCCAACCATGAGTGAAAGCAAACTGGCATTTAGTGTCGTTTTATGGCCCGTGGGCTCCATCAACATTTTCCAGCGCTCAGCACGAAGTACATGACTAAGCATAGCAATGCCCGCCATTAGAACAAGCCAGCCTTTGTCGGCTTTTTTCCACGTATTGTAAATATAATCCCACTTATTCTCACCATCGTTTACCTGCAATCCGCGCAATGAGAACCAAATGAGAAATGCCGTAATACCAACGATAACGATGTATTGAAAAGTGGTCTTTAATTTTGGCGACACCATTAGCTTAATTTATTTTCTGGTGTCGGGAAAATCAATGTTGGTTTAAATTTTTTGGCTTCTTCAAAATCCATGGCGGCATACGAAAAAATAACTACGATATCGCCTACCTGAGCTTTTCGCGCAGCGGGCCCGTTTAGTGTAATCGTACCCGACCCTCGTTCACCCTTAATGGTGTAGGTTTCCAAACGCTCTCCATTATTTACATTTACCACCGTTACTTTTTCGCCTTCAATCATATTGGCAGCGTCTAGCAAATCGGCATCAATAGAAATACTTCCTACATAATGCAATTCTGCCTGTGTGATTCTAACTCTGTGAATTTTTGATTTTAGTACTTCTATGAACATATTTTTAATCCCGATTATCCCGATGGCTGTCGGAGGTGGTCGCAAAGATAATCCCGATAACTATCGGGACAAAAACATATTGTCAATCAATCGAACTTCCCCCACAAATGCAGCCATGCACAAAATAGGTTTGTCAGATGCTTCAACGGTTTTCAGCAACCGTAAGTTTTCGCTATCTGCAACTTCAAAATACTCTAGCTTTATTTCCGAATCACTCTCTACCACTTGCTTAACATCTCTTTTTACAGATTCAATTGTTGAACCATTTTTCAATAGCATACACGCACGCAGCAGAGACTGGTACAACATGGTAGATTTTTTTCGCTGTACGGGATTGAGACGAACATTGCGCGATGACATAGCCAGCCCATCTGATTCACGCATGGTTGGTACGCTTCTTAATTTCACGTTAAATTTAAGCTCGTGTACCAACTGACGAACAATCGCAAACTGTTGCCAGTCTTTTTGTCCCAGATAAGCATGGTCTGGATCGACAATATGGAAGAGCTTAGATACTACTAATGCGACCCCGCTAAAATGACCCGGACGAAATTCACCCTCCATGATCGTATCTAGATGGCCAAAATCAAATCGAACTAAACTTCGCGATTCATACATGTCATGCGTTTCCGGGAAAAAAAGCACATCACAGCCAGCCTTTTCAAGTAAAGCTGTGTCTATCTCGGGGGTTCTGGGGTATTTATGTAAATCAGCTTCATTATTGAACTGAGCTGGGTTTACATAAATAGAACAAACTGTAAGATCATTCTCTTTTTTAGAAGCATGAATGAGGGAAATATGGCCTTGATGGAGTGCTCCCATGGTGGGTACAAAACCAACTACTTTACCCAACCGTTTTTTTTCAACCAAAAATGCCTTTAAGAGGGCGATTTCCCTGAAAATATGCATACTATAAGTCCTTAAAAAGGGTTGTAAAGGTAGGTTAATTGTGGAAAGATGTTGAATTCGGGGGCTAATTTTTGTACTTTTGTGCCTCGTTTTCCGTTCAGCAACTAATCCAAGAACTATGTCAAAGCTTAGAATTCTTTATGTGGCCAGTGAGATAAACCCATTTCTACAGACCTCGGAAGTTGCCGATTTCGTGCGCAAACTACCGCAAGCCATGCAGGAAAAAGGTATGGAGATCAGAATCCTTGTTCCTCGTTTTGGTATAATCAACGAACGCAAAAACAGGTTGCATGAAGTAGTAAGGCTGTCAGGCATTAACATTGCTGTTGGCGATGAAGAGAAGCCGCTTACCATTAAAGTGGCCTCGATCCCAAATGCTAAGTTACAGGTATACTTTATTGACAACGAAGACTATTTTCATCGTAAATCAGTTTTTCACGATAAGGAAAATCGCTTCTATGCCGATAACGATGAACGTGCTATTTTCTTCTGTAAAGGAGCTATTGAAACCGTACGTAAATTAGGATGGTCACCTGACATCGTGCATTGCAACGATTGGATCACAAGTTTTATCCCCTTGTACTTAAAAACAACGTATAAGAACGATCCGTTATTCAAACAAACAAAAACAGTTTTCACGATATACAATAACAGCTTTAATTTTAAGTTTAAAGATGATATCATGGCCAAAGTGAAAATGATTGACATCGAAGATAAGATGCTTGGTAATTTAAAAACAGCCGATTATGAAGGCTTTATTAAAATAGGGGTTGAGTTTTCGGATGTTGTGATAACGGCTGGCGAAAACAAAAAACTTGAAGGACTCTTCAAGAAAATGAAAGAGAAGAAAGTTGAATCCATTGATAAAGACGAAAATTACACTGAAACATACTATAATTTATATAATGAACTTGTGGGTTAAGCGAACTGGGCAGCTCTTTATAGCTGTCCTGTTTTTGATGTCTTGTGAAGACGATTCATTTCTTTTAGGATTCCGAAATCAAAACAAAAAATTCAAACTCCGGCATCAGGAATTTTTACTTCCTAGTTCGGTGGTGCTTATTGACTCGATACCTACAGACAATAACTTTCTGGGGGCAACCTATCGCTTGTTAATTGGCGAGTATCAGGATGTAGACTTTGGTATGGTTCGAGCCGAAGCCTATACACAAATACAACCAACAATCTTTAGTGCGGTGGCAGCAGGCTCGGAGTATGACTCCATTACGTTACAACTACGGCTAGATTTTTATTCGTACGGTGCCGTGGGTAAAAATGTAGAGCGCTTTACGGTTCATGAAATAATAGAAGACTCACTCAGCAATTATGATGGAAAGCGCTACTATTATAATTCTTCGCTCGCGTACGGACCCTCATTAGGGGAAGCCGCTTACGAAGTGAACTACGATAGCCTGCAACGTAATGCAGCGTTGGGAAGTGCTGCCGATACACTTCTTTTCAAAGTTAAAATAGGCGATGACGATACCGATGCCCCTGATTCATTTGGGAACAGGTTGTTAACGCATGCCCTGAACAATTCTGACACAACATCTATAAAAATTAAGCAGTTCAAATACCTCTTTAAAGGACTTGCCTTTATTCCTTCCTCAAGCAACAGAATCGTGGGTATTACACCCGCATCTTTGGTAAGTAAGGTTACACTTCATTACCATACTGCCACAGCCGATTCACTCAGCCGGGTATATCAAATTACGCCCGGTGGCGCGCTTAGTTTTAATAAAATTTCTACAACCAGAACGGGCGATCTTTCTCCCATTACCCAAACCTATGAAGGCTATGCGCCCGCAAGTGGTGCACGCTATTTACAAAACGGCTCTCCTGTAATTTCAAAGCTCGATATTAGTACTTTTAATGATTTCGTTTCTGGAAAGCTTGACGGAATTAATGATTCTATCGCAAGCATGGTAATTAATTCTGCCGAAATTTCTATGGATGTCGCCACGCCCGCAGCGGGATCTCCTCCTCCTACAACGTTAGAGTTCAGAATTATGAACCTGGATGATCTGTTTGTAAACTCTGTACTGGATGAAGACAGTGCAGCGGTGTCGGGGTTTTATTTGTTTCAGGGTGGTAAATATTATCTGCCGGGAGGTGATGATATCGGTTCATCGTCAACACCCATTGTTCAATTAAATTATAACTCCTCTAAAAAAAGATATTCTGGTTTTATCACGCTCTTCATGCAAAGCCTTTTCGACAGAAAAAAGTTTGATAACAAAATAAAATACCTTGGTCTTGTTCCCATAAGCCCTTCGGCAGGAAAAACCGTTGACCGTGCCGTAATTCTTCCAAACAGTATTAAATTAAAGGTCAATTATACAAGTCCGGTTTTAACTAACGAATAAAGTATGTGTGGAATAGTTGCTTACGTTGGTCATCGCGATGCACAGCAGGTAATTATTAAAGGCCTTAAAAGGCTTGAGTACCGCGGTTACGACAGCGCAGGTATTGCCTTGCTAAACAATGGGCTTAACATTTATAAAAAAAAGGGGAAAGTCTCTGAACTGGAGGAGCACCTGAACGGCAAAGACCTTACCAGTAACATTGGCATTGGGCATACGCGGTGGGCTACCCATGGAGAACCAAATGATGTAAACGCACACCCTCATTACTCTTCTTCAAAAAAATTAGCCATCATTCACAATGGCATTATCGAAAATTACAACTCATTAAAACAAGAGCTAAGCAACAAAGGTCATTCGTTTTCAAGCGATACCGATACAGAAGTGTTGATTCATTTCATTGAAGACATTCAGGATAACAACAATTGTTCACTCGATGAGGCTGTTCGCCTTGCATTAACCAAAGTTATTGGCGCCTACGCGATTGTTATTATGTCGGTAGAGGATCCAAATTTATTGATTGCTGCCAGGAAGGGAAGTCCTCTTGTAATTGGAATAGGCAAGGGCGAATTCTTTATGGCCTCCGATGCCACACCAATAATCGAATACACCAATGAAGTCGTTTACCTTAACGACATGGAGATCGCCATCATCGACAACGGAAAACTTCGAATTAAAACAGTTCAAGATCTACCCCAAACCCCCTACATCCAAAAATTGGAAATGGAGTTAGAAACCATCGAAAAAGGTGGATTCGATCACTTCATGTTGAAAGAAATTTGTGAGCAGCCTCGTTCTATAAAAGATTGTTTACGCGGCAGGTTAGATTCACAGTCTGGTAGATTAGTATTGGGTGGCATTCGTGAATACGTAAACAAACTCGCAAATGCCGATCGGATTGTTATCGTGGCATGCGGTACATCGTGGCATGCCGGATTGGTAGCCGAATATATGTTTGAAGAATTCTGCCGTATTCCGGTAGAGGTTGAATATGCATCCGAGTTTCGTTATCGGAATCCGATCATCCGCGAAGGCGATATTGTTATTGCTATTTCTCAATCAGGGGAAACGGCCGATACGCTTGCCGCAATTGAGTTAGCAAAATCAAAAGGTGCAATCATTTTTGGTGTCTGTAATGTAGTGGGTTCTTCCATCGCGCGTAATTCACATGCTGGCTCCTACACACACGCAGGCCCTGAAATTGGTGTTGCCAGCACAAAAGCCTTCACAGCTCAGCTTACAGTATTAAGTATGATTTGTTTGATTGTTGCCCAGAAAAAAGGCACGATTACCGATCAAAAATTTCACGAAATGCTGGTGGAGTTAGAAAATATTCCAGCAAAAGTTGAAAAAGTATTGAAGCTGAACGATGAGATTAAAGTAATTGCAGAAACATTTAAAGACACGCCTAACTTCTTGTACCTGGGGCGTGGTTATAATTTTCCGGTAGCATTAGAGGGAGCACTAAAACTGAAAGAAATTTCATACATCCATGCAGAAGGCTACCCGGCTGCAGAAATGAAGCACGGCCCTATTGCGTTGATCGATGAAGAAATGCCGGTAGTGTTTATTGCCACACACGATAGCTCGTACGAAAAAATCGTTTCAAACATACAAGAAGTAAAAGCGAGAAAGGGTCGCGTAATTGCCGTGGTTACCGAAGGTGATAAGCTCATTCCACAAATGGCCGAGTTTGTTATTGAGGTGCCGGCCGTGCAGGAAACGCTAATGCCAATTGTTTCTGTAATTCCGTTGCAACTTCTCTCGTATCACATCGCGGTTATGCGGGGTTGTAATGTGGACCAGCCTCGTAACCTGGCAAAATCAGTAACCGTTGAGTAGGCCTTAAGTCGTTTTTAAATACTCTTTCTTTAGCAACGAACAAATTTTATAGCGCTCATCGTGCGTGTCTTCATACACAGCTTCCAATAGTTCGTAAACATGCTTTACGCCAATGCGATGGCACCACTCGAACGGCCCATAGGGGTAATTCGTTCCTAACTTCATGGCCAAATCAATATCTTCACGTAAAGCCGTTCCCTCTTGCACGGTATAGTAAGCCTCGTTTATAATCATGCAGACAATTCGTGGCGTAACCAATCCAACACGATCATCTACCAGCAAAAATTCAGTATTGAGTTCTTTACAGGCTTCACCGAGCTTTACTTCATCCGCCTTATTCAGTACGCTAACCTCCAATACACTTCTATTTAAAAATGTTGGCAGCCCATTAAATCCAAAAAGTTTTGCTCTCAGTTGATGATTGGCCAAGCTTGAAAGTTCGGAAAGCGAAATTTTTGCTGTATTGACAAAAATTGTGGCGCTTTCTTTTTCAATATAAATCTCTACTTGAAATGGCTCCTCGTCTAAAATAAAATCAAACACCAAATCATTGCCGAGAACGAAGCGTTCTGCTTCGCGATGATCCTTTTCAAACGTGTATTGATGGGCTTCACCAAACTTTGCTTTTACCTCCTCAAGGTTTTCGGGATCGCCTATAACCAGAATATTCATATACGATTGATCAGATTCGAGATAGTTGACTACTTTTGAGAGGACGCTAAGTTAAATTTTAAACAGTAAAGATATGCCAAAAACAGTAGTTTATTCAGCCCTTGCCCCAGAGCCAATCGGGCCATACAGCCAGGCTATACACAACGGGAATATGCTTTTTATCAGTGGGCAAATTGCCATTCAAAAACCATCCGGCAATTTGATAACACAAAACATTGTAGATGAAACAACACAAGTGATGCTTAATCTCGCGGCTATTTTAAAAGCTGCCGATATGGATTTCTCCAATGTGGTGAAGAGCACCATCTTTCTAAAAGACTTTAATGACTTTGCGAATGTGAATGAGATCTACGGCAAATGTTTTTCTCAGAATCCACCTGCGCGCGAGACCGTAGAAGTTAGCCGGTTACCAAAGGATGTTAATGTGGAGATTTCGTGTATCGCGATAAAATAGTATTCCACTAACTACTTTTCGCCCACATATCGCGTAATGCAACGGTGCGGTTAAACACGATTTTTTCTTTTGTCGAATCCGTATCAAGACAAAAATATCCTTTTCGCATAAACTGGTAACGTTCACCCAATATTGGGCTAAGCAACGCTGGTTCGGCATACGCCCTCGCCAAAATTTGCAATGAAGTAGGATTAATGTGATCCAAAAAATCACCTTCTGCTATATTTACATTCTCTACCTTAAATAACCTGTCATACAATCTCAATTCTATTGGAACAGCATGACGAACACTTACCCAGTGCAGCGTGCCTTTTACAGTAACACCAGAAGTGTCCGACCCGCTTTTACTCTCGGGTATGTAGGAACATCGTAGCTCGATAATTTTCCCTGAAGCATCCTTAACAACATCATCACATTTAATAATGTATGCGCTTTTTAAGCGAACCATTTGACCAGGCGCTAGGCGAAAATATTTTTTAGGAGCTACTTCCATAAAATCCTCTTGCTCTATGTATAGCTCATGGCTAAACGGAATTTGACGATTGCCAGCATTTGGATCTTCTGGATTATTCTCACTTTCCAGCATTTCCACTTTTCCTTCCGGATAGTTGGTAAGCACAATTTTTATTGGATCAAACACCACCATTCTGCGTAAAGCAATTTTATTTAAATGCTCCCGCACGCAGAATTCCAGCAAGCCAACATCAATCAGGTTTTCTCGTTTAGCTATTCCAATCTTATCGCAAAATTCACGAATACTTTCGGGTGTATAGCCACGTCTGCGTACAGCGCTTAACGTTGGCATGCGTGGATCGTTCCATCCGGTTACATGACCTTCATTTACTAATTGAAGAAGTTTCCGTTTGCTCATGATCGTATATGTCATGTTCAACCGTGCAAATTCATATTGTTTGGAAGGATAGATTTCAAGTTTTTCGATAAACCAATTGTACAAATCACGATGCGGAATAAACTCTAACGTACAAATACTGTGCGTTATATTTTCAATAGCATCGCTTTGCCCGTGTGCAAAATCATACATCGGGTAAATACACCATTCGCTACCCGTACGATGATGATGAGCATGCTTAATGCGATACATGATTGGGTCACGCATGTGCATATTCGGATGAGTCATACCAGCCTGTCCGGTATGCAGGTCTACTTTTGCACGAAGTACTTTCTCTCCATCCTTATACCTGCCTTTTTTCATATCCTCAAACAACTTCACATTTTCTTCTATTGCGCGATCTCTAAACGGGCTGTTTTTTCCTGGCTGCGTTGGCGAACCTTTGCCCGCTGCAATTTCTTCGCTCGAGCTATCATCTACATAGGCCAATCCACTTTTAATAAGCCTCATTGCAAAATCATACAGCTCATGAAAATAATCAGAAGCGTAAAGCTCTTGCGACCACTTAAAGCCAAGCCACTCAATATCGCTTTTAATACTATCTACATACTCCGTTTCTTCTGTAACCGGATTAGTGTCGTCAAACCGAAGGTTGGTCTTTCCACCATATTTATTCGCCAGTCCGAAGTTGAGACAAATACTTTTCGCGTGCCCTAAATGAAGATATCCGTTGGGTTCGGGTGGAAATCGTGTGACAATACTCTTATACTTACCTTCTTTAAGATCATTTTCAACAATTTCTTCCAAAAAATTCAAGTTCTTCTCTTCCATAATAAGTGCTCCACATTTGGAGAGCGTAAAGGTATAAAGCCACCTCGCCCTATCCAAGGCTTACGATTTTCGACCATTTATTTTTCTTCTCGCATAGAAAGGGCAAGCTTATGCCTGTTAAAAAATTTTACCTTTACAGAAGTTTTAAAACGAAGATGAGAGACGTTCGCGTACGATTTGCCCCCAGTCCCACAGGAGCCCTGCACATTGGTGGTGTTCGGACTGCCCTTTACAATTATTTGCTTGCCCGACAACATAAAGGCACCATGATTTTACGTATAGAGGATACTGACCAAACACGTTTTGTTCCTGGAGCAGAAGCCTATATCTTAAAATCATTGGAGTGGGCAGGAATAAAGATTGATGAGGGTGTGGGTGTCGGTGGCCCGTATGCGCCTTACCGGCAGTCGGAACGAAAAGATATTTACAAGCAATACGCACAACAATTAATTACGAAAGGCAATGCCTACTACGCATTTGACAGCGAGCAGGATTTAGAAACAATGCGTGAGCAACTTAAAAAGGAAGGAAACGACAATCAGCAGTATGGCAGCGCAAATCGTTTATTGATGCGTAATTCCCTTACTCTTTCAGAAGGTGAAGTAGACGAATTACTAAAGTCTGGTGAAGAATATGTCATTCGGTTTAAGGTACCGAAAGATCAGGAAGTTAAAGTAACCGATTTAATTCGTGGTGAGGTGATCGTGAATTCATCACAACTCGATGACAAAGTATTGATGAAATCAGACGGCATGCCAACATACCACCTAGCGAATGTTGTTGACGACTACCTGATGAAAATTTCACATGTTATCCGCGGTGATGAGTGGCTTCCATCAGCACCATTGCACGTTTTACTATATACATGCCTGGGATGGAAAAATGACATGCCCCAATTTGCACACTTACCCCTGCTGCTAAAACCCGATGGCAACGGAAAATTAAGTAAGCGCGCTGCTGATCAAATGGGCTTTCCAATTTTTCCACTTACGTGGACTGATCCCGAATCAAAAGCAGTAGCAAAAGGATTTATGGAAAGCGGGTATTTACCGGAGGCCCTAATCAATTTTTTGGCATTCTTGGGATGGAACCCTGGTACCACACAAGAAATATTTTCGATGAACGAATTAATACAATCATTCTCCGTTGAACGGATAGGTAAGGCAGGCGCAAAGCTTGATATACACAAAGCGCAATGGTTTAATCAGCAATACTTACGGGCAAAGTCTGATGAGGCACTCACTCCGTATTTAATTGAATCGCTTGAAAAAGAAAATATTCCGTGCTCAAAAGAAAAGGCCATAAAAATCTGCTCGATTATGAAAGAGCGTGTTACGTTTCCACAAGATTTTTGGGAACACGGCAAATTTTTCTTCATTGCTCCCCAAACATTTGACGAAACCGTAGCGAGTAAAAAATGGAATAACGAGGTAGTAAAAGTATTGTCGGCCTACAAAGATGCCCTTGGCCGATTGACAGAATTTGATGCTGCGATTGCTAAGGCTACTATAGAAATGGTCGCCAGTGATTTAATGATTCAATCCGGGAAAATTATGCAGGCATTTCGGCTAGCCCTAACCGGTGGAGCCTCAGGCCCTGACTTGATGATAACACAGGAAATTTTGGGAAAAGATGAGGTAATCAAACGAATAACATTTGCGTTGAATACCATACCCATAAAAATTTAATATACAGTTATGGCTAAAGACACAGATAAAAAAAAGAAGCCGCGCGTTCACAAAGACCTGCAAGGATTTGAAGTATCAATTAACCAGTTTGGGGAGCTAAGCTCTAACATGAATATTGAAAAAATCAATGAGTTTCTCAATAAAAACGTAAACGATAAAAAATTAGTCGAAAGAGACAGTAATGAAACAAAAAGTAAGAAAAAAAAGAAATAAGAGCAAACCTCAAGTTGCTGGCTAGGGATTTTATGCTGCTGGCCTCACATTAATTCAACAAACACTTATGATTATCAAACTCGGCATCATCCGCGAAGGCAAGACTCCACCGGATAAACGTGTTCCATTTACTCCGCTGCAAACAGAAGAAATTGAACAGCGCTTTCCAAATGTTAAAGTTGTAGTGCAAGAAAGCCCAATACGTTGTTTCAATGATGATGAGTACCGCGAACTGGGAATTGAAGTAGCGGCCGATGTAAACCACTGCGATATTCTGATGGGTATTAAAGAAGTGCCCATTCCTCAGTTGATAGACAATAAAACTTACTTGTTTTTTTCACATACAATTAAAATGCAACCCTACAACAAAAGGCTCCTGCAGGAAATTTTAATAAAAAAAATAAAGATGATTGATTATGAAGCGCTGAAAGACAAACAAGGAAATAGGCTTGTTGCCTTTGGTCGGTTTGCCGGAATTGTTGGTGCCTATAACGGGCTATGGACGTACGGAAAACGGTATAATCAATTTTCTCTACGAAGAGCCTTTGAATGCTTCGATGTAAATGATTTAAAACTTGAACTACGGAAAGTCAAACTTCCAGCCGTGAAAATTATTTTAACAGGTGCTGGGCGGGTTGGAAAAGGCGCCATGGAAACACTCGACACAGCCGGTATACGAAAAGTGAGCGCACATGATTTCCTGCATCAGCAATTCGATGACCCTGTGTACGTACAGCTCAGCAGTGCCGACTATCACCTCCGCAAAGAAGGTGGGCACTTTAACCGCGAAGAGTTTCATCTACATCCGGAAAAGTATAGTAGCGACTTTGTTAAGTTTACCAGGGTGGCCGATGTTTTGCTGGCAGGAGCTTACTGGAATCCCAAAGCTCCCGTATTATTTACTACACAAGACATGCTCTCGGTAGATTTCAAAATTAAAATCATTGCAGACATTACTTGCGATATTGGTGGATCAATACCAAGCACCAAAGTAGCCAGTACGATTCCTGAGCCGATTTACGATTACGATCCCGCAACCGATTCGGTGAACCCACCCCTTGCAAACGAAAAATTCATTACTGTTATGAGTGTTGATAATTTGCCGTGTGAGTTGCCACGGAGTGCCTCCGAGGAATTTGGGCGGGATTTATTAGACAGAATACTTCAGCCATTATTCGTAAAAGATAGCGATAAAATTATAGACCGAGGAACTATAGCCCGTGATGGCAAATTAAATACTCCTTTTTCGTATCTTCATCCATACGTATCTGGTTAGCTATCATTTTTTATGCCCCTACCAATAATTGTATTAAATCCGCTTGTTCATAACAATACAGACTGTGTTGGTTTGAAATTTCCATACGCACAATTAATTGAAGATGTAAAAAAAATTCCGGGCGTTAAGTATAGTAAAACACATACATGCTGGTATGTGCCAAGCGATGATAAAATTATGAATCAAATTTTCACGCTGTTTAAAGGTAAGGCCTTTATTGACTATTCGGCCATGCGGTTTTCCAGTAGAACAACTCCAAAAAAGGAAAATCAAAAAGTCACAGTAGCCGTTCAGCCGAAAGAAAATCCTGAGCATCAACAAGCTTTGCGAATGATGGACCAGAAATTAAAGCTTAGGGGCTATAGTGAAAATACTGTAAGAACATACCTCCAACAGTTTAAGGAATTTCTTAAATTTTATTTTGAGTCAAGTCCGGTTGAATTAAATGAGATAGAAATTCGTAACTATTTGCTTTACCTGATTGAGCATAAAAAAATAAGCAGAAGCACACAAAATCAGGCTATAAACGCTATCAAGTTTTTTTACGAAAAAGTAATGGGGCAAGATCGCAAGGTTTATCAATTGGAACGACCTATGAAAGAGCGGAAGCTCCCTGAAATAATAAGCCAGCAAGAGGTAGTGAAAATTTTTGATGCGCTCTCAAACATAAAGCATCGCGTGATGCTGATGCTGATCTATGCTGCAGGCCTGAGGCGTAGTGAACTGTTGGGGTTGCGTATTGGTGATGTTGACATGAACCGAAATATAGTTTTCATTCGCGGGGGTAAAGGACACAAAGACAGACAAAGTGTAATGGCACAAAGTCTTGCTCCGTTATTGGAAGAATACATAAAAAACTACAACCCTAAGTTTTGGTTATTCGAAGGGCAGACCGGAGAGCGTTACAGTGCCAGTAGCTTGCAACAAGTATTAAAACAGGCCGCATCAAAGGCGAACATAAAAAAGACTGTGCGATTGCACATGCTGAGGCATTCGTTTGCAACACACTTATTAGAAGCTGGCACTTCAACCAGGTACATTCAGGTTTTACTAGGTCATGAATCGCCTAAGACAACCGAGATTTACGCTCATGTTTCGCGTTTCGCATTGGATAAAATACAAAGCCCGCTAGATCAAATTGCCTTTAGTAAGCAGCTTAAGGATGGGGACGAATAGCATACTGCACAAAAGAAATATCACGAAATCAGTGCTAAAATACTGGAAAACAATCACTTTAGTCGTCAAATGAGATATTAGAAGTATCAGCAATGCTGATACACAAACGTTAGCGCTCATTTTTAGAAAAGGACAGACATGACAACAGAGAGACCAAGAATTACTGATTTATACGAAAACAAGATTCTCACGAGGACAGAGAGAAATGAATCTGGACAATGGGAAAACGTTCAAAAGGAATTTCGGCACAAAAGACCCGTTAACGACTTGACAATAGGACTTAGACTTGTTAATATCATTATTGACATTACAGTATTTAGGATTTTAGCTTACATACTTGGAGAAATAGAATTTATTAACTCAATACCTTTCGTGGGACTTGTGTTTATGTTTCTATTTCCTATCTACTACATACTTGGGGAATTTTATTTTCAGCAGACAATTGGGAAAGTTTTTACAAAATCAATTGTTGTGAATGAATATGGAGAGAATCCGGACTTTCAAACAATTTTTGTTCGGACAGTTATAAGATGTATACCGATCGAGCCATTCTCATTTTTCGCTGACAATAGAGGTTGGCATGACAAGTGGACAAAAACTTATGTGATAAGAAAGGACGAGGTTGAAAAAATAAAAGAACTTATGAACAACCCTGACAATTTAAGTGCGTGAATAAAAACGAGCGCTAACAAAATGTTTATGCCAGCTTGGGGTTCAGTGTAATTTGAGGTTTTGTTTTCTTAATTTCGTTTAGCAACGTGGGACAATGACGCGCTTCGAAAGTCCAAGCCGTCATAAACATAAACGTTGTGCGTCACCCTTTCGGACAGACAAGATCACGAACACAAACCCACCCTTCGCAAAATTAAAAGAGGCGTTGCCAGCGCACCAATCCAGCGAGAAACGCCACTTTTAATTTTGCCCGACACGCCCAAAACGACCAAGACGACTATCAAAGTTTTGACGACTTTGACGTCCTAAATCATTAAATTTCGCAATATTTAAGGTCGAATGGCAAAAAAGTACTCGGACATTAGGACTAAGCTGAAAATTGAAGTGAACAAGACGACAGACAACGACTTGGCACACTTGACGCATTATTTCCATAACCACAAAAATGGCGTTTCACATTACTTTAAGCCGACAGCTAAGGCTTATTTGACAGAACTTCATGAGGAATTAAACATTGTTCAAGAACCAGATTTTCAATATTATTTGCCTATCAAATGGGACATCCCATTCCCTCCAAAAGAAAATCCTAAGTTCAAGTTCATAGACCTATTTGCTGGCATTGGCGGTATAAGACTCGCATTTCAAAAACTTGGTGGTAATTGTGTTTTTACAAGTGAGTGGGACACCTACTCAAAGAAAACCTATGAGGCTAACTTCGGAGAAGTTCCGTTTGGCGACATTACAAAAATTTCAGAGAAGGAAATACCAGACCACGATATTTTGCTTGGCGGTTTCCCGTGTCAACCATTTTCAATAGCAGGTGTTTCAAAGAAAAATGCTTTAGGCAGAGCTCATGGTTTTTTAGACGAGACACAAGGGACATTATTTTTTGATGTTGCCAGAATCATCAAATATAAAAAGCCTTCAGCATTCATGTTGGAGAATGTGAAAAACCTTGTAAGTCATGACAAGGGAAAAACTTTCAAAGTGATTACCGAAACGCTTAAAGAATTAGGCTATAATGTTCACTACAAGGTTCTTGACGGAAAGCACTTTGTTCCGCAACACAGAGAAAGAATAATAATCGTAGGTTTCAAAAATTCTGTTTTCAATAAGAAGGAAACTTTTCAGTTTCCTAAAATGAGTGAAACTAAATTTGCCATTAAAGATATCTTAGAAAGTGAAGTTGATAAGAAATACACGCTGTCGGAACATCTTTGGAATTACTTGCAAGAGTATGCCAAAAAGCACAAAGCAAAGGGAAACGGTTTTGGTTTTGGGATGACCGATTTGAATGGGATTTCAAGAACAATGAGTGCTAGGTATTATAAAGACGGAGCAGAAATTTTAATTCCGCAAGATGGAAAACCGCCAAGACGACTGACTCCAAGAGAGTGTGCAAGACTTCAAGGTTTTCCTGACACTTTCTTGATTCCAGTTTCCGACAATCAAGCGTATAGACAGTTTGGCAATTCGGTTGTTACACCTTTAATTGAAGCTGTTGGCAAAAACATTGTGAAAGAAATCCAAAGAATCAATGAATCTAAAAAATCTAAAGTCGCTGTTCATTGACAACGGTTGCCAAAAAATATATGTAAAGAGACTTTCTCCAAACGATAATTCTAAAAATCAAGTTTACTTTGGCGGCAGTTTTGAAATTTTAAACATCTTACCAATTTCGGAAATAAAAACCGAAGAAGCGGGAGATTGGAATAAGGAGCGATTCAAAGCAACTATAAATTTTTCATGGATTGGCGAAGATGGGAATTTATATCCCGCTCCAAACTCACAACTCATCCTGTATCCCAAATATCCGGAAGTTAGGTTTTCGGGCTTTTTAGCCAAGTGTGAAAATCCTCCTTCAGAATTAATGACACAACGACTTGCAGACAGGCTTTTATTTTTTGCAGTAGCAAAAAATGGAGCTGTTCTAGGCTTTGTTGCGGCACCAAATTCTGAGATTGCAATTGAGTTTGAGAAAGCTAAATCAATTTCAGAGCATGGAGTTTTCAAAGTTATTGAGTTACCAAAAGCGGCAAACAATAAATCCAAACTGATTAATGAATTACTTCGCATTCATCAATTAGGCTGGATAAAATCAAAACGACTTGATGGAAAAGGAAATCTACTTCCCTGTGAAGCGCCTAATTGTGGTGGCTACACTTTAGAAGCAGAATTAGGTATTACACCAAACGGCTATTCAGAACCTGATTTTTTGGGTTGGGAAGTCAAACAGTTTGGAGTAACAAATTTTGAGAGAATAAACTCCGCTGTAATTACACTAATGACACCTGAACCCACAGATGGAATCTACAAGACAAAGGGAGCAGAGGCATTTTTAAAGACTTACGGATACGCAGACAAAACGGGTAGACCAGACCGAATTAATTTTGGAGGCGTCCATAAAACTGGCGTTCGCCATTCATTGACAAATTTAGAAATGCAACTAATTGGTTTTGATGCAGAAAGTGGAAAAATTCGAAACACCAATGGACGAATTGCTTTGGTTGACATTAAAGGAAATGAAACCGCCTGTTGGAGTTTCTCCTCTATGCTTTTACACTGGAACAGAAAACATAACCAAGCGTGCTACGTTCCTTCACTTTCTGAAACAGACAACGAAAGACAGTATAAATACGGTAACAAAATAATTCTTGGTTCGGGGACAGACTTTCAATTATTCCTTGGACAAATGGCAAACGGCAATATCTATTACGACCCAGGAATTAAAATGGAGAATGTCTCGACAAAGCCAAAAATTAAGAAGCGTAGCCAGTTCAGAATAAAGTCACAACATTTACCAAATTTGTATAAGGACAACGAGATATTGGACATCACGACATAGAAGCACCAGCGCATTTGCAGGCACATTTGTTTTTTTTAACGCCTGACCCAATTCAAAAAAACAAAAGAGCCTGCAAGCCGACACGCGACCAACGCGACAAGGAAGATTGAATAAAAGGGCGAACGCACAACAAAGTGTTTATTCCATGCTGGGGTGATGTGTAAATTTATAGTTTAGTTTTCTTAATTTAGTTTTAGTTTCGCGGGACAGTGACGTGCTTCGAAATCCCAGCACGAAATAAACACAAACGTTGTGGCGCATTTAATTAATGAAAAATTTAGGAAAGTTTATACTTGGGACATTCGTACAGTTAGCTAGTATCGCATTGGTATTCTTGACTCTGATGAAAATCGATATTCGTGGATCAGCGGCACTGACAATATTGGTCATAGGTCTAATCTTATTAGTTATTATTTTTATCTACTTCATTCCCGACCGATACATAAAATACGGAGTAGCTTTCGGTAGATTCTCAACATCACTATTCTTCATTTATGGTACTTGGACTGCATACGAAGAATCCAATAGATTGGACACAACGCCACAATCTCTTGAAAGTAAAGCAACCAGTCTGTGGACAGAAATCAATACTCTAAACTCTATTACTACAGATAGTCTTGCTGTTCATGTAACAGCCGACACAATTAACGAAGGTGAAAAAGTCATTGGGGGGGAAGTGAAATCATTTCAAATTGATTTAAAGGAATTTAAAATTATAACGACTAAAGAATGGAATAAATCGTTAACCAAGTCGAAATTTGAAATCCTAAATGACACGATTTTTATTCTCCATTTACAAGGAGGGGATATAATTAAGAAAAGACTTGAACCTACAGAAAATGGTATTGACTCTACCGTCTATTTAGGTTATTTACCTCAACAAGGTTTATTCATCTTTGTTGAGAACGTAAGTGAGCTTGGACCAGACTACTCATCAATTAATGCAGTAACTGGACAAATAATTAACGGTATTCCTCTTTATAGATACAAATCTGACAATTTATACGGAAGCGTACTATTTCGACACGAGTTAGGTCAATTGGAAATCCCTGTTAAAATTTGGGAAAAAGTTAATAACGATTACAAAATCGTTTATGAAGACGAGATTACATTGACCAAGAATTACAGAGATTACAATAGATTCATAATTTCTAACATCAAATGGGATAAACAAGATTTTAAGTTTAAACTTTACCTTGACAAAGACTCAATTGAATTAAAGTTGAGAGTTTTAGGGATATAAACGCACCACAACAAAAGCTATAACCAATGGCGGGGTTCAGTATAAATTTGTAGTTTAGTTTTCAAATTACGTTTAGTGTCGGGGGACAATGACGTGCTTTGAAATCCCGCCACTGGTTATAGCCAAACGTTAGCAACAATGCGCTGGGACAATTAAGCTAACCATTGACATACAACCGACAAAGAGAACTTACACAAAGAAGTAATTAATAGTTTACACGGACAATCTGACCCAAGAATAGCCATCCCACATTTGGCACATTTGCAGGCCGCGCAAACCCGCCCGACTCCCAAGCCTGCAAAAGAGCCAAATAGCCCACGCACAAAAGTAAATCTCACCGAAAAGTTTACTCGAAAGCCTAAAAAGTTTTGACGATATTTGACAATTAACTCATGCCCGATATATTTATCAGCTATTGAACATTAAAGTGGAGTACGTAAAGAACATTAACCGATTACTTAAGCCAAAAGTGACTGAAAATCAGGTCGTTTTGGACTTATTTGCAGGGTGTGGCGGATTATCTTTGGGATTTGAGTCAGCTGGTTATCGGACAATTGGTTTCGAGATGGATCAATTTGCTGCATCTACATATTCTAAGAATCTTAACGGAGAATGTTCCGCTGTAAAACTTGACCTATCATTTGATTACCCCCAAGCAGACATAATTATAGGTGGACCTCCTTGTCAACCCTTCAGCGTTGGCGGATACCAAAGAGGAATTGAGGACGCAAGAGATGGATTTCCAATATTTATTGACGCTATTAAAAAGCTTGAACCTAAGATTTTCATGTTTGAAAATGTGAGAGGTTTACTGTACCGCAATAAGGACTACTTTGAGTTAATAACTAACGAACTTAAAAAACTTGGTTATCTATTAGATTTTAAACTTCTGAACGCTGTTGACTTTGGTGTTCCTCAAAATCGAGAACGACTCTTTGTTGTTGGGCACAGGGCTAAGTTTTCTTTCCCAAAGAATAGGAATAAAAAAGTAACTGCTGGTGAAGCTATCGGTGATTTAATGTTTACAACTCCTCCCGAAAGTAAATTCTTAACAGAATCAATGGACAAGTATGTAGCCAAGTATGAAAAAGCATCTGACTGCGTAAACCCACGAGACATTTATCCAAATAAGCCTGCGAGAACATTGACATGTAGAAACCTTGCAGGTGCAACTGGTGATATGCAGCGAGTAAGGCTCGAGGATGGTAGAAGAAGAAGGTTAATTGTACGCGAAGCCGCACGATTACAAAGTTTCCCTGATTGGTTCGAATTTAATGGAAATGAAACAAGTCAGTTCAATCAAATAGGTAATGCAGTTCCTCCATTGTTAGCATTTCAGATTGCGAATTCTATAAAGGAGTGTTACTCACTTGGTGAGCTCCATACGGCACAAGAAATTGCTAATTCAAATTCACTAAATAAGGAGCTTACGTTATTTGAAATATGAAGCAGTACATTCTAAAAAGCACTAAATCAAAGAAAGTACAAAAAGTCATTAATGAAGCCATTGAAATTCTGGAAGCAGCCGGAATTCCAATTGCTGCAAAGTCTCAACGCGCATTAGAGAAAATGGCACTAGCATTTTTAGCTGTTGGTGGCGTTACAAAAGATTGGTCAAAAGTTAAGAGCGTCAAGGATAGCTATTTCCTAAAAACGCGAGACATTATTAATTACATAAATAAAAACTTTGAAGAAAATATATCTTCTGGCTCATATGATGATATAAGAAGGAAGGACTTGAAACTGCTCGTCATTGCTGACTTAGTTATTAACAGTGGTGAGAATACTGGAGCAGCGACAAATAATCCAACAAGGGGTTATGCATTGCTAACTGAATTTGCTGAAGCCATAAAAGACTATGGAACATCAAATTGGAATAAGAGCATAAAAGCATTCAATGCTAAAAGAGAAAATCTGTCGGAACTACTATCAAGAAAAAGAACGCTTGATAAAATACCGGTAACATTGCCCGGAGGAAAAGCATTAACTCTGTCACTTGGTGATCATAATATTTTACAAAAGAAAATAATTGAGGAGTTCCTACCGATTTATGGCAGTGACTGCGAAGTCTTATACATAGGTGACACCTCAAACAAACTTTTACACATTGAAGAAGATGAATTAAAAAAGTTAAATTTTTTCAAGTTATCTCATGACGAATTACCTGACGTCATTGCATACAATAAGAAAAAGAATTGGCTTTATTTAATTGAGGCATATCACAGTACTGGACCAATGAGTGAATTGAGAGTTTTAGAACTCAAAAAATTACTTAAGGACTGTAAAGCTCAACCCATATTTGTGACTGCATTCTTAACAAAGACGGACTTTAAAAAAATTGCCGCTGACATTGCATGGGAGACTGAAGTATGGACAGCTGACTATCCCGACCATTTGATTCACTTTAACGGACATAAATTCCTCGGTCCCTACTAAACGCGCACACATTGCCTGGCCACACATTCCACCGCGACACCAAAGCCAGTCAATGAGTGCGCTCAGTTTTGCGTAAGCTGACAATGTGGTTTTCAAAAGGCTAAAAAAATAGAGTAGTGCAAGCGCACAGTTGCTAACAAAGTGCATAATCAATGGCGGGGTTCAGTGTAAATTTGTAGTTTAGTTTTTTCAAAATACGTTTGGTGTCGTGGGACAGTGACGCGCTTCGAATTCCCGCCACTGATTATGCACAAACGTTAGCGGCAAGCCAAACATTCCGCAGAGACAATTGGCGTATAAGCTTTCAATGACTCATTTTCAGAGTATAAGAAAAACTGAAGGATTGTGTGTGACATTCTATTGCCATAGGTTCTATACCTGGACAATTGAATCCCAAAGTTCTGGATAGATAGAGATTCTCCTATTTCTTTTGGTGCTTTTTAAAACCACCATTTACATTTCTTTAACTTGTTTGAACTATTACCTCGTCCTTGTAAGGATTCGTTCCTTTAATGGTACTAATAGGGTAAACAATCTATGTTGTGACGGAGAAGGAACAGAAGCATATTTTTGAAAATTGGCTGAATCAATATAAAGCATTAGTCTTTAAAGTTGTACGGGCATACGC